>NZ_SMBV01000008.1:0-207786 GCF_004346515.1 Curtobacterium sp. PhB191
TCGTCGAGGCCGCCCGCAGCACCCTCGTCATCGGCACCACCTGACCCGACACCGATCGCAGCGAAAACGACGACACAGAGCGAGGCTGCTCACACTTCGGCGTGCGGTCGTCGTCGACTGCGCCGAGGAACTTCAGCGCGCGGAGGTCGACCGGGTTCAGGTCGTGGGTGACTGCGAGGTGCTGCATCAGGTGCGCGTGCTCGACCTGAGCGCTGTAGAACGCGGCGACCGCCTCGTCCAGCAGACGATCCTGGTCGGCGTCACTCATCGGAGGAGGGCTCGCGCTCATGGTTCCATCTTAGACGAGATCCGTTTGGGACAAAAATTGACTTGAACGAATTTGTAGGCGTATGGTTCACCTAGCTCGAAATTCGAGTCAAGTCCCAACCTGAACGGATCTCCTCTCATGCGTCGCCCGAACCGCACCATCGCCCGTGTCGCCACCCTCGCCGTCATCCCGGCTGCCCTGCTCGCCGCCGGTGTCGCCGTGTCCACCGCGTCGTACTCGGCGTTCTCGGCCACCTCGTCGGACGACGCCAACAACTGGTCGATGGGATCGGTGGCGCTGAGCAACGACGCATCGAACGGTGCGCTCTTCGCTGCGTCGAACCTCAAGCCCGGTTCCACCGGGACGAACTGCATCGCCGTCACCTCGACCGGCTCGCTCCCCAGTGCAGTGAAGCTCTACGCCACGAACGTGCAGCAGACCAAGGCGCTGGCCTCGTACGTCACCCTGCAGGTCAAGCAGGGCAGCGGTGGAGGCTACGGCACGTGCAACGGCTTCACCGCGGCGGCCGGGTCCGACGGTCTCCTGTACAACGACTCCCTCGCGTCGTTCGCGTCCACCCGAACGAGCTACGCCACCGGCGTCGGGACGTGGAAGCCCACCGGGGACAAGTCGGAGACCAAGACCTACCAGATCACCTACACCGTCTCGTCGGATGCCCCGGCCTCCCTGATGGGTGCCACCGCGAGCCTCGGGTTCACCTGGGAAGCGCAGAACTCCTGAGCGGCCGGGAGGACACGAGAGGAGGTCGGTCATGCGTCCGTCCGTGTGGGGTCGGTTCGCCGTGGTGCTCGGCACCCGGGGGATCCTGGCTGCCGTCCTCGGTCTCGTGTTCTGGGCTGTCGCTCCGATGGTCCTCGGCTGGCACACCACCACGGTGATGACCGGCTCCATGGAGCCGTCCCTGCACCCGGGTGACGTCGTGGTGAGCAAGACGGTCACCGCGGGAGAGCTCCGGAAGGGACAGGTGTTGCTCTTCGCCGACCCCGACCACGTCGGCACCCTCCGGCTGCACCGGTTCGACTCCCTCAACAGCGACGGAACCCTCACCACGAAGGGCGACGCGAACCCCTCCGCCGACTCCACACACATCTCCCGGTCCGCGGTCACGGGAGTCGGGTACCTCCGTGTCCCACTCATCGGCACACCCGTCCTCTGGGCTGCGGACCATCGAGCGGGCCCGCTCGTCGCCCTCGGTTCGGCCCTCGTCCTCGTCGCTGGACTCGCCGTCCTGCCGGCCGTCGCAGATCCGAGCAGGACTACGGGGGCGTCCCGACGTGGGCCCCGGCATCGTCAGCAGGACCACCGGCCGTGGGCGGTGGGGGCACTCCTCGTCACTTCTGTCTGCACCGTCGCGGCGCTGGCGGTACCTGCTCCGGCGGCCGCCGCGGCCTTCGCCGCCACCGCCACCGCACCCAGCACGATGGCGACCGTGGCCGCGACCCCGGCCACTGCGCTGACGTGCACGTCGAACACGAACGGGTCGGTCACCATCGGGTGGAGCTACGACGGGGTGGCACCCGAGCGGTTCACCACGGTCATCGACGGCGTCGCGAGCAGCGACACCAGCGCCGGCACCGCCCGATCCACCACGATCAGCTCCTGGGATCTCTTCTCCTTCCGCACCTCCAGTGTCACCGTCCGCGCCGACGTCACCTCGACGTGGACGACGACCTCCGCCAGCAGCGTCCGCATCAGCACCGTCCGCTTCCTCGGACTCGGCCGCACCAGTTGTGCCTGACCCGATCCCGCCCTCGTGGGCGGGAGGTCACGACGTCCGCGAAGGCGCCACGCGGAGCCCGGTGGAGCGCCGCTCGAGATCGGCCAGCGCGCGGATGACCTCCGGATCCCGGTGCCGCCATCGGTCGACGACGTCGACGCCGAGCCGGCCGGCGGCGTTCCGGGTCGTCAGCGCGCGGACGGCGAGCAACTCGGCTCCGTCCGGCTGCTGACCGAGGCGCTGTGTGAGCGTGGCGAGCCGGATGAAGCCGCCGCGGTACCGGATCCAGACCACCACCAGGACGATGATCAGCACCGCGGTCGACGAGGTACCCAGGAGGTGCGCCACGTGCAGCGTCTCCTGCTGCTGTTCTGCTCCGGCAGCCGCGATCCGCTGCGCGCTCTGGCTCGCGTCCTGCAGCGGTGCGCTGACCGACTTGCCGATGAACGGCACCTTCTCGAGTGCCGTTGCGGTGCTGCGCAACTGCTCCTGGAACGCGGTGCCCTGGTCGTGGACACGAGTTCCGATGTCGGCGAGGGCGCTGATCGATGCGGAGACCGCTCGCCCGAGCAGAACCGCGGCGACCATCCCGGCCACCACGACGACATCGAGCAGCACCTGCCCTGCCGTGCGGATCGGACGTGCGTCGTAGAACACCATGGACAGGTCCTACCACTCGCGCGATGCTGTGCCTCTCGGCCATCGGCCCATGTGGAGTCGGCGGGGCCGGCCCCCGTCGTCAGGCGCTGGGGATCGTGGGCAGGTCCCAGTAGGCGGGTCGTTCGTAGTGTTCGGTCCAGCCCCGTCGCATGCGCGACGCGGCGCGGTCGAAGGCGTCGACGACGTCGGTGTCCGGTGTGAGGAGCGCCTGCAGGCGGATGCCGTCGTAGAGGGCGAGGAGCTGCTGTGCACCGCGGATCGGATCCATCGTGGCGGGTTCCCGCCCGGCACGGACGTCTTCGGCGAGGGCGGTGCGCACGGTCTCACGGAACTGGAGGTAGGCGGACCGGTAGTAGTCCGCTCCGTCGGTCGACGGGTCGGTCGACGTGGCGAGTGTGGACGCGATCAGGCGCATCAGGGCGGGTTCCTCGGCATGGGCGGCGAGGAGCGCGTGCAGGAACGCGATCGTGCCCTTCTCGGCGGCGAGGGGGAGCAGGGGAGCGGAGACTGCTCGGGTCCACCGCATCACGGTCGCGGCGAGCACGGCGTGCTGCGACGGGAAGAGCCCCAGGACCTCGGGGACGGTCATCCCCGCGCGTTCTGCGACGTCCTCGAGGGTGAACCGGGACGCGCCGCCGGCGTGGACAGCGGTGATCGCGGCGTTCAGGATCCGGGTTCGGGGGATCTCCTCGTCGGCCGCGTCCTGGTTCGTCAAGGGAGCGAGCGGGTGCTTCCGGAACCAGTCGAGCAGAGCACGCGCGCGGGACGCACCGAAGGTGGAGTCGTTGGGGCGGTTGGCGGTGAAGAGGTCGCTGAACCCCGGCACGTCGTGCAGCAACGGGTCGAGCGGCTGGAACGCCATCGACCAGTCCGGGAAGGACCGGTGTCGGATCGGCTCGTTGAGGAGCACTCGGACGTTGGTGTGGCGGGGATCGGCTCGGACCTGATCGAAGCGTTCAGCGACGACGTCGTCGTTGCCCTCGATGATGCCGATGCAGTTGTCGTCGCGGTGTGCGAGCATCCCGGTGACACCGAGGCGGGTGTTCTTCTCCCGGCCGACGGCGAGGATCTGCGCGAGTTCCGAGTCCGTGATCGGTCGGGTCTGCGTGCTGGTGTAGACGAGCGATCGCATGATGGTTTCCCCTCAGGTGCTGACATGACCGGACCGACCACAGCGTGCTCCACCTCGACCGCCGCGGCAACCCCCTGAACGGGAGACGCCGCGGCGACCGCAGTACTCACACGGATGACGTCTTGGTGAGACCGTGCTCCGTCTTCTCCCAGTAGTGGGGTCGGGTGATGAGCTGCCACAGGCCCTTGTAGGCGGCGACCGAGTGCAGCACCCAGTACGCGGGGTTCAGCAACGCCCAGAGCATCAGGTCGAACCGAGCGCGTTTGTACGGCCCCATCATGGTCAGGTAGATCATCGTGGCGTTGCCGAGCAGGAAGTCGAGCACGCACAGCCAGAGCACCGGGGCGGGGAACACCGGGGCCGTCCACGCCGTGGGCAGCACGAAGGTGGCGATCGTCACCGCGATGCCGGGCAGCATGCCGAGGAACGTCAACGGTGTCCCGGCGATGAGCAGCGCGAACGCAGCAGCCCGGCGCAACCCGATCTCCCGCACGAGCGCACGGGGGCGCCGGGCGTGGACGAGGGCGGTCTGCATGTACCCCTTGATCCACCGCGACCGCTGCCGGACGAAGTTCGGGATCGAGGTGTTCGCCTCCTCCATCGTGGTCGAGTTGACGACGGAGACGCGGTACCCGACCGCGGACGCACGGATCCCCAGGTCGGCGTCTTCGGTGACGTTGTAGGGGTCCCAACCACCGAGCTCGCGCAGGAGCTCGGTGCGGAAGTGGTTCGAGGTCCCGCCCAGCGGGATCGGCAGGTTCCGGGCGTCGAGGCCGGCGAGCATGTAGTCGAACCAGTACGAGTACTCCAGCGTGAACATGCGCGTCAGGGCGTTCTCGTCGGCGTTGAAGTAGCTCAGGGCGGCCTGGACGCACACCGTGTCGGTGCCGGCCCGCTCGAACGTGGTGAACACCTTCTTGAGCTGGTCGGGGTCGGGGCGGTCCTCGGCGTCGTAGATGACCACGTACTCGCCGCGGGCGATCGCGAGGCCGACGTTGCAGGCGCGCGGCTTGGTCTGCGGCGCCCCGGGAGGGACGATGACGATCCGCATCCAGGCCGGTGGTTCAGCGTCGAGGACGGCCTGGCGTGTCTCGTGGTCCTCGGCCTCGACGAGGACCAGGACCTCGAGGCGGTCCTTCGGCCAGTCGAGGACCTCGAGGTTGCGGACGAGGTCGCCGACGATGTTCGCCTCGCGGAACACCGGGACCAGGACGGTGTACGTCGGCAGCGTGGTGTCATCGAGCGCGGCGACGTCGGCCGCTGAGACCTGCTCGACGAGGTCGAAGCGCGCGCCGACCATGGAGACCCAGAACTTGAAGACGATGCCGGCCAGGAACCCGAGCGAGAGCACCGCGGTGACGATGGCGGCGGTCGTACCCGGAGCGATCACCAGGCAGCCGGCGAACGCGAGCAGGGCGATGCCGCCGCCGACCTGTTGACCGCGGGACAGCACCGTGCGGGCGGACATGGCCGGGATCGTGCGGGCGAGGTCGTGTGCGGCGAGGTCGGCGACCTCGTCGTCCAGCTCCCACATGATGCGCTGGCGGACCTCGGCCTCATCGACCGTCCGGAGCACGACCGGCTCGCCGAACTCCTCGGTCAAGGCGGCCCGGAGCACATCCGGGTCCGACCGGCCGCTGGTCAGGACGAGGACACCCTCGCGGATCCGTGCGGAGGCGACCCAGCCCTCGTCGACGTGCCGGCGGACCGAGCACCGGTGCGGTGGGCGCCAGTCGGACTCGCCGCCGCGGTGCCGGGCGGTCGTCTCGTCGATCGACGGGGCGTCGGTCTCGCTGGAGACGGCGGACGCACCGGACACGACGGCGGTCATGCGCCCACCGCCGAGACCAGGGCGTGCATCCACTCGGCGACGACCTCGCGTTCGAACGCCGCGGTCCACGCGAGCGGGATCTGGAGGGCGGCGAGCACCATGACGAGAGCGCTCGTGACCCGGCTGCTGACACGCGGGAGGATCGCGATCGCGACGGCGAGCATCGTGACGAACGTGTTGCCGGCGGTGGCGACCGGGATGAGCCCGATCGCGTAGCCGGCGAGGATCCCGGCGAACAGCGCGACCACGATGACGATCGCACCGGGTCGGTGCACGAGCAGGGCCAGGAGGCACCCCGCGACGACCATCGCGAGGAGCAACAGCCCGTCGAACGAACCCACCAGGTGCTCGAGGCCGCTCAGCCGGGTGCTGTCGGTGTGCACGGTGTTCCGCAGTGCCGCGAACGGGTCGCGGAGGACGAGCAGGTCGAGCACGGACATCGAGCCGATGACGGCGATGCTCGGGAACACGAGGACGAGCGTGTTCGCTCGGCGGATGCCCGGCTGTCCGTGCCGGGCGAGCTCCAGCAGCGGGGCGGTCAGAGCTGCGATGACGACGTAGACGAGGCCCATCGGGTCGACGAGCGTCGACACCATCAACGACAGGCCGGCACGGAACCCCGCCTGGGTGTCGCCGTACGAGAAGAACCGCACCATGTCGGCGATCGCGAGCGCGAACAGCGCGATGCCGAGGAAGGCCTGCAGGTCGTTGAGGGCGACGAAGGCGTAGAGCGGGTTCGCGCCGAGCGCGATCGTGAAGACGACCACCTTCCGCATCCGGAGACCGCGCCGGAGCATGGCCTGCGCCAGGAGTTGCAGCAGCACGCCGGCTGCGAGGCCGCCGAGGACCGCTGCACCGTGCACGCCGAACGGCAGGAACCGGAGCAGGACGCCGGAGAGCAGCGGGTAGAGCTGACCGACGGCCTGCACGACGCCGCCGTCGAGTGCCGCCGTCGCCCGGTCGAGGGTCGCCTGGTTGCCGGTGAGCTCCAGGATCGGTGTGGTCGGGATCTCGATCGAGAGCACGGCGACCACGACGTAGGGCACGGCGAACGCGAGCCGGAGGAGCCACCGCGTCCACGCGCGGGGGAGCGGCCGGAGCGCCGATCGGTGCGGCGGCTCGGCCGACGACAGGACGGCGCTCAGACGCGGGACGGTGACGGTCATGCGCGCTCCTTCGGGTGGATGCGGACAGTGGAGCCCAGGCACCCATCACAGTCGGAGGACAGACGAATCGGTACACCCAGAACGGGGTACAGGCGAGTCCCCTAAAGTGAGGACCCCTGCGCGTCTCGTGAATGGGGGTGCCGCCGCGTCGAACCCGAATCGACACGCCGGCACCCACCGTGACCGCCCCACCCGAGGGAGGTCACCTTCGCTTGGTGCCAAAGCTCCGCGCGGATCTCGTCCGCAACGGAGTTGCTGACTCGATGACCCAATCAGGCGACGCCCCTCGTTGGTATCCCCCAAACGGGGAACGCGCGTTCTCTGGATGGCAGCGGGGCCGCTCCCGTGGATTTCCGCGTACCTGTGCGCCCGGAGAGCGGCACGTCCGTACCGTCTCGTGAGCTACCCCGCGCCGCTCAGCTGCGGGGGCCCGATCCCTGTTCCGGGCTGGCATCGTCGCGGACCGCCGCGCCGAACCCGACGTCGTCGTAGCGCGAGGGCGCCTGCTCCTCGACCCGAACGAGGAGCAGACGCCCTCGGTCACCGTCCGGTGTCCGACGAGGCGGTCGCAGCTGTCCGGTCTGCGCATCCATGCCTGGCGGGGTACGTGCGCGAGCCGGGACCACAGCGGCCGCCCGGTACAACGACACGATGACCACTTCTGCCCGCACCCCGCTCGGCGTCACGCTCGTCGACGGCGGCGCCAACGTCGCACTCTTCTCCAGCACCGCGGAGCGCGTCGAGTTCTGCACGTTCGACGACGACGGGAACGAACACCGCACCGAGCTGCAGCACCGCACCGGCTACACCTTCCACGACATCGTCCCCGGCGTCGCCGTCGGCACCCGCTACGGCTTCCGCGTGCACGGCGCGTGGGACCCGGCCAAGGGCCTGCGCCACAACGGCGCCAAGCTCCTGCTCGACCCGTACGCCACGGCGGTCGACGGCTCGTACGAGTGGGGCCAGGCTCTGTTCGGCCACGACATGAACGACCCCGAGACCCGCGACGACACCGACTCCGCCGCCGCGATGCCGAAGTCGGTCGTCGCCGACCGCTCGTTCGACTGGGGCGACGACGTCCGTCCCTCGACCAGTCTGGCCGACACCGTCTTCTACGAGGTCCACGTCAAGGGCTTCACGAAGCAGCACCCGGACGTCCCCGAGGCGATCCGCGGCACCTACGCCGGCATGGCGCACCCGGCGGCGATCCAGCACCTGGTCGATCTCGGCGTCACGGCCGTCGAGCTGCTCCCCACGCACCAGTTCGTCCAGGACTCGACCCTTGCCGACAAGGGGCTCCGCAACTACTGGGGTTACAACTCCATCGGGTTCTTCGCACCGCACGACGAGTACTCGTCCAGCGGCACCGCCGGCGAGCAGGTCGCCGAGTTCAAGGAGATGGTCAAGGCCCTGCACGCCGCGGGGCTCGAGGTCATCATGGACGTCGTCTACAACCACACCGCCGAGGGCAACCACATGGGCCCGACGTTGTCGTTCAAGGGCATCGACAACGAGTCGTACTACCGCCTCGTCGAGGGTGACGAGGCCAACTACTTCGACACCACCGGCACCGGCAACTCGCTCAACGTCGGCCATCCGGCGGCGCTCGGGCTCATCATGGACTCGCTGCGCTACTGGGTCGAGGAGATGCACGTCGACGGCTTCCGCTTCGACCTGGCGACGACGCTGACGCGACAGGACGGCGAGGCCGAGAAGCATTCAGCGTTCCTCGACATCGTCCACCAGGACCCGGTGCTCCGTCGGGTCAAGATGATCGCCGAGCCGTGGGACACCGCGGGGTACCAGGTCGGCGGGTTCCCGGCCGACTGGTCCGAGTGGAACGGCAAGTACCGCGACGACCTCCGTGCCTTCTGGCGCGGCGACGAGGGGGCGCTCGGTGACGCCGTCCAGCGTGTCCTCGGCAGCCCGGACGTGTACGAGGGGTCCCGCCGCTCGCCGCTGTGCTCGGTCGACTTCGTCACGGCACACGACGGCTTCACCCTGGCGGACCTGACCTCGTACGCCGAGAAGCACAACGAGGCGAACGGCGAGGACAACAACGACGGCGAGAGCGACAACGCCTCGTTCAACGGCGGCGTCGAGGGGCCTACGGACGACGCCGGCGTCAACGCGTACCGCGATCGACAGCGCCGGAACTTCCTCGGCACCCTGCTGCTGTCGGCCGGTGTGCCGATGATCCTCGGCGGCGACGAGATCGCTCGGTCCCAGGGCGGCAACAACAACGCCTACTGCCAGGACGACGAGATCTCGTGGTTCGACTGGGAAGCGGCCGACCGGGACCTGCTCGCGTTCACGACCGCGGCCATCGCGTTCCGGGCGCAGCACCGTTCCCTGCGTCCGGAGTGGTACCGCACGGCACCCGGTGACTCCGACTCGACCGTCTCGGTGCTCCGCGCCGACAACGCCGGCTTCGAGGACGCGGACTGGGCCGACGGCGGCAACCGGGCGGTGATGCTCGTCCTCGAACAGGGCGACGACACCGTCGCGGTCCTGCTCAACGCCTCGGACACGACCGTCGAGTTCACGCTGCCCGCGAAGCCGGGTGGCGGCGACTGGCAGCTCGGGTTGTCCAGCGACCCGCAGCAGCAGGTCGCTGCCGGAGCCGCAACTGTGCTCATCCGCGACGCGTCCTTCTCCGCCCTGTCCTGACACCGACAGGTCATCGGCGATCGGCTCGTCCGGGCCGATCGCCGGTGACCTGTACGTTCGACCCATGGGGACTGATGACGTGGCCGGACAGCAGCGGCGGGAGCGGAACCGGTGGTGGCTCTGGTGCGCCGGCGGGTTCGTCCTGTCGCTCGGGCTGCTGCTCGTGCTGGGGCGGTGGTTCCCGGTGAGTGCCGGGGTCCTCGTCGGCTGGTTCGTGCTCGCGACCTCGGCCTGGTCACTGCCGACTGGTCGTCCGCGCCTGGGCAGCCCCGTCGCCACGTTCGTGCTGTCGACGATCACGGTCATCGGGGTGGGCTTGCTGGTCGGTGCCATCGTGCCGAACCGGGGCGACGGTGAACTCCGCGTCGAGGGGACCGTCCTCGGCGTCGCGATCACCGCGGTCGGCTCGATCTGGGCCGCGCTCGTGGCGAAGCGGTTCTCGCGGCGGCAGGTCGATGCCGAGATCGAGCGCTTCCGGCGCGAACAGGCAGCGGCGCCGGAGGACCGTCAGTGAGTCGGCGTCGCCTCGCATCGCTCGGGTGGTTGCTGCTCGGCTTCGCAATGGGGATCTGTACACTCACGATCCTCCAGCGCTGGTTCCCGGTCGAGAGCCTCGTCTTCGTGGCGTGGGGTGCGTTCGGCACCGCCATGTGGTTCGAGACCGGGCGAGATGCCCCGCGGAAGGAACGGCGTCCGCACTGGGCACGGAACCTTGCGGTGTTCTACACCGTCGAGACCGTTGGGATGGGACTGCTGTTCGGCGGTCTCTGGCCCGACGACGACGCAAACGGTGACCGCGTGACCGGCGTAGTGATCGGTGGCGTCCTGGTGCTCAGCGCGTTCCTGGTCCCGCTGCGCAGTCGACGTCGACGAGTGTCCGAACCGGTGTCAGTGGGGCCGGGTGAGCAGGAAGGCCACGGTGTTGCACAGGACGTGCGCCAGGATCGCGCCGCCGATGCGCACGGTCATGGTGACGAGCGTCCCCGTCAGCAGGCCGAGCACGAACATCGGCTCGAAGCCCGCGACTGACGATGTGGTCGTGCTGATCGCCAGGTCACGTGCGCTCTCGGCGCGCCGGTTGCGCGGGCAGCGCGGAGGCCACGGTCGCCACCGGCGCTCGTCGGATCGCGATCACCGTCACATCGTCGTCGTGCGCGACCTCGTCCGCCCGCGCGGACAGTGCCGCCACCAACGCCGTGGGTTCGGAGCCGCAGGCCCGTGCGAGATCGGCCACGGCGTCGACGGTGTCCTCGCGCCCGCCGAACAGGTCGAGCACACCGTCACTGAACGAGATGAGCAGGTCGCCGGTGTCGAGGAACCCCTCGGTCGTCGCCCACTCGTCGCGGAGCCCCATCCCGAGCGGGAGATCGCTCGACCGGAGCCGATCCACGCCGCCGCCTGACCGGAGCACCAGGCTCAACCCGTGGCCCGCGTCCGCCCACCGGAAGGTGCCGTCGGTCGAGATGCGCGCGTGGAACAGCGTGGTGAACGTCACGTCGGTCGCGCTGCCCTCGGCGGCGAGCCCGTCGGCCGCCCGCAGGAGCGCCTCGGACGGGTCGTCGACGGCACGGGAACTGCGGACCGTGGCCCGCACGGCCGCTGCGATGAGCCCCGCCCCCACGCCCTTGCCCATCACGTCACCGAGGCTGACGGCGATCCCGCTGTTCGTCTCGTACCAGTCGAAGAAGTCACCACCGACCGACTTCGCCGGCAGGCAGGCGCCCGCCACCGCGACGTCGGCGCCCAGGTGGTCGGTCGGCGTGGGGAGCAGCGAGCGCTGAACGGCGGCGGCACGGTCGATCTCCGCGCGGACGCGTTCCTCGCCCAGTCGGGCAGCGCGGACGTTGCGCCGCGCTCGCCGTGAGAGCTCCTGCACGACTGCCGCGACCGTCCCGAACACGATCACGGTGACGCCAAGGCGGACCAACTCGCTCGCTCCGGGCACGTTCGTCGGCGTCAGGACGTAGGGCGCCATGATCACGAGCGTCACGCCCAGCGCCGCGTACACGACGGTCAGGCGGCCACGGAGCGATCCGCACCAGACGACCGGCAGGACGGCGAGCGAGGTGAAGACCGAGGCACCTGCGCCCGTGCTCGTCCGGAACAGCGCGATCGCCACGAAGTCGAGCACCAGCAGCGCCGGCACGAGCCCGACGGAGTGCGGCAACGCCAGTGCCACCGCAGCCACGACCGTCGCGAGACCGGTGACCGCGAGGCTCGCGACGAACAGGCCGCCGTCCGTCACCTGGAGCGACGGCACCGTGATGCTCAGGACGGCGCTGAGCGCCAACAGCGCACTCAGGGGAGCCTGCCGCGCGAGGGGGCTCTCGAGGATGCTGGTTGGGCGAGACATTCGAGGAGGACGTTACCGGTCGGTGCGTCTGCTGGTGCGATCGATGTCAGCGCGGCCAGGTGAGCACGACGGCCACGGTGTTGAACAGGACGTGCGCCAGGACCGCCCCGCCGATGCGTCCGGTCATCGCGACGAGCGTCCCCGTCAGCAGGCCGAGCACGAACGTCGTCACGAAGACCTCGAACCCCGCGACCGACGATGCGGGCGTGCTGATCGCCAGGTGCATCAGCGCGAACGCGAACGCGGTCACCAGCACGGCCAGGAACCGCGTGCGCGGCGTCAGCTCGGCCGACAGCCGGCGCTGCATGAGACCACGGAACACGATCTCCTCGAGCACCGGACTGACCAGGCACACCCCGATCGCCGAGACCACGAGCAGCAGCACGTCCGGCGTGCCGAGGGTCGGCTGCGGCGTCAGCCCGGTCACACCGAAGAACGCGACGGACAGCACGGCGTCGAGCCCGCGGCACACGATGAAGATGCCGATGGCCGCGACGGCGTCGGCCCACCCGAGCCCGAGCCGGCGCACCAGCAGTGCCGGAGAGGACCTCCGGAGCACCCACCCGACGCCGAGCACGAGCGGCACCCACACGGCCAGGTCGGCGACCAGCACCTGCGTGATCGGGGAGGGCAGACCCCCAGTCCGGGCGACGCCACCGACGACCCGGGACAGCAGCACGGCGACCAGGAGCGCGATCACGATGACCTGCAGGTCCCGCACCGCCGAGGAAGGGCGGGCGGCGGTCGGCGCGTCCGGTTCGGGCTGCATGTCGCCACCGTACGGGACGCAGAACGAGACTCGACGTCGCGCGACCCCGAGCGCGTCTCATCGGTGTGGCAGTATTTCCCTGCCGAACGCTGGGACGATCCCGGTCGACCTGCGACAGGGACTCTGCAGGGCGCGGCGACTTCCGGGGAAGGGTGCCGCGTGGAGCTACGCGACTACATAGCGGTCTTGCGCAAGGGATGGGTCTTCATCCTGGTGCTGGCACTGGTCGGGGTCGCGGCCGCGGCCGGCTTCTCCCTGGTGAAGAAGCCGGTCTACGCAGCATCCGCGCAGGTCTTCGTCTCCACGGAGACGTCCGGCAGCGCGAGCGACCTGGCGCAGGGCAACACGTTCACCCAGCAGCGCGTGCTGACGTACTCGAACCTGGTGTCGACGCCCATCGTCCTGTTGCCGGTCATCTCGTCGCTCAAGCTCGACATGAATGCCGACCAGCTCGCGACCATGGTGTCGGCGACGGCACCGACCAGCACCACCCTCATCTCCATCTCGGTGGAGGGCACCGACCCGGTGCAGGCCGCGAACATCGCGAACGCGACCTCGCAGAGCCTGACCAACGTCGTGCAGGACATCGAGGCCACCGACGCGAGCGGCAAGAGCACGGTCAAGCTGACCCGCGTCAAGCAGGCGGACGTCCCGAGCACCCCGGTCAGTCCGAACGTGCCCGTCAACGTCGCACTCGGTCTGCTCGTCGGGCTGGCACTCGGCATCGGGATCGCCGTGCTGCGCGAGACCCTGGACAACCGTGTCCGCACGGAGCTCGACGTCGAGAAGATCAGCGACAAGCCGGTCATCGGCGGGATCGCCTACGACGCCAAGGCCGCCGAGCGTCCGCTCATCGTGCAGGTCGACCCCCGCAGCCCCCGTGCCGAGTCCTTCCGGACGCTCCGCACGAACCTCCAGTTCCTCGACATCGGCACGGGCGCTCGGACCTTCGTCATGACGTCGTCGATGCAGTCCGAAGGCAAGAGCACGACCGTGGCGAACCTCGCGATCGCCCTGGACAGCGCCGGCTTCCGGGTCATCCTGATCGACGCCGATCTGCGCCGCCCCCGCGTCGCCGAGTACATGGACGTCGAGGGCAACGCCGGCCTCACCGACGTGCTCATCGGTCGTGCCGACCTCGAGGACGTCGCACACCCGTGGGGGCGCGGCAAGCTCGTCGTCCTGCCCGCCGGACCGATCCCGCCGAACCCGTCGGAACTCCTCGGCTCGCGCGCGATGCAGGACCTGATCGAGCGCCTCGAGCAGCAGTTCGACTACGTGCTGTTCGACGCGCCGCCGCTGCTCCCGGTGACCGACGCGGCGATCCTGGCGAAGAAGGCATCGGGCGCGATCATCGCGGTCGCCTCGGGCCACACCCACAAGGGGCAACTGGCGGCAGCCATCGCATCGCTCGAGAACGTCGGCGCCCCGATCTCCGGCTTCGTCATCACCAAGATGCCCGTCAAGGGTCCCGGTGCGTACGGGTACGGCCGGTACGGGTACGGGTACGGGTACGGCTACGGCCAGGACGACGGCGCCACCGCATCGGTGACCCCGCCGAAGCAACCCGGCAAGAAGCTCGGCGTGCTCCGGCGAGCCGGACGCTGAGCGGAGCCGCGACATGACGACGCGCCGGGGGACCCGAAGCCTCGGCCGCGCACTGCCCCGAACCACACTCATCGTGGTGGCGGCCGTCGTGGTGGTGCTGGTCGCGATCGACGTCGTGCTCGTCTCCCTCGCCCTGGGGCGCACCGCGCCGGAGCAGAACGGACCTGCGGGCCCGATCCCCACGTTCACGAGTACACCCGACACGACCGAGACGCCGCGCGCGAGCGCGTCTGCTGACGCAGACTCCGCATCCACCGCTCAGCGGGGGCGGCGTCTGTTGGCAGCCGTGGACGACCGGGAGGCATGGCGTGCGTCCGGCGGGTCGTGCGGCGGCCCCCGGCCGGTGCTGGAACACACCGTGGACGGCGGGTCGACGTGGGTTCCGGTGGGACTCGGGACGGATGTCGGATCGCTCATGGCGATCCGGGCCTCCAGTGCGGAGCTCTCGATCCTGGCGGGCGTCGGTGACGACTGCACCACGACGGCGCGGACCAGCACCGATGCGGGCGTGACGTGGAGCGCGGGGACGCCAGGCGCCGCCGGCGCCGGGATCAGCACCGACGGTGTGGTGCTCGCGAGCGGGACGATCCACGCCCCGTGCGCGGACCCGATCGAGGCGTTCCAGGGGGAGCGGACCTCGGTCGTGATCTGCGACGGCCAGCTTGAGTGGCGGGCCGGGACGGATGCATGGGTGGACGTGCCGATGGGCGGTGTGCGCTCGATCGCGGTCGACGGCGGCGAGTACACCCTGGCCCGCGTGGACGTGGCGTCCTGCTCCGGCGTGCAACTCGTGACCATGCCCGCGGCGGACGTGACCCCCAGCACCGCGGTCTCGCCGGTGGGCTGCGCCGACGGTGCGGACTCCGACGGCACCGTCACGATCGACCGTGCCGGACAGGACGTCTGGCTGTGGGACGGCGAGACGGTCAGGGTCTCGAGTGACGGCGGTGCGTCGTGGTGATGCGACCGTGACGGCGGACGCGCTCCGCGCACCGAGCGTGGTCGGGGCCCGCGACGAGTGGAGCCGCTCGTACTCGCGCCGGGTGCTCATCACGGATCTGCTGGCGCTGATCTGGGTGGTCTTCGGCGTGCAGATCGCCTGGCTGGGGATCGAGTCGAACCTCGCCACCAACACCGCGGACCTCCGGCTCAGCTACTCGGCGATCTCGATCGTCGTGATCGTGGTGTGGATGAGCGCGCTCGCCCTGTACGACACCCGCGGGGCGCGAGTCATCGGTGTCGGGAGCACGGAGTACCGCCTGGTCGCGGACTCCAGCGTCCGGGTGTTCGGGCTGCTGGCGATCGCGGCGTTCCTGCTGCACGTCGATCTCGCGCGCGGGTACGTGCTCATCGCCTTCCCCATCGGGATCCTCGTGTTGCTGCTGTCGCGGTGGATGTGGCGGCAGTGGTTGGTCGCCCAGCGTCAGCAGGGTGCGTACTCGGCGACGGTGCTGCTGGTCGGCTCGCCGGCCAGCGTGCTGCACATCGGCCGCGAACTGGCTCGTTCACCCGAAGCCGGGTACCGCGTGGTGGGTGCCGTCGTGTCCTCCAACCACCGCGGGATGCTGGCGGGCTCGACGATCCGCAGCCACGGCGGGTTCGACGACGTCGGCTCCGCCTTGCGCGAGACCGGTGCCGACACCGTCGTGATCACGAGCTCCGACGACCTGCCGCCGGAGCGGGTCCGCGAACTCAGCTGGTCGCTCGAGCCCGGCCGGCAGCACCTGGTCGTCGCACCGAGCCTGACCGACATCGGAGGACCGCGCATCCACACGCGGCCCGTGCAGGGGCTCCCGCTCATCCACGTCGAGACGCCGACGTACTCTGGGCGCAAGCTCTACACGAAGCGTGCCTTCGACCTGGTCGGTGCAGCGCTGCTCGTCATCGTCCTGTCGCCGCTGCTGCTCGTGCTGACGGTGCTGGTGAAGACCACCACACCGGGTCCGGTCTTCTTCCGCCAGGAGCGAGTCGGCCTGAACGGCGGTACCTTCCGGATGATCAAGTTCCGATCGATGGTCGTCGATGCCGAAGATCGCCTGCAGGAGCTCAGCGCCCTGGACCGGGCCGAGGGGAACGACGTCCTGTTCAAGATGCGGAACGATCCCCGTGTCACCCGGATCGGCGGTTTCATGCGGCGATACAGCCTCGACGAGGTGCCGCAGCTGTTCAACGTCCTCGCCGGCAGCATGTCGCTCGTCGGTCCACGTCCTCCGCTCGCCCGCGAGGTCGCGCGCTACGACACGCACGTCCACCGTCGGTTCCTGGTGAAGCCGGGCATGACCGGTCTGTGGCAGGTCAGCGGTCGGTCCGACCTGTCGTGGGAGGATTCGGTGCGGTTGGACCTGTACTACGTGGAGAACTGGTCCATCACGGGTGATCTCGTGGTGCTCTGGCGGACTGCCAAGGCCGTCTGGCGATCGCAAGGAGCATATTGATGGCCGCGCTCGAGGCTCCCCCCTTCCAGAATGCGTCCGTCAGTGAACGGCGTGAAGTGAACGGGGTCACTTCGGCCGAGGAGGGGCCGCTGAGATGACCGAGGTGCTCCAGATCAACGTTCGCCTCAGTGAGGGCGGCGCGGCCGGGGTCGCGCGCATCCTGCACGACGGCCTGCCGTCGCGTGGGATCGGCGCGAAGATCGCGTACGGCTATGCGAAGGGCGGAAGCCCGTCCCCGCTGGAAGCGGAGTACGGCGCTCTCCGACTCACATCGGCTCCGCGAGCCGCGCTCAATCTCGCTGCGCACCAGATCGTCGGGACCGAGGTGGTCCGCCCATCACGGTCGAGGAGAGCGTCCCTGCGACGGGCG
Organism: Curtobacterium sp. PhB191; assembly: GCF_004346515.1. Taxonomy (NCBI): domain Bacteria; kingdom Bacillati; phylum Actinomycetota; class Actinomycetes; order Micrococcales; family Microbacteriaceae; genus Curtobacterium; species Curtobacterium sp. PhB191. The sequence continues at coordinate 17,001 of NZ_SMBV01000008.1, forward strand.
GTGCGACAGAGCGACGTCGTCCACCTCCATGCCATCCACAGCTACATGATGCCGCCGACCGACCTTCTCTCGATGATCGCTGAGGAAGGGAAGCCCATCGTGTGGACCATGCACGACCAGTGGGCGATGACTGGGCGGTGCGCACAGCCCGGGACGTGCACCGGGTGGGAGGGCGGGTGTGACCCTTGTCCCTTCTTGACCGCGTACCCGCCCGCGAAGATCGATCGAGCGGCACCCACGTTCGTTGCACGTCGCCGGGCGATCGACGACGTTCGATCGAGCGTGCCCTTGCAGATGGTCGCCTGCGCCTCATGGCTGGCTGAGGAGATGGAAGCGGGCGGTCTCTCAGATGTGACCACCGTCACGAATTCGGTTGATCCGCGGTTCTGGAACATGGCCTGGGCGCAGCGTCCGGTCGATCACCGCTCCACTCCGGCACGGTTCCTCTTCATATGCCGAGACCTTCGTGACGCAGCGAAGGTCGACTGGAGCCTGTTGGAGGAGATCGCGCGGATAGCCCCCGGAAGGCTGACGGTAGTCGGCGACAATGCGCCGTCCCCCATCCCGAACGCCACCATGGTCGGAGCGATCACCGATCGCAGTGAGATGTACCGCCTCATGCGTGACCACTCTCACCTCGTGTTCTCGTCGACCGTCGACTACTACCCGTTGACCATCGTCGAAGCGCTCACGGCTGGCATGTCGGTTATCGCGGCGGAGTCCAGAGCCGCTCGCGAGTTCGGGTGGTCGTCGAACGTGACGGTTGTGGATGAACGTCGTCGATGGGCAGACGCCATCGCGTCGGCCGTCCCCAGCAACCCGGTGTCGTCGACCGAGCTCGCTGGCTTTTCTCCCGACAGGATGATCGACGAGTACGTCGACGTCTACCGGAGAGTGCTCGCCGCATGAGCAACGGTTACCGAGCCTTCGTGAGTCTCCTGACCACCGCGTTCGTGCTCCTCGAGCACTTCCAGGTCGGCAAGGTCGGCGACTACCCGATCACGATGGGTCTGTTCCTCGGGATAGTGCTCGTCATCAGCGTCAGCACCACGTTGGCGATGAGCAACGTCGTCATCGCCCTGGGGATCGCGGTGGTCCCGAACGCGTTGGTGCAGATCGCTGCTCCTTCGACGCGTGAAGGTTCGTCGTCCTTCTTCCAGACCTTGGCTCTGTTCGTGTTCGCGGCCGTCGTCATCGGACAGTGCAGACGGGGCACCATCCGACCGGCAGCAGTCCCGGCCATGCTGCGCGGGGCATTCTTCGCTCTGGTCATCGTCGTCGCGCTCTGCGTGCTCCAGGTCGCGACGGGCGCACGAGGATCAGTCCAGTGGTTCAATCCATTCGGGGAACACCAGTACCTCTACGAGTACGACCCACACCTCGAGTTCAATCCGATCCCGCGCGCCGCCGGCTTCTACCTCGAGCCGTCGTACGCCGCGTTCGTCATCGGCTCCCTTGCCGTCGCGCTGCTGGCGCAGGGGTACCGGAAGGCCCCGGTCTGGGTGCTCGCCGGAGCAGGTCTCCTCGCTGTTCGCTCCGCAACCGGGTTGATCCTCTTCGGCGTGGTGGCCCTGATGGTCATCTTCGTCGGGAAGAGCCGCCTGAAGGTCGTTGCACTGATCGTCTTGGCGGTGCTGACGTCACTGGCGCTGCCGTACTTGTCGGGGAGGTTGGACTCGACCTTCACCACCGGTTCGAGTGCCTACTACCGATTGATCGGCCCGCTGCAGATCCTCGGTGACACGCTCGTGCACTTCCCGCTCGGGCATCCGTACGGCTCACTGCGGAACACCGTCGCGGACTACGGCATCCTCAACGGCGTGGCTGCGGGCGACTCCCTCGACAACGGCTTCTACGTGATCGTCTTCTACTTCGGTTGGCTCGGTCTCATCGCGTCCATCGCCTTGGCGTCGTGGGCGCTCGTCGGCTTGGCGCTTGGACTGCGAACCGGATCGGTCGCGCAGGCGGTGCTCCCGTTCTGGGCGGTCGGGAGTCTTCTCTTCTCAGGTGGCATCATGTTGCCGGAGTACGTATTCACCCTTTGGTTGGTCTTCGCCACCCGGCACCAACGCCGATTCGTGATCCCAGGAGAGAGCGGTTCTGCACTTGCCCCCGAAGCTGTCGATCATCACCGTGACGTTCCAGGACGACGAAGGCCTTCGGCGGACGGTCGCTTCGTTGGAGACCCTGCTCCACGAATCGGGTGATAGTTGTGAGCTCGTCATCGTCGACGGCGGGATGTCACCCGGTACAGCTCGGCTCGTGTCGGATCTCGGACGATCGGTTCGGCTGATCTCTGAGCCCGACACCGGCATCTACGACGCGATGAACAAGGGCATGGCCGCGGCAAGCGGCGACCACCTCTGGTTCCTCAACGGCGGCGACGAGAGCCTCGTCCGATGGTCGCAACTGTCCGCGGTCCTCGACGCGCACGAGGCTGCGGTGATCCTCGGGGACTTCGTCCTAGCAGCGGCCACTCGGGACCAGACCCGCGCGTCTCGACCCGCTCGTTCGATGTGGCACGCCTTGCCGACTTCGCATCAAGCTATCTTCTACCCGCGAGCGGCGATCACGGGTCGCTACGACCAGAGCTTCCGGGTAGCCGCCGACTACGACTTCACGGCGAGGCTGTATGCCTCGGGAGTCCCATTCGTCGTCGAGCACATCGTGGTCGCTCGTTTCCACCTTGATGGGACGTCCACGCAGCACGGCAAACTGATCGGCGCCGAAGCACGTCGGGTCCAGCGCGAGACATTGTCCGTGCACCCCGCCGTGTCCGTCGTGAGCGGGCTCCGTCATCGCGCGGCACGCAGGTACCGGTCCATACTCTCGAGAGGACACTGATGTCGTTCTACGACAGCGTCACCGCCAAGCAGGAGGAAGCCGCCCTGTTCGGCGGACACCCGTGGCTCCTGCAGCCCGGCTACTGGGCGCTTCGGGTGTACCGGTTCGGCAGGTACACGCTGCAGGTCAGGGGCATCCGAGGGAAGTTCCTCCACGCGTTGTCCTTCGTGCTTTACAGCGTGGTTCGACTGGTGACCGGGATCGACATCCCCCGGACGGTCGAGATCGGTCCACGATTGATGATCCACCACTTCGGCGGGATCATCGTCCATCCGCAAGCGCGGATCGGGGCTGACTGTGTGCTGCGGCACGGAGTCACGATCGGAGAACGCCGCGAGGGCGGCGGGGTACCGGTCATCGGGGACAGCGTGACCTTCGGCGCGTACACCCAGGTGTTCGGGCCGATCCGGGTCGGTTCCGGTGCGACGCTCGCTGCGATGGCGGTCGTTGTCGATGACGTGGAGCCTGGAGTGACAGTCATCGGCGCCCCCGCGAGGCCTGTGGGCATGCGAGATGCCTAGGGTGTCGGTGATCATGCCCGCATGGAATGCGGAGCGTACGATCACGACAGCGCTCCGGTCGACGCTCAGCGCGATGCCGAGCGACGCGGAGGTCCTGGTGTACGACGATGCGAGCACGGACGGAACCCGCCGCGTCGTCGAGCGTTTCGCCGAGCGCTCGCGACGTGTGTCGTTGATCGAAGGAACGACCAACGTCGGTGCGGGAGAGGCTCGCAATCGGCTGCTCGACCGATCCGACAGCGAGTTCGTCGCCGCGATGGATGCTGATGACGTGTGCCTGCCCAACCGGTTCCTCGGGTACCGCCGCCAGGTCTCGGACGCTGACATCGTGTTCGCCCCGATCGCACGATTCGGTCAGACGTGGCGCGTGCACTTCCCTCGACCTGCATCGTTGTCACCGGCGGCGATGCCACTGGCGCTCCTCGCCCTGAACCCGGTGCCGCAGTCGACGATGATTGCTCGACGGGATTCGCTGGACGGGGCCGCGACGTACCGGCCTGGCCATGCCGAGGACTACGAGCTCTGGATGCGACTGGCTGCATCCGGCGTTCGCATCTCGTTCTCCTCCGTGCCGACGGTTGCGTACCGCCATCACCCGGAGCAGGCAACCTCGCAACCGGGCTACGGCGGGCAGGTGCGTGACAACAGAGACCTCGCCGCGTCGTACGTCGCGCTTGCGGAGTCGGTGCTCGGCGTCGACGTGAGCGACACGAGCACCGACCAGCTGCGTGCGAGGCTCGAACGCCGCATCGACGACGTGACGAGCAGGCGAGACCGCCGTCACCTCCGGCGGCTGGTGCGTTCTCCGTGGAGTTTCCCGCTCAGGACCACCAGAGGAGCGAGCTCACAGGAATCGGACCGCCAATAGGGCTGCCAGGACTGCCCACTCCACGACGATCTGTGCAACGGCGTACCTGAGCGGTATCGGCAGGAGCGAACGATGGAGCGTGGCCAGAGCAAGACCCTGGACGAGCGCACCAACTGCCAAGCCGATCAACGCGCCAATGGTGCTGTAGAGCAGTCCGAGAACGATGGCGAGCAGTGGCACGAGCATGAGGACGGCCAGGTTGAGGAGCGAGTGCCGGAGTTCCGCTTTGATCTGGAGCTTCCACGACATGAAGGAACTCAAGGTAAGGGATGGCAGGAGCAGCGCCATCGAGGAGATCATGAGCGCGACATGCACCCAGCCAGGGCCGAAGAAGATTTTCTCCAGGATCGGTGCGCCCACCGACAACACGATGGCTGCGACGAAGGTGACGACGTGGAGTGCTTGCCAGACTCGTTTGTCGAACGTGCCGTTGTCTCCGGGGAGCGCGGCACGGCGGGCCATGCGCTCGACGATCGCCCCTCCGAGGGACAGCTGGACCTGAGTGACCGGCGTGACGATCAACTGGTACGAGCGTGCATACGCTGCTGCCGCTCCGACTGGGAGTATGAGCGGCAACGTGCCCGAATCGATCGCTCGGCTCGCGTACGAAGCAACGTTCAGCGGCAGCACCTTGAGGCCGTACCGGAACGGATTCGGCGCAGGGGCGGCCATTCCGGACGAGGAGCTGCTTGCGCGTCCTCGGAGGGTCCGTTGGCGACCGCGAGCTGAGAGCGCGAGCGTCAACAGGAGACGGACCACGGAGGTGAGAGCGAGTTGGACGCAGAGCACGGTCACGGAGTGGATCTGTGCCGCGAGGAGGATCGCGGCCGCGAAGCCGGCGACTGTTGCGCCCACGTCGGTAAGAGCGACAGTCGGGTAGCGGCGATGCACCATGAGTTCGCCGCGAAGCGGCTGAATGAGCGACTGGGTGACGAGCCCCGCGACCAAGATCAGCACGTCGAAGACCCGGGGAGGCCCCGTCGGGAGGTTCAAGAACGAAAGGACGAACAACGCTGCGGTCAGCGCAACACCACCTGCGGTCGCGCTCACCGCCGAACTGGACCACGCCGCTCGTCGGAGCGGGCCGGAGACCCCGTGTACGAGCAGGAAACCCATGGCTGAGAAGTCCGTGGCCAGCGCGGCCATCGTGTAGACGAACACGAAGACGGCGAACTGCGCGTAGCTCGCGGGCCCGAGCTCGCGCGAGAGCACGGCGAAGGCCGCCAACGAGGCGACCAAGGAAAGCGCCTGGCTCGCCGGGAGCCACCCGAGCGACAGGGACATGCCGAATCGTCTCATGCGTTCGGCACGGAGACCCATCCAGTGCGCCGCAGGTTTCCCGGGCGATCGAAGAACCACGTGCTCGGGGCCGCGACCGGAACGTGGGAGGCGAGCTCAGCGGCCCACCACGAGAAGGTGCTGTTCGGTATGACCAGGGCGCTGGCGCGCGACATTGCCACGAGCGTGTCGAGCGGCGATTCGATGTCTTCGGGTCCGATGATGTTGCTGCGAGGGACGTCGAACTCGCGTTCGACCGCGGCGGGGTCATCGGTGAAGATGATGCTCTCGTCGATTGGGATCCCGAGCGCACGGCACGCGTCGTCGTAGTAGCGCCGGGAGAGCGTGCCGAAGGTGCGCTGCGCGGCAGGAGAAGTCGTGTAGTCGCCACGGCGGACGTGCAGAACGGGTCGGTTCGCTGACGCAGATCCCGCCGAGACAGCGTTCCGGTACGCAGCGAGGAGGGCAGTAGTTGCGTCCGTCGGCAGAGCGAGTGATGCCGCATCCTGGAAGAACCCGATGTTGAACGTTCCGGGCCGGAAGGCGGAGGGTAGCGTCTCGGGGTCGCTGAATACCGTCGTCAGCGATCGATCGCGGGTCTTCGATCGGCGACGGCCCCTCCAGTCGTACGGCTGACCGAGCCGGAAGTCCTCTCTCGAGCTTGTCAGCGCTGAAGAGGGGAGCAAAGCACCGAGCTCGAACTGCCGGAGACGGTCGCGACCGAAACTGCTCCCTGAGACCAGGAGGGTTGCGGGATGTTCGGACAGGGTCAGGCCGGCGTTCAACTGGAAGAGCTGGTTGCCGAGGCCCCCTTGCGCCCACAGGACGGAAGCGTCCCTCAGTCGAGTCACCAAGAGGTCATTCCTTCATCATCGCATCGGTCTGGTTCCGTTCGCACCGCATCCCAGCCAGAGTTGACAGGAGTCATCGATCTCCGAAGCGCACGCCTGTCACCCGCGCGGGGTTTCCTTCGAGGACGCTGTTCGCGGGACTCGTCCCGGAGACCAATGACATCGGCTTCACGAGGCACGACTCGCCGAGTCGCGTGCCACCGAGCACCATGCAGCGCGAAGTGATCCAGGTGCCGGCTCCGATCTCGATCGGGCGCGTGATCAACGCCATGTCGGTGCGGTGGGCATGGCTCCCGGTCGTGAGGAACGCCTCCTGCGAGATGACGACGTCGTTCTCGACCCGGATGTGGTCCTGATTGTGGAACCACACACCTTCGCCGATCCAGCAGTCGTCGCCGATGTGGAGCTTCCACGGGAAACGGACACGCATCCGCGGTCGCATGATGACGCGGACCCCGATCTCCGCGCCGAACAGCCGCAGGACCTTCGCTCGGAGCGAGGAGCTGATCTGCCAGGGATTGGTCACGAACAGCAGCTCGGCAACGGCCCACAGGTACACCATCCCCTTGCCCCGGCTCCACGACGTCCGTTCACCTGGAGCTGACTTCAGCGGAATGACGGGCACTTTCGCGTCCGACATCATGGCCCCCGCCTCTCTGCGCGCCCGAGTACGCGTTGCGCCGATGCTACCGGCTGGCGGGCGGCCCGGCGGCGCCGCAGGTGCGCCGACGCCGGATCGGAATCCCTTGCAACTGTTATGGTCGCCCCATGCGGCGCGGGGCAGTTCTCATGGTGGGCCTGAACTTCCCCCCTGAGCCCGCCGGGATCGCTCCTTACAGCGGAGGGCTCGCGAGCGGGTTGACGGCGTCCGGTGTCGACGTCAGCGTCATCACGACCTTTCCGCACTACCCGGCCTGGAGCTTCGGAGACGCACGTCCACCGTCGTCTGCAGTGACGACCGAAATTGGCTGTGCGGTGCACAGACTCCGCCATCGGCTCCCGGCCCGGCCCGGTGGTGTGAGCAGACTGCTGTCCGAGGTGAGCTTCGGGTTACACGCCGTTTCCCGCCGCTGGGCGCGGCACGACGTCCTCGTTCTCGTGTCTCCCGCTCTGTTCAGTTCGGCAATCGCACTAGTGCGTGCCCGCTTGTTCTCGCGAGGAACCCCCGTCGTGACTTGGGTCCAGGACATCTACTCGCTCGGCCTCCGCGAGACAGGATCGGGTACCGGGCCGGCTGAGCGCTTCGTCGCTGCGATCGAGCGCTGGGTCCTCAAACGGTCATCGACAGTCGTGGTCATCCACGACCGGTTCATGGAGACGGTCGTCGAAGAGTTCGGTGTGCCGGCGTCGCGAGTGACCGTCATGCGGAACTGGACCCACGTCGAGCCGCCCGAGTTCGTCGACCGAGTCGGGGCTCGTGCGTCGCTCGGCTGGGCACCGGACGAGACGATCGTCCTTCACGCGGGGAACATGGGTGTGAAGCAGGGCCTGGGCAACGTCGTCGAAGCAGCTCGCTCCGTTCAGGACAGAGGTCTTCCCATCCGTTTCGTCCTCCTCGGTGACGGAAACCAACGAGAGTCCTTGCAGCAGCAGGCGGCTGGGATCGACAGCCTGCAATTCCTTGCGCCGCTCCCTGACGACGAATTCGCCGCTGCACTCAACTCCGCAGACGTTCTCCTGGTCAATGAGGCACCCGGCATCTCCGGCATGGCTGTCCCCAGCAAGCTGACCACCTACTTCGCGACCGGCGTTCCGGTGCTCGCCGCGTCGGACGAGGGGAGCGTCACTCGAGCCGAGGTGCTCGCTGCGAACGCAGGGATCGTTGTCGATGCGGGCAGGCCGACTCGGCTCGTGGACGGCGTGCTCTCGCTCATCCGAGACCCGACTGCGCGGGAGCGGTACGGAAGGGACGCTCGGAATTACCGAGCGGCTCACCTCACTGCGGCTGCTGCGATCGATCGATTCAAAAGTATTCTTCATGTGCTCCTCCCAGACCGGTTCGAATCCGGTTCTGCCGACAAGACAGGGACCAATTGACGAAGCGCGCGCTCATCACGGGCATCACCGGACAGGACGGCTCGTACCTGGCTGAGCTGCTGCTCCGCAAGGGGTACGAGGTGCATGGCCTGATCCGTCGCGCCTCGACGTTCAACACCTCGCGGATCGACCACCTCTACGTCGACCCGCACGAGTCGGGCGCGAAGCTGTTCCTGCACTACGGGGACCTCGGCGACGGTGCACGACTCGTCAGCCTCCTCAGCGAACTGAAGCCGGACGAGGTCTACAACCTCGCGGCGCAATCACACGTGCGGGTGTCGTTCGACGAGCCGGAACACACCGGTGACGTGACGGGTGTGGGCACGATGCGCATGCTCGAAGCGGTCCGGGTCTCCGGCATCCACACGCGCTTCTACCAGGCGTCCTCCTCCGAGATGTTCGGGGCGACCCCGCCGCCGCAGAACGAGGAGACGCCGTTCTGGCCGCGTTCTCCGTACGGTGCAGCGAAGGTCTACAGCTACTGGGTGACCCGGAACTACCGCGAGGCGTACGGCATGTTCGCGGTGAACGGCATCCTGTTCAACCACGAGTCGCCGCGACGTGGTGAGACGTTCGTCACCCGGAAGATCACCCGAGCAGTCGCGCGGATCAAGGCCGGCTTCGAGGACCACGTGTACCTCGGCAACCTCGACTCCGTCCGCGACTGGGGGTACGCCGCCGAGTACGTCGAGGGCATGTGGCGGATGCTGCAGGTCGACGAGCCGGACGACTTCGTCCTGGCGACCGGCGGTGACTTCACGGTCAAGGACTTCCTGACGACCGCGTTCTCCCACGCAGGCCTGAACTGGGAAGACCACGTGCGCTTCGACGAGCGGTACCTGCGACCGAGCGAGGTGGATGCGCTGGTCGGTGACGCGTCGAAGGCCAAGGAGAAGCTCGGCTGGGAGGCGACGGTCGACACCGCCGAACTGGCGAGGATCATGGTGGACGCGGACATCGCCGCCCTCGAGCACGAGGGCAGCCCGTGGATCGACACCGTCCGACTCGAGAGCTGGGGATCCTGATGACCACGACCGACTTCACTCCCGGTCCGATCAACCGGGCGGACCGCGTCTACGTCGCGGGACACCGCGGTTTGGTGGGCTCGGCGGTCTGGCGCAAGCTCGAGTCGGAGGGCATCACCGACATGGTCGGGCGGAGCTCCTCCGAGCTGGACCTGAAGGACCGCGGCGCCGTGTTCGCCTTCTTCGCCGAGCAGCAGCCGAAGCACGTCGTGCTGGCGGCAGCCAAGGTCGGCGGGATCATGGCGAACAACACCTACCCGCACGACTTCCTGAGCGAGAACCTGCAGATCCAGGTCAACGTGATGGACGCGGCTGTGGAGCACGGCGTCGAGCGGCTCGTCTTCCTCGGGTCGTCGTGCATCTACCCGAAGATGGCCGAACAGCCGATCCACGAGGACGCGCTCCTCACCGGGCACCTCGAGCCCACCAACGACGCGTACGCGATCGCCAAGATCGCTGGCATCCTGCAGGTGCAGGCCGTCCGGCGGCAATTCGGGCGCCCGTGGATCTCGGCCATGCCGACGAACCTCTACGGCCCGGGCGACAACTTCTCGCCCACCGGTTCGCACGTCCTGCCGGCCCTCATCCGCCGGTACGACGAAGCGGCACGAACGGGTGCGGCGCGCGTGGAGAACTGGGGGACGGGCTCGCCCCGTCGGGAGTTCCTGCACGTCGACGACATGGCGGCGGCGGTCTTCCACCTGATGGAGCACTACGACGGTCCGGACCAGGTCAACGTCGGGACCGGGTCCGACGTCACCATCAAGGAGATCGCCGAGACGATCGGCAGGATCGTCGGCTTCACCGGTGAGACGGTCTGGGACACCACCAAGCCGGATGGCACGCCGCAGAAGCTGCTCGACGTATCCAAGCTCGCGGATGCCGGCTGGACTGCGCAGATCGGCCTCGAGGACGGTCTGCGGAGCACCATCGACTGGTACCGCGAACACGTGGACACCGTGCGTCAGTGACGTGGGCTGGACACGGGGAACCGTAGGATCGCGTCATGTCCGACCTGTCCGAGTCGCGACGCACTGCAGCACACCGGGGATCCAGGGCCCGGATCGTCTTGTGGATCGTCCTCGCCCTCGTCCTGCTGCTCATCCTCACCGTCGCCTGGGTGGGAGTACGTGGTGCGCTCGCGAAGGGACACCTCGAACGAGCGGTCGGTGACGTCGACACACTGCGCTCCCAACTCACCGGTGGCGACACCGCCGCCGCGCAGAAGACCGCGAAGCACCTGGAGCGTGAAGCGGGGGCAGCTCGTTCGTTGACGGGTGATCCGATCTGGGGGGCCTCGCAGAACGTCCCGTTCTTCGGGGCCAACCTGCGCGCAGTCCGCCAAGTCTCCGTCGTCGTGGACGATGTTGCCCGGAACGCGGTGACCCCGGTCGCCGACGTCATCGGCGGTCTCGGAACCGACTCGTTCGCGCCGAAGAACGGCAAGGTCGACCTGCAGCCGATCGTGGACGCGCAGCCGGCCGTCGCGACGGCGACGACGACCCTGGCACGGGCGGACCGCGATGCGGACGCGATCGACACGAGTGACACGTTGTCCCCGGTGACGACCGCGGTTGCCGAGCTGCGGAACGCGTTGTCGTCCGCCTCTGCGCAGGTGACCACCGCGAACCGGGTCGTGCAGCTCGCGCCGGCGATGCTGGGCAACGACGGTGAACGGAACTACCTGCTGTTGTTCCAGAACAACGCCGAGTTGCGCGCGGGTGGCGGGATCCCGGGGGCCGTGGCGCTCCTCCAGACCGATGACGGTGCCATTCACCTGCAGAACCAGACGTCCGGTGGCTCGTTCGGTCCGTACGCGCAGCCGATCCTGCCGCTGACCCCGGACACGACTGGTCTGTACGGCAGCATCACCGGGAAGTACATGCAGGACGTCACCCTGACCCCGCGTTTCGACGTCTCGGCGAAGCTCGCTCGGGCCATGTGGAAGCAGAAGTTCGGCGAACAGGTCGACGGCGTGCTGGCGATGGACCCGGTGACGCTGAGCTACATCCTCGAGGCCACCGGCCCGGTGAAACTGCCGACTGGAGACACCTTGACGTCGGACAACGCGGTCAAGCTCCTACTGAGCGACGTGTACGCGAGGTACCCGGACCCGGTCGTGCAGGACGCCTTCTTCGCCTCCGCCGCCAGCGCGGTGTTCGACAAGGTCGCGAGTGGTGACTTCGACCCCCAGCAGTTCGTCTCCGCCCTGAGCCAGAGCACCGGCGAGGACCGACTGCGCCTGTGGAGCGCGGACCGGGCCGAGCAGCGCCGCATCAGCGGTACCGCTGTGGCCGGCGAACTCCCGACCGAGTCGGCGTTGTCACGAGAGTTCGCGGTGTACCTGAACGACGGCACCGGCTCGAAGATGGACTACTACCTCGAGAAGACCGTGTCAGTCGGCAGCTCAGTGTGCCGGAAAGACGGTCGTCCCACGTCGGTCGTCGAGGTCACCATCAAGAACACTGCACCCGCCGACGCCGCGACGAGCTTGCCCGAGTACGTCACGGGTGGCGGCGACTTCGGTGTGGAGCCGGGCAAGATCAAGACCCTGATCGCGACCTACGCGCCCGAGGGCGCGATCTTCCTCGGCGCAACCAAGGACGGCAAGACGACCGCTGTGCAGACGGCGACGGATGGCGGACACCCCGTGGCGCAGTTGCAGACGCTGCTCGCACCGGGCCAGAGCCTGACCTACCGCGTTGCCTTCCTCGGCGCGAGCAAGTACGCGAAAGCCCCCGTGCAGGCGAGCTCCACCCCGGGTGTCCGGCAGTCCGAGGCCAAGCCGATCGCGTTCGAGTGTGACCAGCCTCTCGCCGCCGGGTGAGCCCGCCGTCCCGTTAACGCGGATCGCGTGACCCCACTCCGGGGGGTGATCGATCGCGGCTGTCCGACGTCACAGGCTGGTGATGCGGCGGTCAGGATTCGTGGGGTGCGACTGAACGTTCGCCTGACCTGGGATTTCCTCGTCGGATTCAGCCCGATGGCATCATGACGGCGACTCGGTCGCGCGCTCGTCCGGAATGAACACATGACGACCAATGACCGAAATCCACGCCATCTGGTACCGAGCTGTGAAAGTCCGGTAGATTGAGACAACTTCGCCATCACAACCGCCAGTTTCTTGGCCGGGGACAACCACGGGCGGATCAGCGGGCTCTGGGTGTCAGGGTCTGGATCTTCAGATCTTTAGGGGAACCACATGAAGAAGCTCATCGCTGCGGTGGTGCTGGCTGGGGCCGCACTGCTCGCCACGCCGACCGTCGCCAATGCCGCCGGTTACACGCCTGACTCCGACGTCTCCGTCTCCGGCACCGCTGTTGCCGGTGGTACCGCCTCCGTGAACTTCACCGAGGGTGCGTTCCAGGACAACGAGACCGTCAACGTCCAGGTCACCGGTGCCGGTGCGGTCACGCTCGGCGCGCTGCCGACCACGACCGTCTCGAAGACCTACACCGCTGCCTCCGACGGTTCACTCGCCGTCAAGGTCACCTTCCCGAAGGGCGCTTCGGGTACCTACAACCTGACCGCCACCGGCGCGACCTCGGGTGTCGTCGGCTTCGCCGCCTTCACCGTCGCCCCGGCTGACGCTGCTGCTGCTGTCCCCGCTGCGGGTGCTGGCTCCGGCACCGACGGCACCCTCGCCTTCACCGGTTCGACCGTGTCCGCCCTGGCCCTCTGGGTCGCCGGTGGCGCAGTCGTCCTCGGTGGTGGACTGCTGCTGGTCCGCGGCTCGGTCCGTCGCCAGCGCGAGTCCGTCTGAGTCTCGAGCTACTGAACGAAGCCCCCGGAGCGCATCGCTCCGGGGGCTTCGTCGTGTCCGCGCGTCAGTGACGCCGGCGGTGTGCCGCCCACGCGAGCGCCAGGATGCCCAGGACGGCTCCGAGGACCGCGCCCAGGCCGTTCGCCAGCACGTCGGCCACTGATGCGGTGCGAGCGGGCAGGAAGAGCGTCTGGCTGGTCTCGATGCCGACGCTGACGACCAGGCCCGCAGCCGCACCGGCCCACCACCACCGAGCGCCCGCGAGCAGGACCACGAGCAGACCCAGCGGGACGAAGAAGACCACGTTCGACAGCGACTCGATCGTGCCGTAGCCGAACCAGTCGGGGGCCCCGTGCCGATGGGCGATCGCGATCACCCGGTCGAGCGTCGGACCGGCTGCCGCGTCGACGGGTGAACCCCAGAACCCGACGAGCACCACCGCGACGCCGTAGGCGGCGGCGAGCCACGTCGCGACCCGACGGCTGCGGCCGGTGGCCGGGGCGCGCCCTGGATCGCGGGGACTGTCGGAGGTCACCCGACCGACGGTAGTGAGTCGGGCCTCCCGGATGGGCGTCTCCGTCATTCCGTGACGCATCTCGGAGGTCCGGAAAACGAGTACCCCGATCTGAAGCCTGTACCCCGGAAAGACGTCACACCGCCCCGGAAACCCGGGGGACGCCGATGGGTCGCATTGACGGAACCCGTGAATCAACGGGCATCGCTGGCGGTTCGGGCCGTGGTTCTCGTAGCGTTCTGGTGTCAGCAGATGTACCCCGGATCGTGAAGGAGAGCGACATGAGCATCACCGTCAACAACGCGACGCAGGCCGAGGTCACCCTCGACACCGACACGGTCGACACCATCGCGATCCTCGAAGCCGACGCGGCGACCTCGACCCGTCCGACCCGCGCGAAGGTCACCTGGGTGCAGGAAGACCAGGGCGAGTGGATCGCCGGCTACGGCGGGTACTTCGGCGGCAGCGTCGACAAGCGCGACGGCCGCTTCGTCGCCTCGGACACCTTCGGCCTGGTCGTCGGTGAGTTCGCATCGCTGGAAGAAGCGCAGACCAAGCTCGAGGACCAGCTCCACGTCATGCTCCCGTCTGTCATCCGACCGGTCGAGTAGGCGTCACCGGCGCCGTCGGCGCCCGTCCCACCATGCACCATCGGCGTCCGCGACGCCCGCAGCACCAGCACGCAGCACAGCCCGAAGGAGCACGACCATGAGCATGACCGCCGATCACCACCAGCAGACCGAAGTGACGCTGGACACCCGGACGATCGAGGTCATCGCCGAGATCGAGGCGCAGGTCGTCGCCGACACCGCGCCGGCTCGCGTCCGCATCAGCTGGGCGCAGCCCGACACCGGGCTCTGGGTCGCCAACTACGGCGGGTACTACGGCGGCACCGTCGACCGGCAGGGCACCCACTTCTTCGTCGCCGACACGTTCGGCGAGTACGTGGGGGACTTCCGCTCCCTCGACGAGGCCAAGGGGCGTCTGGCCGAGCGGCTGCACGTGCTGCTGCCCGACGTGATCCGGCAGGCTGTCTGACGCGCTGAGCCCCGCGAACCCCGAAACCCCACCGGATCCGGTGGGGTTTTCGCGTGCTCCGAGCGGGTGACGCGGGCCTGCGGGGCGGCTACCCCCACAACGAGTGGTCCCCCCTATTGGGGACCCGTCCCGTCCCCACTTCGGTATCGAGACCTGCCAGTATCGACCCGGCGCCACTGACCGTTCTCCCTGAACCGACGGCCGTGGATCAGGCGCCCGCATCGTCTCGACCCGAAAGTGATCATGCTGCCTGCTTCCCAGGGCACCGCTGTGCCTCGACGCCGCTTCGGCGTCCGAACCGTCGCCATGTTCGGCGCTGCGCTGCTCGTCGGCGCCGGTCTCTCGACGACCACGGCGGTCATCGCCGCCGAGCCTGCCTCGGCCGTCGATGCGACCCAGAACGGTGCACTCGTCTGCTACCCGCAGAACACGCTGTACGCGATCAACCGGTCCGGCAAAGTCGTGGCCGTCGACATCAGCGAAGGCGACACCAAGGGCACGACGAAGGACCTCGTCACCCTCGGCGCCGAGGCGAACAACGGTCTCGGTATCTCGCGCGAGGGTGTCTCGATGTTCGCCGCGGCGAACGGCGGGACCGCGACCCTTCGTCAGTACGACCCGAAGACGGGCGTCGCCAGCGACCCGGTCGCGACCGACACGACACGGTCCGTGATCCGTGGTGCCGTGAACCCGGCGACGGGCATCTACTACTACGGCGACGGCACCGGTTGGCTCGGGGCGTACCGCCCCGCGACCGACACGACGCCGGCGAAGTACCTCGGTCAGGTCGGGCAGATCAACGGCCTCGCCACGCGGAACGCTGCCGACACAGCGAACGCGAACGGCGACTTTGCATTCAGCTCCCGCGGACTGTTCTTCGTCGTCGCGGCGAACCACGTGTACCGCGTGAACACGAACGAGGTCCCGACGACACCGGGCACCACAGCGATGACGACGACCGAGATCGCAACCCTGCCGTCAACCACGAACAGCCCGGGCATCGCGTTCTCGTCCGACGGGTACCTGTACGTGTCGAACACCGTGACGGCGAACAACGTCTCCACGACCACGATCTACCAGCTCGACCCCACCTCGGGTGCGCAGGTCCGCAGCTTCCCGATCGTCGGCAACTACGCCGCCAGCGACCTGGCCAGCTGCAACTACGCCGACACCGTCACCGGTGAGGCGAGCGTCGACAAGCGCTGGAACAGCAGTGACCAGTTCAAGCTCTCGATCACCGGCGGCGGCATCACCCCGAACGACGGGACGACCGGTACCACCAGTGGCAGCGCCACGGGCGTCCAGGCACAGAAGGCGGGCGCGGTCCTGACCACGCCGAACAAGGACTACACGGTCACGCAGACCGCCGACGGCACCACCGACCCGGCAAACTACGACACGACGTGGAAGGCCGTCGACCGGGGCACCAACGCGGTCATCGCCGAGGGCACCGGGAACACCGGCACCTTCACGTTCCCCGCCGCCACGACCGCCGACGGCACCGACGTCATGGTGACCTTCACCAACATGCTCAAGGCCGTCCACGTCACCACGACATCGGACACCGGCAACACGCCGAACGGCACGAAGCTCACCGTGCCCGCGAAGGGCGTCTTGGCGAACGACAGCGGCACCGGCCTGTCCGTCGTTTCGAACACCACGCCCGCCCACGGCACCGCGACCGTGCAGCCCGACGGCTCGTACACCTACACCCCGGCCGACGGCTTCTCGGGCACGGACACCTTCCAGTACACGGCGAAGGACTCCTCCGGCCAGACATCGACCAGCACCGTGACGATCACCGTCGCCCCGGCGGGCACCGACGACGCGTTCAGTGTGCACGCCGGCCAGACCGCCACTGCCGACGCCAAGACGGGTCTGCTCGCGAACGACCACGGCACCGGCCTGACGATCACGGGCAACACGAAGCCCGCCCACGGTGACCTGACCGTCGAGAAGGACGGCTCGTACTCGTACACCCCGACCGCCGGTTACTCCGGCCCGGACTCCTTCACCTACACGGCGAAGGACGGCGACGGCGCGGAGATCTCCGGCACGGTCACCATCACGGTGCTGCCGACAGCGGTCGCCGACACGATCACCGCGACGGCGGGGGCCACCACCCCCGGCACCGCCCCCGGCCTGCTCGCCAACGACCTCGGCTCGGACCTGACGGTCACCGGCAACACCAAGCCCGCTCACGGTGACGTCGTCGTCGCGAAGGACGGCAGCTACACCTACACCCCGGCCACCGGCTCCTCCGGCCCCGACTCCTTCACGTACACCGTCACCGACGGCACCGGGGGGACCGACACCGTGACCGTGACCGTGAACGTCGCCCCGCTGGCGAAGGACGACACCGTCCGCGTCGCCGCCGGCACCACGTACACCGCCGACGACCGCGCCACCGGCGTCCTGGGCAACGACCTCGGCACCGGCCTGACCGTCTCGTCGAACACGAAGCCCGCGCACGGCGAGCTCACCCTCGACAAGGCGACCGGTGCGATCACCTACACGCCGGCCGACGGCTTCTCGGGCACGGACTCGTTCCGGTACACCGCGACGGACACCGCCGGTGCGCCGACGACCGCCACGGTGACCATCACGGTCGACCCGACGATCGCGAACGACACCACGACGACGAGCGCCGGCACCCCGGTGAACGTCGACGTGCAGCACAACGACCGCGGCTCGGACCTGGTCACCACGATCGTCACCGGTCCGGCGAACGGCACCGCCGTGGTGGCCGAGGACGGCACCGTCGAGTACACGCCGACGGGTGACTTCTCCGGCACCGACTCGTTCACCTACACCGTGACCGACGGCTCGAAGGTCACCACCAGCCCGGCGACGGTCACCGTCACCGTCCAGCCGGTCGCGAACGGCGACACCGTGTCGACGAAGTCCGGCGAGACGCTGACCATCGCGCCGGAGACGCTCACCGGCAACGACAAGGGAACGAAGCTGACCGTCACCGACGCGGCCGCCGTGCCGGACGCCGACGGCACGACGCACGGCGACGTCACGATCGACCCGACCACCGGCGTGATCACGTACACGCCGAAGCCCGGCTTCTCGGGCACCGACACCGTCACCTACACGGTGCGGGACGACTCCGGCCAGACCACGACCGGCACGATCACCGTCGTCGTCGGCCCGATGGCCACCCCGGACACCGCGACGGCCACCGCCGGCACCACGCTGAGCGTGGGCGGAGACGGCGACGACCGCACGGGCGTGCTCGCGAACGACGAGGGTACGAAGCTCACCGCCACGGTCGACCTCGAGCCCGCGAACGGCGACCTCGAGCTGGCGGAGGACGGGTCGTACACGTACACCCCGAAGGACGGCTTCTCGGGCACGGACACCTTCACGTACACGGCGAAGGACCCCTCCGGCGGGACGACCACGGGCGTCGTGACCATCACGGTCACGCCCGGCACCGAACCCGACGAGATCACGGTCAAGGCAGGCGGCAGCACGACGGTCACCTCGGCCGACCTGATCGGCAACGACCACGGCACCGGGCTGTCCGTGCTCGACATCCCCGTCGACGCGAGCGGCGAGCACGGCACCGCGATCCGGAACGACGACGGCACCGTCACGTACACGCCGAAGCCGGGCTTCTCGGGCACCGACGAGTTCACGTACACGGTCACCGACCGCAACGGCCTCACGAACACCGGCACCGTCTCCGTCCGGGTCACCCCCGTCACGGCGGGCGGCTCCACGTCCACCGACGCCGACGGATCCATCACCGTCCCGGCCGACAAGGGCGTGCTCGACGGCGCCACCGGCACCGACCTGCACGTCACGGACAACACCGACCCGTCGCACGGTGACGTCGTCGTCGACAAGGACGGCGGGTACACCTACACGCCGAAGCCCGGCTACTCCGGCCCGGACTCGTTCGACTACACCGTCACCGACGGTGCCGGCGGGACCACCACCGGCACCGTGACGATCGTCGTCGCCCCGAAGGCCGTCGCCGACACCGCGACCACCACCGCCTCGACCCCGGTCGACGTCGTGGTCACGGGCAACGACTCCGGCACGAAGCTCGCCGTCACCGCGGTCACCGCGGTCACCAAGCCCGGTCACGGCGAGGCCGCGATCACCGGCACCGGCACCACCGGCACCGTCACGTATACGCCAGCCGACGGCTTCTCCGGCACGGACACGTTCACCTACACGGTGACCGACCCGACCGGCGGCACCGCGACGGCGACCGTCACGGTGACGGTCAAGCCCGTCGCCGTCGCGGACACCGTGCGCACGAGCGCCGGCACTGCGCTGGCGATCGCCGGCACGACGCTGACCGCCAACGACCACGGCACGACGCTCACGGTCACCGGTCACGGCGACGCCGCGCACGGCACCGTGACCAAGGGCACCGAGCCCGGCTCGCTCGTCTACCTGCCGAAGAAGGGCTTCTCCGGCACGGACACGTTCACGTACACCGTCACGGACGGCTCCGGCCAGACCACGACGGCGACCGTCACCGTCCTGGTCGGCACCATGGCGACCCCCGACACCGGCCGCACCGCCACCAACGGCACCGTGACCGCGACCGTCGGCACGGGCGTCCTCGCCGACGATGAGGGCACCGACCTGTGGGCGAAGATCGACCGCAAGCCGGCACACGGCTCCGTGGCGCTGGCGAAGGACGGCTCGTACGTCTACACGCCGGAGCACGACTGGTCCGGCATCGACACCTTCACCTACACGGCGATCGACCACGACGGCAACACCGCGACCGGCCTCGTGACGATCACCGTCACCCCGACGGCGACGAACGACAAGGCAGCCACGAAGGCCGGCAAGCCGGTCACCGTCGCCGGCCCCGGCGTGCTCGGCAACGACCACGGCAGTGACCTGACGGTCGTGACCTCCGGCAAGGCGGGGCACGGCACGGTCTCGATCGCCGCGGACGGCACCTTCGTCTACACCCCGGCGAAGGGCTTCTCCGGCACCGACACCGTGACCTACCGGGCGCAGGACGGCTCGGGTCAGCAGGTCGACGCCACCGTCACCGTCACCGTCGGCATCGACGCGACGAAGGACGCCGGCCACACCATCGCCGGCACGCCGATCGCCCGCGACGCCGCCCACGGTCTGCTCACCAACGACCAGGGCACCCGCCTCACCGCAGCGCTGGACCGCAAGCCGGCCCACGGCACGGTGACGGTCCAGCCCACCGGCGCGTACGTCTACACCCCGGCCGCCGGCTTCACCGGCACGGACACCTTCACCTACACGGTGACGGACGCCTCGGGGCAGACCACCACCGCCACCGCGACGATGACGGTCGTCGCCGCCGCGGTCGCGAAGGACGACTCCGCCACCGGGACCGTCGGGCACCAGGTCACGATCGACCCGCCCGACAACGACTCCGCCTCGGGCGGTGCCACCTTCGAGACGGGCACCCTGCACCTGATCGACCCGGAGACGGGCAAGCAGTCCGACCGCGTCGTCGTCAGCCACGAGGGCACCTGGACCGTCCGTGACGGCAAGGTCGTCTTCACCCCGGCGAAGGGCCACACCGGCACCAACTTCATCGGGACCGCGTTCATCGGGTACACGGTGACGGACAGCAACGGCCAGACGGTGACGGCGACCATCACGGTCACCTACCCGACCGGCATCGCGGCAGCGGTCCACACCGCGGAGCTCGCCTTCACCGGTGCGACCGGCCTCGTCGGCCTCGGCCTCGCGGCGATCGCACTGCTCCTGGCCGGCGTGCTGCTGGTGACGCGTCGCCGCATCGCGGCGGGCATCGCAGCCGCCCCAGGGATCCGACGCAGCGCGCGTCCGTGACCACCGCGGTCGACCGGGAGGCCCGGATCACGTCAGCCGACAGGCGCACGTGATCCGGGCCTCCCGTCTTCCTGCCGTGGTCGCGTCCGACGCACGCCGTCACGCGGGGTCGTGCGGCTCCGCCGCTCGCTAGCCTCGGAGGATGAGCGACCGACCCACCGCACCCGGCCGACCCACCGCGATCGTGACCGGTGGGACCAGCGGCATCGGACGCGCCGTCGTCGAGGAGCTCCGCCGGACCCACGAGGTGATCGCCGTCGGGCGTGACCGCGTGCGGCTCGACGAGGTCGGGGCGCTCGACCACGTCACCGCCGTGCAGCTCGACCTGACCGACGCCGCCGGGTTCCCGGCCTTCGCCGACTCGGTACCGGAGCTCGACGTCCTGGTGCACAACGCAGCGATCGTCGAACGCCTGCGTGTCGAGGACGCCCGCGCCGAGGACTGGCAGCGCGCCTTCGCCACCAACGTCATCGCGCCGGCCGAGCTCAGCCGGGTGTTCCTGCCACACCTGCGCCGGGCCGCCGGGTCGGTCGTCGTGATCAGCTCGGGTGCCGCGCGACGGGCCGTGCCGAACAGCACCGTGTACTCCGCGTCGAAGCACGCGCTGCAGGCCGTCACCGACGGGCTCCGCCAGCAGGTCAGCGCCGACGGGATCCGGGTGAGCACCGTCGCGCCGGGACCGACCGACACCCCGCTCGCGCACACCGGCGATCGGTACGGTCCGGCCGACCCCGACGTGGTGCGGAGTGAACCATCCACCGTCGCCTCGGCCGTGCGGTTCGTGATCGACGCCCCGCGGGACTCCCAGATCGCCGAACTGTGGGTGCGTCCGAGCGTCGAGTAGGGCGGCGTCTCGCTGGCTACGCCACCGGTTCGATGAGCTGCGGGCCGTCGTTCTTCACGCTGTTCACGGTGCGGGCGACCTCGTACTGCTCCAGGCCGGCCGCGACCGTCAGTGACTCGTGGTCGAGCAGGGCCAGCAGGTCGTCGGTGCCGAGGCCCCCGGCGCCACCGGTGCCGCCGCCGAGCCAGTCGTCGTAGCCGTCGGGCGTCAGGAACGCCGGCATCCGGTCGTGCACCTCGCCCGGGGCCACGTGGGCGTCGCGCGTGATGATCGCCAGCGACAGCCGCCACTTGTCCGGGTCGCCATCGGGCTTGGTCGGGTCCGGCCAGGCACTCACGACCCCGGCCATCGCCAGGGCACCGCCGGGCTCGTGCACGAAGTGCGGCTCCTTGCCGTCCTCGCGCACCACCCACTCGTAGTAGCCCTGCGCCGGCACGATGCACCGGTTCGTCGCGAAGGCCCGCTTGAACATGCCGCTCGTCGCGACCGTCTCGATACGGGCGTTGATCGGCTTCGGGCGCTGCTTCTGGAAGTCCTTCGCCCAACTCGGCACGAAGCCCCAGCTGATCTGCGGCAGTTCGCGCTCCCCGTGCCGCTGGCGCACCGCGGACACGGGGTCGGTCGGGGCGACGTTCCAGCTCGGCACCAGGCCGGTCCCCACGACGCCGGTGTCCTGGTCCACGTGCTCGGTCCGGCCGGCGAGCTCGCCGAGGAGCTCGGGCAACAGATCGGCCGTGGTGTCGGAGACGACGAACCTTCCACACATGCGCCCAGTGTGCCCCGTGCCCCCGACAGTCGCGCGGGCGGGGCTGTTGCGTCGTGTCGGCCTGTTCCCTTGTCCCGTTCCGCTTCGTGAACAGAAATGGTCGGGTCCCGTCACGCCACCCGACCATTTCTGCTCACGAAGTCGGGCCGGCGGGGACCTCGAACGGCTCGGCGGCCTCGGCGGCGACCCGCGCGCGTTCGGAGCGGCCGAGGCGGACGACGTACTCGGGCAGCACGAGGACGTAGAGCGCGACGGACACCACGGGCCACCAGGGCGCGACGTCGAGCAACGGGCCAGCACCGACGGCGGCGACCCCTGCCCCCAGCAGCGGGGTGACGCGGGCGAGCGTGCCGATCAGGCCGCGGCGGAGCAGGACCGTGTCGGTGCGGACCGCCTCGCGGTCCTCTGGACGGACGGGGCGTGGCCGTCGCAGTAGGTAGGGCTGCACCGACCGCCGCACCGAGTTCTGCCACGAGGCCCGCACCTGCCGCCCGTTGATCGTCGCCGAGGGGTCCGGCGGGCGCCGCGTCGGGAAGCACGCGAACGTGAGCAGACCCACGCCGGCCGCCAGCAGCACGATGGCCGCCACGCTGCGGAGCGGAGGCTGTGCCGTCCAGCCGAGCCGGGCCTCCAGGACGAGCATGCCGACCAACGCGACCACGGCTGCTGCGCCGGACCACGCTGCTGCGCGGCGGACACGACGCGGGTCCAGTACGTCGTCGACGTGCCGGAAGAAGATCCGCCAACCGAGTGCGAACACGGCTCAGTCTCCGGGCAGCGAGAGCTTGCTGCCCTTCGGGGTGCCGGGCCGGCCGCGGGCGGGCGGTGCCGGGGGGACGGGCGGGAGGGCCTCGGCCTCGACGCGCAACTGCTCCTGACGGCCGAGGGTGCGGATGCCCATGACGCCGGTGCCGCTCGAGATGACGAGCCACATGAACCACACACCGAGGAGCACGATCATCCGGTCGCCGTCGACGGGGAACGTGAGGACGAAGACCACCGTGCCGAGGACGAGACCCACCCAGCTGACGAACTGCAGGAACGAACGGGTGGCGAAGCGGACGATCTGGTCGCGGCTCTCCAGCAGACCGTGGAGCACGGCATCGCGGTGCTGCGGGTCCACCGCCGGAGGGTTCCTGCCGTAGTAACGGGCGATGGCCTCTTGCGTGCGCCAGCCGATGCCCGGGATCGGTGGGACGGCCCATCCCTTCGGACCGACCGGCGTCAGCGATGCGCCGAAGCACCCGAAGCCGGCGGCCACCACGACCGCGACGACGACACCGGCGGGACCGGGAACGGGGTCGTCCAGGCGGTCCAGGAGCACGCCGACGAACAGCAGCACGACGAACGCGGTCGCCGCGACGATCGCGCCGACGACCACCATGCGTCGGCGGATGCGCTCACCGATGACCTCGGGCAGTCGCTCCCGGTACACCTGCCACCCGATCTTGAACACGTGTCATGTCTACCGGGTTCGGGGTGTCGTGGGCCGGGTCGGCGGTGCATCGAGTGAGCAGAAGACGACGGGTGCGGTGATGTGACCCGTCGTGTTCTGCTCACTCGGCGGTGGGGGCACGCGCGCCGCGGACACGCCCGGCGGCGCGGGCACGCGCGGGCGCCCGGCCCCGGCACCCCGGGCGCGCGCAGCACACGTCCAGGTGGGCGCGATGACCTCGGCTCCATGAGTCTCGACATCGTCTACACCGCAGCCGCCCACGCCACCGGAGGCGGCCGCGACGGGCACGTCCGCAGCGAGGACGACCGGCTCGACCTGGACACCCGACCGCCGAAGGAGATGGGCGGCAGCGGCGAGGGCACCAACCCCGAACAGCTGTTCGCCGCCGGGTACGCCGCGTGCTTCCTCGGTGCACTGCACGCCGCGGGCAAGGAACTCGACCTCGACACCACCGGCGCCGAGGTCTCCGCCGAGGTCGGCATCGGCGGCGCCGGCAACGGCACCTTCGGCCTGGCGGTCGAGCTCGACGTCTACGCACCGGCCGCCCCGCAGGAGCAGCGCCAGCGCCTGGCCGAGCGCGCGCACGAGATCTGCCCGTACTCGAACGCCACCCGCGGCAACATCACCGTCGCGCTGTCGATCGTCGACTAGCGTTCCGGCGTGGTCACCGACGAGACGCGCTGCCCCTGCCTGAGCGGCAACCCCTACGGCGAGTGCTGCGGCCCCCTGCACCGCGGAGCGGCCGCGCCGACCGCGGAGCGCCTGATGCGCTCACGCTTCAGCGCGTTCGCGCTGGGACTGCCGGAGTACCTGCTGCTCACCTGGCACCCGCGCACCCGACCGGCGGCCCTCGAGTTGGACGCGTCCCAGCGCTGGACCCGGTTGGACATCCTGACGACGACCTCGGGAGGCCCGTTCGACTCCCAGGGCACGGTCGCGTTCCGCGCGTGGTGGCGTTCCGACGACGACCGCGGGACGCTCGAGGAGACGAGCGAGTTCGTCCGCGAGCAGGGACGATGGTTCTACGTGGACGGTGTCGTCGCCTGACGGCTCCGCACCACGCCAGCTGACAGGAGTCGACATGCCCGCACGCGACCTCACCCGCTTCGGCGGCCGGACCACGGCCGCCGAGGTCGTCGACGGCCTCGACCTGACAGGACGCACGGCGATCGTCACCGGCGCCGCGTCCGGCATCGGGGTGGAGACCGCCCGAGCACTCGCCGGAGCCGGGGCGCGCGTGACGCTCGCCGTGCGGGACGTCGACGCCGGCCGACGGGTCGCGGACGACATCGCCCGGTCGACGGGGACGGACGCACCGGCCGTCGTCGAACTGCACCTGGACCGCCCGGGCTCCGTCGAGGCGTTCACCGCAGCGTGGTCGGGGCCGCTCGACGTCCTCGTCGCCAACGCCGGCATCATGGACGCGCCCGAGTCGTACACGCCCGCCGGGTGGGAAGCGCAGTTCGCCACGAACCACCTCGGGCACTTCGCCCTCGCGGTCGGGCTGCACGACGCCCTGGCGGCCTCGGGTTCGGCCCGCATCGTCTCGGTGTCGTCGAGCGGCCACGGCGGTTCGCCCGTCGTGTTCGACGACCTGTTCTTCCGCCGGCGCCCCTACGAACCCGGACTCGCCTACGGCCAGTCGAAGACCGCGAACGTGCTGTTCGCCGTCGCTGCCGGCCGGCGGTGGGCCGCCGACGGCATCACCGCGAACGCCCTGATGCCCGGCGGGATCTGGACCGGGCTGCAGAAGCACTGGGACCCGGAGGTCCTCGCCGCCACGAAGATCGCCGCCGCCGACGCCGTGAAGACCCCCGAGCAGGGAGCCGCGACCTCGGTCCTGCTCGCCACCGCACCGGAACTCGACGGGATCACCGGCCGCTACTTCGAGGACTGCCACGAAGCAGCGGTGGTCGAGCGGATCGAGGACGGCCTGCACGGCGTGCTGCCCTGGGCGCTCGACCCTGACCAGGCCGACCGGCTGTGGGACGTGTCCGTCGCCCTGCTCGACGCCGAGGCGCGGTCCCGCGGCTGACCGCGGGTCGCCGGTGTCGTCGTCGGCTAGCTGCTGATGACGGCGGGCAGGCCGACAGCCGAGCGCATCGCACGACGGACGGCGGCCTCGTCGGGCAGCAGCTCGTCCTCGTCACCGGTCAGGAAGAAGCGGATCTGGCCGATGGCCTGCTCGGTGAGCATGTCGAGACCGTTCAGCACCCGGCCGCCCGCACCGGCCCAACGCGACGCGACGGCGGTCGGCCACGGCTCGTAAGCGACGTCGAACAGCACGGCGTCCGACCCCGACGGCACCAGCTCGAGTGGGTCGGCCGCACCGCCGGGAAGCGTCGACAGGACGAACCCGTGGCGGGTGCCGGGCAGGTCGGTGAGCGGCAGGACCTCGAGCGAGACGCCGAGCCGCACGGCCAGCTCCACGAGCGACCCGGCCTTCGCGGTGTCGCGCAGGAACACCCGCACGAGTGACGCCCCGAGCCGCACGGTTGCGGACAGGGCGCTCGCCGCGGTCGCCCCGCCGCCGAGGATCGTGGCCTCGCCGGGAAGGTGCCCGAGGGCCTCGACCGGACGGACGAGCCCCTGGACATCGGTGTTGGCACCCGCACGGACGATGCTGTCGCCCTCGTGGCGGAACGCCACCGTGTTGGCGACCCCGAGCTCATCGACCAACGGGGTCGTGCGGTCGAGGAGCGGCAGCACCTCGCGCTTGAGCGGCATCGTGAGACTCAGCCCGCGCCATCCGGGACCCAGCCCCGCGACGAACTCGTCGAGCCCACCGGACGCGACCTCGTGCCTCCCGTACGACCACCCCAACCCGAGCGCGTCGTAGGCCGCTTCGTGGAGCGTGGGGGAGAGCGAATGCGCGATGGGGGAGCCGAGCACCGCGAGGCGCGTGCGGTCTGGATCTGGGACGGCCACGATCACCCAGCCTATCCAGCTGAATTCCTGTACGCCCCGTTAGGTTAGGCTACCCTTCGTGATCCGCTCATCCCTTCGTCTCCGACGTGTCCTCGCCGCTGCGGGTGCCGTCGCCGCAGCCTCCCTCGTCCTCGCCGGCTGTGCCTCGGGCTCCGGCTCGTCCACCGACACGGCTTCGTCCGGCTCGTCCGACGGCGCCTTCCCGGTGTCCATCACGACCGGCCTCGGCACCACGACGATCGACTCGCAGCCCAAGCGCGTCGTCGCCCTCGGCTGGGGTGACGCCGAGACCGCGCTCGAGCTCGGCGTGCAGCCGGTCGGCGCGAGCGACTGGCTCGCCTTCGGTGGCGACGGCGTCGGACCGTGGCTGAAGGACGCGTACACGAAGTCGCCGAAGATCATCCAGACGCTCGAGCCGAGCTACGAGGACATCCTCAAGCTCAACCCCGACCTGATCCTCGACGTGAAGTCGTCTGGCGACAAGGACCGCTACGACAAGCTGTCCGCGATCGCGCCGACCGTCGCGATCCCGAAGGGCGGCGAGAACTACCTCGCCTCGACCGAGCAGCAGACCACGATGATCGCGAAGGCGCTCGGCAAGGAGTCCGAGGGCAAGAAGCTGCTCTCCGACCTCGACGACGCCTACGCCACGGCGCGCAAGGCCCACCCGGACTTCGAGGGCAAGACCGCCGTCGTCGGTGCGTACAGCTCCGAGGGCTTCGGGGCGTACGCCTCCACGGACAGCCGCTCGTCGTTCATGAAGAACCTCGGGTTCACGATCCCGTCGGCCATCGACAAGGAAGCCGGCAAGGCGTTCTCCGTGACGCTGTCCGACGAGAACCTCGACCTGCTCGACGCCGACCTGACGCTGGTCCTGCCGATCTACGTCGACGCGTCGAAGGCCGAGGCTGACCCGCTGTTCCAGAAGGTGCCGTCGGTCGAGGCTGGCCACTACATCGTCTTCGACGACAAGGACGTGTCGTCGGCGTTCTCGATGGGCACCACCGCTGCGATCGAGTGGGCGCTCGACAAGCTGCCGGCCCAGTTCGAGGACAAGCTCGGCTGACCTGGCCGGTCTTCACCCGCGAAAGCGACAGGGTGCCGCCGATGTTCGGCGGCACCCTGTCGCTTTTGCGTGGCGGGGCTGACGGTCTGGTCGAGACGGCTCAGACGGCTCAGATGGCTCAGACGGCTCAGACGGCTCAGACGGCTCAGACGGGGAAGCTCGAGCCGAGCAGCGCGAAGAGCAGGGCGATCAGCGGGAGCGTGCCCTGCTTGAACGCGGAGTTGACGTACTTGCGGCCGGAGCCGACCAGGATCACCGCGGCGCCGAGCATGCTCGCGGTCGAGAACACGACGAGGGTCCAGCCGGTCGCGGTGTTGCCCGCCAGCACCAGCACGACACCGAGGATCGCGCCGATCGCCAGGAACAGGTTGTAGAACCCCTGGTTGAACGCGAGGGAGCGGGTCGCGTCGGCCTCGGTCTCGGTCGCGATGCCGAACACCTTGCGGGCGCGTGGACTCGTCCAGATGATGGATTCGAGGAACCAGATGTACACGTGGACGAGGCCAGCGAGGACCGCACACACGCCCGAGATCACGAGCAAGACCGACATGTGCTCATTCTCGCAGGCGTCGGCGGGGTTCGGCTGCGCGTCCGCCAGTAGGCTCGGGGCATGAGCGACGACGTCACCCCGCCCGAGCCCGAAGCGACGGCTGTCGCCGAACTCCGGAGCATCCGGCAGAGCATCGACAACATCGACGCCGCCGTCATCCACATGCTCGCCGAGCGCTTCAAGTACACCCAGCGAGTGGGGCACCTGAAGGCCGAATCGGGCATGCCCGCCGCCGACCCGGACCGCGAACAGATCCAGGTCGCACGGCTCCGGAGCCTCGCCGCCGAGGCGCACCTCGACCCCGCGTTCGCCGAGAAGTTCCTCAACTTCATCGTCGCCGAGGTCATCCACCACCACGAGCGCATCGCCGGACGCGACGAATGAGCGTCGACCTGCCGACCCTGCTCGTCGGTTCCTACACCGCCACCGGCGGCGGGAACGCGACCGGCATCTCCCTGGTCGACGGCGGCGCTGCCCGCACGGGCGCGGGCGAGGGCGAGGGCGCTCGTACCGTCGCGGTCGCTCGTACCGTCGCGGTGCTCGACGATCCCTCGTTCCTCGCTGTGTCGGGCGACCGTGTCTACGCCGTGTCCGAGACGAACGACGGCGGGGTCTCCGCCTTCCGGATGCAGAACGGCGCGCTCGAACACCTGTGGGACGCCTCCGCCGGCGGTGACGCCCCGTGCCACCTGCGGGTCGACCCGTCCGGGGCGCTCATCGTCACCAACTACGTCTCCGGCACCGTCACCGCCGTCTCGCTGGCGGCGGCTGAGTCGTTCTCCGCCTCGGTCCTCGCGAGCGACGGCGTCGTCCTGCCCGCAGACGGCGTGCACGGCCGAACCGACCGGCTCGCCGTCCCTGCCTCGGCCATCGCCGTCGCGACCCTGCCCGCCGCCACCGGCCCGGTGCAGGACCGGCAGGATGCGCCGCACGCGCACCAGTCCGTCGCGACGCCGGACGGCACGGTGCTCGTCGCCGACCTGGGTGGCGACGCGCTGCACGAGTTCCGCGTGACCGTGTCGGCCGACGGCGTCCCCACGCTCGAGGCGCTGCGCGTGCACCACGTGGCGCCCGGCGTCGGCCCGCGGCACCTGGCCTGGTACGCAGGCGACCTGTTCGTCGCCGGTGAGCTCGACGGCGCGGTCCACCGACTCCGCCGGGACGAGTCCGGCTCGCTCGTGACGATCGCCTCGACCCCGACGTTCGAGGGTGCGGTGGGGGAGTCGCTCCTCAGCCACATCGAGGTCGACGACGCCGGACTCGTCACCGTCGCCGTCCGTGGCCGCGACCTGATCGTGGTGCTCGACGCTGCCGACGACGGGCTCGCGCTCGTCGGGTCCGCGTCGTGCGGGGGAGCCTGGCCGCGGCACTTCGCCCGGGTGCCGGGGTACGTGCTCGTCGCCAACGAGCGGTCGGACGCCATCGCAGTGCTGCCGATCGGTGTCGACGGTGTGCCGGGCGAGGCCGTCGAGCAGATCGCCGTCGGGACCCCGACGTGCATCGTCCCGCTCTGACCACCGTTTTGCTGGTGCGCGCCTGACGCCGTCGCGCGCAGACGACGGCGTGTTCCGACTGGTCGCTAGCGCTCGATCAGGTTCTCGAACGGGCGACCCTCGGCCAGCGCTGCGACCTGCCGACGCATCAGCTCGATCGACCGCGGGACGCTCAGGTCGGTGTTGCCCCCGACGTGCGGCGTGAGGACCGTGTTCGGCGTCGTCCACAGCGGGTGGCCGTCTGGCAGGGGCTCGGGATCGGTGACGTCGAGCGCCGCGAACAGCCGCTCGGACTGCAGCTCCGCCACCAGTGCATCGGTGTCGACGACCTTGCCGCGGGCGACGTTCACCACCAGGGCACCGTCGGGCAGCGCGGCCAGCAACTCGGCGTCGACCAGCCGTTCGGTCTCGTCCGTCAGCGGCGCGATGAGCACGAGGACGTCCGTCGTCGGTGCCAGCTCGGGCAGCTCGCCGAACGCGTGCACGTGGCGACCGTCCTGGTCGCGAGCCGTACGGGCCACCACGGTGACCTCGGTGCGGAACGCCTCGAACCGGGTTGCGATCGCCGAACCGATCGCGCCGTAGCCGACGACCGTGACCCGGCGGTCGGCCAGGGAACGGGTCTTCCGGGCGTCCCAGACACCGTTCGCGCGATCGGCCTGGAACGCCCCGAGTTCACGCAGCGAGGTCAGCGCCAGGCCGACGGCGAGCTCGGCGGTCTCGTCGTCGTGGATCCCCCGACCGTTCGCCAGCTGGGCGTGACCGGGCACGTGCGGCACCGCGTGCTCGTAGCCGGCGCTCGGCAGCTGCAGGAGCTCGAGCGCCGGCAGGTCGTGCACGAACTGCCAGCGGTGCCGTCCACCGAAGTAGAACGGCAGGAACGTGATGGCGACGTCGTCCGGGCGACCGTACGGCGCCTCGACGTCCCACACGTCCAGCTCGATGCCGTCCGGCACGGGGCCGAACCGGTCGACGAGCTCCGCGAAGGGCAGGGTGACGATGGGCACGCGGTGTCCGCCGGGCCTAGGAGTCCGTGCGCGGCGAGAACGCACCGTCGGAGTCGAGCGGCCCACGGCCGACGTACCCCTCGGTGACGTCCTCGACGATCACGTCGCCGAATCGGGCCGGCAGCGTCGCGTTGTGCGTGCCGCGGAGCTCGTCGAGCGTCGCCGTGAACGCACCCTGGACCTCGAGCGCGTTCGACGTGGCGTCGGTCACGCCGATGCGCAGGACCGGGAAGCCCCGACCGGCGCACAGGCCCTGGAAGCGGACGTCGTCCTCGCGCCGGACGGTCACGATGACGCGACCGGTCGACTCGGAGAACAGCGCGGTCGCCGTGTCGACGCCGTCGCGGGACTCGAGCTCGTCGAGGACCACGCGGGCACCGAGGCCGAAGCGGAGCACCGACTCGGCGAGCGACTGGCCGAGGCCACCGTCCGCCAGGTCGTGCGCACTCGTCAGCAGCTGCTCGCCGCTCGCTGCGAAGAGCAGCTCGGCGAGCTCCTTCTCGCGACCGAGGTCCACCGCCGGCGGACGACCGCCGAGGTGTCCGTGCACCGTGCCGGCCCAGGCCGACCCGTCGAGCTCGAGGCTCGTGGTGCCGAGCAGGTAGATGTTGTGGCCGTCGTCCTGCCAGCCCGACGGGACGCGCTTGGCGACGTCGTCGATGACACCGAGCACACCGACGACCGGGGTCGGGTGGATCGGGGTCGAGCCGGTCTGGTTGTAGAACGACACGTTGCCGCCGGTGACCGGGATGCCGAGCTCCATGCAGCCGTCGGCCAGTCCCTCGACCGCCTCGGAGAACTGCCACATGACCTCGGGGTTCTCGGGTGAGCCGAAGTTCAGGCAGTCGGTGACCGCAGCGGGGACGGCACCGGTGACGGCGACGTTCCGGTACGCCTCGGCCAGGGCCAGACGCGCGCCCTGCTTCGGGTCGAGCTGGCAGTAGCGGCCGTTGGCGTCGGTGGCGATGGCGACACCGAGACCCGTTTCCTCGTCGACGCGGATCATGCCACCGTCGTCGGGGAAGGACAGGGCCGTGTTGCCGAGCACGTAGGTGTCGTACTGGTTCGTGACCCAGTTCTTCGACGCCAGGTTCGGCGAACCGAGCAGGCTGAGGAACTGCGCCTTGAGCGCGGGGCCGTCGGCCGGACGGTCGAGCGACGCCGCGGTGTCGGCCTGCAGCGCGTCGATCCAGGTCGGGTAGGCGACCGGGCGGTCGTAGACCGGGCCGTCGACGGCGACGGTGCGCGGGTCGACGTTGACGATCTCCTGGCCCTGCCAGTCGATGACGAGACGGCCGGTGCCGGTGACCTCGCCCAGGACGCTGGTCTCGACCTCCCACTTGCCGACCACGGCGAGGAACTCGTCGAGCTTGTCGGGGCGGACGACCGCCATCATGCGCTCCTGGCTCTCCGACATCAGGATCTCTTCGGCCGTGAGCGTGGGGTCGCGCAGCAGGACGTCGTCGAGCGAGATGTGCATGCCGCCGTCGCCGTTGCTCGCGAGCTCGGACGTGGCGCAGGAGATGCCCGCGGCGCCGAGGTCCTGGATGCCCTCGACCAGTTCCTTCTGGAACAGCTCGAGGCAGCACTCGATCAGGACCTTCTCGGCGAAGGGGTCGCCGACCTGGACGGCGGGACGCTTGGTCGGGCCGCCCTCGGTGAAGGTGTCGGACGCCAGGATCGATGCGCCGCCGATGCCGTCGCCACCGGTGCGGGCACCGAACAGCACGACCTTGTTGCCGGCTCCGGACGCGTTCGCCAGGTGCAGGTCCTCGTGCCGCAGGACGCCGACCGCCAGGGCGTTGACCAGCGGGTTGCCCTGGTACACCGGGTCGAAGTAGGTCTCGCCGCCGATGTTCGGCAGGCCGAGGCAGTTGCCGTAGAACGAGATGCCACCGACGACGCCGTGCACGACGCGTGCGGTGTCCTCGTGGTCGATCGCGCCGAAGCGGAGCTGGTCCATCACGGCGACCGGGCGTGCGCCCATCGAGATGATGTCGCGGACGATGCCGCCGACGCCGGTCGCGGCGCCCTGGTACGGCTCGACGTAGGACGGGTGGTTGTGCGACTCGACCTTGAAGGTCACCGCCCAGCCGTTGCCGACGTCGACGACACCGGCGTTCTCGCCCATGCCGACCATCAGGTTCTTCGTCATCTCCGGCGTGACCTTCTTGCCGAACTGACGGAGGTAGTTCTTCGAGGACTTGTAGGAGCAGTGCTCGGACCA
This sequence comes from Curtobacterium sp. PhB191, assembly GCF_004346515.1. NCBI lineage: Bacteria > Bacillati > Actinomycetota > Actinomycetes > Micrococcales > Microbacteriaceae > Curtobacterium > Curtobacterium sp. PhB191. The sequence continues at coordinate 49,894 of NZ_SMBV01000008.1, forward strand.
CATGACGGAGTACATCGCCAGCTCGCCCGAGGTGGGGCGGCGGCCGAGGATCTCCTTGATGCGGGCGTACTCGTCCGGCTTCAGGCCGAGCGCGTCGTACGGCTGGTCCTTGTCGGGAGTCGCCGCGGCATCCTGCACGGTGTCGGGCTTCGGGCGCACGTAAGTCGTCACGGTGTTGTCGTTCCCTGTCACTGGAGTCGCGGCCGTCACTTGACGAGCGTCGACTCGATCACGGAGGTGAAGAAGGTGAGGCCGTCCGTGCCGGAGGCCATGGCAGCGGCGGTGTCCGGGCCGAAGCCGGGCTCGGTCGCGTGCTCGGGGTGCGGCATCAGGCCCACGACGTTGCCGCGCTCGTTCGAGACGCCGGCGATGTCGTCGATCGACCCGTTCGGGTTCACCCCGACGTAGCGGAACACGACCTGGCCGTTGTCCTCGATGCGCTTGATCTCGTCGGCGTCGGCGACGAAACGGCCGTCGGCGTTCTTGAGCGGGATCGTGATCTCCTGCTGCGCGGTGAACCCGGAGGTCCAGGCGGTGGAGGTCGTCTCGACGCGGAGCTTCTGGTCGCGGCGGATGAACTGCTGGTGCGCGTTGCGGGTGTGCGCGCCGGGGACCAGGCGGGCCTCGGCCAGCATCTGGAAGCCGTTGCAGATGCCGAGCACGGGCATGCCCTTGCCGGCGGCGTCGATGACCTCGGCCATGATCGGCGCCTTCGCGGCGATCGCACCGGCGCGCAGGTAGTCGCCGTACGAGAACCCACCGGGCAGCACGATGGCGTCGACGCCCTGCAGGTCGTGGTCGCCGTGCCAGAGGGCGACGGGGTCGGCACCGGCGAGACGGACCGCGCGCTGGGCGTCACGGTCGTCGAGGGAGCCGGGGAAGGTGATGACGCCGATGCGCATCCGGGTCACTGGCCTTCGACGGTCACGGAGACGACGTCCTCGATGACCGCGTTCGAGAAGACGTCGGCGGCGATGTCGCGGACCTCGGCCAGCTTGGCGTCGTCGACGGGGCCGTCGACGGTCACCTCGAAGCGCTTGCCGATGCGGACGTTGGTCAGGTCGGCCTTGCCCAGACGGGCGAGGGCGTTGCCCACCGCCTTGCCCTGGGGGTCGAGGATCTCAGCCTTGGGCATGACCTCGACGACGATCGTTGGCACGTGTTCTCTCCAGCGCTTCAGGGGTGGGGGACGCGACCAGTCTACGGGGCGCGCGCGACACGCCGGGACGGATCCGGGCCTCCTGTGGAGAACGTGCTGTGCGTTTGCTCACCTGTGTTCGACTCCGTATATTCGAAGTCGAATAGTCCAGTCGGAAGACTGCCGCATCGATCCGTCAGGAGGCCCGCATGGCGTCGCTCACGCCCCTCGCGTTCGCCGCGCTCGACCTGCTGAACGAGGCACCGATGCACCCGTACGAGATGTTCCAGACGATGGTCCACCGGCAGGAGGAGCGGAACGTCAAGGTCCGCCCGGGCACCCTGTACCACCAGGTCGGCCGCCTCGCCGAGCTCGGGTTCGCCGAGGTCGTGGGCACCGACCGCGACGGCAACCGGCCGGAACGCACCACCTACACGATCACCGAAGCCGGCCGCGCAGCACTCGCGGACGGCCTCCGCCGCATGGTGGCGGAGCCCGCGGACGAGTACCCGGAGTTCCACCTGGCCCTCTCCGTGCTCGAGAACCTGCCGCACTCCGAGGCGGTCGATGCCGTCCGGGCCCGGATCGTCGCACTCGAACAGGAGCGCGACGACTACGACCAGGCACTCCAGCGCGTGCAGGCCAAGCAGCTGACCGAGCGGTACTGGCTCGACGTGTCGTACGTCCGTGCGATGCTCGCCGCGCAGATCGAGTGGCTCAGCACCACCGTCGACCGCATCGCCAGCGGCGACCTCCCATGGGACGGCCCGGCCGTCCCCACAGACACTGACTTCCCCACGAACAGCAAGGACACCACTCGATGACCACCGTCACGCCTCCGCGGACGACCGAGAAGAAGCCGTGGCCCGCGCTCTGGGCGCTCGTCGTCGGCTTCTTCATGATCCTCGTCGACTCGACCATCGTGTCGGTCGCCACCCCCACCATCGCCCAGAAGCTCGACGCGGACATCAACTCCGTGATCTGGGTGACGAGCGCGTACCTGCTCGCCTACGCGGTGCCGCTGCTCATCACCGGCCGCCTCGGTGACCGCTTCGGCCCGAAGGTCATGTACCAGATCGGCCTCGTCGTCTTCACGCTCGCCAGCCTCTGGTGCGGTCTGGCCGGCTCGATCGAGATGCTCATCGTGGCCCGCGTCGTGCAGGGCCTCGGCGCCGCGATGATGAGCCCGCAGACGATGTCCGTCATCACGCGCATCTTCCCGCCGCAGAACCGCGGTGCCGCGATGGGTCTCTGGGGCGCCGTCGCCGGTGTCGCCTCGCTCGTCGGCCCGATCGTCGGCGGCCTGCTCGTCGACGGCTTCGGCTGGGAGTGGATCTTCTTCGTGAACGTCCCCGTCGGTGTCGTGGCGTTCGTCCTCGCGCAGCGCTTCGTGCCGTCGTTCGACCGTCACGGGCACCGCTTCGACTACCTCGGCATCTTCCTGTCCGCGGCCGGCCTGTTCCTGCTCGTCTTCGGCATCCAGGAGGGCGAGACCTACGACTGGGGCGTCATCGCCGGACGGATCTCGGTGTGGTCGCTCATCATCGTCGGGCTCGTGGTGCTCGCCGGGTTCGTCGTCTGGCAGGGCGTGCAGAAGGGTGAGCCGCTGCTGCCCCTCGGCCTGTTCAAGGACCGCAACTTCACCCTGGCCAACGTCGCCATCACGGCCGTCGGTGTCGCGATCGCCTCGTTCGCGCTACCGATCATGCTCTGGGCGCAGGACGTCCTGCGGTTCTCGCCGACCCAGGCTGCACTGCTCCTCGTGCCGCAGGCCGTGCTGTCCGCCGGCCTCGCACCGCTCGTCGGCAAGAATCTCAACCGGTGGAACCCGCGCTGGGTCGCCGCGTTCGGTCTCGCGTGCTTCTCGGCCGGACTGTTCTGGTTCGGCGCCCTGCTGTCGTCGAGTGCCGACTGGGGATGGGTGCTCCTGCCGAGCGCGCTCCTCGGCATCGCCAACGCCTGCATGTGGGGTCCGCTGTCCGTCTCGGCGACGCGCAACCTGCCGCCGAAGCTGGCCGGTGCCGGCTCGGGCGTCTACAACACGACGCGTCAGATCGGTGCCGTGCTCGGTTCGGCCGGCATCGCGGCGCTGATGGAGGCCCGGATCACCGCGAACTTCCCGGCCTCGACCGGTGGGACCTCCGCCGGTGGTGCCGAGCAGCAGGTCGGCGGACTGCCCGGGTTCCTACTCGAGCCGTTCTCGCGGGCCATGGGTGAGTCGCTGTTCCTTCCGGCGATCGTGCTCATCGCGGCGATCGTGGCGGCGCTGTTCCTGGCGAAGCCGAAGCAGACCGTCGCCTGGCAGCAGACCGGTGGCGTGACCGCGCAGCCCGACGCGGAGGGCACTGCGCCGGCCGAGGGCGACGCGAAGCCGGCCGAGCACGGCGTGCACGCTGCGGCCGCTGCTCCGGCGACGGCCGAGGCCGAGCTCGCCGCCATCGACCACCACGGCAAGCACGCCGACGCCTGACCCGCGCCGACCACCCGGGCCCCGGGCTGCTCCCACGAGCGGCCCGGGGCCCGCGTGTAGCCGGGGTCCCGGCGCAGTCGTTGCGGCCGCGGGGGTGCGACACCGTCGACGTCGTACGACAACGGGTTCGTCGCAGTCCCGCGTCTGCAACAGTTGCGGCCGCGGGGGTGCGACACCCTCGACGTCGTACGACATCGAGGTCGTCGTTCCGGGTCGGCGCCCCGCCCGCGCGCTCAACCCCGGCGCTGCAGGTGCTCCCGCGTCAACTCGTCGATCTGCTCGTCGGTCAGGGCGTCGACGGCGCGGGCCTCGCGGCGATCGGTCCGCTGCCACCGGATGAACAGCGAGATGAGCACGGGGATGTCCGCCACCTCGGCGATGAACCACAGCAGGTCGCCCGCCAGGTGCTGGTCGCGCAGCGGCGACGGGAACCACGGCTGCCCCACGGCCTGCACCACCGACCCGTCGAGCACGTGGTTCGTGATCCGGAGCACGATGCCCGGCACCGCGTCGATCATCAGCTCCACGAAGGCGAGCAGGAACTCCGCGGTGACGAACGTCGACGACCGCAGCACACCGGGCTCGGACAGCGGAGCGAGCAACCCGAACCCGAGCATCGGGACCGTCACCGTGATCACGACGGCCCAGACGGACGATTCCCGCAGGGTCGCCGCGAACGGTGTCAGCAACAGGCCGAACAGGACGAGGGCGACGAGCGGCGCGACGATCGCGTTGCCGAGCAGGCGCACTGGACGCGACCGCATGGCGGCGTCGGCGGCGTGCGCGAGGCGATCCGGGCCTCCTGTCCGGAGCAACGAGACGGGCGCACCGAGCGCGGCGAAGGTGGGGACCGCGAAGAAGAGCAGGGCGGACCGCAGCACGAACGCCCACCGCAGCTGCTGGTCGTACACGCCGACGATGCCGAACTGCAGGATCCCGAACAGCACCAGTGCGGCGACGAACGCGAGGGTGCGCCACCAGGGCCAGCGTGCGCCGCGACGTGCGGCGGCGACGACCCACCAGCCGTAGGCGACCGCGGCGACGGCGATCATCACCGCGGACAGGGGATCGAACCGCCAGGTGCTCCAGAACTCGGGTGTCGACGGCGTCGGGTGCCTCCAGGGGATCGGCCTGCCGCCATCCTCTGCCCGGCGCGTGTGGCGGTGCAGGTCGGAGTGGCCCCGAACGGTGAGAACCGTTTCAGATCCGGGTGACGCCCCGGGCCGGCGTGGTCCGCGAGAGCAACCACACCCCGATCGGCACGGCCACGGCGCCGATGACCGCGATCCCGAACGACAGGTGCAGCTGCATCACCAGGAACGCCGGACCGATCGTGCAGAGCGCAGCGACAGCGACGACCGGCCAGGACGGGCGGTCGGCCGAGGGCAGCAGCCGGGGGAGCGGGCGGTCGAACCAACGGAGCGCGCGAGCAACCCCGAGCGCGACGGCGAGCACCGCGACCAGCGCGATCAGCCGGGACGCCCACCACCCACCCGAGCCCGGCGACGGGAACGGCACCCCGACCAGCAGGGCGACCCCGTTCAGCGCGATGAACAGCGGCAGGTGCCACAGGTAGATGGTCATGCCGTCGCGGCCGAGGACGAACACGGCTCCGAGCGCGGCCCTGGTGCGCATCAGGCGACTGAGCGGGGCGTGCACGAGCTGGACCAGGCAGGCCTGCGCGATCGCGAGGAACGCCAGCGGGAGCATCGGCGGGTTGAGGTCCTGCAGCATGTCCGGTGCCCACAGCCCGATCGAGGTCATCGGGACGAGCAGGGCGTAGGCGACGACCGCCACCGCGAGCAGGAGCGCCTTCGACCGCCGTGCGAACCACCCGTCGGCCCAGAGGAACCCGAGCTGCTGCGCGAAGAGCCACACCGGCCCGAGGTTGAGCAGTCCGACCTCGGCGACCCCGGTGGCCAGGCGGACCGCATCGACCACCGCGGCGAGCACGAGCAACACGCCGAGGGTTGCCCAGGGTGCGCGCTCGTGGAACCGCATCATCAGCGGCACGCAGCACTGCGTGATGCCGTACGCGGCGAGGAACCAGAGCGGTGAGCCGATGCCGAACGCGACCTCGGCGAGGAGGTCCGGCGGGGTGCCGACGGCCGTGGCCACACCGAGCCCGAGCGCGAGGAACACGAACAGCGGGACCGCGGGCCGGAACAGGCGCACGAGGCGGGTGGCCAGGTAGTCTCGAGCAGGGCTCGGCGCACCGCGCGCGACGGTGCTGCGCCAGCCGACTGCGCTCGCGAAGCCGCCGACCACGAAGAAGAGGGGCATCACCTGCCCGACCCAGGTGGCGGCGACGTACCACGGGAGTTCCTGCAGGGGGCTCGTCACCCGCACTCCGTGGTCGTCGGACGCGACGCCGACCATCGTGACGTGCACGATGACGACGAGGACGACGCAGGCCGTCCGGATGAGGTCGACGACCAGGTCCCGCTTCGCGATGATCCCCCGGACGTCCGGTGCGCTGTTCGCCTGTTCAGACAGGCCGTGGCTCGTGGACATGTCGGGACGTTAGCGTGCAGACCGATCGTTCCAGGGTCCCTCCAGGTGATCGCCGCCAGATCGTGACACGTCGCATACCGGTCGCGGAATGTGTTCCGACGGGTACGCGCCACGACGGCTCGTGTACAGTGGCCGTGTTGTCTTGATTCCTGCAAAAGAAAGGCTCAGCATGGACGCCGACGCCGATCTGCTCCGCACCTCGGGCCTCCGGGTCACGACGCCGCGACTCGCGGTGCTGCGGGCCACCGAATCGATGCCGCACGCCACCGCCGACGACATCGTCACGGCGCTCACGGCGGAGCTCCCGACGACCAGCCACCAGGCCGTGTACGGCGTGCTCGCCGCGCTGACCGGCGTCGGCCTCGTCCGACGCATCGAGCCGGCCGGCAGCCCCGCTCGGTACGAGCGACGCACCGGTGACAACCACCACCACATCGTCTGCACCCTGTGCGGCGCGATCGAGGACGTCGACTGCGCCGTCGGGCACTCGCCTTGCCTGACCCCGTCGGACGCGCACGGCTTCGCGGTCACCACCGCCGAGGTCACCTACTGGGGCATCTGCGAGCGGTGCGCCGCGGCCGAGCGCGACGACGCGGGCGATGACGCAGCCGGCGACGCAGGCGCAAGCGCAATCGACGCAGGCGCAAGCGCAATCGACGCAGGCGCAAGCGCAAGCGACGCAGGCGCAAGCGCAGACGAGCCCGACGCAGCCGCGCCCGACGCCCCGCGCGTCCCCTGAACCACCCGAGCACCCCTGACCGAACCAACCGTTCCACCCAAGGAGGAACCGTGTCCGACCAGAACACGACGCCCGGCCAGCCGGCCGGCACCCCCACCACGACCACCAACTCCGGCGCTCCCGTCTCGAGCGACGAGCACTCGATGGGCGTCGGGGCCGACGGCCCCCTCGCGCTGCACGACCACTACCTGGTCGAGAAGCTCGCCCAGTTCAACCGCGAGCGCGTGCCGGAGCGCGTCGTCCACGCGAAGGGCGGCGGCGCCTTCGGTACCTTCACCGTCACGCAGGACGTCAGCAAGTACACCCGCGCCGCGTTCCTGCAGCCGGGCCAGCAGACCGAGATGCTCACGCGCTTCTCGTCCGTCGCCGGTGAGCAGGGTTCGCCCGACACGTGGCGCGACCCCCGCGGTTTCGCGCTGAAGTTCTACACGTCCGAGGGCAACTACGACCTCGTCGGCAACAACACCCCCGTCTTCTTCATCCGCGACGGCATCAAGTTCCCCGACTTCATCCGCTCGCAGAAGCGCCTGCCCGGCTCGCACCTGCGCGACCACGACATGCAGTGGGACTTCTGGACCCTGTCGCCCGAGTCGGCGCACCAGGTCACGTGGCTGATGGGCGACCGCGGCCTGCCCGCGTCGTGGCGTGAGATGGACGGCTTCGGCTCGCACACGTACCAGTGGATCAACGCCGAGGGCGAGCGCTTCTGGGTGAAGTACCACTTCATCACCGAGCAGGGCCACAAGACCCTGACGCAGGAGGACGCCGACCGCATCGCCGGCGAGGACGCGGACTTCCACATCCGTGACCTGCACGCCGCGATCGAGCGCGGGGACTTCCCGCGCTGGACCCTCAAGGTGCAGGTCATGCCCTACGGGGACGCCGAGTCCTACCGCTTCAACCCGTTCGACCTGACGAAGGTGTGGCCGCACGCGGACTACCCGCTCATCGAGGTCGGCACGATGGAGCTCAACCGCAACCCGGAGAACTACTTCGCCGAGATCGAGCAGGCGACCTTCGCCCCCTCGAACTTCGTTCCCGGCATCGCTGCCAGCCCGGACAAGATGCTCCTCGCGCGCATCTTCAGCTACGCGGACGCCCACCGCTACCGCGTCGGCACCAACCACGCGCAGCTGCCGGTCAACGCCCCGAAGAACGAGGTGCACTCGTACTCGAAGGACGGCGCGATGCGCTTCGACTTCCAGAAGTCCGAGGTGCCCGTGTACGCGCCGAACTCGCTCGGTGGCGCACACGCCGACCCGACCGCGACCGACGACGTGCCCGGCTGGGAGTCCGACGGCGCGCTGCAGCGTTCCGCCGCGACCCTGCACCCGGAGGACGACGACTTCGGTCAGGCCGGCACGCTCGTCCGAGAGGTCCTCGACGACGCCGCCCGTGAGCGCCTGGTCGGCAACATCGCCGGTCACGTCTCGAAGGTGACGCGCGACGACCTGCGCGAGCGCGTGTTCGCGTACTGGACGAACGTCGACGCCGACCTCGGTGCGCGCGTGCGCGCCGCGGTCGTGCCGAGCGCGCCGGGTTCGAACGAGGACCCGGAGACGGTTGCGGTCGAGGCGTAGTCCGGTGGACGCGGGGGCGTGAGCCCCGGTCCACCACCTGACGGACGGGAGGCACGGTGCCAGCTGGCACCGGGCCTCCCGTCCGTCTGTCGTTGCGTTCTAGACCTCTTGCCCGTTCAGCCAGATCGGGCCGGCCGGCCAGTCCTCCAGGGCTGCGGCCACCGGCCGCACCATCCAGCCGCCCTGCTCCGTGTTCGTGATGCCGGCGCCCTCGGCGGTGAACGCCGAGAAGGTGCCGACGACCTCGGGGAACTCGTGCCAGCCGAGCTTCGCGTAGAAGGGGATGCGGTTCTCGCCCGCGCCGAGGAAGCCGTACGGCACCGCGAGCCCGTCGAGCACGGCGTGCGTGCGCTCCATGAGTTCCCGGCCCTTGCCCGATCCCTGGAGCCTGGGCGACACGGCGACGAGGCCGGTGTCGCCGACCAGGACGTCGCGCCCGCCGACCGTGATGAACATGCGGCGGATCCCGACGTGCGCCAGGACGACGCCATCCTGGTCGCGGGCGAGGACCCGGCGTTCGGGCTGCATGCCGGACCAGCTGCGGCCGCCCACGTACCAGTGGGACCAGTCCGGGAACGCCTGCGCGAGCAGTGCTGCGATCGCTTCGTGGTCCGGGAGCGAGAGGGAGCTCTCCTCGACCACCTCCCACTGGATGTCATCAGTCACGCGTCCATCCTGCACGGATGTGCTGATGGTCGTTGCGCTCGCGTACTGACCGGTAATACGTTAACGGTGACATCGGGGCGATGTCGCGATGAAAGGGGAGATCGATGTCGATCAAGAACGTCGTACTGGGTGCGGTCGTGCTGGGGAGTGTCGTGGGCGGCGGGATCGCGGTCGACACCGTGACGGCGCCGGAGGCAAGTGCTGCGACGTGCTGGCGGAAGGTGACGCAGAGCATGGGCTTCAACGAGTCGGGGTGTGGCCGTGCTCAGCACTTCAACCGGCTGAAGAGCGGGACGATGAAGTGGGGGAACGTGGTCGGTGGCAACAAGTGGTCCTACGAGGCTGCCTGCTGGACCAACATCGCCCGGTACGGCATGGTCCGGGCCTGACGCGGTGGTTCGGAACCGTGCTCGGGGAGCATTGGTCGTCGTGGTGATCGCCGCCACGGGGCTCGCTGGCTGCGCCTCCGCAGATGCTGCGCCCCGGGTCGTCGATCCGTCAGGCTTCTCAGTGGCCGGGCCGTGGGCGGGTGAGTTCGCGGAATCAGCCGCCGACACCAGCCCGTACCAGCGGCAGATCCTCTCGGACGGAACGATCTCGGCGCGGGAGGTCGCAGATGCCCAGTCCCGCATGAGCGCATGCATGCGGGATCTCGGCTACGACTACACGACAGCAGAGGACGGCACGTCCGAAGCGTCGCCGCTCCCAGGGCGGAAGGCTGAAGACGCAACGGCCATCAACGATTCGAAGTCGAAGTGCGCGAAGGACTTCGACAGCGACGTGACGTACCTGTTCAACGAAGTCCGGCGGAACCCGGAGAAGCAGGACGAGGCAGAGATCACCGTCGCGTGCCTCCGTGCCGTGAGACTCGTCGACGACACGTACACCGAACGTGAATGGCGCACCCAGAACGACGACGGGAACTTCTCCTTCTCGCAGTGGGACCCCGGAGCCGTACAGTGTCGGCTGGACCCCCTCGGACTCTGGCGGCAGTGATGCGCTTCCCGTCTGCCGCGCTCCTGGCGCTCGGGGCGATGGTGGTCGCGGCGGCGACGGCCGCCGCCATCGTGGTCGCTGTGCCGGCCGAGGTCCCGGCTGCACTCCGGACGGCGGCCCCCACGAGCACCGTCCGGGTGACCGAGCGCACCGATGCCGATGAACGACAGGTGCAGCTCGCACTCGCCACCGGTGCCCCACGGGCGGTCGTGACGTCGCGGACCGGCACGGTGACGACGTCGACGTGCTCGACCGGGGCGCCCGTGCGGAGCGGGGACGTCCTCGCGCGGGTCGACGGGCGGCCGGTGATCGCGCTCGCCAGTGACGAGCCGCTGTGGCGCGACCTCGAGCTCGGCGACCGCGGGGCCGACGTCACGGGGCTGCAGCGGGAACTCACGCGCCTCGGTGCCGGACTGAGTATCGACGGCGTCCTCGGCCCGGGCACGCTCCGAGCTGCGCACCAGTTCCTGCTCGACCGAGGTGTCGACCGCGACGACCTGCCCGACGACGTCGTGCCGCGGGACCCGTTCGCATGGGTGCCAGCCGCCGAGAACGCCGTCCTGGCGTGCGTGGCCGTCGTCGGGGCAGCGGTCGGCGCCGACGGTGTCCTCGTCGAACTCCCGGCCGAACTCCGCGGCGCGCGCATCGAGGCGCTCCCGGTTGATCCGGCGCCGGGGGAGCGCGTGCTGCGGATCGGGAACGCCGACATCCCGATCGACGACGCCGGGGTGGTCTCCTCGCCGACGGACCTCGCTGCGATCAGCGCCCTGCCGGAGTACGCGGCGACGGTCGCTTCGGCGGACGGTGCACCGACGGTGGCCGCGACGTGGACCCTCAGTCGCCCGCGGACCGTCCAGGTGGTGCCGCCGACGGCTCTCTGGGACCTCGAGGGTGACCGGGCGTGCGTGCAACCGACGACGGGGCGGCCGCTCCGGGTCCAGGTCCTCGGGTCGGAACTCGGGCAGTCGTTCGTCCGGGTGCCCGGCGGACGAACGCTCGACCGGATCCGTGCCGCGCCGGACCGGTCCAGCTCGTGTCGGTGACGCTCGAGGGCGTCGGACATGTCTGGCCGAACGGCACCGTGCTGTTCGACCGCGTCGACCGCGCCTTCGCCGAGGGGAGCGTGACCGCGGTCGTCGGGCCGAGTGGCTCCGGCAAGTCCACGCTGCTCGCGATCCTCGCCGGGATGCTCCGTCCGACGCGCGGTGCCGCCGTCCGTCCGCCGGGCTGTCGGCCGCTCTGGGTCTTCCAGAACCCGTACGGGGTGGCCCGCCGCCGCGTGCTCGACCACGTCGCGCTGCCGTTCGTCGCCCAGGGCGCGGATCGTCGGACCGCGGACGTCCGGGCGCTCGAGGTCCTCGAGCGCTTCGGGCTCGGCTCGCGGGCGCACGCGCGGTTCGCCGAGCTGTCCGGTGGCGAGGCGCAACGCCTGATGCTCGCGCGCGCCATCGCCAGCGCGCCGGGTCTGATGCTGGTCGACGAGCCGACGGCGCAACTCGACCGGGCGACCGCGATCGAGGTGAACCGTGGGATCGGTGCGCTCGCCGCGTCGGGGACGGTCGTCGTCGTCGCCACGCACGACGACGCGACCCGCGACGCCTGCGACGGAGTGCTCGACCTCGGGCGGTACCGATGAGCCCCCGCCGGATGCAGGTGACCGAGGTCTGGCGGGAGGCGTGGCGCGACATCGCCTCCGGAGCCTCGTGGGCAGCCGTGACCGCTGCCGTCCTCGCGGTGCTGCTCAGCGGTGTCGTGGGCCTGCGCGCCGCAGCGGTCGCCGGTGACGTCCGAGCGGCTGCGGTGTTCGTCGCGAGCGGTGCGGGGACGACCGTCCAGCGGGCCGAGGGCCGGATCGACGGCCGCGTGTGCGATGCCCTCGCGGATGCCGAAGGGGTCATCGCGTCTGGCGCGTTCCGTCGCCTCGACGCCGGGGTCGTCCCCGCCGCGCTGCCGGGCTCGGCGATCCCGACCTACGAGGTGACCGCCGGGGTGCGTGGCCTGCTCGGTGGCTCGGCTGCCGACGGGGCCGCGGGAGTGATCATCTCGCCCGCGGTGCACGAGACCCTGGGGCTTGCCGCAGGCGATCGCCTCGTGACGGTGGGCGGCGCGGGCACCGGAGTCGCCGGTGTGTACGACTACCCCGACGACGGCCGGGACCCCGACCTGGAGTACGCGGTCCTCGCGCCGACGGTGGACGACGGGTCGCCGTTCGACGCCTGCTGGGCGACGGTGTGGCCGCAGCGCGACGACACGGTCTCCATGCTCCGGCGCACCGTCCTGCCGGCGAGCGGGGCCGAGGGCGAAGACCGACCCACCGCCGGGCAGCTCAACCCGACCCTGGGCGCGGTCTTCACCCCCGCGGCGCGGCAGCCAGTGCTCGTCCCGTTCGGTGCAGCGGTCCTCGTGGGGCTGACGATCGGCGCGGCAGCGGTCGCACGGCGCCGGCTCGCCTTGGCCTCCGACCGGCACGTCGGGGTGCCGCGGTGCGCGCAGGTCCTCGGCATCGTCCTGCAGCACCTGGTCTGGGGATCGGTCGGGACCCTGGTCGCGACGAGCGTCGCGGTGGTGTCGGTGCGCGGCCTCGACGTCGACGACGCACTGCCGATCGTGCGCGAGGCGATCGCGATCGCGTCCCTCGGGCTCGTGGGCGCGCTGCTCGGCGGGGCGCTCGCCGCGGCCGCGATCCGCGAGCGCGCGCTGCACCGCTACTTCCGTTCCCGCTGACCGCAGCCGGGTGCTGCGCCACTTCAGTTCGCGCTGAGCGACACATCTCGGGCGCCGGGCCGCGAGAAGTGTCGCCCACCACGAAACTCGCCGTGACCACCGATGCGCCCATTTGGTTGACGCGTCAACCAAATGGGCGCACACTGGTCCCATGCACACGCAGGACCTCCTCGCCGCCGACACCGGGATGGGTGCCGTCACCCTCCGCGTCGCGAACCTCGACCGGATGATCGGCTACTACCGCGACGGCGTCCAGCTCTCGCTGCTCTCGAACGAGGGCGGCGTCGCCGTGCTGGGGCGACCGGGCGCCGGTGGCCTGGCGGTCCCGATCGTGATCCTCGAGCACGCGCCGTCGATGCAGCACGCCGGCCCGCACGACGCCGGCCTGTTCCACACCGCGATCCTGTTCGACACGAGGGCCGACCTGGCCGCCGCGCTGTACTCGGTCGCGACGAAGTTCCCGCAGACCTTCACCGGCAGCGCCGATCACCTGGTGAGCAACGCGTTCTACTTCACCGACCCCGAGGGCAACGGCGTCGAGCTGTACTGGGACCGCGACCGCACGGAGTGGTCGTGGACGCACGGCATGGTCGACATGGACACGAAGTACGTCGACCCGAACGCGTTCCTCCAGGAGCACCTGACGGCTGACGCGCTGGAGTCCGCGCCGAACGCGCCGGGTCGGGTCGGCCACGTGCACCTGTCGGTCGGCGACGTCGCCAGCGCGAAGGACTTCTACGTCGACAAGCTCGGCTTCGCGACGACGGCCGGGTGGGGCGAGGCCCTGTTCGTCAGCGCCGGCGGGTACCACCACCACATGGCGATGAACACCTGGAACTCCCGCGGGGCCGGGCGCCGTCAGCTCGCGCTCGGGCTGGGGCTCGTGCGGATCGAGGTGCCCGGGTCGGACGACCTCGGTGCCCTCGTCGCACGCATGCACGACACCGGGGTGCAGACCGCCGACGACGGCCGGACGGTCGCGTTCGAGGACCCGTGGGCGAACCGCATCGAGGTGACCGCGCCCGGTCGCGGCTGACCCGGTCCGCCGCCCGGATCACGCGCGGTTCGAGATCCCGCCGTCCGACGTCAGCAGCTGCCCGTTCACCCAGCGCCCCTGCTCCGAGCAGAGGAACCCGACGAGTGCAGCGGTGTCCGACGGTCGTCCGAGTCGGCCGAGCGGCGTGCCCTCGACCGCCCAGCGCTTGACGTCGTCGGACATCCACCCGGTGTCGTTCGGGCCGGGGTTCACCACGTTCGCACTGACGCCGAGGCTGCCGAGCTCCTTCGCGGCACCGAACACGAGACGGTCGAGCGCCCCCTTCGACGCCCCGTACGGCAGGTTGTACGCGATGTGGTCGCTCGTCAGCGCGACGATCCGCCGGCGGTCCCGCGGTGCGGCGTCGCCAACTCGTTCGAGTGCGGCCGCGTACGCCTGCACGAGCAGGAACGGCGCGCGGGCGTTGACCGCGAAGTGCCGGTCCCACGACTCGACCGTCGTGGTCCGGACGTCCGAGTCGACCGATTCGCAGTGCGACATCACCAGCGCGGTGACGGGGGCGCCCGCCTCGGTCTCGGCGCGGCCGACCAGGGCGGCCGCCTGGTCCGGGTCCTCCAGGTCGACCGGGAGGCGCGTCACGCGTGCACCCACCGACTCGCACTCCTGCACGACGGATTCGACCCCGTCGGGATCCGCCCCACCGCTCACGCGGTCGTCGTACGGGCCCCACCACGAGATGGCCAGGTCCCAGCCGTCGGTCGCCAGACGGGTGGCGAGCGCCGCGCCGATGCCGGCTCTGCGGCCCACACCGGTCACCAGGGCGAGTGGTCGTGCGGACGTCATACGGGCCTCCTGTCCGGTGCGCCGTCGCACCGATCGCCACCCAGTCTGCCGGAACCGGCCACGCGCGTGGCCATCGCACTCGGTGTCCTGTCGGCGAGGACCGGCACGCGAGGGCCAAGATGGACGGATGCCACGCACACGACCACCGCTCGGACGCGGACGCGGACCCCGCGGCGGTCGTCCGGACCCGCGCGACCTGCCGATCGAGCACGTCCGCGACCGGATGTCGTCCTACATCTACGGCAACATCACGGTGCTCGCCGCCGCGATCGCCGTCGACCCGGCCGCGATCCACCACGGGTCGGCGATCTGGGCCGTCCTGGCGACCGCGGTCCTGACCTACCTGGCGCACGTGCTCGCGCACCTGGTGGCGCACGGCCTCGGCGGCGACGACTCCCAGACGGACGACGCCCGGCGTGAATCGGTCGTGACGATCATGCGGAACGCGAACCCGATCGCGACGTCCGGGCTCATCCCCGCGGTGCTGTACGCGGTGGCGTGGATCGGGTGGATCCCGACGGGGTGGGCGCAGACGGCCGCCCTGGTCATCCTGGTCGTGCGCATCGGCATGGTCGGCGTCTTCATGCAGCGGTTCAGCGGCAAGCGGCCCACGTTCCTCGGGCTCTGGGGCGGCATCGTGCTGGCCGCCGTGGCGTTCGTGATCGGTCTCGTGAAGGTGGTGTTGACGCATTGAGCGCCACCGAATCCGAGCCGAAGCCGAAGCGGGCCGGCTGGAAGTTCCTCCGCGACCTCGTCGTCATCGTCGTCGTGGCGCTGCTGGCGTCGTTCCTGGTGAAGACCTACCTGGTCCGGTCCTTCTACATCCCGTCCGCATCGATGGAGAACACGCTGCTCATCGGCGACCGCGTGCTCGTCAACGAACTCGTCCCCGGCGCCGTGCCGTTGCAGCGCGGTGACGTCGTCGTGTTCCAGGACCCGGGCGGCTGGCTCGGCACCGGGCAGGGCGACGACCTGATCAAGCGCGTGATCGGCCTGCCCGGCGACACCGTCTCGTGCTGCGGCACGGGCGGACACCTGTCGGTGAACGGCCACCCGGTCGACGAACCCTACGTGGTGCCCGAGATCGGGTCGGACCGGGTCTCCGGCACCGACTTCGACATCACCGTGCCGAAGGGGCGCATCTGGGTGATGGGCGACAACCGGTACAACTCGGCGGACTCCCGCGTGCACGGCACGGTGCCGGTCGACGACGTGGTCGGTCGTGCGTTCATCACCACGTGGCCGGTGTCGCGGTGGACGGTGCTCTCGCGGTACGCCGACGAGTGGGACCAGGTGCCGGACCCGTCCTGAGCGGCCCTGAGCGGCCCTGAGCGGTCCGGGGCGGTTCGGGGCGGTCGTTGCCCGCCCCGGTCGTCCGGTGCGGTAGCGTTCCGATTCCCGTGCCGGACCGTCCGCAGCGGGGTGAGCGGAGGCACTGTTCCGATGGACGCTGTGCCCTTCGATTACGTGACCGGGGGTGACGCAGAGCTGTCGATCCGGCGCATCGGGACGCACGGACACCGCTCCGGCACGATCGGCCCCCGACCGGACCACGTGGTCTTCTGGCTCGCCGACGGCCGTGCCCGCCTGACCGCGGACGACGGCTCGAGCTGGGACGTCGGCGCCGAACGCCCGATGATGCTCTCCGCCTCGGTGGCGTACGGCTTCGATACCGACGCCACGGCGATGACCCTGCTGCACCTGTCGCCGGCGTTGCTCGGCGGACGCGACGGCGACGGCGGCGGCGACCGCCCATCGGCCGAGTTCCGGCAACCGGACGCCGCCGACCCTCGGATCGAACCCCTCCGAGCACTGCTCCGCGACGTCACCGGTCGCGTCCTCGACCCCGCGCTGCCGGTCGACGAGCGAGCCGCCCTGAACCGACGCATCGCGACGGTCGTGCTGTCGACGTTCTCGCCGTCACGGTCCGACGTCGAGCACCGGATGCGTCGTGCGATCCGCTTCGTGCACGACCAGGCCGACCAGCCGCTCTCGGTGGCCGACATCGCGGACTCGTGCGGCCTGAGTGAGCGCGGCGTGCAGGACCTCTTCCGCCGGCGGCTCGCGGTGACGCCGATGCAGTACCTGCGCGAGGTCCGGCTCGACCGGGTCCACCTCGAACTCGGCCGATCGCGTTCGGGCGGGCTGCTGGTGAGCGACGTCGCCCGGCGCTGGCAGTTCACGCACCTCGGTCGCTTCGCCGCCCACTACCGCGCACGCTTCGGCGAGCAGCCGCACGAGACGATCGCGCGGGGTCCCGGCGCAGTCTGAACCGACCCGCGCTCAGCAGCCCGTCGTCGTCAGGGTGACCGTCGCGACGGCGTCGTTCGTCACCGTCGTCGTCTGCGGGCACAGCGAGCCCGCGCGGACCGTCACCTTGCCGAGCGGGACGCCCGCGAAGTCCGCGGTGCCTCCGGGGAACACCCGCTGGTGCTCGGAGAGCTTGCCCGTCGACGCGAAGACCTTGACCTCGTACGGGTGGTCGGCGGCGTTGTCCGACACGGTGACCGAGACCTGGCCGGTCGAGTCGTGGGCGCCGCACCCCGCGAGCGTCACCAGAGCCGCCGCAGCGAGGGCGACAGCGGGCAGGACACGGCGGGACACGCGTCCAGGGTAGTCCGACGCCGGGCCGCGCCGGGTCGCGCCGATCCAGGGTCGACGGCCGAGCGCTCGGCGAGCCTGCCCCGCGGACTGGGGTGGTGCGTCCTCCGTAGTGGGGACAGGCCCTGTCCGGTTGGCGCGTTAGCGTGGGTGTATGCACTCGGAGACAGCGACGACCGTCCCAGTCACCGGCGCGACCGACGCCGTGCGCCGCGCAGCGCTGCTCGCCGCACTCGACGTGGTCGAGGGTGGCGCCGAAGAGCGCTTCGACCGGATCACGCGCATCGCGCGTGAAGCCCTCGGTGTCTCCGGCTCCTTCCTGAACCTGGCGGGCGAGACCTCGCTGACCATCAAGTCCCAGCAGAGCGACAGCCACTTCGGACCGGTCATCCCGCTGCAGGACACCTTCTGCGGGCGGACGCTGGGGGAGCGCGGCCCCGTGCTCGTGCCGGATGCGCGCATCGACGCCCGCTACTCCGACATGCCGATGGTCGTCGGCGACCCGAACGTGCGCTTCTACGCCGGGGTCCCGCTGCGGCTCGGCGACGACGACGTCAAGGTCGGCACGCTCTGCCTCATCGACCCGGAACCGCGGACCCTCGACGCCGACGAGGTCGCCCTGCTCCAGGAACTCGGTGTCTGGGCCGAGCGGGAACTGGCAGCCGGCGCCGACGAGGACCGCCTGCGGTCCGTGCTCGCGGGGCTCGAACCCGGCACGGTCGACGTGCCCGGCTACCGGATCGCCGGGCTGTCGGTGCCGCACGGCGTCGTCTCCGGCGACTTCCACGACTGGCACCGTTCGGGTGACGACGCCGTGCACCTGACCGTGGCGGACGTCATGGGCAAGGGCATGTCGGCTGGGCTGCTCGCCGCGAACATCCGCGGTGCACTGCTCGCCCGCGGCGACCTGGCACCCGACGTCGCCGTCGCCGAGCTCGAGGCGCAGGTCGCACCCGACCTCAGCCGCGCCGAGTCGTTCGCGACGATGTTCCACGGCCGGCTCACGCCCTCGACCGGCCGGATCGACTTCACCGACGCCGGACACGGACTCGTCCTGCAGCTCCGCGACGACGGCGCCGAGCGGATCCTGCGGTCGTCGGACCTGCCGATCGGGCTGCACCCCGCGGGCATCGAACGTGCCTCCGGGTCGCTCGTCATGCGCCCGGGCGACGTGGTCATCGTGGTCAGCGACGGCGCGCTCGAGCTGTGGGACTCCACGCTCGCGTCGCTGTCGCAGCTCGGGGAGCTCTACCGCGGCTCGCCGGACATCGCGACGTTCCTGCAGCGGGTGCGGTCACGTGCGGTCGACCACGACCCGGGCGACGACCTGACCGTCGTCGTGGTCGCGCGCGACCTCTGACGACGAGCCGTCGGCAGGTCGTCGGCAGGTCAGGACTGGTCGCTCGTCGACTGGTCACGACGTGCCGTCGGCGCGCCGCCGGACGGTCACGAACGGTCGGGTACCGGGGGCCTGAACGACGGCTCGTGACCGGTCGCCGGACGTGAGCGGGGTGTCGTGACCGGTCGGGGCCCGCTCGGGGTCCGCGCAGCAGGCCCGCAGCAGGAACCGACTAAGCGCCGAGGCGCTCGATGAGCTCCGCGTAGCGCGCGGCGGTGCGGGACACGATCGCCTCGGGCAGCACCGGGGGCGTGCCCTGGCGGTCCCAGTTGGCGCTGAGCCAGTCGCGCACGATCTGCTTATCGAAGGAGTCCGTCCGACCGTCGGCCCGGGCGTCCCAGTACCGGCTCGAGTCGCTGGTCAGGACCTCGTCCGCGATCCGGATCCGGCCGTCGGCGTCCTGCCCGAACTCGAACTTGGTGTCCGCGATCACGACGTCGCGCTCGAGGGCGATCGCCGCTGCCTCGGTGTACACGTGCAGCGACAGGTCGCGCAGGGTCGCCGCGACCTCGGCGCCGACCAGGTCGACGGTCTGCTCGTACGAGATGTTCTCGTCGTGCTCGCCCTGCGGTGCCTTGTAGGCGGGGGTGTAGATCGGCTCGGGCAACCGGTCGCCGTTCGACAGCCCCTGGGGCAGGGCGACGCCGCAGACGCTGCCGGACGCCTGGTACTCGGCCCAGCCGCTGCCGACCAGGTACCCGCGCACGACGCACTCGACGGGGAACATCTCGAGCGGCATGACGTGCATCGACCGCGACTCGACCTCGGCCGGCACGGGGGTGCCACCGGACGACGGGCCGATGATGTGGTTCGGCACGTCGCTCAGCTGCGTGAACCAGAAGCGCGACAGGCGGGTGAGTAGTTCGCCCTTGCCGGGGATCGGTGGCTCGAGGGCGAAGTCGTAGGCACTGACCCGGTCGGACGCCACGAGCAGCAGCTCGGACGCACTCTGGAGGTCGGCGGTACCGGTCGGCACGTAGAGCTCGCGGACCTTGCCCGACGAGACGTGGTCCCAGCCGGCGATCACGGGCGCGGCGCTCATCGGGTGACCTTCGCGGCGATGTCGGTGCGGTACTGCGCGCCCTGCAGGGTGATGTCGCCGAGACCCGCGTAGGCGCGCTCGCGCGCCTGGGCGAAGTCGGCTCCGGTCGCGACGACGCTGAGCACGCGACCGCCGGTGGCGACGAGCGTGTCGTCGAGCACCCCGGTGGCGGCGTGTGCGACGGAGACGCCGTCGCGGGCGTTCGCGGCGTCGATGCCGGTGATCGGACGGCCGGTCTGCGGGTTCTCCGGGTAGCCCTCGCTCGCGAGCACGACCGTGACGGCTGCATCCGGACGGAACGAGGGTGCCGGGGTCCCCCCGAGCTGGCCCGTCGCGGCGGCGAGCAGCAGTCCGCTCAGCGGCGTCGCCAGGCGGGGGAGGACGACCTGGGTCTCCGGGTCGCCGAAGCGGGCGTTGAACTCGATGACCCGGACGCCCTGCTCGGTGACGATGAGCCCGCAGTAGAGCAGCCCGACGAACGGGGTGCCCTCGTGCTCGAGGCGACGGACGGTGGGCAGCGCGACCAGCTCGGTGACCTCGTCGACGAAGGCCTGCTCGGACGCCCAACGATCGGCCAGCCACGGCAGCGGCGAGTACGCGCCCATGCCGCCGGTGTTCGGTCCGAGATCGCGGTCAGCCAGGCGCTTGTAGTCCTGCGCGGGGCTGAGCGGGCGGACGTCGTGGCCGTCGCTCAGGAAGAACAACGAGACCTCTTCGCCGTCGAGGAACTCCTCGACCACGACGTGCCCGTGCTGCAGCCAGTAGGTGGCGTGGTCGATCGCGGCCTGACGGTCCTCGGTCACGAGGACGCCCTTGCCCGCGGCCAGCCCGTCGGCCTTCACGACGTACGGTGCGCCGAGCTCGTCGATCGCGGCGATGGCCTCTTCCGCCGTGCCGGCGTACACCGGGCGGCCGGTGGGCACGTTCGCCTCGGACATGATGCGCTTCGCGAAGGCCTTCGAGCCCTCGAGCTGCGCGGCGGCCTTGCCCGGCCCGAAGACCGGGATGCCCCGGCTGCGGACGGGGTCGGCCACACCGGCGATGAGCGGCGCCTCGGGCCCGACGACGACCAGTTCGACGCCGTTCTCGATCGCGTACTCGGCGACGAGCGCGCCGTTGGTGGGGTCGAGGGAGACGGTCTCGACATCGGCGGCGATGCCGGCGTTGCCGGGAGCAGCCGTGATGACGTGGCCCGCCTGTTCAGCGAGGAGGGCCGTGATGATCGCGTGCTCGCGGGCACCGGAACCGAGGACGAGGATTCGCACCCGATCACCCTACCGATCAGGACTCTCCCGCCGCGAGGCGACGGCTAGCCTGTGGAGATGCCACCCAGGAGGATCGAGGACGCCGCCGGCCGCGCCGCACTGACCGCGGTGCAGCAGGGCGACACGGCACGGGCGACCGTCGCGACGGCCGTCCGGTGGACCCTGCAGCGCCTCGCCGACGACGTGCCGGGCAACAGCGTCGAGGTGCGGGTGCCGCCGTTCGCCGCGGTCCAGGCCGTCCCCGGCCCGCGCCACACCCGTGGCACGCCGCCGAACGTTGTCGAGACGGACGCCACGACCTGGCTCGCGCTCGCGACCGCTGAGCTGACCTGGGACGAAGCCGTCGCGCAGTCACGCGTCAGCGCTTCCGGCTCGCGTGCGGACCTGACGGCGTTCCTGCCGGTGCGGGTCGCGCTCTAGTCGCGTTCAGCACTACCTAGGCGGACGAACCGAATTAGGTAGTCCCTACCGATGCGGGCGCATGCACTGCGAACCTACGCTTGAAGTCGCCGGGATTCGGACCCGACCCGAACGGGTCCGAACCCGGCGACAGGGACCAAGGTACGCGATGTTCCACACAACGTGTCAACCGCCGCGGCGCGTCGTGCTGCAATGCGCAACGTTCTTGCGTCACGAGTGGACTCAGAAGAGTCCGGCGAGCTCCGAACGAGCATGCAGGTCCCACTTGCCGAACACGCGCGACAGGTGCGCGTCGATGGTCCGCGTCGAGAGCCCGAGCTCCTCGCCGATCAGGCGGTTGCTCAACCCCTGCGCCGCGAGCTCGGCGACCTGGTACTCGCGGTTCGTGAGCGGTGGTTTCGGCCGGCCGGCCGTGACCGCCATGCCGTGCGACGCGAGCGCCCCCTGCGCCGCGATCACCCGCGTCCGGTCGCGTGCGGTCAGGGCGTCGGCGTACTCGACGATCGCCGCGGCGAGCGGACCGTCGACCCGAGCCGCTGCCTCGCGCATGCGACCGAGCGAGGTACCAGTCTCGCGTCCGTTCAGCATGTCCATCGCGTAGTGCAGCGTCTGCGCGTACATGACGTGCGTCCACCCACCGCTCGCCGTCCCGCGGTCGATGATGTCGTCGGCGTGCCGGAGCCCGGCCGGGTTGCCGAGCACCGCCTCGGTCCAGGCGATCGTCACCGCGACCTGCTCGCCCGTGATCCGCATCGCCCGCTGCGGGGTGGCCCTCGCCCGGTCGAGCGCACGTGTCGCGTCCTCGGTTCGACCGGCGTAGGCGTACGCCATCGCGAGTCGTGCCCACGGGTAGGCCGCGAAGCCGCCGTGGTCCGCGACGTCGTACCGCTCGCAGGCAGCCGAGAACGCCGCGATCGCGTCGTCCCAGCGCCGTTGGCCGATGGCGAGGTTGCCGTCGCCGATGAGCTCGAGGGTGAAGTCGTACTTCAGGTACGGGTTCGACCGGCGGACCGGCACCTCGGTGAGCAGGTCGGCGAGGTCGCCGCGCCAGACCTGCACCTGGTGCAGCACTGAAAAGATCTCGCCGACGCTCCACGGTGCGTCCTCGAGGTGCTCGATCGCGGTGGCCAGTGCCCGGCGACCGAGGGCCGAGGCGTCGTCGAGCCGGCCGGCCGTGGCGAGCGCCATGATCGCGCAGGGGGCGACGCACAGGAACGCGAACGGGATGGTCGGGGCGTGCACGATGCCGCTGCGCTCGAGTTCGGCCCGCACCTCGTCGAACCGTCCGCCCCACCCGAGGTGTGCGAGTCGCAGCAGGCGGAGCCGTTCGACCGCGTCGCCGGACACCAGCCGGCTGGCGACGTCGGTGAGCGCGACCGCTGCCAGCACGTCGTCGTCGTGGAACTGCCGGATGTTGGCGAGGATCTCGCAGGCCTCGACCACGAGGGCGTCGTCCACCGTGCCAGGGTCCGCGCGGGCGACGGCCCAGGCAGCCTCGGCGTCGGCGCGACCGGCCTCGCGCCCGTCGGTGTACGAGTACGCCAGCGACCGCAGGCAGCGCGCGGCGACCTGCTCGTTCGGGTGCAGCGTCCGCCGGAGCGCTGCGGAGGCGAGGGCGATCGCGCTCTCGTGCTCCTGCAGCCGCACCGCGACCTGCGCCGCGTCGAGCAGCTGCTCGACCGGGGGCACGACACCGCAGTCGAGTGCCCAGAGCGCTGACCGCAACCGTGCGGCGGGCGGGGCGCCCTCGGGACTGTCGGTGCGGAAGGCGTTCGCGCGGGCGAAGAGTGCCGTGCGGCGGGCGACCGGTACCAGGCCGCGGATCACGTCGCCGACGAGCGGGTGCTGCGGACGGGCCACCGCGGCGCCGTCGTCGAGCGAGTCGATCCGGACCAGCCCGAGTGCGACCACGCGGTCGACGTCGCCGCCGCTGACCAGGCCGAGCAGCCGCGCGAGCGGGATGGGGTCGGCCAGTGCCACGATGTCGACGACGTCGCGCAGGTCCTCCGGCAACGAGCCGAGTTCCGTCCGGTACATGTCGGCGAGGCTGTTCGACGCCGTCACCCGGCCGCGCCAGTACCACCCGGACGCCGTGTGCTCGAGGGCACCCGAGGAGCGGGCGGCGCGGACGACCTCGCGCAGGTAGAGCGGGTTGCCGGCGGTCGCACGGTGCACCCGCTCGGCCGAGGCGTTCTCGAGCTGCGAGCCGAGCGCCTCGGCCACCAGGGCCGACGTCTCGCGCAGGGTGAGCGGCTCGAGGTCGATGCGCTCGAGCAGGTCGTCCTGCCACAGGGCGCGGAGCGGCTCCGGCAGCGCGGTGAAGTCACGGCAGGTCAGGACGAGCCGCGCACCCTGGTGCCGGACGAGCCACGCCACGTACCGGGCGGAGATCGCGTCGAGGTGGTCGGCGTCGTCGACGCGCAGCAGGACGTCGCGGTCCGCCAGGTCGGCGATCGCCCGGAGGCGCTGCTCGGCCCCGGCGTCGTCGGACAGTTCGGACAGGGTCGCCGGCAGCTCACCGAAGCGGTCCGAGATCGCGCCGAAGGGCATCGACCGCCCGGAGGCGACGGCGGTGATGGGCACCACGACCGTGCGCCCGGTGGCGTCCCGTCCGGCGACGCGGTCGGTGACGCGGGCGGCGACGGTGCTCTTGCCGAGACCCGGGGCGCCGACGAGCGCGACGCTCCACTGGTGCTCCGCGACGACGGACACGGCACGGTCCTCTTCGTGGCGCTGCATCACGGGCCAGGTCACGCGCGCCGGGGTGCTCGGGGTGCGACCTCGCCCCCGTACGGTCCGTTCTCGCATCCGTGTCACCTCCAGCCCTTGGGATACCAACGCGTACGGATCATCCTCTCCTGGATCGGACTGCGCGGACAGGCCGGGAGACGTCCCACAGTGGGGGACAATGGGTGGGTGAGCAACACCGATCGACCCGACGACCAGCCGGTCCCGGCCCCTGCGCCGAACGCCGTCTCCACCTCTGACGAGGTCACGATCCGTCGTGCCCCGAAGTTCGGGGTGTTCATCGTCGGCGGTGCGGTGCTCGGGTTCATCGCGACCCTGATCGTCGTCTCGCTCACCATGAACCTCGGTGGCCAGCAGGAGGAGTCGAGCTTCGGCAGCCTGGTGGGCTACTTCAGCCTGTGGGGCGTCACGATCGGTGCCTTCGTCGGCGCGGTCGTCGCCGTCGTGTTCGACCGGGTCTTCGCCCGGCGCGCGGCCCGCCTGACGGCGGAGCGTGTCGAGGTCGAGTTGCCGCCCGAGACGGTCGACGGCGAGATCGACGAGCACGGCGACCAGCGGCCGTAGCCGCAACCGTCTTCGGACAGGAGGCCCGTTGCCAGCTGGCAACGGGCCTCCTGTCCGTCCGTCTGGCTCCGTTTCGGACGCGACCTAGCTGAGCTGGTTCGCCTCGACCCAGGACAGGTACTCCGGGCTCACGGTGCCCGTGACGTACTCGCCCGTGAAGCAGCTCATCTCGAGGTCGGTCACGTCGGAGCCCTCGATGATGGCGTCCCGCATGTCGCCGATCTCCTGGTAGATCAGGTGATCGCTGCCGAGCACGCGGTTGATCTCCGGGATCTTCCGGTCGTGCGCGATGAGCTCGTCGCGCGTCGGCATGTTGATGCCGTACACGTGCGGGAACCGGACCGGGGGAGCGGCGCTCGTGAAGGTGACCTCGTTCGCACCGGCGGCGCGGGCCATCTCCACGATCTCCTTGCTCGTCGTGCCGCGCACGATCGAGTCGTCGACGATCAGGATGTTCTTGCCCTTGAACTCCGACGACATCGCGTTGAGCTTCTGCCGGACGGACCGCTTGCGCTCCGCCTGGCCCGGCATGATGAAGGTCCGGCCGACGTAGCGGTTCTTGTAGAAGCCCTCGCGGTACTCGATGCCGAGCTTCCGCGCGACCTGCATGGCGGCCGGTCGGGACGAGTCCGGGATCGGCATCACGACGTCGATGTCACCGGTCGGCGCGTACTGCTCGATGGTGTCCGCCAGCCGGTTGCCGAGGCGCAGGCGGGCGTCGTAGACCGAGATGCCGTTCATGACCGAGTCGGGACGGGCCAGGTACACGTACTCGAACGAGCACGGCACGAGCCGCGGGTTCTTCGCGCACTGCCGGGCGTGCATCTGCCCGTTCATCTCGATGAAGATCGCTTCGCCCGGGGCGACGTCGCGGACGATCTCGTAGCCGCCGGACTCGAGCACCAGCGACTCGCTCGCGACGACCCACTCGGGCTGGCCGGCCTCGTCGAACTTGTGGCCGAGGATGAGCGGCCGGATGCCGAACGGGTCGCGGAAGGCCAGGAGCCCGTGGCCGGCGATCGTGGCGATCGTGGCGTACGAGCCCTCGACCCGCTCGTGCACGCGCTCGACGGCGTCGAAGACCTGCCCGGGATCGAGGTCCGTGCCGCGGACCTGTCCCTGCAGCTCGTGCGCCAGCACGTTCACCAGGAGCTCGGTGTCCGACGTGGTGTTGAGGTGCCGACGGTCGATGTCGAACAGTTCACGCGTCAGTTCCCGCGTGTTGGTGAGGTTGCCGTTGTGGACGAGGACGATGCCGTACGGCGCGTTCACGTAGAACGGCTGCGCTTCTTCCTCGTTGCTCGCCGCGCCCTTGGTGGCGTAGCGCACGTGGCCGAGGCCCATGGTGCCGAGGAGGGCGCGCATGTCACGGGTTCGGAACGACTCCCGCACGTGGCCGCGGGTCTTGTGCATGTGGTGCACGTGACCCTCGACCGTGGCGATGCCCGTCGAGTCCTGCCCGCGGTGCTGCAGGAGGAGCAGTGCGTCGTAGATGGATTGGTTGGCGGGGCCCTGTGCAACGAGGCCGACGATGCCGCACATTCGCGGGTGTGCTCCAGACCGTAGAATCGGGGGGTACCGAACAAGTCTGCCATGTCACCGCGAAGGACTCCGCATGCCCAACCCGTACGCCGAAGCCGGAGTGGACACCGCTGCCGGTGACCTGGCCGTCGAACTCATGAAGTCCGCAGTCGCGGCGACGCACAACAGCCACGTGCTGGGCGGCGTGGGCGGCTTCGCCGGACTCTACGACGTGTCGTTCCTGAAGGACTTCTCACACCCGTTGCTCGCGACCTCGACCGACGGCGTCGGCACCAAGGTCGCCATCGCCCAGGCGATCGACAAGCACGACACCATCGGGCAGGACCTGGTCGGCATGGTCGTCGACGACATCGTGGTGGTCGGTGCGAAGCCGCTGTTCATGACCGACTACATCGCCTGCGGGCGCGTCGTGCCGAACCGCATCGCCGACATCGTCGCCGGGATCGCCCGCGGCTGCTCGGCGACGGGCACCGCGCTGGTCGGTGGCGAGACCGCCGAGCACCCCGGGCTGCTCGGCCCGGACGACTACGACGTGGCCGGCGCCGCGACCGGTGTCGTCGAGGCCGGTTCGCAGCTCGGTGCCCACCTGGTGCAGGACGGCGACGTCGTGCTCGCCATCGAGTCGTCCGGGCTGCACTCGAACGGGTACTCGCTCGTCCGGCACATCCTGGCGTCGCGCGGGGTCGGGTACACCGACCAGCTGGCCGAGTTCGGCGGCGTCTCGGTCGGCGAAGCCCTGCTCGAGCCCACCCGCCTGTACACGACGCCGCTGCTGGAGCTGCTCGAGCAGCACCCGGGCGCCGTGCACTCCCTGTCGCACGTGACCGGTGGTGGCATCGCGGCGAACCTGGCGCGCGTGCTGCCCGTCGGCTCGTGGATCGAGGTCGACCGCTCGACCTGGCAGCCGCTTCCGGTCTTCCGCGTGCTCGCCGACATGGCCGGCACGCCGATCGAGGACACCGAGGGCACCTGGAACCTGGGCATCGGCATGTTCGCCGTGGTGTCCGCCAGCGCCGCGGTGGACGTCATCGAGTCGCTCGGCGTGGCCGGGATGCCCGCGTGGCCCGTCGGCACGATCGCCACGTCGGCCCGCGACCTGACCGGCTTCGAGCAGGGCGCCAAGGGCGTCGACGGCGGTGCCGTGCGGCTCGTCGGGAGCTACGCCGCCTGAGCGAGCCGGCCACGCCCGTCACGCAGGCCGCGTGGCGGGCGTTCGTCGTGCCTCCAGGCCGCACGACCTGCCGTCAGGTGTCCGCCGAGTGGTCACGAAGTGCCGCTCGGTCCGGCCGCGGGCGGCACTTCGTGACCACTCGGCGTTCCCCGCGTGGGGAGTCGTGACCGGTCCGCGTCATCCGCGTGGGCACGCAGAAACGCCGCGCTGCCCGGAGGCGCGCGGCGTGACGGCTGTGCCGGTCAGGCGGACTTGTTCTGGTCCGCTTCGGTCTCGAACTCGTCGGATTCGTCTGCCGCTTCGGGACCGTACTGGTCCGCCCAGCGGTCGACGAGATCGTCATCGGAGTGTTGTCCGGCGGAGAGCTCCTGCTCGAGTGCACCGTAGTTCGTCTGCGGGCTGAAGTACTTCAGCTCACGGGCGACCTTGGTGTGCTTCGCCTTTTGACGGCCGCGCCCCATGCGTGACCCCCTCGTTCGGCTCTGGTCCGGTCCTGGCGAATGACGGAAGATCACTCGGGGAACCAGACGGTTCGTGGTTTGAAATCTGCCGATCACTCTACCATGTACCTCGATCTGGACGTCGCCGCGACGGCTCCGCGCACAGGAGAATCGAAGTGATGACCGAACCCCTCGAGAACCCAGCCGACCAGTCCGCCCGTGTCGTCGTCATCGGTGCGGGGCAGGCCGGACTGTCGGTGGGATACCACCTGCGCCGGCTGGGGCTCGTGCCCGGCACCGACCTGGTGCTGCTCGATCGTGCCCCGAGCACGGGCGGCGCCTGGCAGTTCCGGTGGGAGGCCCTGCGCCTCGGCGCGGCGCACCGCGTGCACGACCTGCCGGGGATGCGGGCGATGGGGCTGCAGTTCGACGACGCCGATCGGTCACGACCCGCCCGGGACGTCGTGGGGGAGTACTACCGGCGGTTCGAGCAGCACTACGACCTGCGGGTCCGGCGTCCGGTCTCGGTGCCGTCGGTCTCGCGCACCGCAGACGGCCGACTGTGCGTCACGACCCGCTCCGCCGACGGCACCGAGACCCGGATCCGCGCCGACGTCGTGGTGAACGCATCGGGCACGTGGGGCACGCCGTTCGTGCCGTGGTACCCGGGCCGAGGCGCGTTCCGCGGACGACAGCTCGACACGACCGAGTACCGCAGCGCCGCGGAGTTCGCCCGGCAGGACGTCGTCGTGGTCGGCGGCGGGACGAGTGCCATCGGATTCCTGCTCGAACTCGACGGCGTCGCCCGGTCGACCCACTGGTTCACCCGACGGCCGACGGTGTGGGCGGACTCGTCGTCGCTCGACCTCGAGTCGGCGGTCGCAGCGGTCGACGAGCAGGACCGGGCGGCCCGTGCCGGCGAGGTGCTGCCGAGCATCGTGAGCGGCACGGGCGTGCCGGTCTCGCGGCGGATCCGCGCGGGCATCGACCGCGGGGTGCTTCGCGACCAGCCGATGTTCACCCGGATGGACGAGACCGGCGTGGTGACGGCCGACGGCGCGCACGTGCACGCCGACGCGGTGCTCTGGGCGACCGGGTTCCGGGCCGACCTGCGGCACCTCGCGCCGCTGCACCTGCGGACCGCGGCCGGCGGGGTCGTCGTGGCGGACGGGCGCTCGGTCGACGAGCCGCGGTTGTTCCTGGCGGGCTACGGGCCGCAGGCGTCGACGATCGGGGCGAACCGGGCCGGACGGCTCATCGCCCGCCAGGTGATGGACGTGCTCGCCGCCGCGTGAGCCGCTCCGCCTGGTGCGAGGTTGACCACCCGGTGCGAGGTTCTTTCGGCGCACCGAGTGATCAACCTCGCACCAGGGGGCGCAGGGCGGCGCAGCGCGGGTCAGGCGGGCAGGGGCTCCTGCACGCCACGACGGCGACGGGACGACGCCAGGAACACGGCGTCGAGCGAGAACCGCCCCGGGCCGGTCAGCGCCACGACGAGCGACCCGACTGCCAGGACGAGCACGTACTCGAAGCCGCCGTCCTGCGAGTAGAAGCCGGACGACGCGTGCGCGAGCAACCCCGCGACGACCATGTCGACGGCGAGCAGGACGCCCACGACGCGGGTCGCGATGCCGAGCACGAGCAGCACACCGCCGACGAGTTCGAGGCCCGCCACCAGGGGTGCAGCGACGTCGGCGAGCGGGACGCCCATGCCGGAGAAGCCCTGGGCCACGTTCGGGATGCCCTGGGCGAACTTCTGCGCGCCGTGGGCGATGAACACCACCCCGAGGACGATGCGGAGCGCGGTCAGGCCGATGGAGGTCGATGTCGTTCGCATGGCCACGAAGCTAACCGGTGACGCGTCATCGAACCCCCTCGTCCGGGGGTCTGCCCGGACATCACCAGAACATGCCCAGGCTGGGGTCCGCCGAAGGGCGGACCCGCTCTCAGGAACCCGTGGCGTCCGTGCCGCGTCCGGTCTGCTGCTGCAGGCGGTCGATGTGCTCCGAGGCCTCGGCCTTGGTCAGGTCAGCGGAGAGCTCCTCGCCGGCTTCGCGGGCCAGGGTGTCGAGGTAGCTCCGCTGGGGTCCGGTCATCGGCTCGTCACCGGTGACCCACTGCTCGGGGTCCTTGCTCGCGTCGGTCGACGGGTCCGGACGGGCGCCGCCGAGGGTCTCTTCTGCATCACTCATGCCGAGGACGCTACGCCGCACCTCCGACGCACCCCGCAGGCCCTTGTCCCCCGTCAGACCGGCGTGGCCGAGTACCGCACCAGGTCCGGTCCGACCGCACTCGTGGCGATCGGCACGGTCCGTCCCTCGCGACGGACCCAGATCGTCGCGGCCTGCTCGTCGATCCGCTCGACCTCGTGCAGCGAGCCGTCGAGCAGCACGGTCGCGGACACCACGACCCGGCCGCTGGACGGCCGCGGGGGCAGACCGGGGACGTCGTCGTCGTACGCCGCGTACTCGCCGGGCTGCAGGAACGGGGACACCGGAGCGGTCACGACCTCGAAGCCCTCGTCGACCTCGGCGACCGCCACGAGGCGCACCGCCTGGTCCGTCGGCAGGGGGACGTCGACCACCCAGGGCGCCTCGGAACCGGCCAGTGCGCGGAAGGCGGGGCGACCGTCGGGGGCGAGCCGTGCCTCCAGGCCGTCGATCCGGACCCGTCCGCGACCGCGCGAATCGGCGTAGAGACCGGGCTCGATGCCGGACTGCCGCGCTTCGAGCCGGGTGATGACCACGCGGTCCGGGCGGTACCAGTCGCGGAGCGTCGACGGGTCGACCCACCCGACGCTGGGGACGCCGCGCGACAGCGCTGCCGACTCGTCGGCGGCGCGCTCGTCGAGCGCACCCAGGGGGTGTTCGCCGCGCACGGCGACGAGTCCTTCGTGGCGGCTGCCCGCGACGGGCTCGTGGTCCAGCACCTCGACGCGCTTCGACACCTTGCCGCCGTGGCCGTCGAACGTGGCGAACGTCCGCAGGTCGGTGATCGTCATGACGTCAGATGCTACGACTCGTCGCCCCGGCGCGGCGAGGTCGGCACGAGCGCGTGCAGCTCACCGGTGCACTGCGCGGGGTCGACGCCTTCGGCGGGACCGGCCGGTCGGGTCGCGCGACGCGGCTGCAGGCTGTTCCGCTGCGCGGACCGGGCCAGGCGATCGTCGACGACACCGTCGACCGGCGCTCCGGCCGAGCCGGCGAGGGACCGGCGGAGCGGCGGCCGCACGGGCTCGCCGCGACGCTCCTGGCCGGGGAGCGGACGCGACCGGCGGCCGTACAGCAGCTCGGACGAGTCGAGCAGCCACGGCACCAGCGCCACGGTGACGCCGTGCACGAGCAGGAGCTTCTTGCGGATGCGACGACCGCGGTGGTTGTGGAGCAGGCCCTCCCACCAGTGACCGACGATGAAGATCGGGGTGTAGACGGTGACGACCTCGGAGCCGTGCTCGAGCCGGTGCGCCTTGATGTACTTGATGAGCGGCATCGAGATGTCGCGGTACGGACTCGGCACGATGGTCAACGGCATCCGGATGCCGTACTCGGCCCACTGGTCGCGCAGGTTCTGGGCGTCGGCGTCGTCGATCGCGACGTGGACCGCCTCGCAGCTGGCGTGCTCGGCGGCGATCGCGTAGTCGAGGGCCTTCAGCACGGGCTTCTGCAGCTTGTTCACGAGCACGACGGCGTGGTCGCCGGTGGCACCGAACTCGGTCTCGACGTCGGCCTCGATCTCGTGCGAGACGTCGCGGTAGTAACGGTTCACGCCGAGCATGAGCACGTACAGGATCGGCATGATCAGGAACACGAGCCAGGCGCCGTGCGTGAACTTGGTGATCGTGACGATGACCAGGACGACGAGGGTGAACGTGGCGCCGATCGCGTTGATGGTGCGGGAGCGCACCACCTGCGCGCGGTTGACGGACGGATCGGCGGTGCCGGCCCGGTCCGCGCGCAGCAGTCGCGTCCAGTGCACGACCATGCCCGTCTGCCCGAGGGTGAACGACACGAAGACGCCGATGATGTAGAGCTGGATGAGGCTCGTGACGTTCGCCCGGTACACCACGAGCAGCGCTGCGGCGACGAGCGCCAGGACGATGACGCCGTTCGAGTAGATGAGCCGGTCGCCGCGGGTGGACAGGGCCTTGGGGGCGTAGGAGTCGCGGGCCAGGATCGAGCCGAGCAGCGGGAACCCGTTGAACGCCGTGTTCGCGGCGAGGAGCAGGACCGCCGCCGTCGTCGCCTGGATGACGAAGAACAGCACCGAGTTGTCACCGAACGTCGCCGCCGCGATCTGGGCGATGAGGGAGCGCTGCGGCGTCGTGGCGCAGTCCGCGAACCCCTGCAGGTCGCAGGCGCGTTCGGCGTAGTGCACGCGGGACACGAGCGCGAGCGTGATGAGCCCGATGAACAGGACGATCGCGATGCCGCCCATCGCCACCAGGGTCGCCTGCGCGTTCTTGATCTTCGGGCGTCGGAAGGCCTGCACGCCGTTCGCGATGGCCTCGACGCCGGTCAGGGCCGAGCAGCCGGAGGCGAAGGCCCGGAGGAGCAGCAGGATGAACGCCGCCTGCGTCGTGTGCTCGACGTTGTCGACGGTGTACCCGGCGGACTCGGCGACCGGTGCGTGCCCGGCGGCGACGCGGACCAGTCCGGTGACGACCATGACGAACACCGACGCCACGAACAGGTAGGTGGGGATGGCGAACGCCTTGCTCGACTCCCGCACGCCGCGCAGGTTCGTGGCGGCGAGGAGCACGACGAACACGAGCGCGAGTTCGACGCGGACGTCGTTCAGCATCGGCAGGGCCGAGATGATGTTGTCCACGCCGGATGCCACCGACACGGCGACCGTCATGACGTAGTCGACGAGCAGCGCGCTCGCGACGACCAGCCCGGCCTTCTCGCCGAGGTTCCGGTGCGCGACCTCGTAGTCGCCGCCGCCGGACGGGTACGCCTTGATGAGCTGCCGGTACGACGCGACGACCACCACGAGCAGCAGCACGACGAGCGCGGCCACCCACGGTGCGAAGGTCAGGAACGACATCCCGCCGAGCAGCAGGATCATCAGCAGTTCCTGCGGTGCGTACGCGACGGAGGACAGCGGGTCACTCGCGAAGATCGGCAGTGCCAGGTGCTTCGGGAGGAGCTGTCCTTCGAGCTTCTCAGAGGGGAGGGGATCCCCGATCAGTCGCGCTTTCAGCGACCGGACCTCGTTCGTCACGAGCGGCAAACCTACTCAGTTCCGGGCGGGAGTCAACACGGGTGCCCGGGCGGTCATTCCCGCTCGGTCGCGTGTCGTCGACGTCGCACCCCGATCACCTCTTGCGGTTGACGTTGCGTCAACCTCTACGGTGGGCTGCATGAGGGATCCGTCAGACATCGCCACCGCAGCTGCGAAAGCACCGCACGGCATCGCCGACGTGGCGCGATCCGCCGGGGTGTCGAGCCGCACGCTCCGCCACTACGACGCCATCGGGCTGCTGCCGGCCACCGCCGTCGGCGACGGCGGACTCCGCCGCTACGACGACCGGGCACTCGTCCGGCTGCAGCGCATCCTGCTGCTGCGCGGCCTCGGCCTCGGGCTGCCCGACATCCGCCGGGTCCTCGACGGCGAGCAGGACGACGTCGCCGCGCTCACCGCACACGTCGCCTGGCTCGAACGCGAGCGGGACCGCCTCGCCCGGCAACTCGCCGCCGTGCGCACCACCATCACCAGGATCGAGAACGGGGACACCATGAACGCCACGGACACCTTCGACGGGTTCGACCAGACCCGCTTCAAGCACGAGGTCGAGGAGCGCTGGGGAGCGGACGCCTGGCAGCGCGGCACCGCCTGGTGGGACGCGAAGGACACCGCGGGCAAGCAGGCGTTCCAGGACGAACTGCGCGCGATCGCCCAGGACGCCGCAGCGCTCGCCGCGTCCGGCGACGGCCCGGACTCGCCGGCCGCGCAGGCACTGGCGCGGCGGCAGTTCGCGTGGCTCGCCGAGTCGACGCCGCCGGCGGACCTCACTGCGGAGCGGTTCCGGACACTCGCCGAGATGTACGTGCACGACGAGCGGTTCGCGCACGCCTACGACTGGGCCGGAGCGGGTGCGGCACGTGCGCTGCGCGACGCGATGGTCGCGTTCGCCGACCGCGGGCTGTAGCGCACGAACCGCGGGCCGTAGTGCGCAGACGGAACCAGGTTCCGGTCACGACACCACGGATCGGCGTGGTGCTGTGTCCGGAACCTGGTTCCGTGGGTGGGGCTGTGCGGGGTGGGGCGGTGCGACGGGCGGCCGGGAGGCCCTGGGCGCGACCGCCTGTCGGCCGCGGGCCGTCAGAGCGACTTGCGCAGGGCCTCCAGGCCGTCACGCAGACGCGTCACGGTGTCCGCACGGAGTGTGCCGCGGGTCGCACGTCGGCGCAGGTCCGCGCGGACCTGCTGCCGGAACGACGACAACGCCATCTCGAGCTCGCGCAGGGCACGGGCGCTCTCCGACGGCACCGAGACGGGGTCCTCGTGGGAACCGGCGCCGGGGCTCTCCGCCGAGGCGGCGAGGTCGGCTCGGAGGGACCGCATCGCCTCGCCGACCGAGGCGCGGACGCCGTCGGCCAGGGACTTCACCGAGTCGGCGACCCCGGACTCGACCGCGGCGATCTCGTCGGCACGGGCCGCGAGTTCGGTGCGGCCGGCCTCGGTGATCGCGTAGACGGTCTTGCGGCCGTCGGCGGTCTTCGAGACGAGGCCCTCTTCTTCGAGCTTCGCGAGCCGCGGGTACACGGTGCCGGCGCTCGGCACGTAGGTGCCGCCGAACCGGTCGCCGAGGGCCTGGATGAGCTCGTAGCCGTGCATCGGGTGGTCCGCCAGCAGCACGAGCAGGTACAGGCGGAGGTGGCCGTGGGCGAAGACGGGACTCATGCGGGCACCTCGCCGTCGTTGGTCGGGGCGGTCGGGGCCGTCGGGGTGGTCGGTGCGGCCGGGGTCGTCGGTGCAGTCGGCTCGGCGGCGACCGGCGGGGCGTGCAGCACCGCGATGTCGCCGGAGACCGAGTTCACGCGCAGGTCCAGCCACTGGCCGGCCAGCTCGCCGCCCTGCTTGACGTACGAGCCGCGCACACCGCGGATCTCGGAGTCGTCGAACTGCAGCTTGCCGGACGCCGTGCTGACGGTGCACTGGTAGGCGACGCCGTCCTCGAGCCGGACGCTCACGCCACCGGAGACCGTGTTGACGCGCGCCGATTCCGGCACGCCGTGCAGGTCGAGCACGACGTCGGCCGAGACACCGTCCGCCTGGAACCGCGGGATCTCGCCCGTGGCCACGACGTCACCCGAGACCGTGTGCACCGTCAGCGCGCCGTCGAGCTCGCGGATGGTCGTCGCGCCCGACACGGCGTTGACCGTGACGTCGCCGGCGACACCGTCGACGACGAGGTCACCGGACACCGTGTTGAGCATCGCGCCGCGGTTCGTGCCGGACAGCAGCGCACCGGCCGACACGACACCGAGGTGCACCGAGGCGTCGCGAGGGACCAGGATGCTGACGTCCGCGTGGGCCTTGCCGCGGAACGACTTCAGGAACCCGATGGGGTCGTCCCACCGGATCTGCGGGTGGTCGACGGTGAGCGTGTCGCCGTCGACCTCGATCTTCAGCTGCTTGCCGGACACGCTGTGGACCTCGACCCGTGCGGTGGGTTCGTCGTGTGCCACGACGTCCACCTGACCACCGACGAGTCCGACACGGAGTGTGCGGACGATGCCGGTGTCGATGACCTTGGGCTCGTCGACGAGCCACTTCTCCTGCGTCATGTTGCTTCCTCCAACTCGCGATGTATCGCGTCTGTGCGAGTCACGCTATATCGCGACTCGACGCGGCGCAAGGATGCCGGGCGGATGGTGAGCAGAAATGGTCGGGTGGGGCCCTGCGACCCGACCATTCCTGCTCACGAAGCGTGCGCGACGGAAGTGGGGCGGGCCTCCCGGACGACCCGGCGCTCGGGGCTCCACGGGAACCGCCGGAAGAACGGCATGAGCGGCTGCACCATCGGGCCGATCGCGAAGGCGGCGATGACGGTGCCGGCCCCGACGTTCCCGCCGAGGATCCAGCCGACGACGACGACGGACACCTCGACCAGGGTGCGCGCGAGCCAGAGCGGCCAGCCGAGGCGCTCGTGCAGCCCGACCATCAGGCCGTCACGGGCCCCGGTGCCGAACCCCGCGCCGATGTAGAACGCCGTCGCCACGGCGAGCAGCACCAGTCCCGCGACGAACAGGGCGATCCGGGCGAGTAGACCGGACGGCTCCGGCACGAGCCAGAGCACCAGGTCGGCGCTCGGCCCGATCGCCAGCGCGTTCAGCAGCGTGCCGATGCCCGGTTTCTGGCGCAGGGGGATCCAGAACAGCAGGATCACGCCGCTCGACACGACGGTGATGACGCCGAACGACCACGGCACCACGTTCTCGAGGCCCTGCGTCAGGACGGTCCACGACGAGACGCCGACGACCGCTCGGACCTGCAGCGCGGTGGAGGCGCCGTAGAGGAACAGGCCGACGAAGAGCTGGACGAAGCGGAACGTGAGGGCGGTGCTGCGGGACATGGGTTCATCGTCGATGCGGATTGGACTGCTGGTCGAGAGCCAATCGCGCTACCGTGGACCCATGACACCCGTGCTGTTGAGTGCCCGATCTGCTGCCCTGCTGCTCACCGACTGGCGCGACGGCACCGACGCCCCGGCGTACGAGGCCCTGTCCGACGCCATCCGGGTCCTCGTCATCGACGGCCGGGTCGCACAGGGCGTGCGACTGCCGGCGGAGCGCGGACTCGCGACCGCGCTCGGCATCTCCCGCACGACCGTGGCGAACGCGTACGCCCGACTGCGGTCCGACGGGTTCGTCGTGTCGGTCCGTGGCTCCGGCAGCGTGGTCCACCTGCCCGCGTCCCTGATCGGCCGTCCCGACCCGGAACGGCTCGGCGGGGTGGTCGACGGCGAGCTCCTCGACCTGCGGAAGGCCGCGCTGCACTCGGCACCGGGGATGGCCGAGGCCGTCGAGCGGGCGGTGCGACACGTGCCCGCGGCGCTCGCCGGCATCGGGTACGACACCGTCGGCGACCCCGGGCTCCGCGCCGCCATCGCCGACCGGTACACCGAGCGCGGACTGCCGACCGACCCGTCCCAGGTGATCGTGACGATCGGCGCGCAGCACGCCATCGCGCTGCTCGCCCGGGTGCTCGTCCGCCGCGGTGACGCCGTGCTCGTCGAGTCCCCGACCTACCCGCACGCGCACGAGGCGTTCCGCGAGGCCGGCGGACGACTCGTCGGCGTGCCCGTCGACGCGCGGACCGGGTGGGACGCCGCCGCGCTCGAGACGACGCTGCGCCGGACCGCCCCGGCCGTCGCCTACGTCATGCCCGAGCTGCACAACCCGACCGGAGCGACCATGTCCGTGTCGACCCGCCAGCTGCTGCTGTCGGTCGCGGCGTCGGTCGGCACGACGGTGGTCGCCGACGAGACGATGGGCGAGCTGCGGATCGACGGCGCGCCGTCGCTGCCGCTGGCAGCAGCGGACCCGTCGGGGGCGTCGGTCGTGATGATCGGGTCGGCTGACAAGGTCTTCTGGGGTGGCCTGCGGATCGGCTGGATCCGGGCCGCACCGGCGCTCCTGCAGCGGCTGCTCGCCGCCCGCCCGACGGGCGACCTCGGCACCCCCGTCCTCGACCAGCTGGTCGCGCGGGAGCTGGTCCCACGCACGGCGGCCGTCCTGGAGGCGCGGCGCGAGTACCTGCGACAGGGTCGCGACGACGTCGTGGGCGCGCTCAGGGCACGACTGCCGGAATGGGACGTGCCGTCGCCCGCAGGTGGGCTGACGACGTGGGTGGGCCTCGGGCGACCGGTGTCGAGTGCGCTCGTGCTGGCCGCGCGGTCCGAGGGCGTGGTGCTGGCGTCCGGCGGGGTGTTCGGCCCGGACGGCGGGTTCGAACGGTTCCTGCGGGTGCCGTTCACGATGGCGCCGGCGGACCGCGGTCGTCTGGTGGACGTGCTCGAACGGGCGTGGGCTCGGGTCGGTGGGGAGTCCG
The DNA here is from genome assembly GCF_004346515.1 of Curtobacterium sp. PhB191. Classification (NCBI taxonomy): domain Bacteria; kingdom Bacillati; phylum Actinomycetota; class Actinomycetes; order Micrococcales; family Microbacteriaceae; genus Curtobacterium; species Curtobacterium sp. PhB191. The sequence goes on from NZ_SMBV01000008.1 coordinate 87,812, forward strand.
CCGGGGTGCGGGGGTCGCTCGCCGCGGTGGTGTGAGCAGTCGTGGGGTCATCCTCTGGGGTGATGGGCCGGGGTCGTTCTCGCTCCGTGGGGTGATGTGCGCGGCGGCGGACGACGCGATGCTGATGCCATGAACGCGACCCTGTCCGCCGGTGCTCCGGCCGCTGCTGCGTCCCCGTCGTCCGCGTCGCCGTCCGAGCCGTGCCCCGCGGTGCCGGCTCTGGTGCGCGTCACGATGGCCCTGAGCGGTGCGCTGCTCGCCGGTGTGCTGACCTCGTTCGGGCAGACCGTGCCCGCACTGTCGTCGGTCGCCAACTCGGCCGGCCCCTGGTTCCTGGTCGCCGTCGCGCTGTGCATCGGCGCCGGAGCCCGTGCCGGCCGGTTCGCCCTGCCGCTCGCGATGCTGCTCGGCGTCGTGCTGCTCGAACTCATGCACGTCGGCTACTGGGCCACGACGAACCTGCGCGGCTACCCGGACTTCCTGTCCGTCACAAACCTGTGGGTGCTGCTCGGCGTCCCCGCCGGGCTGCTCGCCGGTGCGGTCGCCGTGTTCGTCCGCTCCCGCGACGCCCGCTGGCGTGCCGGAGCGTTCGGGGTCACCGCCGCGATCCTGATCGGCGAGGGGGTGCGGGCGCTGCTGCAGGTGGTGGCCACGACCGGCCCGGTGACCTGGGTGGTCGAGATCGTCGTCGGCATCCTCGTGCTCGTCGTCGGGGTGGCCACCGCCCGGTCGTCGGTCGGCCGCGTGATCGCCCTCGGCAGCGGCGTGCTCGGCACCGTCGGCGTGCTCGGCGCGTACCTGCTGCTCGGTGGCTGACCCGACGGCTGACCCGAAGGCCTGATGCGGACGCGCACGGGCTACGGCTGCGAGGATCGATGACGTGCACCTCCTCTCGGTCTTCAGCCTCCGCAACCGGGCCCTCATCGCGCTCGTCACCATCGTCGTCGCGATCTTCGGCGGCATCGCGCTGTCAAACCTCAAGCAGGAGCTGATCCCGAGCGTTGAGTTCCCGCAGGTCGCGATCGTCAGCGCGTACCCGGGTGCCACGCCCGAGGTGGTGTCCAACGACGTCTCGACGAAGATCGAGCAGGCGATCCAGGTCGTCCCGGACCTCGAGTCCACCAGCGCGACCTCGTCCACCGGACAGAGCGTGGTGTCGGCGTCGTTCCAGTACGGATCGAACCTGGCCAGCGCCGAGGACAAGATCCAGACCGCGGTGAACGCGCTGTCGCTGCCCGACTCGGTGCAGACGCAGATCGTCACCGGGTCCTTCGACGACCTGCCGGTGCTGCAGGTCGCGGTCTCGGCGTCCGGCAACCAGGAGCAGCTCGTCGACCGGCTGCAGGCCTCGGCGATCCCCGACCTCGAGAAGCTCGACGGCGTGCGGCAGGCGGACGTCTTCGGCAACCCGGGCCGTCGCGTCGTCATCACGCCCGACCAGGACGAGCTCGCCGCCCGTGGCCTCACCCAGACGGCGATCTCGGACGCCCTCGACGACAACGGCACCCTGATCCCCGGCGGCACGATCACCGAGGACGGCTCGACGCTGTCGGTGCAGACGGGCGAGCGGATCGCCTCGCTCAAGGACATCCGCGCGCTGCCGTTGACGAGTTCGTCGAGCTCGTCGAGTTCGTCGGGTTCGGACGGGGCCGGGTCCGCTGGCGCCGGTGGGACGGCGTCCGGTGACGGTACGGCCGTGGGCGCGACCGGGACGGGTACGACGGGGACGGGTACGACGGGGACCGGCACGGGTGCGACCGGTTCCGCGCCCACGGGTGACGCCGCGACGGGCGGGTCCACGACCGCCGCCACCCCGACCGACACCACGCTCGGCGACGTCGCGAAGGTCGCGATCACGGAGTCACCGCGCACCTCGATCAGCCGGGTGGACGGTGAGCAGGCCCTGACGATCTCGATCACCAAGACGCAGGAGGCCAACACCGTCGACGTCTCGAAGACCGTGCGCGACGCCCTGCCCGGCATCGAGGACAAGATCGAGGGCGACCCCCGCTTCACCGTCGTCTTCGACCAGGCGCCCTACATCCAGCAGTCCATCGACTCCCTGGCCGAAGAAGGGCTGCTCGGGCTCGCCTTCGCGGTGATCGTCATCCTGGTCTTCCTGCTGTCGTGGCGCTCCACGCTCGTCACCGCGATCTCGATCCCGACGTCGGTGCTCCTCGCCGCGATCGGCATGCGCGCCGCGGGGTACACGCTCAACATCATCACGCTGGCGGCACTCACGATCGCGATCGGCCGCGTGGTCGACGACTCGATCGTCGTCATCGAGAACATCAAGCGGCACATGCTCCCCGGAGTCGACCGTGGCCAGGCCGTGCGGGAGGCCGTGCGCGAGGTCGCCGGAGCGGTCACCGCCTCGACCCTGACCACCGTCGCGGTGTTCCTGCCGGTGGCCTTCGTCGCCGAACTCGTAGGGGAACTGTTCCGTCCGTTCGCCGTGACGGTCACCCTGGCGCTCGTCGCGTCACTGTTCGTCTCGCTCACCATCGTCCCGGTGCTGGCGTACTGGTGGCTGCGCCCGTCGAAGGTGAAGCCGGGCGACGCGGCGGCAGCGGCGGCGGACACGGACGCGGAAGCGGCGGCGGTACCGTCGGCGGTCGATGCCGAGCGCGATCGTCCAGAGGGAGCGCTCGCCTCCGCAGCGGACCTGCACGACGCCGGCCGGGTGGACCGCCTGCGCCGCGTGTACCTGCCGGTGCTCCGGTGGGTCGTCCGCAAGCCGGTCGTCGTCATCCTGCTCGCCGTGATCGTCCTCGGCGGCACGGTCGCCACGCTGCCGTTCGTCACCACGAACTACCTCGGCGACTCGGGGCAGAACACCTTCACGGTCACGCAGGACCTGAAGGCCGGCTCCAGCCTCGCCGTCCAGTCCGAATCCGCGCGCAAGGTCGAGCGGGCGCTCCAGGGCGTCGACGGCGTCGAGACCGTGCAGACCACCATCGGCACGAGCGGCCAGTCGATCCAGGCGGCGTTCGGCGGTGGCGGCAGCGCGTCGGTGCAGTACGCCGTCACGACCGATGCCGAGGCCGACCAGCCCACGATCCAAGCCGACGCCCGGAAGTCGATCGCGCGGATCGACGACGTCGGCGAGGTCACCATCGCGTCGTCCGGCGGCGGGTTCGGCGGCAGCAGCGACATCGAGGTCGACGTGACCGCGCCGACCCAGGCGCAGCTCGAGACCGCGTCGCGCCAGGTGCTGAAGACCATGCAGTCGGTCCCCGACACCACGAGCGCCACGAGCAACCTGTCGGCCGCGGAGCCGTTCCTGGCCGTCCGGGTCGACCGGCAGAAGGCCGCGTCGCTCGGCCTCACCGAGACCCAGGTGGGTGGCCTCGTCGCCGCCGCCGTCTCACCGCGGGACACCGGCAGCATCGAGATCGACGACGCGACGCTCGACGTCTACATCGCCGACCCCGAGCCGCCGACCACGATCGCCGTGCTCCGTGCCCTCGACGTCCCGACGAGTACCGGCACCGTCCCGCTTTCCGACGTCGCCACGGTGGAGGAGTCCGAGGGTCCCACCACGGTCACCACGACGAACGCCGCCCGCACCGCCACGATCACCGTGTCGCCGGACGCCACCAACCTGGGTGCGGCCGTGCAGTCCGTCACGACCGCCGTCGACGAGCTCGACCTGCCGAAGGGCGCGACCGCGTCCATCGGTGGCGTCGCCGCCAGCCAGTCGTCAGCGTTCTCGCAGCTCGGCCTCGCGGTCCTGGTCGCGGTGCTGATCGTATACGTGATCATGGTCGCGACGTTCCGGAGCCTGCTCCAGCCGCTGCTGCTGCTCGTGTCGGTGCCGTTCGCGGCGACGGGCGCGATCCTGCTGCAGATCGCCTCCGGTGTCCCGATCGGCGTCGCGTCGCTCATCGGTCTGCTCATGCTCGTCGGCATCGTCGTGACGAACGCGATCGTGCTCATCGACCTCGTCAACCAGTACCGACGGCGCGGCTTGCGGGTGCGTGAGGCGTTGATCGAGGGCGCGACGCGACGCCTCCGCCCGATCCTGATGACGGCGATGGCGACGATCTTCGCGCTGCTGCCGATGGCGATCGGCCTGACCGGCAAGTCCGGGTTCATCTCGCAGCCGCTGGCACTGGTCGTGATCGGCGGGCTGGTGTCCTCGACACTGCTGACGCTCGTGGTGCTGCCGGCGCTGTACTTCGTGGTCGAGCGGGCACGCGAGCGCAACGCGGACCGGATCGCCGCGGGCAAGACCCGGAAGCAGGCGCGCGCTGAGCGACGCCAGGAACGCGCGGAGCATCGGGCGGAACGACAGCGGCGTCGAGCGGCGCGTTCCGACAGCGCGGCTTAGCGGCGGTACTCGGCGTCGATCGCGGCGAGGGGCGAGACGGCGGGACGGTCGGCCCGCTCCTCGCGCTCGACGGCGCGGAACCACGACACGAGCACGCAGGTCAGCGTGACCAGGAAGACGATCCCGGCACCCTGCGCGAACACAGCGAGGTGCCCGGTCGCAGCCGCGTACCCGCCGAAGGCCATGGTGGCGGCGAACGACAGCCCGAGCAGCAATTCCGCGGAGGTCTGCAGCGCGGAACGGTCCCAGCGGGTCGCGGCGGCGCGTGCAGGGCGGGTGGAGGTGTCGGTCACCCCGGAAGTCTGCGACGTGGTGGCTGCCGGCAGTAGTCCCGACTCCGGGTGCCACCCACCCGGGGCACGCGGCAGTGCGGCTCCGCGAGCGCGCCCGCTCTGGCGTCTCTGCGAAAGCGACACTTCTCCGCCGAACATCGGCGGCACAACGTCGCTCTCGCGGCACGGACGGCCGCTCGTCGGCGAGAAATGTCGCTTCGGCGGCACACAACCCGCCCGCGGCCGAACCCGCGCACGGCGCCCCCGCGGCCGTGCGCACGGCGCCCCCGCAGCGCCTCAGCCCAGCTGGGTCCGGAAGAACGTCGCCACGCGGCGGCTCATCGCCTCGTCGAGCTGCGCGATCGAGTGCGCCGTCCCCTCGACCTGCACGAACGTGACCGGCACGTCGTGCGACCGGAGCGTCGCCGCGAACTCCTGCGACTCCCACAGCGGGATGAACTCGTCCGTCGAGTGCCCGATGAAGAACGGCGCCGTGTCCGAGGTGACGTGGTACTCCGGCGACGCCCGGGTGGCCGCCGGACACTTCGCGTAGGTCCGGCAGCCGAGGTACAGCAGCTGCTTCCGCTGGAAGGACGCGGAGACCCCGTCGGCCCGGGTCGAGCGTGACGTCAGGTTCGTGGGGCCGCTCAGGTCGACGACCGCACGGATCCGGTCGCCCTCGGCGTAGGCGGCGGACTCGTGGTCGGTCACCGCGAGCATCGCCGCCAGGTTGCCGCCCGCGCTCCCGCCGAACACCCCGACCCGCTGGGAGTCGACGTCGTACGTGGACAGCGTCGTGGGGCGGAACACGTAGTCGAGTGCCCGTCGGACGTCGTCGAGACCGGCCGGGAACGGGTCGGTGGGGGCGAGCCGGTAGTCGACGTTGAACGTGACGAAGCCCTCGGACGCCAGGTACTTGCACACCGACCGGTAGGCGGCCGTGGCCTTGTCGCCGTGCGACCAGCTGCCGCCGTGGATCATCAGCACCGCGGGCCGACCGGTGCTGGCTGCGGCCTCGGCGGGGTCGGCCGTCGGGGTGGCGGACGGCGTCGCCGTGGGGGTCGCGGTCGTCTCCGGGGCGCTGTCGGCCGGCAGGCAGACGTCGAGTCGCTGCAGCGGAGCCGTGCCGTACGGCACATCCGCGACCACGTCGATGCCGTGGTACTGCAGGGACAGCGGGTAGATGACGCTGTCCGCGGTGACCGTCGCGTTCTCGTCACCGACGGGGTCCGTACTGCAGGACGCGACCGCGCCGAGCGCCACGACCGCGGCGACGAGCGCGAGCACTGTGCGACGGCCGGACTTCATCGGTTCCACGGTAGCCGCACCCGAGGCCGGCCACGTCACCCGAGCGGAGGAACCCCGACCGCGCACCCGACCGCGCAACCCGACGGCGGAACCGGACGGCGCAGCCCGACGGCGGAACCGCCACAGTGCCAGGATGAGAGCTGGGGGCACCCGCCGCCAGGACCGCAGGAGGACCCGTGAGCCGTCGCAAGGCCTGGAACGCCGATCCCGAACCACTGCTCCGCGTCGACCCGGGCTTCCGCCTCGACCAGGTCGACCCGGATGCGACGCCGGGCTTCCCCGGCCGCAAGATCGACGGGCTCGAAGCACTCGCCGCGGGGGCGTCCCGCCTCGCCGCCCTGCAGGAGCGCCTGTACGCGGCGTCGACCGCCGGCGACCAGCGCCGGGTGCTGCTCGTCCTGCAGGCGATGGACACCGCCGGCAAGGGCGGCATCGTCTCGCACGTCGTCGGTGCGGTCGACCCCAACGGCGTGCGGTACGCGGGCTTCAAGGCCCCGACGGCCGAGGAGCGCGAGCACGACTTCCTCTGGCGCATCGAGCGGCAGCTCCCGAGTGCCGGGCAGCTCGGCGTCTTCGACCGCTCGCACTACGAGGACGTCCTCATCCAGCGCATCCGGGCGTTCGCGGCGCCGGACGAGATCGAACGACGGTACGGCGCGATCACCGAGTTCGAGGACCGCCTCACCGCCGAGGGCACCACCATCGTCAAGGTGATGCTGCACATCTCGAAGGACGAGCAGCGCGAACGCCTCGGCGAGCGACTCGACCGTCCCGACAAGCACTGGAAGTTCAACCCGGCCGACATCGACGAGCGCCTGCTGTGGGACCGCTACCAGGACGCGTACCAGATCGTGTTCGACCGGACCTCGACCCCGCAGGCGCCCTGGTACGTCGTGCCGGCGAACCGCAAGTGGTACGCCCGCCTGGCGGTGCAGCAGCTCCTGCTCCGGGCCCTCGAGGACATGCAGCTCTCGTGGCCGAAGGCGGACTTCGACGTGGCCGAGCAACGACAGCGGCTCGCCGAGTCCTGACCGACGGGCAGGCCGGGAGGCACGGGCCGGGTCCGGCTCGCGGCCGTCCGTCGACGACGGGGCTGGCATCAGAGCGCGGGGTCGCGTAGACTCGCTCGGTCGGCCTTCGACGCCGTGACATCGTGATCACGGGCTTTTTGTTGGGTGTGTGTTGCTCGAGGGCTGGAATCACGTCGAATCGCGACGGGATGAACCCCCTCTCCGCAAGCAGCCCCCGCCGATGTCGCTGTCGGGCGCTGCGGTTCGTTGCGCACCCGAGAAAGCAGTCATGGCTCCGTACAACAAGGGCGCGGACAACCGCGCCTCCGATCGTCCCCGCCACCCGAACGGCACCCCCGCCGCACGCAGCAGCAAGCACCGCGGGTTCCGCGCCGCCGAGCCGACCGCGCCGCGCCAGAAGCAGCGCTGGGACGCCGAGGAGCGTCGCGGCCGCTCGGCGCAGGGCGAGCGCCCCGCGCGCCCGAACTGGGAGCCCCGCGACAGCGGCGGCCAGCGCCGCCCGGAGCGCGACGACCGTGGTGGACGCGGCTTCAACCGTGACGACCGCGCTCCCCGTCGCTTCGACCGCGACGACCGTGCGCCCCGTCGTGACAACGACGACCGTCCGCGTCGCTTCGATCGTGACGACCGGGCCCCGCGCAGCTTCAACCGCGACGACCGTGCGCCCCGTCGTGACAACGACGATCGTCCCCGTCGTTCGTTCGACCGCGACGACCGCGCCCCGCGTCGTGACAACGACGACCGTCCCCGTCGCAGCTTCGACCGCGACGACCGCGCTCCCCGCAGCTTCAACCGCGATGACCGTGCGCCCCGTCGTGACAACGACGACCGCCCGCGTCGCAGCTTCGACCGCGATGACCGCGCTCCGCGTCGTGACAACGACGACCGTCCCCGTCGCAGCTTCGACCGTGACGACCGCGCCCCGCGCAAGTTCGATCGCGACGACCGCGCTCCGCGTAAGTTCGACCGCGACGACCGCAGCGCTCCCCGCCGCTCCTTCGACGAGCCGGAGCGCGGCAAGTTCGTCCCCGCCGACGACGTCAAGCTCGCGAAGCTCCAGGCCGAGTCCACCGTGGCGTCGGACGTCGAGGGCGTGACCTTCGGCGACCTCGGCATCGGCGGCAACATCTCCCGCGCCCTGCAGGAGCTCGGCGCGAGCAGCCCGTTCCCGATCCAGGCCGCGACGATCCCCGACGTGATCGCCGGCAAGGACGTCCTCGGCCGTGGCCGCACGGGCTCCGGCAAGACCATCGCGTTCGGCGCCCCGCTCGTCGAGAAGCTCATGGAGCACGGCGGCGGCACGAAGCGCAAGATGGGCCGCGCCCCGCGTGCGCTCATCCTCGCGCCGACCCGCGAGCTGGCCCTGCAGATCGACCGCACGGTGCAGCCGATCGCCCGCTCGGTGGGCCTCTTCACGACGCAGATCTACGGCGGCGTGCCGTACGGCCGCCAGGAGGGCGCGCTCGAGCGTGGCGTCGACATCATCGTCGGCACCCCTGGTCGTGTGCAGGACCTCATGAACAAGGGGAAGCTCGACCTCAGCGAGGTCGTCATCTCCGTGCTCGACGAGGCCGACCACATGTGCGACCTCGGGTTCCTCGAGCCGGTGCAGGAGATCCTCTCCGCCACCGCCGAGGTCACCCCGCAGGGCAACCGTGCACAGAAGCTGCTGTTCAGCGCGACGCTCGACACCCAGGTCGCGGCGCTCGTCGAGCAGTTCCTGCACGAGCCGAGCGTGCACGAGGTCGCGGGTGAGGACCAGGCGTCCTCGACCATCGACCACCGTGTCCTCGTGGTCGAGCAGCGCGAGAAGGACCGTGTCCTCGAGGAGCTCGTCGCCGGCGACGGCAAGACGATCGTCTTCGCCCGGACCCGTGCCTACGCCGAGCGCCTGGCCGACCAGTTCGAGGACGCCGGCATCCGTGCCACGTCGCTCCACGGCGACCTGAACCAGTCGCGCCGGACCCGGAACCTGCAGCTCCTGACGAGCGGCCGGGTGAACGTGCTCGTCGCCACCGACGTCGCCGCCCGCGGCATCCACGTCGACGACGTGTCGCTCGTCGTGCAGGCGGACGCCCCGGACGACTACAAGGCGTACATGCACCGCTCCGGCCGGACGGGTCGTGCCGGCAAGGAGGGCACCGTCGTGACCCTGGTCCCGCGTGGTCGCATCCGCAAGATCGAGGGCATCCTCGAGCGTGCCGAGATCGCGGCGGACCTCGTGCAGGCCGCCCCCGGTGACGGCATCGTGTCGGAGCTCGCCGCGCGCTAGTCGCGACCAGACGCACGACGGGAGGCCCGGTACCAGCTGGTACCGGGCCTCCCGTCCGTCACGTGGTGAGCAGAAATGGTCGGGTCCCGAAATCGGACCCGACCATTTCTGCTCACGAAGCGAGCACGCCCTCGCGTGCGCGCGACCGCGTCAGCGGTTGAAGAACAGCAACCCGCGCACGAAACCGGCCTGGCCGGCGTGCTGCGTGCAGTCGTCGAGGATGCTCACGAGCCGGGCACCGGCGGTGACGGGCGGGTCCCACGCGTCGTCGACCACGGGGTCGAGGTCGTCCGGGCCGAGCGTGCCGAGGTACGCGACGGTGCGGTCGTGGACGGCACGCAGGTACCCGGTGAGCAGCTCGGCCGAAGCACGCACGCGACCGACGTCGTCGCGGGACATGCCGTAGCCGAGGGCCTCGGCCGGGAACGGCAGGCCGAACCGCTCGTACCAGCCGTCGGCGGTCCACACCTGCGCGGTGCCGGCGAGGTCGGCGATCTGGACGTCCTGCCCACGGGCGGTGTGCCACGCGAGCCACGCCAGGGTGTTCGCCCCGGCGGCCGGACGCGCTGCGAGTTGGTCCTCGGACAGGCCGTCGACGGCACGTTCGACGGTCTCGGGGACGCGGGAGAACGCTTCGATCAGGACTTCGGACGGTGTCATGCGCACCACGCTACGCGCGCGCCCCGACACGCGAGGTCACGCAGATCGTCGCGCCGACCGTCACGCTGAGCGGGCTGCGGTCTCCGCGCGCGAGTGGCGGTCCAGGGCGTCGCCGAGCCCGGCGAACGCGGCGGCGAGGCGGACCCGGTCGGCGGGGGCGACGACCTCGCGGAAGGCGTCCGAGTAGACGGCGCCGATCTGCCGGGCCACCTCGGCGCCCGAGGCCGTGAGGTGCAGCAGGACGCTGCGACGGTCCTGCGGGTTCGGGCGGCGCTCGAGGTGTCCGCGCTGCTCGAGCCGGTCGACGAGCGAGGTCATGGCGCCTGTGGTGAGCTCGAGGTACTCGCCGGCCTGCTTCGGCGTGATCCCCTCGCCGTCGGCCGCGGCCAGGAAGAACACGAAGCGGGTGTCGGTGGCGTTCAGCCCGCGCACGACGCTCTCGTGGTGCAGGACGCGGGCGTGCTGCGTCTGGAGCAGGCGGAAGGCGGTGAGGAGCTTCGCGAGGTCGGTGTCCGAGTCCACGCGCTCCGGCACGGAGACGGTCGGCGACACGGGCGCGGGCGGCAGGGTGTCGGGCAGGACGGGCTGGGTGGTGTCCGTCATCGGCGGCTCTTCTCGGCAGGGGGTGGGAAGACTCAGTCAACAAGTATCTCACTCGTCAAGATACCCCCGGCACGGGGTGGTTCCTTCCCTTGTGAGTTGCTCGGCGGAAAAGTAACTTGATCGTCGTAGCAAACACCACGGCACCGACGCGACCAACCACCGCGACCACGGCGCCACCGTTTCCGGATCAGGAGCTCCCGCAATGTCTCGTGTCACCCCTCGCGCCGCCCGTCTCGCGGCCTGGATCGCCATCCCCGCCGCCCTCGTCGCCTCGGGTGTCGTCGTCTCGACCGCGTCCTACTCGGCGTTCTCGGCCACCACCGTCAACCCGACCAGCAACTGGACCGCCGGCAGCGTCGCCCTCACCGACGACGACAACAACACCGCGCTCTTCACCGCGACGGGCCTCAAGCCCGGCTCCACCGGCGCCAACTGCATCACGGTCACGTCGACCGGCTCGCTGGCCTCGACCGTGAAGCTGTACGGCACGAACCCGGCCACCACGAACAACCTCTCGGGCAACATCAACCTGCAGGTCGAGCAGGGCACCGGCGGTGGCTTCGGCTCCTGCACCGGCTTCACCCCGGCCGCGACCAGCGGAACGCTCTACAACGGCACCCTCGCCGCGTTCGGCACCGGCTCGACGAACTTCGCCACCGGCCTCGGCACCTGGGCCCCGACCGGGTCCGCGTCCGAGTCGCGCGTCTACCGCTTCACCTACACGGTCTCGAGCACCGCGCCGAACACGGTGCAGGGCGGCACCGCGTCCCTCGGCCTCACCTGGGAGGCCCAGAACAGCTGAGCCGGGAGCCCTCCCCACCCGGTGACCGGGGCTCGGCCCGAGCCCGCCTCGGTCACCACCCCCGAGAACGCGCCCCCGGTCGAAGGCAGTCATGAGCAGCATCGCAGTGCACGGTGGTCCCACACCGCACGCCGTGCTCCGTGACGTCGTCGACTGGGGGCGCGTCGTCGTCGGCACCGTTGCACGCGGTGTGGTCGCGACCCTCCTCGGCCTCGCCCTGTGGGCGGCAGCCCCCGCGCTGATCGGCTGGCAACCGACGACGGTGATGACCGGGTCGATGGAGCCGCGCCTCACGCCCGGGGACGTCGTCGTCTCGCGCCCGGTCGCGTCCGGTGAGGTCCGGACGGGCAAGATCCTGCTCGCGGACGACCCGGACCAGCCGGGTCACCTCCGCATGCACCGCTACGTCGAGGACGGCCCGGGAGGCACCCTGGTCACCAAGGGCGACGCGAACCCGCAGCAGGACTCCACACCGCTCGAACGCTCGGCCGTGCACGGGGTCGCCTTCCTGCGCATCCCGTTCGTCGGGGCGCCGATCTTGTGGCTCCGGCAGGGGGAATGGGTCAGGGTCGTCGTGCTCGCACTCGGCCTGACCGCGCTGCTGGCGCTCTGCACGGTCGACGGGTCGCTCCGCCGCCTCACGGCGATCGACGACGACGACGCCGACGGCTCGGACGGGGGCGACACCGCCCACGGGTCGGGTGACGGGCCGTCGGACGGTACCGATGCCGGACGGGAGGCGCGGGACGACGCCGCCACGCGCCTCCCGTCCGGCGGGACCACCGTCGTCACCCGTCGCTCGCTCCGGGTGCACGAGCGTCGCGTGCAGCGGCTGCGCCGCTTCGGCGGTGCGGCGGCGGTCCTCGTCATCGCGGGGAGCATCGGCGTGCTCGTGCCGGCGCAGGCGGTTGCCGTGCCGTGGTCGCGGACGACCGTGAACCCCGTCTCGAACTTCACGGCGGGCACGGCCACCGGTGTCCCCACGCTGACCTGCACGGCCGCGTCGTCGAGCACCGTGACGATCACCTGGACCTACACGGACCCCACCGTGCCGAACTCGTTCGACCTCATGAACGGGTCGACCCAGCTCGCGACCGCCACGACCGCTGGACAACGTTCGCTCGTCTACGGCGGGGCGGGCCTGCTCGACCTGGGCACGACCTACACGCTGAACCTCCGCACGAACCTCGGCAACAACTGGACCGCGACCAGCACCCCGACCGTGAAGGTGCGGGTCGTCTCGGTCCTCGGCCTGGCGTCGGCGAGCTGCGTGCCCTGAGTTCTCCACAGGCGGCGCGCGGCCGTCCGGCGATGTCCCCGGCCGGCGTTACCGTGTCCGCATGCGCATCCTGCACACCGGCGACTGGCACCTCGGCCGCACGCTGCTCGGTGCAGACCTCCTCGAGCACCAGGCGGCGTTCACCGACTGGCTCGTCGACCTCGTGCGGGACCGCTCCGTCGACCTGGTCGTGATCGCCGGTGACGTGTACGACCGGGCGATCCCGCCGATCGACGCGGTCCGGATGCTGTCCCGGGTGCTCGAACGCCTGGCCGAGACGGCGACCGTGGTGCTCACGCCCGGCAACCACGACTCCGCCGCACGCCTGGGCTTCGGCGCCGGTGTGATGGACCGCCGCGTCCGCATCCTGGCCGAACCCGCCCGGATCGCGGACCCGGTGCTCGTCAACGACGCCGACGGCCCGGTGGCGGTCTACGGCATCCCGTACCTGCACCCCGACCTCACCCGCTACGCACTGGCCGACGTGCCGGACGAGCCCCTCGCGCGGTCGCACCACGCCGTCGTGCACGCCGCCACCGAGCGGATCCGGTCCGACCTCGCGTTGCGCGGCGGTACCCGCAGCGTCGTCGTCGCACACGCCTTCGTCGGCGGGGCGGACCCGAGCGACAGCGAGCAGGACATCCGCGTCGGCGGTGTCGACCGGGTGGCCGAGTCGGTCTTCGACGGCTTCGACTACGTCGCCCTCGGGCACCTGCACGGCCCGCAGCGGGTCGGCGACGGTGGACGGATCCGGTACGCCGGCTCACCGCTGGCGTTCTCGTTCGGCGAGCGGCACCAGCAGAAGTCGGTGACGATCGCCGAGCTCGACGCGGCCGGTGGCGTCTCGGTCGAACTCGTGCCCGCTCCCGTGCCGCGCCGCCTGGTCGACGTGCGCGGGAGCATCGACGACATCGAGTCCGGGGTCTTCCGGGCCGACGCCGACGCCTGGGTGCGGGTGGCCGTGACCGACACGGTGCACCCCGAGCGCATGTACGCCCGGGTGAAGGACCACTTCCCGCACGCGCTGGCGATCACGCACGAACCCGCCGACCGCGGTCCGGCCTCGGTGGCCCGTGCGGTCACGGCGACGTCCGACCCGGTCGAGGTCGCAGCCGACTTCGTGGCCTTCGCCACCGGTGCCGCCCCGGACGACGACGAACACGCCGTCCTGACCGAGGCGCACGAGGCCGCTGTGCTGGCGCTGCAGCGCGAGGGGGACCGCTGATGTACCTGCACCGACTCGAACTCCGCGCCATCGGGCCCTACCCCGACCTGGTGTCCATCGACTTCGCAGCGCTCGCGGCCTCCGGGGTGTTCCTGCTCGAGGGGCCGACGGGCTCCGGCAAGTCGACCATCATCGACGCCGTCGTGTTCGCCCTGTACGGCGGGCTCGCCGGGTCCGACGCCAGTTCCGACCGGCTGCACAGCCAGCACGCCGACCCCGCGGTGGAGCCGTTCGTCGAGCTCGTCTTCGAGACCAGCGCAGGGACCTACCGGGTCCGCCGCACCCCGCAGTACGACCGCCCGAAGCAACGGGGGACCGGCACCGTCAAGCAGCAGGCGTCCGTGCAGCTCTTCCGTCTGGCGAACCCGTCCGACGTCGCCGGCGAACCGATGTCGTCACGCATCCCCGAGGTCGGCGTCGAGATCGGCCGCATCGTCGGGCTCGACCGCGCGCAGTTCCTGCAGACCGTGGTGCTGCCGCAGGGCGAGTTCGCACGGTTCCTGCGGTCCCCGGGCGAAGAGCGCCGCAAGCTCCTGCAGTCCCTGTTCGGCACGCAGGTCTACGACCGCACGGCCGACGAACTCGCCGCGCGGCGCCGTGCCGTGCAGGCCGAGGTCGACGGTGCCGACGACCGCGTGCGTGATGCCCTGAACCGCTTCGCCCAGGCCGCCGGTCTCGACGACGCCGACGAGACCGTCGTGCCGTCGACGGTGGCGTCGGTCCGTGCGGCGGCCGATGCCGCTGCCGCCGTCCGTGCTGCAGCAGCCGCGGCGGCGACGACCGCTGCCGAGCACGAACAGGCGGTCACGGCGCGTGCGACCGCCCTCGAACGACGCGCGGGACTGCTCGTGCGACGGGCCGCGCTCGACGACGACGCCCCCGCCGTCGACGCCGCCCGGTCGGCCCTCGCACTCGGCGAACGCGCCGCCCGGGTGACCGCCGTGGCCGACGGACTCGACGCCGCAGTCATGCGCGCCGACGAGACCACTGCGGCGGCCCGGTCGCTGCGTGACCGCCACGGGATCACCGCCGACGCCGACGCCGTCGTGCTGCGACGCGACGCCCTGGCCGACGACCTGTCGGCCGTCCGGCACCTCGTCGCGGTCGAGGACGGCGCCGCTGCCCGTCGGTCCACCATCGCCGGGGCCACCGCGGACGCCGAGCAGATCGCCGAGCAGCTGCTCGAACGCGACGCCGCACTCGACGCCCATCCCACCGAGCGGGCCCGCATCGTCGAGGCCGCACGCACCGCGGCCCGCACGGCAGCCGACTCGGACGCCGCCGCGCACGAGGTCACCCGGATCCGGTCCCTCCGAGCCGACCTCGTGGCGCGCGACCACGTGGCGCAGCGGGTCGCCACGGCCGAGCAGTCCGTCGCTGCCGCGCGCCGGTCGGCGACCGACGCCCTCACGGCCGAGCGGGCACTCCGCGAACGCCGGATCGCCGGGCTCGCCGGAGAACTCGGGGCGGCGCTCACGGCCGGCGACCCGTGCCCGGTCTGCGGGTCGACGGCGCACCCGTCGGTGGCGACCCCGCAGGACGACCACCCCACGACCGCGGCCGTCGACGCCGCCGGCGACGCCACTCGCCGAGCGGACCAGCACCTCGCCGACGCCGCGTCGGACCTGGCGGTCGAACGTGCCGAACACCAGCGGCTCGTCGACGTCGTCGGCACGGTCGACACCGCCGCGCTCGACGCCCTGACCGCGGCCGCCGACGAACGGGTCCGGGCCGCGCACGACGCTGCCGCGCTCGTCCTGCAGCACGAGCGGCAGCGGGCGGAGCACGACACGACGACCGGACGGCTCCAGCGCGAGCGGAACGACCTCGACGCACGGCGGACCGTCCTGGTCTCGACCGCGCTGGCCGACGCCGAGCGGCTCGACACCGACCTCGGCACCGTGGCCGCGGCGCTCGAGCGGCTCGGAGCACTCCTCGACGAGCGTCCCGCGACGCTCCGGACAGCCGTCGAGCTCCTCGACGAGCGACTCGAGGCGTACCGCGCGGTCGTGCAGGCCGACGAACGGGTGGCCGCCGCGACCCGTGCCCGCGACGACCGCCGTACCGAGGTCGACCGGGTCCTCGACGACCAGGACTTCGCCGACGTCGCCGCAGCGCGGGCCGGACGGCTCGAACCCGACAGCACCGACCGGCTGCGGGCGCTGATCAGTGCGGCCGAGGCCGAGCGGGCCGTCGTCGTGGCCGGTCTGGCCGAACCCGCCGTGGTCGCCGCGGCGGACGACTCCGCGGAACGCCTCGACCTCGACGGCGCCCGGGCCGGACGCCAGCGCGCTGCCGCCGCACTCGACGAGGCCGCCGCGGTCACCGTCTCCGCGGCCGACCGTGCCGACGCGGTCGACCGGTGCGCGACCGAGGTCACCCGGGCGACCCGTGCCCGTGACGAGACGTCGGCACGCAGCCGCGCCGTGGTCCGGCTCGCCGACATCGCGAACGGGGTCACCGCGGCGAACCCGACGGGGATCACCCTGGGCACCTACGTGCTCATGCGCCGGTTCGAGGACGTCGTCGCCGCGGCCAACGACCGACTCCGGGCGATGCTCGCGGGGCGGTTCACGCTCGAGACCTCGGACGAGCGGGAGTCCGGGTCACGGGCACGCCGGACCGGCCTGGCACTCGCCGTGCACGACCACTCCACCGACACCGTGCGGGACCCCCGCAGCCTGTCCGGCGGCGAGACGTTCACCGTGTCGCTGTGCCTGGCGCTCGGGCTGGCCGACGTCGTGCAAGCCGAGGCCGGTGGCGTCTCGCTCGGCACGCTCTTCGTCGACGAGGGGTTCGGCACGCTCGACCCGGAGACCCTCGACGACGTCATCGGGCAGTTGTCGCGACTGACCGCCGGTGGACGGCAGGTCGGCATCGTCAGCCACGTCGAGGAACTCAAGCAGCGGATCCCGGAGCGGATCGCCGTGCGTCGCACCGCGGCCGGCGGCTCGCAGGTGACGACAACGGTCTGACGCCGCCTGCCGTCCGGCGCCGGTCCTGGTTCCGGGTGTAACCCGTCACGGGGTCGGCGTGGACTCCACGGTGCCGTCCGGCGGCGGCAGGATGTCCGCCGCGATCCACGGGAACACCCACTGGAACAGGACGAACACGATCGCGGCGAGCAGCACGAGCAGCTCGAGCATCTTCAGGAACGTGGGGCCGGGCAGCAGCCGCCAGACGAGGGGGAAGATCACTTGGCCGTCTCCGAGAGTTCCTTCGGGGTGCCCTCGGAAGCGGGCATCCAGTAGTCGAGCTTCGCGTGCGTGACGAACCGTTCGGCTGCCGACCACATCGGGTGGCACGCGGTCAGGGTCAGCCAGCGGTCCGACGGCGAGGGGTCGACTCCGGGCTTGTTCGGCACCGGCGCGATCGTCTCGATGTGGTCCGGCGTGACGATCTGGCTGTCGGTGACCTTGTAGACGTACCAGACGTCGAACTTCGCCTTCGCGTCGGTGACCCGCACGACGACGGAGTCGTCCTTCTTGAGCTCCGCGATCTGGTTGAGCGGCTTGCCGTAGGTCACGCGGTGCCCGGCGACGGCGAAGTTGCCGGGAGCACCGGGCATCGCGGTGTCCTGGTAGTGCCCGAGCCCGATGGTGTTGAGGACCTTCTCACGGTCCGTGCCCTCGCCGATCGGCCGGTTGTAGTCCTTGCCGAAGCGGGGGATCTGCATCGTGCCGAACACGTCGGAGAGATCCGGTGGCTCGGCGAGCACAGGTGCGGTGCCGCGGTGCTCGGTTCCGGCCCCGTCCGGGGTCTTCAGCTGGTCGAGCCCCTCGACGAGCTTCGACTGCTCGTTGACCGCCACGACGTCCGTCCACCACGCGGTCCACACCACGTACAGCCCGGTGCCGGCACCCGCGATGATGAGCAGTTCGGCGATGAGCGAGACGATCGCGCCACCGACCGTCTGCCGTCGCCGGGGGGAACGGCGCCCGGACCGTCTGCCGCCGTCGTCGTCCCGCGCGCTGCGGCGCGACGGGATGGTGTCGTGTGCGGTCACGGGGCTCCTGATCGGCTGGTCGGTCGGACAGGTCTATCAGATCACGACGACGGTCCGGTGACGACGTTCTCCACACCCCGTAACGTGGGGGGATGGAGTACCGGATCCGCCCGTTCCGCGCCGACGACACCGACGCGGTCGTCGCCCTCTGGGAATCGTGCGGTCTCGTCCGCCCGTGGAACGACCCCCGCCGCGACATCGCGCGCAAGGCCACGGTCCAGCCCGAGCTCTTCCTGGTGGCGGAGTCGGAGAGCAGCGCCGTCGTCGCCGCGGGGATGGTCGGTTTCGACGGGCACCGCGGCTGGGTCAACTACCTCGCCGTGCAGCCGGACCTGCAGGGCTCCGGTCTCGGCCGGACACTGATGGCCGAGTTCGAGCGGCTGCTCACCGACCTCGGCTGCCCGAAGGTGAACCTGCAGATCCGTGCCGGCAACGAGCGGGTGCTCGGCTTCTACGAGTCCCTCGGGTACTCCGACGACCGCACCGTGTCGCTCGGCAAGCGACTCATCCCCGACGTCTGAGTCGTCCGGTCACGCCAGGGCCAGGCCCACCGACGCGATGAACGCCAGCGCGATGCCGATCCACTGCGGCGCGGTCAACCGCTCCCGCAGCACCACCCCGGCCAGCACGACCGTGCCGATGGGGTAGAGCGCGTTGAGCACGCTCACGACGGGCAGGGTGCCCGGGTCGTCGCTCGCGTGCAGCCCCGCCTGGATGCACACGTTCGCCAGGGCGTCGAGGACGCCGCACGCCGCGACCGTCAGCAGCAGACGCGGCGGCCACCAGCGCCCTGGAGGCACGGCAGACCCTGCGACGCCGACCGACGCTGCGGGGTCTGCCGCGCCTCCAGACCGCGCCCCGCGCCCGGCACGCACCGTCACCACGAGCGCCGCCGCACCCAGCAGCACCGTCTGCAGCACCCGCGCGACCACGAGCGGGTGGATGCCCGCGCCGGGCGGTGTCGCGTCGTACGCCAGCACGATCCCGCCGAACCCGCACCCGGCGACCGCGGCCGCGACGACCCCACGCACGGTGAGTCGTGCACCCGAGGTGTCCCGCACGGCCGCCACCAGCACCACCGCGACGACGGCCACGACCACCGCGGCGACGGCCAGCGGTGACAGGACGGTCCCGCGGGCCACGGCCACCAGGACCGGGACGACGGCGGCGAACACCGCGGTCAGGGGGGACAGCACGCTCATCGGGCCGATCGCCAACGCGGCGTAGAGCAACAGGACCCCGACCGCGCCGGACAGTCCGGCGACGGCGCCCCAGAGGGTGCCCGCCCACGACGGCGTGCCCCCGAGCACGGCCAGACCGATCAGCAGCGGCACGATCCCGATCGCCGCGGCGACGGCGGTGACCGCCACCGGACGGATGCGCCGCGAGGCGAGCCCGCCGAGGAAGTCGGCGAAACCGTAGACGACGGCTCCGGTCAGGCCGAACAGCACGGTGAGCACGGGTCCCATCCTGCCCGGCCCGGTAGCCTGCGGGGCGTGAGTGTTCCCTACCACCGCCTGACCCGTGTCGACGCACGATGGAGGTGGTGGCGCCCGCTGGTCGCCCTCGCGTTCCTGGCGGGCTGGTACCTCGCCTCGCAGGTGCTCCTCACCGTCGCGTACTTCGTCCCGGTCGCGGCGGTCGGGGGCGAGTCCGGCCTGTACGACCTGCTCGACGACCTGCAGCGCGGAGCCCTGGACCCGACCGATCCGCTGATCCTGTCGCTGACCCTGGTGTCGCTGGTCGTCCTGCTGCCCGGCATCCTGCTGGCGGTAAAGGTCGCACGGCTCGGGCCCGGCGCGATCCTGACGTCGACGCGCTTCCGGGTGCGGTGGGCGTGGACGGCGTGGTGCGTGCTGCCGACCCTCGTCATCGCCGTGGTGATGTTCCTCGTGCAGACCAGCGGGATGTTCACGTTCGACGGCGGCTTCGGCTGGGACCACGCCGCGATCGGGCAGTCGTCGGTCTCCCTCGGCACCCTCACGCTCACGCTCGTCCTCGTCGTGCTGCTCGTCCCGTTCCAGGGCGCGGCCGAGGAGTTCATCTTCCGCGGTTTCCTCATGCAGACGATCGCCTCGTGGATCCCGCGACGCACCGGCACGATCATCGCCGTCGCGGTGTCGACCGTCGTCTTCGCGGTGCTGCACATCCCGAACGGCTACAACGTCTGGGGCATCCTCGACGTCGGTTCGTTCGGCCTGATCGCGGCGATCATCGTGCTCCGCACCGGCGGTCTCGAGGCCACCGTGCTGCAGCACGCCTTCAACAACATCATGATCTTCGTGCTGCAGGCGCCGGGCTGGTCGGGGATCGACCTGGCGTCTTCGGACGCCAACGGCACGCTCGGTGGCTGGCTCGTCACCCTCGGCACCTCGCTCGCGTTCTGGGGCATGGTCGAGGTCCTGGCGTGGTGGCGGAAGCTCGACCGGACGTTCGCCGGGCACCAGGCGCCGCGGTTCCGCGGGACGCCGCCGGTGTGGGCGGGTGGCAAGCGCTGGCTCGGCCCGGCGGGCACGGGCTGGGCCGTCGCGCCGGCTAACGCCAACGATGTCGACGCAGCTGCTGTGGACCGTGCCGCTGTGGACAGTGCCGTGGGTGTCGCCGGTCGCCCGTAGGCTCGTGGCATGAGCACCACGCCCGCGCCCGCCGCCGTGTCTGCTTCGCGAGCCGCCGCGCTCGACGTCCTGCACCGCGTGTGGGGCTACGACGACTTCCGTGGCGAGCAGGCGGCGATCATCGACCAGGTGGTCGCCGGCGGTGACGCCCTGGTGCTCATGCCCACCGGCGGTGGCAAGTCGCTCTGCTACCAGGTGCCCGCGCTCGTACGCGACGGCGTCGGGGTCGTGGTGTCGCCGCTCATCGCGCTCATGCAGGACCAGGTCGACGCCCTCGCGGCGAACGGGGTGCGTGCCGCCTTCCTCAACTCGACGCAGGGGCCCGACGAGCGTGCCCGGGTCGAGCGCGCGGTCGTCCAGGGCGAGGTCGACATGCTCTACCTCGCGCCCGAGCGGCTCCGGCTCGAGTCCACGCGCGCGCTCCTCGACCGGGCGCGGGTGTCGCTGTTCGCCATCGACGAAGCGCACTGCGTCGCCCAGTGGGGCCACGACTTCCGGCCGGACTACCTCGAGCTGAGCGTCCTGCACGAGCGCTGGCCGACCGTGCCCCGGATCGCCCTCACGGCCACGGCGACCCCGCAGACCCACCAGGAGATCTCGGCGCGGCTCGGCCTCGACGACGCCGCACACTTCGTCGCCGACTTCGACCGCCCGAACGTCCAGTACCGCATCGAACCGAAGACCGGCGCGCTGCAGCAGCTCCTCACCTTCATCCGCACCGAGCACAGCGGCGACTCGGGCATCGTCTACTGCCTGTCGCGCAAGTCGGTCGAGCGGACCGCCACCGCACTGGCCGAACAGGGCATCCAGGCGCTGCCGTACCACGCAGGGCTCGACGCCCGGGTGCGTGCGCGCAACCAGTCGACCTTCCTGCGCGAGGACGGCATCGTCATGGTCGCGACGATCGCCTTCGGCATGGGCATCGACAAGCCCGACGTCCGGTTCGTGGCGCACCTCGACCTGCCGAAGTCGGTCGAGGGGTACTACCAGGAGACCGGTCGTGCCGGGCGCGACGGCCTGCCCTCGACCGCGTGGCTGGCGTACGGCCTGAACGACGTCGTGCAGCAGCGACGGATGATCGACCAGTCCGAGGGCGACGCCGCACACCGTCGGCAGCTCAGCGCCCACCTCGACGCCATGCTGAGCCTGTGCGAGACGATCGAGTGCCGCCGGGTGCGGCTCCTGGCGTACTTCGGGCAGCCGTCCACGGCCTGCGGCAACTGCGACACGTGCATCGCCCCGCCCGAGTCGTGGGACGGCACCGTGCCCGCGCAGAAGCTGCTGTCCACGGTCGTCCGGCTCGAGCGTGAGCGCGGTCAGCGGTACGGCGTCGCCCATCTCGTCGACATCCTGGTCGGCAAGCAGTCACCGCGGGTGCAGGAACTGCAGCACGAGTCCCTGGCGACCTTCGGCATCGGTTCCGACCTGTCCGACGGTGAGTGGCGCGCTGTGGCCAGGCAGTTGCTCGCGCAGGGCTACGCCGCGGTCTCGGGCGACGGGTTCGGCACGGTCGTCCTCAGCCCGACGAGCGCCGAGGTCCTGACCGGCAAGGTCCAGGTGCGGATGCGTCGCGATCCGGTGAAGGCGCCGCGGGCGAGCCGGTCGTCCCGCCGGACCGTCGTCACCGACATGCCCCAGCAGGCGGTCGGCCTGTTCGAGGCCCTCCGGGTCTGGCGTGCAGCCCAGGCGCGCGAGCAGGGTGTGCCGGCGTACGTGGTGTTCAACGACGCGACGCTCCGCGGCATCGCGGCGGTGCGTCCGTCCGACGTCGACCAGCTCGCCGAGATCTCCGGGGTCGGTGCCGCGAAGCTCGAGCGGTACGGCCGCGCGGTGCTCGACGTCGTCGCGTCCGAGGCCGACTGACCCCACGGTCGGACGCGCATGCCGCCGTGGGCATGTACTGCTCGCAGGCGTGATTACACTCGGGAGTTCGCCGTCACGACGAGGAGGCCCGGTGTCCGGTTCGACCAAGTTCGCCACCGTGCTGAGCCGCGCAGTGGTGACACCGCTCGCGCGGATGCTCTGGCGACCGAAGATCATCGGACGCCGCAACGTCCCCAGGCGCGGACCGGTGATCCTCGCGAGCAACCACCGCTCCTTCATCGACTCCCCGGCGATCACGTTGATGGCACCGCGGAAGGTCGCCTTCCTCGCGAAGCAGGAGTACTTCACCGGCACCGGGTTCCGCGGCGCGGTGTCGCGGGCGTTCTTCGGCGGCATCGGTGCGATCGGCGTCGAGCGCGGTGCGGGGGCCGCGGCACAGCAGGCGCTCGACCTGGGGCTCGCGCGGTTGAACGAGGGCGAGGCCTTCGCGATCTACCCGGAGGGCACCCGCTCCCTGGACGGCCGGATCTACAAGGGCCGCACGGGTGTGGCCTGGCTGGCACTGACGAGCGGCGCGCCCGTGGTGCCCGTGGCGCTGACGGGCACGCAGGACGTGCAGCCCGTCGGCTCGAAGCTGCCGAAGCTCGCGAAGGTGACGATCGAGTTCGGGAAGCCGATCGACTTGTCCTCGTTCGGTGAGGCATCGTCCGGACGCGCGCGCCGTCACGCGACCGATGCGGTGATGACCGCGATCCAGGAGCTCAGCGGGCAGGAGCCGGCGAACACGTACAACAACCCGCCGGCGACGATCGTCGAGCGGGTCAAGCGGGCACTGCAGCCCGACGACCCGACCGCGGCTGCCGTCGACCCCGACTGATCGCGATCTGTTCGGTCACTATTGCACATCTGAAATATCGATGGTTGAATGAGGGACGTGCCGCACGGCACGCATCCCCGACGGGTCGCCCGACAACGGCCCGCAACCACGACTCAGATCGGACGGTCAGCAGCATGTCCTCCACCCCGCTCTTCGACTCCATCGCCCAGCGACGCGACCAGCCCGAGGCCCACGTCGTCCCGGCACCGGTTCCGACCCCGGCTCGCGCGGCCGCAGCGCCCGCACCGACCTCACCGATGACCGCTCCCGTCCGTGCCGGTGACTCGACCCTCGTGCCCGCGGCCCTCGTCGCCGCGATCGACGACATCACGGTCCGCGTCACCCCGTCGGTGGTCACCGAGCTCCGCGTGCAGCCCGAGCAGCTCGTCCTGGTCGAGACCGTCGCCGACGCCATCACCCGAGCGGTCGTCGACGCCGTCGCGACCGAACTCGACCGGATCGCCCGCGACGGCGTCGTCCGCGTCTGAGCCCGGCGGTCCCCGAGCGATGACGACGCCCGCTGACGGCCTCCCGCTGCGCCCGCGCGGTGCCGAGCGGCGGGCCGCGAACCGCTCCCGTACTCGCCGACCCGAAGCGTCCGAGCGGCGCCGTGCTGGGCACGGCACGCGTCCGGACGCCCCCAGAGCCGCCGGGGTGGTGGCTCCCCCTTCCGCCACCCCGGCTTCCCCCTCCTCCTTCCGCAGTTCCGTCCGCCGCGCCTTGCCCGCGACGGCGACCGCCGCGGTGACCTGTCTCTTCGTCGCCGTCGGCTCCCCGCAGACCGCGATGGCATCGACCCCGTCGCCGAGTAGCCCCGTGCTCGGCGTGCAGCAGTTCGTCGCCGACGGCTCCGCCCGGCTCTCCGTCGACCGCGACGGCTTCTCCATCGGCAGGGCTGCCGCCGCGCAGGCACGTGCGACCGCCGTCGGCTCGTCGGATGCCGCGGCCCGCCCCACCGCGGGGAACGTGCCGGCCGCCGGTGGGTTCGGCTCGCGCTGGGTGACCGGGTGCTCCGCCTGCACGACGAACCACCAGGGCATCGACTTCGCGGCTCCGATCGGCACCACCGTCGTCGCCGCGATGCCCGGCAGCGTCGTCTCCGCCGGGGTCCTCGGCGGCTACGGCAACCAGGTCCTGCTCCAGCACGCCGACGGCACCCAGACCCGGTACGGCCACCTGTCGGCGATCGGGGTGCGACCCGGTCAGGTCCTGTCGGCCGGTCAACGCCTCGGCGCCGTCGGCAACACCGGCGTCTCCACCGGGGCGCACCTGCACTTCGAGGTCATCGTCGGCGGGGTCCCGGTCGATCCGGCCACCTGGCTGCAGGCCCGCGGGCTCCTCTGACAGCGACGACGGTCGAGCGCGTAGCGTCGGGAACGCCGGGGCACCGAGCCGTGGCAGGACGGAGACGCACGTGCGAGTGACGGTGTTGGGGACCGGGGCGATGGGTGCCGGCGTGGCGGGATCACTGCTGCGCGAGAGGCACCAGGTCACGGTCTGGAACCGGAGTGCCGACAAGGCCGCGCCGCTCGGTGAGCACGGTGCGACGGTCGCCACGGACCCGGGTACCGCCGTCGAGCACGCCGAGGTGGTCCTCCTGACCCTCTTCGACACCGACGCCGTGGTCGACGTGCTCGAACAGGCCGCCGGCGACGCTCCGACCGACGCCGTGTGGATCCAGGCGTCCACGATCGGCGTCGACGGCACCGAGACCGTCGTGCAGCTCGCCGCGAAGTACGGCATCACCCTGGTCGAAGCGATGATGCTCGGCACGAAGGCCCCGGCGGAGCAGGGGAAGCTCACCATGCTGGCGGCCGGCCCCGCCGACCAGGTCGACCGCGTCGTCCCCGTGCTCGACGCGATCGGCGCGAAGACCATCCGCGCCGGCGAGCGGGTCGGCGACGGGACCGCGCTCAAGCTCGCGGCCAACGCCTGGATCGCCTCGATCACCGCGGCCACGGGGCAGTCGCTCGCCCTCGCCGCGGCGCTCGGGCTCGATCCGCAGCTGTTCCTCGACGCGATCGACGGCAGCGCGAGCGACTCGGCCTACGCGCACACCAAGGGCGCGGCGATCATCGCGGGGGAGTTCCCGGCACAGTTCGCGCTCGACGGGCTGCGGAAGGACATCGGGCTGATCGCCGAGGCCGCGCGGGCGAACGACGTGTCCACCACGCTCCTCGACGCCCTGGGGCGGGTCTACGCCGACGCGAGCGCAGCCGGGCACGGCGGCGACGACATCGCGGCGGTCGGCACCGCCTTCTGAGTCGGCGCGCGAGTCGGCGCGCGAGTCGGCGCGCGAGTCGACGCGTCAGTCGCGGCGGAGGAACCGTCGCAGCCGTGCCGTGAGCCGCCCCACGGCCTCGTCGTTCATGGTGTTCGCCAGGTCGAAGGCCTCGCGCGCCGGATCGGCCCCGCCCTGGATCCGTCGGAGTGCGGCGTCGGCGCGGGCCCGCGAGTCGAGTTCGGCGAACGGCATGTCGTCCTCGGGGTCGTGCGTGCCGCGAGGGTCCATGGACAGCAGGTTACGCGCGGCGGAGCGTGCGGGCGCCTGCGTCGACGTCGTCGACCACGCGGACCATCTCGTCGAGGAAGTCCACGACGACGGCCATCTCGTCGGACGGCACGTGCTCGGTGACCTCGAGGGCACGGGCGTCGAGTTCCTCGATCACGCGCAGGGCATGGCCCATCGACGTCCCCGTGGCGGTGAGGATCACGCCGCGGCGGTCGATCGGGTCCTGGTGCCGCTCGACGTGGCCGCTGCGGACCAGCCGGTCGACGAGTGCCGAGGTCGACGCCGCCGTGATCTCGAGGCGCTCGGCCAGGTCCTTCGCGTTGACGGTCCGGCCGTCGTGCTCGGCGTCGATGAGGACCCGCAGTGCGAGAAGCGCGTTCTCGCCGATCCCCAGGGCTTCACGAGCCCGACGCTGCGCGGCGCTCTCGGCGGTGCGGTACCGGCGCAGGGCGTTCAGGACGTCGACGGCGGTGACCGGGGAGTCCTCGTACCAGAACCCCGCGGTGCTGGTCAGGACCTCGGACGTCATCCTGCAATGCTAGACGCTCTAGTTAGATTGTCTAGCGAGGGGTCGGTATCGCGGCGGAGACCCAGGCCCGTGCGCGGACATCGGACACTGCAACACCCGTGACGCGGCTCCGAAACACTCCCGCAACGCCCGCTGGTTAGGTTCTGGGGATGCAGGAGCAGCCGTGCTGAGCCGACTCGCGGGGAACGTCTTCCACGTGGGGAGCGCGGTCGAGCGCACCGACGTGGTCGCACGCCTGCTCGACGTCTACGTCGCCCGACGCGAACCCGGCACCGTCGAGGACGACCGGGCCGTCGCCGCGGAGCTCCGTTCGGTGGTGGGGACCGCCGGACCGGCGAACGACGCCGACCGGTCCGCGACCATCGACGCCCTGGCGCTGGACCGCCACGAGCCGGCGTCCATCGCCGCCGCGGTCGCCGTCGCGCGGGACCACGCCCGTCGAGCCCGCGAGGTCGTCTCGAGCGAACTCTGGGACTGCCTCGACGTCACCCGTTCGCGCATGCCGCGCAAGATCGCCCCGGGCCGCGCGCACGAGTTCCTCGGCTGGGCTCGGGAACGCAGCGCCCTTGCGATCGGCGTGGTCGAAGGGGACGCCAGTCGCGACGAGGTCTGGGAGTTCTTCACCCTGGGCCGCTCCCTGACCCGGGTCGCCTCGACCGCCCGGCTGCTCGCCTCGGGGTTGCTCGAACCGGACTCGGTCACCTCGTGGACGGCGGCGCTCCGGTCCTGCGGTGCGGGCGAGGCCTTCCTGCGTGGCCGGGACCACCATCCGGTGCCGGACGACGCCGCGGCGTTCCTGCTCCTGGACGAGCACAGTCCGCGGTCGCTGCGCTTCACCGTCCGACGGGCCGCCGAGTGCCTGGCCGACGTGGCTCCGTCCTGCGTCGCGGAGGAAGTTGCGGCGTTCTCCGCCGCCCGCGACCGGCTCGAGGCCGTCCCGCCGGACGCAGCGCTCGGCGTCGTCGGCGATGCCGGCGACCGGCTCGCGGCCGCTGCGGACCGTGTCACCGCGGCGCTCGACGAGCGCGTCTTCGCGGTGACCGAACCCGCGCACTGATCGCGGCCCTGGACCGGACCGGCGACGGCCGGGAGGCCCGTGGCGGGCCCGACCCGTGCCTCCCGTCCGCCACGCGAAAGCGTCAGAGCCCCGCCAACGGTTCGCGGAGATCTGTCGCTTTCGCGAGATGGACGCTGCCGCGTCTCGGAGATCTGTCGCTTTCGCGGACTGGACGCGTCAGACGGCACTGGAGCGGTCGGCGACCGCCTCTTCGCGCTCGAGCTCCCGGCGGAGCGCAGCGCGCGAGGCGCGAGTGCCGACCACCGGCATCGCGTGCGTGACCGCGAGGTGCAGGCGGGTGTCCGCGTCGTACCGGAGCCGGAGGCGCTGGAAGCGGACGAGCCAGACGATCGCGATGGCGAGCGCCACGAAGCCCGACGCCGCGCCGACCGCGATGGCCCAGCGGGGACCCCACGCGTCCGCGATGGCACCGACGATCGGGGCGCCGATCGGGGTGCCGCCGGCGAAGATCGCCATGTAGAGCGCCATCACGCGGCCGCGCATCGCGGGCTTGGTGGTGGTCTGGACCAGGGCGTTCGCGGTGGTCATGAAGGTCAGCGCCGCGAGTCCGACGAACACCAGGACGAACGCGAACGTCCAGTACGTGGGTGCGAGGGCGGCAGCCGTGCACGCCAGGCCGAAGCCTCCGGCTGCGAGCACCAGCGTGCGCATCCGCGGCTTGTCCCGGCGGGCGGACATCAGGGCGCCGAACACCGATCCGATCGCCATCACCGAGTTGAGCAGGCCGAACTCGCCGGCGCCCTGGTGGAACTCGACGCGCGCCATCGTCGAGGTGAAGATCGGGAAGTTCACGCCGAACGTGCCGACGACGAAGATCATGCAGAGCACGACGATGATGTCCGGCCGGGTGCGCACGTACCGGAAGCCGGCGACGATCTGCCCTTTGCCGCGGCCGGCGTGCACCCGCTCGGCGAGCTGCGCGGGGTCGACGAAGCGCAGGGCGATGAGGACCGCCAGGAACGAGCCGGCGTTGATGACGAACACCCAGCCGGAGCCGATGGCAGCGATGAGCACGCCGGCGACCGCGGGGCCGATCAGGCGGGCGGCGTTGAACGAGGCGGAGTTCAGTGCGACGGCGTTCGCGACGTTCTCGCCCTGCACGACGTCGGAGACGAACGCCTGCCGGATCGGGGTGTCGAACGCGGCGACGATGCCGAGCGCGAGGGCGAAACCGTACAGCGCGAGCAGCGTGGCGGTGTGCGTGAGGACCATGACGCCGAGGCCCAGCCCGAGCAGGCCCATCAGTGCCTGGGTGAGCATGAGCATCTTGCGACGGTCGAAGCGGTCGGCGGCGAGGCCGGTCAGGGGGAGGAGCAGCAGCTGCGGGCCGAACTGCAGCGCCATCGTGATCCCCACCGCGACGGCGTCGTTGTCGGAGAGCTGGGTCAGGACGATCCAGTCCTGGGCGGTGCGCTGCATCCAGGTACCGACGTTCGACACCAGGGCACCGGCGAACCAGATGCGGTAGTTGCGTCCGGCGAGGGAGCGGAACATGGCGGTCACTGCTGGGCCAACCTCCTCATGATCTCGGTGGCGTCGGCGAGGGTGGCGCGCTCGACGGGGGTGAGTGCGGCGAGCCGCGGGGTGAGCCAGCCGTCACGGCGGCGACGGGTCTCCTCGACGAACGCGGCCCCGGCCGGGGTGGCGCAGAGGACGACCTTGCGCCGGTCGTCGTCGTGGCCGCCCTTGGACACCAGGCCACGCTCGACCAGCACCGCGATGGTCTTCGTCATCGAGGGCGGGGTGACGCCGTCCTGGCGGCTCAGGTCGGCGAGGGTCATCGCGCCGTCGCGGTGGAGCCGGGCGAGCGCCGCGAACTGGGCGTCGGTGACGGTCGTGTCGGCCTTCTGCGCGCGGAGCGTCCGGGACAGCCGGTTCACGGCGATGCGGAGGTCGGTGGCGTCGGTCACAGGTCGTTAGCCTAGCTCATTAGTTCAGTGAACGAACTGGTTTTCGGGTGTACCGTTGTCCTGGACAACAGGTGTTGTTCAGAGAGAAGGAATCATGTCCGAGTTCGAGGGCAAGGTCGCCATCGTCACCGGTGGTGGCAGCGGCATCGGCGAGTCCGTCGCGAAGGAGCTCGCCGCGGCGGGTGCC
The DNA here is from genome assembly GCF_004346515.1 of Curtobacterium sp. PhB191. Lineage (NCBI taxonomy): Bacteria > Bacillati > Actinomycetota > Actinomycetes > Micrococcales > Microbacteriaceae > Curtobacterium > Curtobacterium sp. PhB191. Next base: position 117,135 of record NZ_SMBV01000008.1, read on the forward strand.
ACGATCGTCGTCACCGACATCAAGCTCGACGCTGCCCAGCGGGTCGCGTCCGAGATCACGGAGGCCGGCGGCACCGCCAGCGCGTTCGAGGCCAACTCCGCCGTCGCCGCCGACAACGAGCGCATGGTCCAGTACGCCGTCGAGACGTACGGCGCGCTGCACCTCGCCGTGAACAACGCCGGCATCGGCGCCGCCCCGCAGAAGATCGGCGAGTACGACATCGCCGCCTGGGACCGCGTCCGTGCGGTCGACCTCGACGGCGTCTTCTACGGGCTCCGCTACGAGCTGCCCGCGATGGTCGCCGCCGGCGGTGGCTCGATCGTCAACATGGCGTCGGTGCTCGGCACGGTCGGCATCGCGCAGAACGCCGCGTACGTCGCATCGAAGCACGCCCTGGCCGGCCTGACCAAGGTCGCCGCGCTCGAGTACTCGGCGCAGGGCGTCCGCACCAACGCCGTGGGCCCGGGCTTCATCGACACCCCGCTGCTCCGCAACGCCATGACGCCCGAGGCCATCTCGGCGCTGGAAGCGGAGCACGCCACGAAGCGTCTCGGCACCGACAAGGAGGTCGCCGCGCTCGTGCTCTTCCTGCTGAGCGACAAGGCCTCGTTCATCACGGGCAGCTACCACCTGGTCGACGGCGGGTACTCCGCGCACTGACGTCGGTCGCGTAGGCGTTCCGGGCGTACCTGGTCGAAACGGGCGTACCTGGTCGAAAGTTTCGACCAGGTACGCCCGTTTCCGCTTCCCAGCGCGGGGGCGATGGGAAGGAACGTGCTAGTGGAACTGGGGGATCGTGAGCCAGATGCCAGCGAGCACGGCTGCCGCACAGACCGCGAAGCACAGGACGGCACCCGCCAGTGCTGCCGGCGGCGTGTGCCCGGACCGCGGGGTCTCCTCGGAGTACTGGGTGCGTTCACCCCCGGTGTCGAGCGGCTGCCCGGCGCCGAGCAGCCGCAGGCCGAGCGTGTAGACGAGCACGATGCCCACCGCGGCCACGAAGCCGACGCCCGCGACCAGGCCGATGCTCGTGAAGTCGATCTCCATCGTCGTTCCCCTCAGTCCTGCGCGCCGGCCGGCTGCGGCTCGGCCTGGTCGGTGGGTTCGGTCGATCCGGCGGCGACGTCGTCGTGCGAGATCGGCTTGCGCTTGGCGAGGACGTAGAACGTGAGCCCGCCGGCCAGGGCGAGCACCGCCACCAGCACGAGGCCGACCGCCGAGGTCGAGGCGAGCCAGGTCGCCAACCCGCCGACCACCGCGGCCGCCGGCAACGTGATCACCCACGCGACGACGATGCGGCCGACGACCGACCAGTGCACGTCGGCGAGCTTCTTGCCGAGCCCGGACCCGATCACCGAACCGCTGGTGACGTGCGTCGTCGACAGGGCGAAGCCGAGGTGCGACGAGATGAGGATCGTCGCGGCGGAACTCGTCTCGGCCGCGAAGCCCTGCGGCGACTGCACGTCGGAGATCTTCTTGCCGACCGTCTGCATGATCCGCCAGCCGCCCGTGTAGGTACCGAGGCCGATCGCGAGTCCGCAGGCCAGGATCACCCAGAGCGCCGGGCCGGTCCCGCTGTCCTGGTAGTTCGCGGCGATGAGCGTCAGGGTGATGACACCCATCGTCTTCTGCGCGTCGTTGGTGCCGTGCGCGAGCGACACCAGCGATGCCGAGACGGTCTGGCCGTGCCGGAAGCCCGTCGCCGCACCGTGCGTCGTGGCGTTCTTCGTGAGCACGTACGCCAGGTAGGTGGCCACCAGGGCGATGACCCCGGCGATGACCGGTGAGAGCAGCGCCGGCAGCACGACCTTCGACACCACCGTCGCCCAGTCCACCGAGTTCAGCCCGGCGCCGATGATCGATGCGCCGATCAGCCCGCCGAACAGCGCGTGCGTCGACGACGAGGGCAGCCCGAGGTACCACGTGGCGAGGTTCCAGAGGACCGCGCCCACCAGCCCGGCGAAGATCATCGTGGGGGAGATGTGGACGCCGTCCTGGCCCTCGCGGATGATGCCCTGCGAGACGGTCTTGGCAACCTCGGTGGAGAGGAACGCGCCGACCACGTTGAGGACGGCGGAGATGAGCACGGCGGTCCGGGGCTTGAGCGCCCCGGTGGCGACCGACGTGGCCATGGCGTTGGCGGTGTCGTGGAACCCGTTCGTGAAGTCGAACACGAGGGCCACCACGATCACGAGCACGACGATGACGAGGACGTCCATGCCGGGGACGGTAGGCCCGCCCCGAAGCCCCTGCGTGAACGCCGGATGAACAGGTGCTGGGTCACCCGGTTCTGCGAAGATGGCAGCGTCTGCGAAACTGCGGGTGTGCCCACCTTCTCCGCAGCGCGAGGCGACGCCTCGTTCACCGACGCCCACGGCGTCGAGATCGTCTACTCGACCTGGCGAGCGGCGCGCCCCAAGGGCATCGTGCAGATCGCGCACGGCGTCGGCGAGCACGGGCTGCGGTACGAGCCGTTGGCACAGGACCTCGTGCGTGCCGGGTACACCGTGCACGCGAACGACCACCGCGGGCACGGGCGCACCGGCCTCGGCCAGTGGGACGGCGACCACGCCAAGCTCGGTCGGCTCGGCCCCGGCGGACTGCGCGCCGCGATCGCCGCCGTCGAGCAGATGGGGGAGGTCGCCCGAGCGGACACCCCCGGCGTGCCACTGGTGCTGCTCGGGCACTCGTGGGGCTCGCTCATGGCGCAGCGGATCGTGAACAGCTCGTCGGAGTCGTGGGACGGGGTCGTGCTCTCCGCCACGGCCTACCGGCTGCCCGGCTGGATGAACAGCGGCGACCTCAACGCACGGCACGCGGGCTCCGGTCCGACCAAGTTCGAGTGGCTCACCCGCGACCGGAAGATCATCGACGCGATGTCCGTCGACCCGCTCGCCGTCGAGGCCGACGTCATCGGCCTGTTCGGGCTGCCCGACACACTCCGGCTGCTCGGGGTCCCGCGGCGGGGGATCCCGCACGACCTGCCCATGCTGCTGCAGGTCGGGTCCGACGACGCGCTCGGGGGGCCGCGGTCGGTCGAGCGGCTGGCGCAGGCCTACCGGCGGCGCGGACGACTGTCCGACGTCACGGTGCAGGTCTACGAGGGTGCGCGGCACGAGGTCTACAACGAGACGAACCGCGACGAGGTCGTGGCCGACCTGGTCGCGTGGCTGGACCGGGTGACGGCGCGCGCCGCGTCCTGAGACGGTACCGGCTGGCGGACGGGAGGCCCGTGGCGGCGCCGACCCGCGCCTCCAGTCCGACAGGTGGCGGGCGTAGGCTCGACGCGTGCACGGTGAGTACAAGGTCCCAGGTGGAAAACTGGTCGTCGGCGACCTCGACGTGGTGGACGGGAACATCCAGGAGTTCCGGCTCGCCGGCGACTTCTTCCTCGAACCCGACGACGCGCTGCCGCTCATCGACGAGGCCGTCAACGGGCTGCCGGCGACGACCGACGCCGCCGGCATCGCCGCGGCCGTCCGTGGGGCGCTCCCCGCCGACGCCGTGCTGCTCGGCTTCACACCCGAGTCCGTCGGGGTCGCCGTCCGCCGCGCGCTGTCCCGCGCATCGTCGTGGCAGGACTACGACTGGCAGATCATCCACGAAGGCCCGATCAGCCCGAACGAGCACCTCGCACTCGACCAGGTGCTGACCGAAGAAGTCGGCGCCGGACGCCGCGGTCCGACCCTGCGCATCTGGGAGTGGGACCAGCCCGCCGTCGTCATCGGGTCGTTCCAGTCGCTGAAGAACGAGGTCGACCCGGCCGGTGCCGAGAAGTTCGGCGTGCAGGTGGTGCGGCGGATCTCCGGCGGCGGCGCGATGTTCATGGACGCCGGCGCGATCATCTCGTACTCGCTCTACGTCCCCGCCGACCTGGTGCAGGGCATGACGTTCGCGGACTCCTACGCGTACCTGGACGAGTGGGTGATCGAGGCGCTGAAGTCCCTCGGCATCGACGCGTACTACCAGCCGCTCAACGACATCACCTCAGCCAAGGGCAAGATCGGCGGCGCTGCGCAGAAGCGCCTCGGCACCGGGTCCCTGCTCCACCACGCCACCATGAGCTACGACATGGACGGCGAGAAGATGGTCCAGGTCCTGCGGATCGGGCGCGAGAAGATGAGCGACAAGGGGACCACGTCGGCCGCGAAGCGCGTGGACCCGCTGCGCTCGCAGACCGGGCTGTCCCGCGCCGAGATCATCGACCGGCTGATCGGCACGTTCACGAAGCTGTACGGGGCGACTCCCGGCGCGGTGACCGATGCCGAGCGCGAGAAGGCGCAGGAGCTGGTGCGGACGAAGTTCGCGACGAAGGAGTGGCTCGAGCGGGTGCCCTGAGCGAGCTCGTGGTGGGCGGCCGGAGCAGAGGGGGGACGCTCCGGCCGCCGCTCGACCAGTGTGACGACCGACTCCATGAACCACACGTGCGGATCATGAGAATCCCCCGCGCGGCTGATGTCGTGGCCGGATCGTCCACGTAGCGTCGCTCGCGTGAACTGGTTGATCTTCCTGGGGGCGGTGGCCGCCGTGGCCGTCGTGGTGTGGATCGCCGATCGCGTGGGGTGGATCGACCTGTCGAACAAGTCCACGCGCAGCGGCGGATCCGGAGGCATCGGCGGGATGCTCGACGAGGTGTTCGCGCCGACCCGCCACGAGACGCAAGCCGAGTACGAACGGCAGTCGCGCCTCCCGAAGGAGGCACCGTCACCGGCGGACGACGACCACGACCTGCTCAGCGGCAGCGTGCTCATCAAGGTGCCGACGGTGCGGAGCGCCGGTCGGCACGAAGCGCGCGTCGGGACGCACAACCGGTCGTACTGAACCGCCGGCGGTCGCTCGCCGCTCGCCGCTCGCCGCTCGCGTCAGCGCGTCGTGAGTTCCTGGTAGTCCGGGTGCCGCTCGATCCACGCGTGGACGTAGCTGCACTGCGGCACGACCCGGAGGCTGCCGTCGCGCACGTCGTCGAGCGCGTGCTGCACGAGGATCGACGCGTGCCCGCCACCGCGGTGCGACGGGTCGACTTCGGTGTGCACGAAGCGGATCTCGTCGCCGTCGACCTCGTACGCCGCGAAGCCGATGACCTCGCCGTCCTCGACCAGGGAGTACTGCTGCTTGTCGGTGTCGTTGCGGACCTCGGGTGCTGCCATGCGGTGAGGCTACGCCGCGAGGCCGAGTCGCCGCTGGCTGCGCCAGAATGGTCCCGTGCACACGGGAGACGACCGAGGCCCGGACCGCGTCGTCCTCGGCGACGCCCTCGACGTGACCCCGGCGCTCGCCGACGGCACGTTCACCCTCGTGTACCTCGACCCGCCGTTCAACACGGGGCGGTACCAGCGTCGGCATGCTTCGTCCGCGGTACCCAGCGCCGACGGGCCGGTGATGGGGTTCCACGGACGGACCTACGAGCGGGTCCGCGGCGACCTGATGCGGTTCGACGACCGGTTCGAGGACTACTGGACGTTCCTCGAACCCCGACTGATCGAGGCCTGGCGACTCCTCACCACCGACGGCACCCTGTACCTGCACCTCGACTACCGCGAGTCGCACTACGCGAAGGTCCTGCTCGACGCGCTGTTCGGCCGCGAGTCGTTCCTGAACGAGATCGTCTGGGCCTACGACTACGGCGCCAAGTCCAAGTCGCGGTGGCCGACCAAGCACGACACGATCCTGGTCTACGTAAAGGACCCGTCGCAGTACTGGTTCGACTCGTCGGCGGTCGACCGCGAGCCGTACATGGCGCCGGGGCTCGTCACACCGGAGAAGCGCGAGCGCGGCAAGCTCCCCACCGACGTCTGGTGGCACACGATCGTGTCGCCGACCGGCAAGGAGAAGACCGGCTACCCGACGCAGAAGCCCGAGGGGGTGCTGCGGCGGATCGTGCAGGCCTCTTCGCGCGAGGGCGACTGGGTGCTCGACTTCTTCGCCGGCAGCGGGACGACCGGCGCGGTGGCGTCGGCGCTCGGGCGGCGGTACGTGCTGGTGGACGACAACCCGGCGGCGATCGACGTGATGCGGAAGCGCTTGCCGGGGGCGTCGTTCGAGGTGGCGGGTGCGGCCCCGGGTGGTCGCGCGGGAGCGGTGCCGGCGGGCTGACGGGCGGGGGCGCGGGGGCGCGGGGGCGGCGCGAGTGCGCGGCCGCGCGTGGGTACATGCGGGTGCATCGTGCGACGTTCCACGAGGTGATCGACGCGTGTCCTGTCGGAACATGCGCACGCACACGATGCGGGTGCATGCTGCGACGATCCACGAGGTGATCGACGCGTGGTTCGTCGGAACATGCACACGCACCGAGGGCGCGCGCAGTGCGACACCCTCGACGTCGTACGACATCGAGGTTGACGCAACCGCGCGCCCGCAACAGTTGCACGCGCGCAGAGACGACAAGGTCGACGTCGTGCGACGTCGACCTTGTCGTTCCGAGTCGGCAGGGCCGACCTGCGCCAGCGCCTACTCGGCCGAGTGCCGCCCGTGCGGGTGCGCCGCGTCGTCGGCGTCGTCCAGCCGGGAGGCCCGACTCGCCTCCGCAGCGTCGGCCCCGGTCGCAGGGGCGCCGGCGTCCACCACCGGGGCAGCGTGCGCAGCCCGGGTCCGGATGGCACCGGTCATCGTCGGGGGTTCGTCCACGGGCGCTGCCGCCGAGTGCGCGCCGTGCGTTGTGGCGTCGGGCAGGGGAGCACGGGTGTCATCCGTGGCGACGTCGTTCGGTAGCACCGACACGTCCGAGGATCCCACTGCGCGTGCTGACCGGGGCTGGGCGGGTACGTCGGGCGAGGTCGGCACCGAGTCCGACGACGCGATCGCGGCCGAACCCGATCCGGCGCCGGCAGCACCCGCGCCCGCACCGGCAGCCGCAGCGTCAGCGTCAGCGGTCCGTGCGGCGTCCGCCTGCTCCTGCAGCGCCGAGGTCTTGCGCAGCGGCGGCACCCGGAAGAACCAGGTCAGCACGAACGCGAGCAGGATCACCGCGAGGCCGACGTAGTACACGCGGACGGCCGAGTCGCTGAAACCGACCAGGAACGGACGGGTGAGTCGCTTGTCCGCGCCGTTCAGGAACGAGGTGTCGCTCGTCGCCGCGGAACCGGACGAGCTCGCACTCGAGTCGCCGCTCTTCAGCTGCTTGATGAGCGTCGGGGCGACCTCGTCGACGACGTTCTCGCGCTGTGCCTTGTCCGAGTAGTCGACCTGCAGCGTGCCGTCGACGACGGTCGCGTTCGCCTTGGCCGCAGCCGTCTCGAGGGCCTGCTGCTCGGCGGCCGGCTTGGCGTCGTCGACCTGCTGGGCGATGACGGTGTCGGCTGCGGCGGCGGGGAGCTTGCCGGCCGCGACCTGCTGCTGCACGGCGGCCGTGACCTGCTTCGTGACGGCAGCGTCGGCGGCTTCCTTCGCCTGTACGGCGCCGTTGTTCAGGCCGTCCTGCACGTTCTTCTGCACGGGATCGACGATCTTCGTCCAGATCTGGTCCATCACGCCCTTGTTCTCGGAGGCGTTCGCGACCGAGGGCGTGAGCGCGGCGTTGAGGGCGCTCTTCAGGTCGGTCTCGTTCTGCATCGCCGCGGTGATGTTCGTCGGCATCAGGGTGAACAGGACGGACAGCAGCACGGCGGTGCCCATGGTGCCGCCGATCTGCCGGAAGAACGTCGCGGCGCTGGTGGCGACGCCGATGTCCCGCGGGGACACCGAGTTCTGCGCCGCGAGGGTCAGCGTCTGCATGAGCTGCCCGAGCCCGAGGCCGATGCCGAACATGCCGAGCATCAGGAACCACAGGGGGCGGTCGGCGGTCAGGAACGTCAGGATCGTGAAGCCGATGGCCGTGAACGCCGTGCCCGTGATCGGGAAGACCTGGTAGTTGCCGGTCCGCGAGATGATCTGTCCCGAGGCGATCGACGAGATCATCAGGCCGAGCACCATCGGGAGCATCGCGAACCCGGACTCGGTCGGGGTGACGCCCTTCACGATCTGCAGGTACAGCGGGATGGTCAGCATCGCGCCGAACATGCCGAAGCCGACGAGCACGGACAGGATCGCGGACATCGAGAACACCCGCGAGCCGAACAGCTTCATCGGCAGGATCGCGTCGCTGCCCATCGCCCGTTCGACGATGATGAACGCGATCAGGCCGGCTGCACCGATGCCGTAGCAGGCGAAGGCGCCGGGGGAGCTCCAGCCCCACTCGCGGCCCTGTTCGGCGATCAGCAGCAGGGGCACGAGGGTGACGATGACGAGCGTCGCGCCCCACCAGTCGATCCGGGGCTTGCCGCGGTCGCCGAACTTCGGCAGGTGCAGGAACGTCAGCACCATGAACAGCGCGATGACGCCGATCGGCACGTTGATCAGGAACACCCAGCGCCAGCCGGAGATGAACAGCAGCTCGCTCGCGCCGGCGAAGACGCCACCGACGAGCGGGCCGATCACGGACGAGATGCCGAAGACGGCCAGGAAGTAGCCCTGGTACTTCGCCCGCTCGCGGGGGGCGAGCATGTCGCCCATGATCGCCAGCGGCAGGGACATCAGGCCACCGGCACCGAGACCCTGCAGCGCACGGAACCCGGCGAGCATGAGCATCGAGGTCGAGAACGACGCGGCGAACGACCCGACGATGAAGATGCCGATCGCCGTGATGAACAGCGGCCGCCGACCGAAGATGTCGGAGAGCTTGCCGTAGATCGGCGTCGTCACGGTCGAGGCGATCAGGTACCCGGTGGTGACCCAGGCCTGCTGGTCGAGGCCGTGCAGGTCGTCACCGATGGTACGGATCGCGGTGCCGACGATCGTCTGGTCGAGGGCTCCGAGGAACATCCCGGCCATCAGGCCGTAGATCACCAACAGGATCTGTCGGTGGTTCATCACGACGTTGGACGCCGTGGTGGGGGCCGCGGGTGCGGTCGCCGTCTGGGTCATGAGCAGGGTCTCCCGGTACCGATGCGCTGGCGAAACGATTTTTGCGCTGCCTGCAAAGTTACATCTGCCGCAAGTGCTCGGTTGCTCAGGAGCGGCTTCCTGTGTGGATCGGCAGTCACGGTACGCCCGGATCGCGGGCTCGGTGACGATCCCGGTTAATGGCCAGGAGGCCCGGCTCGGCCCCGTCAGACCGCTGCGGTCTCCACGACCCGGGTCACACCCCGTGCCGCCAGCGCCGCGGGGTCGGCTGCGGTCCGGCTCGTCACGACGGTCACGGCCTCACCGGCGGCGCGCAGGCGGTGCCAGCGCTCGAAGACGGGGCCGCCCGGCGCCAGGTCCGCCCGACGGATCGGCAGGTCGGCCGCGTCGACGTCGACCACGACGGCACTCGTGCGCGGGGTCGGGACCGGGGCGGAGCGCCGTGCGTCGGCGACGACCTCGGCGTAGCGCCGGCCGAGCGGCTTCACGCGGTTGTCGACGTCGAGCAGACCGAGCGAGTACTCCAGGTCCTTGAAGTCGCCCAGGTCGCGGGAGACGTCGTGGGAGCACCACCACGTGACCGCGTGGAGGCGTTCGGTCGTGAGGGCCGCCGCGACCGTGCGCTCGAGGAACTCGGGCATCTCGGACTCGGCGAGGTGCCGGTCGGGTGCCCCGACCTCCTGCAGCCAGACGGGCCGCTCGAGGTCGGTGGCGAAGGCGCGGGCGAGCTCGATCATCCACTCGGCGTGCCGGACGGACTCGTCGGAGAGTGCGCCGTACCGACCGGCCACCCCGTTGAAGATCCAGGAGTGCACGGTCGTGACGTCCCCGAGGCGGCTGGCGTGCGCTGGCACGAACGGGTGGCCGTCGCGGTACCAGAGGTGGTCGTTCTCGGAGTGCGTGACGACGTGTCGCGGGTCCTTGTCGCGGGGTGCGCCGAGCAGGGACTCGAGCCAGTGCGTCACCTGCGCGGTGTCGGCGGGCATCGCGGCGGGGTTCGGTGGCTGGAACTGGTTGAGCTCGTTGCCCAGGGTCAGCCCCGTGAAGTTCGGGCGGTCGCGCACCGCGTCGTACACGGCGGCGACCAGGGCGGCCTGCGCGTCGATCGCCGGCTGGTCCGTGAACATGTTGCCGTCGTGCCAGTTCACGAGCCAGGCGGGGACGAAGTCGAAGCCGGACATGTGCCCCTGGACGACGTCGACACTGGCGTCCAGCCCGAACTCGGCGGCGATGTCGACCACCAGGGCCACGTCGTCGAGGGCCCGTCGGCGGATGAGTGTGCGGTTCGGCTGCAGGGTCGGCCACAGCGGGAACAGCCGGACGTGGTCGAGGCCGAGGGTGGCGATCGCCTCGAGGTCGCGGCGGATCGCGGATTCCTCCACCGACTGCCACTGGAACATCCAGTCGGTCGAGGGCACGTAGTTCACGCCGAAGCGCGTGGCGGTGGTCATCGGTCTCCTTCGGTCAGGGAACGGTGGCGGCGGCTGGGGCGGGGCCGGTCGAGCCGCGGACGTGCAGGGCGCGCCCGCCGACCTCGGCATCGGTGACCTCGTCGCCGCGGACGAGTCGTTCGACCAGGGCGACGGCGGTGCGGGCGGACTCCTCGACGGGGGCGTCCAGGGCGGTCAGCGACGGACGCACGATCGACGAGACCCACGAGTCCTCCCACGCGACGACGGACAGGTCCTCGGGCACGCGGACGCCGAGCTCGGGGGCGTGCGCGATCACCTCGGCCGCGATCGCCTCGCCGTCCAGGACGATCGCGGTGGCGCGGTCCAGTCGGGCGAGCAGGTCGGCCACCGGGTCCTCGGCGTCGGCTCGCCACCCGAGCACGAGCGCGTCCACGCCCCGGCGCGCGGCTGCGGCGGTGAAGCGGGCGTCGCGGGCGCCGGTGTGCGCGAGTGCCGGGCCGTCCCCGACGCGGGCGATCCGGCGGTGGCCGAGCGAACCGAGGTGGTCGAGCAGGGACTCGGTCGCGTCGGCGTCGCCCACCGTGACCGCCGGGACGGTGCTGCCGGCGATCGGTGCGCCGAGCATGACGGCCGGGGCCGCCAGGTGCTGCAGCATCGGGATGCGGGGATCGTCGGTACGGACGTCGACGAGCAGGAAGCCGTCGACCCGCTGCTCGGTCCACCACTGCCGGTAGACGGCGGCTTCGTCGTCGGCCTGCACGAGGGTGACGGACAGCGACCACCCGATCGCGGCGAGGGGTTCGGTCAGCCCGGCGATCAGCCGCATCGTGAACGGGTCGCGCTGGAAGGTGTCGCGTGAGCGGGCGAGGACCAGTCCCAGGCTGTGCCCCGCGTTGCCGGAGAGCTTGCGGCTCGCCAGGTTCGGCCGCCAGTTCAGGTCGTCGGCGGCCTTGCGGATGCGGGCCGCGGTGGCGGCGGACACGTTCGGCCGCCCGTTGAACACGTGCGAGACCGCCGAGGTCGAGACGCCGGCGCGCTTGGCGACCTGCGCGATGGTCACGCGGCGTCGGTCGACGGCTCCGGCGGTGGTGTCGCTCATGCCGTCGAGCGTAGAGGCTTGACCACGTCGTGTAAAGCGGTATACGTTGCTCGTCACCTGAAGTACACCGCTGTACCAAATGCATCGCGATCGCTCCACCATCCACTGCCAGGGAGGCACCGTGACGGACGGCATCAGTAGGCGCACCCTCATCGGGGCCGGGCTCGGCGCCGGCATCCTCGCGCCGATCCTGGCCGGGTGCAGCGCCCTCACCCCGGCCTCGAGCGGCCCCGGCACGCTGAGCGTGCACACCCAGCTCAGCGGCGCGGTCGCGGGCGCGCAGACGTTCACGGACGTCGTCGCCGCCTACCGCCGCTGCACGGACCGCAAGGTCGCCCTGCTGTCGAACGGGTCCGACCTGCCGATCGTCTTCGAGACGAGTTCCCTCGCCGGCAAGGAAGCCGACGTCGCCATCGTGAACATGGTCGGGCGGACGTTGTCCTGGACGGGTGAGGACGCCACGATCGACGTCTCCCGGTACCTCGACGAGTGGGACCTGCGCGACAAGATCATCCCGGAGGCGCTCGAGGAGTGGACCGACGACCAGGGCCGGCTCCGGGCGTTCCCGTTCACCCGGACGAACTGGCCGGTGTCGTTCAACACGGCGCTGCTCGAACAGGCCGGTGTCAGCGAGATCCCGACGACCTCGGACGCGCTCATCGCCGCAGCCGACCGCCTGCGCTCCGCCGGCATCGGGCCGGTCACCGTCGGCGGGTCGGACTGGAGCGGGCAGAAGCTCCTCATGCAGGTGATCCAGGGGTTCGTGTCCCAGGGCGAAGCGGCGAAGGTCTTCTCCACGGGCAGGATCTCGGAGAGCGCCGGTGCGGTCCGCGGCGTCGAGCACTTCGTCGAGCTCCGCGACGCCGGGGTCTTCGTGGACTCGGTGCAGGGGTTCACCTCGGACTCCGAACTGACGCAGTTCACGACGCGCAAGGCCGCGATCGTCCCCGCGATGTCCTCCGCGCTGGCGCTGGTGTCGAAGGAACGCGCGAAGGAGGTCACCGTGGGCGGCTGGCCGGTCCCCTCGCAGCACGCGGCCATCGCGCACCCGAGCGTCATCAAGAGCTACAACGGGCACGGCATCTGGATCAGCGAGAACGGCCGGGCGAAGCTCGACCTCATCAAGCCGTTCGTGCAGTACCTGTACTCGTCGGCGGTGACGACCGAGTTCGTCCTCGACTCCGGCCGCGACATGAGCCGGATCACCGACACCGTCAGCCGTGACTTCCCGCTCGTCGCCCAGGCGTCGAAGCTCACCGACGACCAGGTCACCCCGGTGATGCTGCCCGACCTGCTCGTGCCCGACTCGGCGTACGAGCCGATGATCCGTGCGACCAGCCTGGCGTACGGCTCGGGCACCTCGGCCGACCGCATCATCGACCTCTTCGAGCGCGCCTACACGGCCGCCTGACCCACCCGACCCTGCGAGAAGGAGCTCCCCATGGCAGTGCTCGTCGAGGAACCACCCGTCCGGTCGGCGTCGACCCCGCCCGGGCCCGCCCGCCGCGGATCCCGCGCCGTCGGCAGCAGCCGCGGCAGCTTCCCGACCTTCGCGATCCCGGCGCTCGTCTGGTACGGCCTGTTCATGATCGGGCCGGTCGTCGCGATGATCGTGATCGCCTTCCTGAGTTGGCCCGGCATGCTCGTGTCGCCGACGTTCGCGGGGCTCGACAACTTCCGGGTGCTGTTCTCCGACGAGACGTTCTGGGCCGCGGTCCGGAACAGCACGGTGCAGATCGTGGTGGGGCTGCCGATCATGATCGTGCTGGCGTTCCTGCTCGCCTTCCACGTCGTGCAGAAGCCGCGCGGGCACAAGGTGCTCCGCTACCTGCTCTTCATCCCGGCGCTCATCTCGGCACCGGCCACGGCGATGATGTTCTACGCGATGCTCAACCCCGACGGCCTGGTCAACGGGGTGCTCGCGACGCTCGGCATCGGCGGCAAGGCCTGGCTGGCCGACCCCGCGACCGCCCTCGGCGCGCTCATCGTCGTCGACCTGTGGGCAGGCATCGGGTACTCGGCGGTGCTCATCGCGAGCCGGCTCGACGGCGTCGACACCGAGGTCGTGCAGGCCGCCCGCATGGACGGCGCCGGATCGTGGCGGCTGGCGTGGGGTGTGTACTGGCCGATCGCCCGCGACTTCATCGGGGTGGTGGCGATGCTGCAGTTTCTCTCGATGCTCTTCAGCTCGGCGCAGAACGTGCTCCTGCTGACCCAGGGCGGCCCGGGCACCGCGACCACGACGTTGTCGTACCTCGTGTACCAGAAGGCGTTCGTCGACACCGACCTCGGCTACAGCCAGGCCGTCGGCGTCGTCCTGTTCGTGCTCGGACTCGCCGGGATGTTCGTCATCCGCCGGGTCCTGCGCAAGACCCACTGACCGCCCCTGACCGACAGACCCCGGGAGACCACCATGGCGAAACCCACCGCCGGCATCCGGCTGCGTGACCGGATCGGCTCCATCACGAGCGGCACCGTGGCGTGGATCTACGCCGCCCTGCTGATCCTGCCCTTCTACTACTTCGTGGTGTCGTCGTTCAAGGACAACGACGGCATCTTCGAGTCCCCGTTGGCGCTGCCCGCGTCGTGGGACCTGTCGAACTTCACCGAGGCGATCCGCCAGGCCTCGCTCGGACCGGCCATCGCGAACTCGGCGATCACGACGGTGGCGGCCCTGGTGCTGACCCTCGTCCTCGCGCTGCCGGCGTCGTTCGCCCTCGCCCGGGCCACCGGCCGCGCCGGACGCATCGTCGAGGGACTGTTCTCGCTCGGGTTCCTCATCCCGTCGTTCGCGGCGCTGTTCCCGACGTTCCTGCTCGCGGCCGGGATGGGGCTGTTCCACACCCGGACGTTCCTCGTGCTCCTGTTGCCCGCGACCGCGATGCCCCTGGCCGTCGTGATCCTGACCCAGTTCATGCGAACGATCCCGCGCGAGCTGGAGGAGGCCGCGTCGATGGACGGCGCCTCGGCGTGGCAGGTGATGCGCCAGGTGTACCTGCCGATCTGCATCCCGGGCATCGCCACCGTGCTGCTGCTGAACTTCCTGTCGTTCTGGAACGAGTACCTGTACGCCCTGGTGCTCATCGGGCCGGACACGGCGCAGCGGACGATCCAGGTGGCGCTCCCGACGCTGAAGGTCGACGCCGGCACCGACTACGGGATGCTCATGGCCGGCACGCTGTTCACGCTGCTGCCGGTGTACCTCGTGTACTCGATCCTGCAGCGCCAGATGCAGCGCGCTCTGGTCTCCGGAGCGATCAAGGGATGACCGAGCACCAGACCGCGCACCCGACCGCGACCAGCCTCGACGTCCGCGCCCGCATCGGCCAGCTCAACCAGCGCCTGAAGGGCTGGGAGGCCGTCCGCTGGGTCGACGGCCGCCCGCGGATCACCGACGTCCTGCGCGCCGAGGTCGACCGGTGGGGCGGGATCGGCGCGGTCTACGGTGTGCTCCGCGCCGACCCCTGGTCCGGCGTGCACTGGGGCAACGGCATCCCACCCGAACGCTCCGCCGAGGCCTACGCCGCCGTGCAGGACCACGTCGTCGCGCACAGTGACGGCGGCGTCCCGACGCTCTTCGTGGAAGAGGTCCCGCACGGGCTGCAGGCCCTCGGCGGCACGACAGTGCCGGTGAACCTCGCCCTCGGCGCCGCGATGGACGAGCAGCTCGTCGAGGACCTCGCGGCCGCGGTCGCCGCCGAGGTCCGCGCCCGCGGTACCCACGTCGCCCTCGTCTCCGGGCTCGACGTCCTGCGCGATCCCCGGTGGGGTCGGAGCGAGGAGTGCTGGTCCGAGGACGCCGCGCTCGCCGCGATCATGGTCGCCGCCACCGTCCGGGGCATGCAGGGCGGCGGTCCGGGCCCGATCGACGACCGACACGTCGCGGTCGTCGCGAAGCACCTGGCCGGGCAGGGCGCCGGCATCGGTGGGCGGAACGGTTCCGGCGCCCCGATCGGCCGCCGTGAGCTCGCCGAGGTGCACCTGCCGCCAGCGCTCGCCGCGGCACGCGAACACGTCGCCGGGTTCATGGCGGCGTACAACGACGTCGACGGGGTGCCGTGCTGCGGCAACCGCGACCTGCTCACCACCACGATCCGCGACACGTGGGGCTGGGACGGGCTCGTGATGGCCGACGGCACCGCCATCGACCGGCTGCGCGACGTCACCCCCGACCCGGCCTCGGCGGCTGCGCTCGCGCTCCGTGCCGGGGTCGACCTGAGCCTGTGGGACGAGTCCTACACGCACCTCGACGGGGCACTGGACCGGGGCCTGATCAGCACCGGCGACCTGGACCGCGCGGTGGACCGGGTGCTCGCCCTGAAGCGCCGCGTCGGCCTGCTCGCGACACCGACAGCACCACCGGCGACACCTGCACCTGCACCAGCACCCGGCCCGGCCGAGAACGCCGAGCCACCGGAACGCGCGACCATCGCGCTCGCTGAACGCGCCGCTCACCGCGCCGTGGTCGCCCTGGGCGGAGCGCTGCCCGCGATCGCACCCGACGCCGTCGTCGCCGTGGTCGGCCCGAACGCCGACGACGTCGACGCCCTGCTCGGCGACTACTCACCTCCGCGGCCGCCCGTCGACCCCGGTGCGTCCACCGTCCGCTCCGCCCTGGAGGCCCGGCTCGGCCCCGCCCGGATCCGCACCGCCCGGGGCAGCGGGCTCCGACAGCCCCTGCCGGGCCCCGACGGGCTCCTCGCGGTCCGCACGGCGCTCCTCGGCGCCGACGTGGCGGTGGTGGTGCTCGGCGGCTCGAGTCGTCGCGCGTACGACGACGGCTTCGAGGACAACGGCGCCGTCAGCGGTCCGGCACCGGACACCACGAACGGCGAGGGGGTCGACCTGGCCTCGATCGCCGTGCCCGACGCGCAGCTCGACGTGCTCCGCGCCGCCCGCGAGAGCGGTCTGCCGGTCGTCGCGGTCGTCGTCGACGGTCGACCACGGGTCCTGAGTGAGGTGCTCGCCCTGGCCGACAGCGTGCTCGTCGTGCCGTTCCCGGGGCCCTCCGGCGGTCGAGCCGTCGCGGACGTGCTGTTCGGCGCCCCGGCCGAGGGGCGACTCCCCGCGACGTGGCCCGGCGCCGACGGCGTCCTGCCCGTGGCGCACGACGAACGCCTCGAGACGGCGCGCGGCTACGTCGACGTGACCAGCCGCTCGACCGTGACCGGTGCACCCGGGCCGGGTGGCGGGGTGGACGTCCGCCTGGCGGAGGGGAGCGACGCGGTGACTGCTGTGCGCCTCCTGGCCGGGGGCACGGTGACCGTCCCGGTGACGGTGCGCAACACGTCGGACGCACCCCGTCGGGTCTCGGTGCCCCTGTGGGGGCGGCGGCGTGAACCCGGTGTCCGTCCGCGGCGACGACGACTGCTCGCCCTGGTGACGGTCGACGTGCCCGCCGGTGGGACCGTCGACACCGCGTACGCGCTCGGACTCGATGCGCTCGGCACGTGGGACGCTGGTCTCCGGCTCGGTGCACGGCCGCTCGAACTCGACTGCTGGACGGACGACGTGCTCGATCCACCCGGGTCGACGCGGACCGTCCGCGTCACCGACGGACAGGAGTCAGTGCGATGGGTGTCGTGACGCAGACGCAGCTCGAGGAGATCACGCCGACGCTGGTGGCGGCCGCCGACCGGGTCCGAGCCGCGGTCGGCACCGAGGTCGGCGACCGCGTTGAGCGCGCGCTGGTCCGCACGCTGCGGGACACGATCTCGCTCGACGACGACGGCGCCTTCGTGATCACGGGGGACATCCCGGCGATGTGGCTCCGCGACTCGACGACGCAGATGACGCCGTACCTGCGGTTCGTGGCGGACGACCCGGCGCTCGCGGACCTGCTCTGGGCGGTCGTGCGGCGGCAGTTCCGGCTGATCGAGCACGACCCCTACGCCAACTCGTTCAACCGCGAGCCGAACGGCGCGCACTACGACCCCGACGACCTGAACGCCGACCCGCTGGTGTGGGAGCAGAAGTACGAGGTCGACAGCCTGGCCTACCCGGTGACCTTCGCGTACGCGCTGTGGCGGGCGACCGGGTCGACCGCGGTGCTGGACGAACGGGCGCACCGGGTGTTCCGCACGATCGTGGCGCAGTGGCGGACCGAACAGGACCACGACGCATCGGCCTACCGGTTCGTGCGCGACGGGGCGATCCCGACCGAGACCCTCGCGCGCGACGGCCGCGGCACCCCGGTCGCGGTGACGGGCATGACGTGGTGCGGGTTCCGCCCGTCGGACGACGCCTGCACGTACGGCTACAACGTGCCCGCGAACCTGTTCGCCGCCGAGGCGCTGCTCGCCGTCGCCGCGATCGCCCGGGACGTCTGGTCCGACACGGGCCTGGCGGACGACGCCGACGTGCTGCGCGCGAGCATCCTGGACGGCGTCCGGCAGCACGGCGTCGTGCCCGGGCCGGCGGGGGAGGACGTCTACGCCTACGAGGTCGACGGGCTCGGTGGTGTGCTGCGCATGGACGACGCGAACACCCCGTCGCTGCTGTCCCTGCCGTTGTCGGCGCCGTCGGTGCTCGACGACTCGGTGTGGGCGGCGACGCGGGACTTCGTGCTGTCACCGGCGAACCCGTTCTGGTTCAGCGGCACCGCGGCCGCCGGTGTCGGCAGCCCGCACACGTTGCCGCAGCGGGTGTGGCCGATCGCCCTGGCGGTCGAGGGCCTCGTGTCCGGGTCGCCGGCGCGCCGTCGGGAGCTGCTCGACGTGCTCGTGGCGACCGACGGCGGGACCGGCGACATGCACGAGTCGTTCGACGTCGAGGACCCGACACAGTTCTCGCGCCCGTGGTTCTCGTGGGCCGACGCGATGTTCTGCGAACTGGCACTGGCGGCGGCCGAGGACTGATCCTCGACCGCCGCCAGTGCGGGTCCTGCGGGTGGTCGGCTAGGCGCCGAGCGCGGCGTCCACGATCTCCTTGGCCTCGCGCTGCACCTGCTCCAAGTGCTCCTGCCCGACGAAGCTCTCGGCGTAGATCTTGTAGACGTCCTCGGTACCGGACGGTCGTGCGGCGAACCAGGCCTTGTCGGTGACGACCTTGACGCCGCCGACGGCCGCGTCGTTGCCGGGGGCCTTCGACAGCTTCGCGGTGATCGGGTCGCCCGCCAGGGTCTCGGCGGTGATGGCGTCGCCGTCGAGCTTCGACAGGCGTGCCTTCTGCTCCTTCGAGGCCGCGGCGTCGACGCGCTGGTAGACCGGGTCACCGAAGCGCTCGGTCAGCTCGACGTACAGCTGCGAGGGGGTCTTGCCGGTGACCGCGACGATCTCGGACGCCAGGAGCGCCAGGATGATGCCGTCCTTGTCGGTGGTCCACGCCGTGCCGTCGGTGCGCAGGAACGACGCACCCGCCGACTCTTCGCCACCGAACGCGACGGAGCCGTCGATCAGGCCGGGCACGAACCACTTGAAGCCGACCGGGACCTCCCACAGACGGCGCCCGAGCGATTCTGCGACGCGGTCGATGATGCTCGACGACACCAGGGTCTTGCCGATGGCGGCGTCGTCGCGCCAGGCCGGACGGTGTGCGTAGAGGTACTCGATCGCGACGGCGAGGTAGTGGTTCGGGTTCATCAGGCCGCCGTCGGGCGTGACGATGCCGTGCCGGTCGGAGTCGGCGTCGTTGCCCGTCAGGACGTCGAACTCGTCCTTGTGCGCCAGGACCGAGGCCATCGCCGAGGGGCTCGACGGGTCCATCCGGATCTTGCCGTCCCAGTCGAGCGTCATGAACGACCAGGTCGGGTCGACGTCCGGGTTCACGACGGTCAGGTCGAGCCCGTAGTGGTCGCGGATGAGGTTCCAGTACGGCAGCGATGCGCCACCGAGCGGGTCGGCGCCGATCTTCACCCCGGCACGCTTGATCGCGGCGATGTCGATGATGTTCTCGAGGTCGGCGACGTAGGTGTGCAGGAAGTCGTAGCGGTCGGGGGTGGCGTGCTCGGTGCGCTGCACCTCGGCGTTGCCGCCCTCGATGATCGCGTTCGCCCGGTTGGCGATCCAGCTCGTGGCGTCGCTGTCGGCGGGGCCGCCGTGCGGCGGGTTGTACTTGAAGCCGCCGTCGCGGGGCGGGTTGTGGCTCGGCGTGATGACGATGCCGTCCGCCGTGTCGGGGTTGCCGGCGCGGTTGTAGCGGATGATCGCGTGGCTCAACGCGGGGGTCGGCACGTAGCCGTTGTCGCTGTCGGCCAGGACGTGCACGCCGTTGGCGGCGAGGACCTCGAGCGCGGTGCGCTCGGCGGGGCCGGACAGGGCGTGGGTGTCGCGCCCGATGAAGAGCGGGCCGTCGGTGCCCTGCGACTGCCGGTACTCGACGATCGCCTGCGTGATCGCGGCGATGTGGGTGTCGTTGAAGGCGGAGTCGAGCGAGGAGCCGCGGTGGCCGGAGGTACCGAACACGACCTGCTGCTCGGCGACGGAGACATCGGGCACACGGTCGTAGTAGGCGGCGACGAGCGCGTCGATGTCGACGAGGTCGTCTGCGGTCGCGGGGGTGCCGGCGCGGTCGTTCATGGGTCCATCCTGGCATCGCGCACCCGGACGCGTCCGGCCGGCGCACAGCCCGGGCCGCAGAGCGCGGCCGGAGCCGTGTCCGCCGACCGGGTCGACGGCACGGCTCAGGCGGTGCGGAACGAGCCGGTCGCCGTGCGGAACGAGCCGGTGGCCGTGCGGGTGGAGGCGGTCCAGGTGCCGGGACGCGACCGCTGCACGTCGGTGAAGCGCCCGAGGCGTCCGCTGATCGGCGCACCCGTGTAGGTGCCGACCGAGTCGGTGGAGCGGGTGCCCGTGAAGGACCCGCGCTCGTCACGGCCGCGGAGTCCGGACACGAAGGTGCCGCCGAGCGGGAAGGTGCTGTTCGTCATGCGCTCGACCGTACGTGACTGTCTTGCACGATGCAAAACAAGTGCACGAACGTGCGTGATCAGGCCATGAGCTCGCAGAAGCTCCGGCCCGCGACCGTCCAGCTCTGCCGCGCCACGAGGCCGGCGTCTGCCGCGTGCCGGTGCAGCGCGTCGAGTCCGACCTCGGCCCAGGGGAACCCGGCGCTCTCGTGGCCGTCGGCGTCCACCACGCGGGCGGTGTACACCCGGTCGGCCAGCGGGTCGGGGTTCGTCTCGACGATCACCCGGCCACCGGCGCGGACGATCTCGCCGCAGCGCTCGAGCAGGGCGGCGGGGTCGCCACCGATGCCGATGTTGCCGTCGATGACCAGGGCGGTGTCCCAGTGGCCCTCGTCGGGGACCGCGTCGAACACCGATCCCTGGATCGCGGTGCCACCGGACCGCTGGGCGATCGCCACGGCCTCGGCGGAGACGTCCACGCCGAGTGCGGGGATGCCGCGGTTGCGCGCGGCGACGAGCATCCGCCCGGGGCCGCAGCCGATGTCGATCACGGGGCCGTCGGCGTCGTCGAGCAGCGAGCGGTCGACCCGGTCGGCCGCGGCGCTCCACCGGCCGACGTCCATCGTCGTGACGACGTCGGGACGGTCCGGGTCGGTCAGCCGGAGCCGTCCGTCCGAGCGCAGTGCCCGGGCGTACGGCTCGCCGCCGCCGGCGCCGAAGGAGACGGGTGCGTGCATGGTCATCGGAGACTCCCCGCGGTCTCGGCACGGAGTGCCTGGGTGAAGCCGGAGTCCGGCGCGAGTTCGGCGACGCGTTCGGCGTCGGGCATGGTGTCGACGTCGAGCAGTTCGCCGAGGATCCCGACGTCGAGGCCGGCGTCGGTCAGGCGTGCGAGCTGGACGGCGCCGGTGTCGTCCTGCGACATCGGGACGCCGCGGAGCAGGTCGCCGGTCGGGGCCTGCACGTACAGCGACCAGAAGCCGCCGTCCTCGGCGGGGCCGAACCACGCGTCGCGCTCGGGCCGGTCGAACACCGGGGCGAGCGCGTCCGTGGACACCTGCGGGGTGTCCATCCCGACGAGCAGCAACGGGCCGTCGATCGCGTCGAACAGGAAGCCGAGGCGCTCGTCGAGCCCGCCGCCGGGCTGGTGGAGGACGTCGAAGCCCTCGGCCGACTCCGGGACGACGTCGCCGTCGAAGAACAGCACGCGGCGCTCTGCGGGCAGGGCGCGGACGGTCGACAGGGTGTCGGCGAGGCTCGCGGACGCCACACGGGCGGCACCCTCGGGTGAGAGCGCCGGGGTCAGGCGGGTCTTCACCTTGCCGGGCAGGCACTCCTTCGCGACCACGGCCACGGTGATGCCGGCGGTCATGCGCGCGTCCCCTCGACCGAGGCGGTGACGGGTGCGGAGTCGGGCCGTGCCGCGGAACCGGTCGCGGCGGTGGAGCCGGCCACGTGGCGGACGGACGCCGGGGCGACGACCCGGACACGGGCCTCCCGGCGGTACGCGCGCAGCAGGCGGGTCATGTCGCGGACCGCGTTGATGGTGCCGCGGAGCGTCCCGGTCACCTTGCTGTCGCCGATGCGCTGCGCGTAGCCGATGTCGGACTCGTCGACGCGCCAGCCTGCCGCGTGCGCGGCCAGGACTATCTCGAGCGGGTAGCCGCTGCGGCGGTCCTGCAGGTCCAGG
Organism: Curtobacterium sp. PhB191; assembly: GCF_004346515.1. Classification (NCBI taxonomy): domain Bacteria; kingdom Bacillati; phylum Actinomycetota; class Actinomycetes; order Micrococcales; family Microbacteriaceae; genus Curtobacterium; species Curtobacterium sp. PhB191. The sequence continues at coordinate 139,058 of NZ_SMBV01000008.1, forward strand.
GCGACGAGGTCCTCGCGGCGCATGACGCGCATCGGGCCGAGGTCGCGCAGGCGGTAGCCGGTCGCGCGGTGCATGAGGACGGCGAGGACGCGGTTCGCGAACCGGGCGTGCGGCGCCCACGCGCCCTTGCTCGTCGGGACACGTCGTCCGAGCGCCAGGTCGACGCGGCCGCTCGCGACGCGGTCGACCAGCGGCGGCAGTTCGGCGGGGTCCATCGAGGCGTCCGCGTCGCAGAAGGCGACGAAGTCGGCAGTGGCGGCCGCGACGCCCGCGGCGCAGGCGGAGCCGAAGCCCTTCACCGGTTCCGTGACGACGAGGGCGCCGTGGGCGCGGGCGACGTCGGCGGAACCGTCGGTCGAGCCGTTGTCCACCACGATCGCGCGGTAGCCCTCCGGCAGGCGAGCGATCACCTTCGGCAGGGCATCGGCCTCGTCGAGGCACGGGAGGATGACGTCGACACTCATGTCCGTCATTCGGTGCCGGTCGTCAGATCGACGGGTCTGTCCTGTCATGCACTCGACGTAACACGACGACGCGCGTCGGGGTACAGGAAATCTGTACCCGCTGGTCAGTCAGCGCACTGTTTCGGGGTTGGGTCCCCAGAACGGGGGACAGGCGGACGGGAGGCCCGTGGCGGGCGTTCGTGTCCGGTCACGTCCGCCGCGTGGTCGCGCGGGGCGCGGGGCGCGGGGCGGGCGCTTCGTGAGCAGGAATGGTCGGGTCGCGTCCGGTGACCCGACCATTCCTGCTCACGAAGTGGGGCTACTGGACGGCGCTCCGGAGGGGAGCGGTCGCGAAGTCGCGCATGCCGGCCGCGAAGTCGACCTCGGCGCGCCAGCCGAGCTCGGCGGCGATGCGGTCCGAACTCGCCGTGACGTGCCGGACGTCGCCCAGGCGGTACTCGCCCGTGACGACCGGCTGGGGGCCGTCGGGGCCCGCGATCGCCGCGGCCATGTCGCCGATCGTGTGCACGACCCCGGACCCGACGTTGTACGCGCGGAACGAGTCGGCGGGCTGGTCGGCGGTCGCGGCGATCGAGGCGGCGTTCGCTCCGGCGACGTCGTCGACGTGCACGAAGTCCCGGCGCTGGGCGCCGTCCTCGAAGACGCGGGGGGCCTCGCCGCGGGCCAGCGCCGAGCGGAACAGTGAGGCGACACCGGCGTAGGGGGTGTTCGCGGGCATGCCGGGCCCGTAGACGTTGTGGTAGCGGAGCGCGATCGCCCGGCCGCCCGTCGCGCGCGCCCAGCTCGAGGCCAGGTGCTCCTGCGCGACCTTCGTCTGCGCGTACACGTTGCGGGGGTCGAGCGCGGCGGACTCGTCGATCAGTCCGGGCAGCAGGGGATGACCGTCCGGGCCGATCGGGTCGAAGCGACCGGCGTCGAGGTCCTCGCGGCGGCGGGCCGGCGGACGGACGGGCTCGCCGTCGGACGTCGTGTAGGCGCCCTCGCCGTAGACGACCATCGAGCTCGCGACGACGAGTCGGCCGATGTCGTGCCGGTCCATGCCGGCGAGGACGTACGCGGTGCCGGCGTCGTTCGACGAGACGTAGTCGGGGGCGTCCTGGAAGTCGACGCCGAGGCCGACCTTGGCGGCCTGGTGGCAGACGACGTCGACGCCGTCGAGCGCGGCGTCGAGCGAGACCCGGTCGCGGACGTCGCCGTGCACGAACTCGATGCCCTGCTGCTGGTGCGCGCGCACGACCTCGCCGGCGTCGCCGTGGACGTCGTCGCGGAGGGAGTCGAGGACGCGGACCTCGTGGCCGTCGGCCAGCGCGCGGCGGACGATCGCGGAGCCGATGAAGCCGGCGCCGCCGGTGACGAGCAGGCGGGTCATGCGGTGGGTCCCGTGGTCGCGGCGGTGGGCTGGGTCTGCATGATGCTGGCGCTGGCGCTCGCCGGGACGAGTTCGCGCGGCGTGAAGTCGGCGGGGATCGCGCCGACGATCCCGCCGATGGCGCGGACGATCACCTCGTTGGCGCGGGCGAGACGCTCCATCACGAGGGCGTGGGTGACGGGGGCGCCGGCGTCGTCGGCTGCGTCGCCCGTGGCCGCTGTGTCCGCCGTGGCCGCGTGGGCGGCCGCTGCGGCGGCTTCGTCCTCGGTCGGGGCCAGGCCGGCGTCGGCGTCGGTGACGAACGACAGGTTGACGGTCGCGATGCCGAGCTCGGCGGCGAGCGGGACCTCCGGGGTCATCGTCATGTTGATGGTGTGGCCACCGGCCTCGCGCAGCCAGACGGACTCGGCGCGCGTCGAGAAGCGGGGGCCCTGGATGACGACGCACGTGCCGGTCGGACGGAACGGCACGTCGAGTGCGGCGATCGCGTCGACGGCTGCGCGCCGCAGCGTCGGGTCGAACGGGTCGGCGAACGACAGGTGCTGGACGTCGTCCTCGAAGAACGTGTCCGCGCGGCCGAAGGTGCGGTCGATGAGTTGGTCGGTCACGACGAAGGTGCCCGGGGCGTAGTCGGGGTGCAGACCACCGACGGCGCTCGAGGACACGATCGCCCGGACGCCCAGGGAGCGGAGCGCCCAGAGGTTCGCGCGGTGGTTGATGCGGTGCGGGGCGACGGAGTGCTCACGACCGTGCCGGGTGAGGAACGCGACCCGACGTCCGGACATCGTGCCGATGCTGATCGGGCTCGATGTCGGGCCGAACGGCGTCGGCACGTCCAGTTCCTCGGCGGTCCCCTCCTCGAACAGCTGGTAGAGGCCGGAGCCCCCGATGACACCGATCGTCACGGCTTCGTCGTTCTCCACAGGTCCTCCGAAAGGTCGTCGGCGCGGTCTGCGCGCTGGATACGCTACTGACGCCGGCCCCGGACGAACCGGGAGCGGCGACACCATCCCTGTTCGGAGGCACCTGTGCGAACGATCGGTCAGCACCGCGACGACCTGGCGGCGCTGCTCGCGCCGGTCCTGGCGGGCCTCGGGGCTGCGTCGTGGCGTATCGACGACCTGGCCGTCGACGGCCGTGCCGGTCACGGGCACCGCGTGCTCGCTGCACCCGTTGCCGCACCGGTCCCGTTGCCGCCCTTCGACAACAGCCAGATGGACGGCTTCGCGGTCCGGGTGGCCGATGCCGGGCAGGACGTCCGGGTCGTCGCGCCCATCCCCGCCGGGGTCGTCCCCGCACCGCTCTCCGCCGGCACAGCGGCACCGATCATGACCGGCGCGCGGATCCCCGACGGTGCCGATGCCGTCTTCCCGGTGGAGGCCACGTCGCCGGGGTCGTTCCCGGCTGCGCTCGAACTGGGGCACGTCACGGTGCCCGCCGACCTCGTGCCGGGCACCTTCGTGCGGGCGACCGGCAGCGACCTGGCCCTCGGTGCATCCATCGCTCCGACCGGAGCGCCGATCACCCCCGCCCTGCTCGGTGCGCTCGCAGCCGCCGGAGTGTCCACCGTGCAGGTTCGTCGACCACTGCGGGTGCTCGTGGTCTCGACGGGGTCCGAGCTGCAGGGAGCCGACACCGACGCGGCGACGATCGGCGACGCGAACGGCATCGCGCTGCAGGCGGCGCTCGCCGAGATCGGTGCTTCGTCCCGCACGGTCCGGGTTCCTGACGACGTCGACGCGTTCGTCACCGAGCTCGACGACGCCGTGGGGGACTGGGCCGACCTCGTGCTCACCACCGGGGGCATCAGTGCGGGCGCGTACGAGGTCGTGCGGCAGGCACTCGAACCCCGCGGGCTCGCCGTCACCCCGGTCGCGATGCAGCCCGGCGGGCCGCAGGCGTTCGGCAGCGTGGAGCTCGCCGGTCGACCGGTGCCGGTGGTGTCGTTCCCCGGCAACCCGGTGTCGGCGCTCGTCTCGTTCGAGGTCTTCCTCCGTCCGCTGCTCGCGCCCCTCGTCGGGCTGCCGGCCGACCGTCCCGAGCTGCACCTGCCCGCTGCTTCGGCTGCGCAGTCACCGGGTGGCAAGCACCAGGTGCGGCGTGGCCGGGTGGCCGACGGGGTCGTCCACTTCGTGGGCGGACCGAGTTCCCACCTGCTCGCGCACTACGCCGCCGCCACGCACCTCGTGCACGTCCCGGTGGGGGTCGACGCCGTCGAGCCCGGTGACGTCCTGACCGTCTGGAGTCTCCGATGACCGAACCCGTCGCCACGTCCGAGCCGGCCGATCCGTCCGACGCGGCCGAGCTGTCGCACGTGCGCGCCGACGGCTCCGCGCACATGGTCGACGTGTCCGCGAAGGACGTGACCGACCGCTCGGCGACCGCCACCGCCACGCTCGTCACCCGGCCCGATGTCGTCGCTCGCATCCTCGACGGCTCCCTGCCGAAGGGCGAGGTCATCGGCACCGCCCGCATCGCCGCGATCATGGCCGTGAAGAAGACCTCCGACCTCATCCCGCTCTGCCACCCGCTCCCCATCGCCGGGGTGCAGGTCGACATCACCGGCGCCGACGACCGCGTGCTGATCGAGGTCTCGGTCCGCACGACCTCGCGCACCGGCGTCGAGATGGAAGCGCTGACCGGCGCGAGCGTCGCCGCGCTGACCGTGTACGACATGGTGAAGGCCGTCGACCGGTCGGCCTCGATCACGGACGTCCGAGTGCTCGAGAAGCACGGCGGTCGGTCCGGAGACTGGAGCAACCGATGACCTCGCAGCCGACCAGGGGCCGTGCCGCCGTCGTGGTGGTGTCCACGCAGGCCGCCGCCGATCCGGCACTCGACCGCACCGGGCCCGTCATCGCGGGGTGGCTGCGCGAGCGGGACTTCACCGTCGCCGAGCCCGTGATCGTCCCCGACGGCGGGGCGATCACCGAGACCGTGACCGCCGAACTGCTGGCCGGGGCCCGGATCGTCATCACGACCGGGGGCACCGGCGTCACCCCGACCGACCGGACGCCCGAGGCCGTCGCGCCCCTCATCGACCTGGAGCTGCCCGGTGTCCTCGAAGAGGTCCGTCGTCGCGGGCTCGCGGGGGCCGGTCCGACCGCACTGCTGAGCCGCGGCATCGCCGGCATCAGCACCGGCGGATCCCTGATCGTCACGCTGCCCGGGTCGCGCGGCGGGGTGGCGGACGGACTGGCCGTGCTCGACGGGCTTGTCGAGCACGTGCTCGCGCAGGTGCACGGCGAGGGCCACGCGCCGCGGAGCGCGTCGTGACCGCGTCGCCGGCCCCGACCCCGGCACCGGATGCGCGCGTCGTCCTCGCCGACGTCGTCGACCGGGGGATCACCGTCGACGAGGTCTCCGCCGTCGTCGCCACCGACCAGGACGGCGCCGTCGTCACCTTCGCCGGCGTCGTCCGCGACCACGACGGCGGCAAGGGCGTCACCGCGCTCGACTACGAGCGGCACCCCAGCGCCGGCGACGTCATCGCCGAGGTCGCCCGCACCGTCGCCGACGCCCACCCCGACGTCCGCATCGCCGTGCTGCACCGCGTCGGGTCGCTCGGCATCGGGGACGTCGCGCTCGCCGCAGCGGTGGCGTCGTCGCACCGGGCGCAGGCGTTCGCAGCGTGCGGGGAGCTGGTCGATCTGGTGAAGGAGCGGGTGCCGATCTGGAAGCACCAGCGGTTCACCGACGGCACGGACGAGTGGGTCGCGGCGCTGTGACGGATGCTCAGGTCGAGCTGGTTCACTCAGATCGGTGACCGAAGCACAGACGGCCGCCGATCGGCGGTGGGCCGACGCGGAGATCCGGGCGAAGGCGTACCTCGCGCAGCCGCGTGACCGTCGTGTCCTGCCCATCCGCGGGTTCGTCCTGGCGGTGGCCCTCGTGATCGCGCTGCTGGTGCTCGTCGGCGTCGCGCTGCCCCCGGACTCCGATGCACGGCTGATGCTCTCGACCGTCGGACTCAGCATCGCGGTGCTCATCCTGGTGGTGGAGATCATCCGAGCCGTCCGGTTCCGGCGCCGTGCAGGACGCACCGTCGTCCGTGAGCAGGTCGTCGCGTCCTTGTTGCAGCGTGAGCAGCGTGCGGTCTCCCGTGCGGCGGTCGGCCAGGCGGACGCGCCGGCGGATCGACGGATCGTGGTCGACGCCGTCGCGACCGACCTGGCGAGCGGTGCCGCACTCCCGATGCAGGCCGGGTTGCTCGTCGTCTGGTCGTCGATCGGCGTCGCGGGGACGGCCTTCTGGCCGGTCTACCTGACCGGAAGTCTGTTCACGGGTGCCCAGTTCTTGTGGTCGGTGCGTCGCACCGTGCTCGCCCGGCGCTGTCTCGCAGCCCAGCACCGCACGGACGTCGACCCTGTACGGCCCCGCAGCTGACCGTGGCCGGATCGCAACACCGGCAGGCGTTCGGGGCGTGGCGACAGCCCTCAGGTTCTCCATAGAATCGCGAACATGAGCGTCTTGCTGCCCGGGATCACCGTCATCCTGCTGGTCTTCGCCCTGATCGACATCCTGACGAAGAACGACGATCAGATCCGCGGACTCCCGAAGATCGCGTGGGTGATCCTCGTGATCCTGATCCCCGTCGTCGGCAGCATCGTCTGGTTCGCCATCGGCCACGACTGGGCCCCGGGTGAGCGGAACCACGGCCGCTACATCGAACCCGCCCGTCACGAGGACCGGTACGCCACCCTCGGCGATGCCCGGAACGCCCACGGCGCCAAGCGCATCAGCGGCACGGAGCAGGAGCTCGCCGAGCTCGAGCGCGAGATCGAGTACTGGGAGGCGCAGGCTCGCCTGAAGCGCGCGAAGGAAGCCGCCGGCGAGGGCGACGCCGCTCCCGCGAGCTGACGTACCCGACAGCCGGAGCCGCGCCGGCCCCCGCGAGCTGACCCGGGCCTCCAGGTCGACGCGCCGGCGCACCGACGCGACGGGCGCACCGTGCGCGGTCGGTCGGCCGGTGCGAGGTTGTGCGCTCCGTGCGCCGCTACAACCTCGCACCGAGCGGTCAACCTCGCACCACCTGCCGAAGCCCGCACCGTGCGACCGCGCTGACCCGCGCTTCCAGGCCGACGCACCGATGCGCCGTCGCACCGTCGCACCGTGCGCGGTCGGTCGGCTGGTGCGAGGTTGCCCACTCCGTGCGCCGCTACAACCTCGCACCGAGCGGTCAACCTCGCACCACTCGAACAAGCCCGCACCGTGCGCCCGCCCCGGCCCCGGCCGACCCCACCCACACCCCCCCCGCACCGACCACCCCGCCACGCCGCCTACCCTTGACGCGTGGCTCATCTCCTCGGCGCCGAGAACCTGCATCTCGAGTTCCCCACCAAGGTCGTCTTCGACAACGTCACCCTCGGCATCGACGAGGGGGACCGGATCGGCGTGGTCGGACGCAACGGCGACGGCAAGTCGACCCTCCTCGCGCTGCTGTCCCAGCGCCTCGAACCCGACGACGGCCGTGTCACGCACCGCCGCGGGTTGACCGTCGGCTACCTGGACCAGCGCGACATCCTGCCCGAGGGCGCGACCGTCGGCAGCACCGTCGTCGGCGACCTCGAAGAGCACGAGTGGGCCGGCGACCCGAAGATCCGCGACGTCATCGGCGGCCTGGTGTCGGACATCCCGTGGGACGTCAGCGTCGACGAGCTGTCCGGTGGCCAGCGCCGCCGCGTGGCACTCGCGCGGCTGCTCGTCGGCGACTGGGACGTCCTGTTCCTCGACGAGCCCACGAACCACCTCGACGTCGAGGGCATCCAGTGGCTCGCCGAGCACATCAACCGTCGCTGGTCGTCGAACCAGGGCGGGATGGTGGTCGTGACGCACGACCGGTGGTTCCTCGACGCGGTGTCGACCGACACGTGGGAGGTCCACGATGGCGTCGTCGACCCGTTCGAGGGCGGCTACGCGGCGTACATCCTGCAGCGCGTCGAGCGCGACCGGCAGGCAGCCGCCAGCGAGCAGCGCCGCCAGAACCTGGCCCGCAAGGAGCTCGCGTGGCTGCGCCGCGGCGCACCGGCTCGGACGAGCAAGCCGAAGTTCCGCATCGACGCCGCGAACGCCCTGATCGACGACGTCCCGCCGATCCGCGACACGGTCGCGCTGGCGAAGACGGCGACCGCCCGCCTCGGCAAGGACGTCGTCGACCTGCTCGACGTCAGCGTCTCGTTCGACGGCACCCAGATCCTCGACCGCATCGAGTGGCGCATCGCACCGGGGGAGCGGACCGGCATCCTCGGCCCGAACGGTGCCGGCAAGTCGACGCTGCTCAACCTCGTCTCCGGTACGCTCGCGCCGACGAGCGGCCGCGTGAAGACGGGCAAGACGGTGCAGGTCGCGATCCTCGACCAGCAGCTCGCCGACCTGGCCCAGTTCGCGAACGATCGCGTGCGCGAGGTGGTCGCCCGCAAGAAGACGAGCTACGTCGCGGACGGCAAGGAGATGACGCCGGCGCAGCTGCTCGAACGTCTCGGCTTCACGGCGGAGCAGCTCTCCACGCCGGTCAAGGACCTGTCCGGTGGCCAGAAGCGCCGCCTGCAGCTCATGCTCATCCTGCTCGACGAGCCGAACGTGCTGATCCTCGACGAGCCCACCAACGACCTCGACACCGACATGCTCGCCGCCATGGAGGACCTGCTCGACACCTGGCCGGGCACCCTGCTGGTCGTCTCCCACGACCGGTACCTGCTCGAGCGCGTCACCGACCAGCAGTACGCCGTGCTCGGCGGGCACCTGCGGCACCTGCCCGGCGGCGTCGACGAGTACATGCGGCTGCGTGCGGCCGGCACCGGTGGCGGGACCGCTTCTGCGGCTGCCGCCGCGTCTGCCGGGAGGCCCGACACCGCAGGCGGGACCGGCTCGGCCGGTGCCGTGGCCGGATCCAGTGCGTCGGCCGGTTCCGGCGCGTCGGCTGCGGCGGCCTCGGGCCTGTCGGGCGCGGAGCGTCGGACGGCCGAGAAGGAGATGTCGGCGCTGGACCGCAAGATCGCGAAGGTCGGCGCGGACCGGAAGAAGCTGCTCGACGACTTCGCCACCCACGACCAGTCGGACTACGCCGGGCTCGGGGAGCTGCAGGCGAAGCTCGCCGCGCACGAGGCCGAGATCGAGCAGCTCGAGGAGCGCTGGCTCGAGGTCGCGGAGCTGCTCGGGGTCTGAGCGGGTCTACTCCGCTGGCTTCGCATCCTCGGGGGCCCCGCCGCCGGGGTTCGCGACGACCTCCCACAGGTGGCCGTCCGGGTCCTGGAAGAAGCCGGACCACATGCCCCACGGCCGCGTGTACGGCGCCGCGAGCGTCGTCGCGCCGGCGATCCGGGCCCGGTCGAGGAACGCTTCGGCGTCGGCCTGACTGTCGACGAAGTGCCCGATCGTGCTGCTCGGTGCCGTCGCGAGTGCCAGCCCGGAGTCCTTCGCCATGTCGTCCCGCCCGTAGACGCTGACGATCAGACCGTCGTCCAGGGTGAACATCGCCGTGGTGCCACCCGCCTCGGTCTCGGTCGGCGGGTACTCGGTGCCGATGACGCCGCTGCCCTCGATCCCGAGCAGGGCGCGGTAGAAGTCCGCCGATCGTGCGACGTCGGCGACGGCCAGGGTGATCGCGTGCATGGCCCGGAGGCTAGTCCCCGAGACCCAGGATGAGTCGGCGGAGCAGCCCGGCCAATTGGCCCTGCTCGTCGGCGGAGACCCCGGACAGGATGTCGCGTTCGGCGGCCAGCAGGTCCGCGATCGCCGCGTCCACCGCCACTCGGCCCTTGCCCGTCAGCGACACGAGGATGCCGCGGCCGTCCCTCGGGTCGGTCCGTCGCCCCACGAAGCCCCGCGCCGTGAGCCGGTCAACACGGTTCGTCATCGTGCCGCTCGACACCAGGGTTTGCTGCAGCAGGGTCTTCGGGCTCAGCTCGTACGGCTCACCCGCCCGCCGCAGGGCCGAGAGGACGTCGAACTCCCACGGCTCCATGTCACCCGCGTCGAACGCTGCTCGCCGCGCGCGGTCCAGGTGCCGCGCGAGCCGGTCGACGCGGGACAGGACCTCGAGCGGGCCGAAGTCGAGGTCGGCACGCTCACGACCCCACGCCGCGACGATCCGGTCGACCTCGTCCTGGTGCGGCATCCCTCCATCTTGGCCGAACCCGGGGCGGACGGCCAGCCTCGTCGGTCATGGGAGGATGGACGTGCACCCACGGGTGCGTTCCGCCTTGGTGTAATGGCAGCACGACGGCCTTTGGTGCCGTTAGGTCCGGGTTCGAATCCTGGAGGCGGAGCCGAGGCTTGATCCGGGTTCGCCGCGTCGGCGTTCTGGGAACGGGTCTCACCGACGCACGTCGCGTGGTGATCGCTGCCGAGGCTCCGGAGCGCTGACGCGCGGACGGGAGGCCCGGTGCCAGCTGGCACCGGGCCTCCCGTCCATCCGCGGCCCGTCTTCGGGCCACGCGCGGTCAGGCGGCTCCGTGGCTCGCTCGGGAGCGGCGGGAGAGGGAGTCGATGATCACCGCGAGGAGCAGGACGGCCCCGGTGACGATGTAGCGGGTGTAGTCCTCGAAGTTCAGCAGGTTCAGGCCGTTCGCGATCGACTGGATCACGATGACGCCGAGCAGTGCGGACCAGATGTTGCCGCGTCCACCGAAGAGGCTGGTCCCGCCGATGACCGCCGCTGCGATCGCGTTGAGGTTGACGTCGCCGCCACCCGAACTCAGCGTCGCGGCCGAGAGGTGTGCCGATGCGAGGAGCCCGCCGATGACGGCGAACACCGAGCAGAGCATGAACACCGAGATGTACACGAGGCGCACCTTGATGCCGGACCGGCGGGCGGCTTCGACGTTGCCGCCGACTGCGTAGATCGACCGGCCCCACTTCGTCCGCTTCACCAGGTAGTTCATCACGACGACCAGCAGGACGAAGAACACGAAGGACGTCCCGGTGCCGCGGTCGGTCGAGAGGTACCAACCGATCGCGCTGAGTCCGATGAGCAGCAGCGCCGCCTTGAGGACGACGAGCGACTTCGAGCCCGTCGACAGCCCTGCCCGGGCTCGTCGGGCATCTCGCCGGAGGTCCGCGAACAGGGTGCCGCCAGCCGCCAGCGCCGCGAGCACGTAGACGAGCCAGGGTGGCAGGTAGGAGAACAGCGCGAACTGCACGATGAAGGACTCCGTCGGCAGGTTGATCGAGCCGTTCTGGCCGAGGACGAGCAGCTGCACACCGAGGAACGCGAGGAGCCCAGCGAGTGTGATGACGAAGCTGGGGACACCGAACCGCGTGTACAGGAGGCCGTACAGCAGGCCGATGAGGGCTCCGACGCCGAGTGCGACTGCGATCACCGCGATGAGCGGCCAGTGCAGCTGTGTGAGCCCGACGCCGAGGATCGCTGCGGCGAGACCACTGACGGAACCGACCGAGAGGTCGATCTCGCCGAGCAGGAGCACCAGGACGATCCCGATGGAGATCGTGCCGGCCGCGGCGCACTGGACGGCCAGGTCGACGAGGTTCGTCGCGTAGAGGAAGCTCCCGCCGGGCGTCAGGAGACCGAAGGCGACCCAGATGACGACGAGCCCCACCACGACCGGGAGACTTCCCAGGTCGCCTGCGCGGACCCGGCGACTGAAGCTGGTGATCGCGCCGCGAACGCCTTCTTCGCGCAACAGCCGTTCGTCCTGCAGGTCTGCTGCGGCGCGGGAGGTCGGTGTGCTCATGGTGACGGGGTCCGGAGAGGTGCCTCGTGGCCGCTTGCTCTGGCGGGTGCTGCTCATCGGTCTGTCTCTCGTTCGGATTGCGCGGCGGCGCGACGGGTGACGGCGTTGTCGGTGGCGCCGGTGATCGCGGCGATGATGTCCTCGTAACTGACGTCGGCAACGGTGAAGTCACCGTTGTTGCGGCCGAGGCGGAGCACTGCGACGCGGTCGGCGACGGCTCGGACGTCGGCGAGGTTGTGGCTGATCAGCACGACGCCGTGGCCGCGGTCGCGGAGGCGTTCGACGAGGTTCAGGACCTCGGCGGTCTGCGCGACGCCGAGCGCGGCCGTCGGCTCGTCGAGGATGACGATCTTCGGGTCGCCGATCAACGACCGGGCGATCGCGACGGTCTGCCGCTGACCGCCGGAGAGCGACGCGATGGGAATGCGGACGGACGGGATCCGAGCCGAGAGCTGTCGGAGCAGCTCCCAGGACTTCCGCTCCATCTCCTCTTCGTCGAGGACGAAGTGCGAGACCTCGCGCCCGAGGAACAGGTTCGACACGACGTCGAGGTTGTCGGCGAGTGCGAGGTCCTGGAAGACCGTCGCGATCCCGAGCGCCTGCGCAGCCGCCGGCGAACCGATGTGGACGGGCTCGCCCTCGAAGGTGATGGTTCCTTCGTCCGGGGTGTAGACGCCGGCGAGGATCTTGACGAAGGTGCTCTTCCCCGCGCCGTTGTCGCCGACGAGGGCGACGACTTCGCCCGCGTGGACGTCGAAGTCGATCCCGGAGAGCGCCTGGACGGCACCGAACCGCTTGCTGATGCCCTGGAGGGACATCACCAGGTCCTTCTGGACGGGGACGGGTGTGGGTTCCGCGATGGTCACGGGGGACTCCTTGGCTTCAGGGGAGGGAGACGGAAGTGCGTCCCCCTCCCTGCGGGTCACTTGATGCCGTACTTCGTGCATGCGTCGGCGAGCTGCGTGGTGCAGATGTCCTTCGCGGTGAAGAGTCCGTCCTTCACGACCGTGTCCTTGATGTTGTCCGCGGTGACGGCCACCGGCGTGAGGATCACCGACGGCACGGTCTTGCCGCTGGCGGTCTTCACGGTGCTCGTGGTGGAGGCCTTCTTGCCCGCCGCGAGTTCCAGTGCCAGGTCAGCCGCTCCCTCTGCCTCCGGCTTGAACGCCTTGTAGACGGTCATGTACTGCTTGCCGGCGAGGATCCGCTGCAGTCCTGCGAGCGTCGCATCCTGGCCGGTGATGGGCGGGAGATCCGTCGCGCCCGCCGCCTGCATCGCGGAGATCACGCCGCCCGCGGTGTCGTCGTTCGCCGCGTAGATCCCCTTGATGTTGTCGACGCCGACCTTGGAGATCTGGCCCGCCGCCCAGCTCTGCGCCTTGGCAGGGTCCCAACCGGGGGTGTCGTACTCGCCGAGGACGTCGTAGCTGGTGGTGGAGAGCACCGATTGCGCGCCGGCCTTGAACTGGGAGGCGTTGTTGTCAGTCGGCGAGCCGTTGACCTCGAGGACGCCCGCATCGTCTGCGATGCCGAGGTCCTTCATCCGGTCGACGAGCGCGGTCGCCTGCAGTTCGCCGACCTTGTTGTTGTCGAAGGAGATGTAGGCGCTGACATCGCCCGAGTTGATCAGCCGGTCGTACGAGATGACCGGGACGTTCTTCGACTTCGCCAAGCTGACGATCGAGGCGGCTGCCTCGCCGTCGAACGCATCGAGGACGAGCACCTTGACGCCCTGCGTGAGCATCGCCTGGGCCTGCTGTTGCTGCTTCGACGCGTCGCCGCCGGCATTCTGGTAGAGCACCGAGCAGTCCGGGCACTTCTCCTTGATGCGGTCGGTGAAGAGCGGACGGTCGGCACTGGCGAACCGTGCCGTGACCGAGTCGGGCAGCAGCAGCCCGATCTTCGCGTTCGTCGCGGATCCGCCGCCTCCCGACGACGATGCCTGGGATCCGTTCGAGCACGCGGTGAGCGACCCCGCGAGGAGCGTGATTGACGCGGCAGCGATCGCTGCTCGTGTGACGACTTTCTTCATTGAAGGCCTCCATCTGCCACCTCCATTGGTGGCCTGGATCCGCTGGTTACTACCCAACGAACAACTTGTCCGCCAAACGATACGACACGCGCTCACCCCTCCACAAGCACCAAATCGAGAACTGGCCGGGCTGCGACGAAAACCGCCGCCTGCTACCGTGTGAACAGTCCGTCCGCGAAGTGATAACTGCGGGAGTCGATGACGAAGGAGTCAACATGTCTGGACAGGGTCAACCGCGCGAGGCGCTCGAACTACCTCCCTTGACAACGGGACCGCACCGGAAACGGATCGGCCTCATCTCGGTCGTCGCCTGCCTCGGGGGGCTCCTGTTCGGCTACGACACCGGCGTCAGCAACGGTGCCGAGATCTCGATCCAGTCGCAGCTCGGGCTCGACGACATCGGGCTCGGCGTCGTGATCTCGTCCCTCGTCTTCGCCGCGGCCGTTGGCGGGCTGATCGGGGGCCCGGTGTCCGACCGCATCGGCCGGCGCTCCACGATCCTCGCGATGGCGGTCTTCTTCTTCTGCGGCACGCTGCTCGCCGTGTTCTCGCCGAACTTCGAGGTGCTGCTTGCCGGGCGCATCGCCGTCGGCCTGGCGGTGGGAGCCGCGTCGATCGTCGTCCCCGTGTACCTGGCTGAACTCGCGCCGCTCGAGATCCGCGGCATGATCACCGGCCGCAACGAGCTCGCGATCGTCAGCGGGCAGCTCGCGGCGTTCGTCATCAACGCGATCATCGGGATCATCCTCGGCGACGAGGGTGGCGTGTGGCGCGTCATGTTCTTCATCTGCGCGATCCCGGCCGCCGCACTGTTCATCGGCATGCTCCGGATGCCGGAGTCCCCGCGCTGGCTCGTCGAGCACGGTCACGACGAGCGTGCGCTCGCGATCCTCAAGACCGTCCGCAACGAGGGCCGCGCCGAGGTCGAACTCGAGGAGATCCGTCGCGTGACGGCCGAGGAGCCGAGCGAGACCCGCCTGAACGGTCTGAAGGCCCTGCTCTCCAGTCGTTGGCTCATCCGCATCGTCCTGATCGGGTGCGGCGTCGCCATCGCCCAGCAGGTCACCGGGATCAACTCGATCATGTACTACGGCCAGCGCATCCTGATCGAGTCCGGGTTCGGGGCGAACGCCGCTCTGATCGCGAACATCGCCCCGGGCATCCTCGCCGTCGTCGGCGGGCTCATCGCCCTCCGGAACATGGACCGCGTCGACCGCCGGAAGACGTTCATCCTCGGGCTCTCCCTGACGACCACCTGCCACATCCTGATCGGCGTCTCGTCCCTGGTCATCCCGGACGGCAACCCGATCCGCCCCTACGTGCTCCTGTTCTTGATCTGCGCCTTCGTGCTGTCGATGCAGTCATGCCTCAACATCGCGGTCTGGGTGTGGTTGGCCGAGATCTTCCCGCTCAACATGCGCGGCCTCGGGACCGGGATCGCGGCGTTCGCCGGCTGGCTGATGAACGGTGTCCTGGCGCTCTACGTGCCGTCGCTCATCGAAGGCGTCGGCATCACCGGAACGTTCTTCCTGTTCGCCGTGATCGGTGCGATCGCGTTGGCCTTCATCGTGACGCAGGTGCCGGAGACCCGAGGTTGGTCGCTCGAGCGGCTCGAGGAGGAGGTCACGACCGGCGCGATCTACATCGACACGATCAAGGGCAAGGCGAAGCGGGCAGTTCGCGACGAGCGGTGACCGTGCTGCAAGATGTGGAGCATGGCTGACGACGGGTCCACCACGGCGGCGCGGCGCGCGACCATGCGGGACGTCGCCGACCGTGCCGGGGTGTCGAAGTCGCTCGTCTCGCTCGCGTTCAGCTCGCCCGCTTCGGTCAGTCCGGAGCGGCGCGCACGGATCCTCGACGCCGCCGACGCGCTGGGGTTCCGGCCGAACCGCGTGGCGCGCTCGCTCAACGGTGCCCGGGATGACTTCGTCGGCATCCTGGTCGCAGACTCGCGGAACCCCGTGCTCGCCGAGGTCGTCGACGCGGCGCGGGTCTCCCTGGCGGCGGGCGGTCGCCTCGGGCTGATGACCAGTGCGGTGCTGCCGAACGGTTCCTCACGCCCGCGCCTCGACCTCGATGCGGTCGCCATGCTCGGGGACCTGCAGCCGTCGGGGCTCATCGTCGTCGGGTCGGTGCCCACCATGGACCGGGTGGTGCAGGTGATGGGTGCCGCACGCATCGTGATCGCCAGTGCCCGACCCGGTCGACTCGCGGGAGCGGCCACGGTCCGGGGGGACGACGAGGTCGGGATCCGGCTCGTCGTCGACCACCTGGTCGACATCGGGCACCGGCGCATCGGGCACGTGGGCGGAGCCGGGGGTCGCGTCGCCACCGGACGGGCGGAGGCCTTCCGTGCCGCGGTCCATGAACACGGGCTCGACGGGGCGCTGGACGGGGGGCTGGTTGCCGAGAGCGACTTCTCCGAGGCCGCCGGCTACCGAGCGGCCCTCGAGCTGCTCGACCGGGACGAACCGCCGACGGCGATCACGGCCGTGAACGACCTGGCCGCGATCGGCGTGACAGCGGCCGTCCGGCAGCGCGGACTCTCCGGCTCGGTCGCGGTCACCGGGTACGACAACACGTACCTGGCGGCGCTCGGGGCAGTGGACCTGACGTCCGTCGACCCGGACAACGCTGCGATCGGGCGGCGTGCCGCGGAACTCCTGCTCTCGGAGGAGAACCCCGGCGAGGTGCTCATCGCGCCGACGCTCCGCGTCAGGTCGTCATCGGTGCCGCGCGACTGACAGTGCGCGACCGGCGCGTGATGCGCCGAGGTTGACACCGGCGAAACCGCGGTCGTACATTGAACCGGTCCAGATTTTGGACCGGTTCAAAATCCTCGCCAGGAAGCAAAGGAGCACCCGTGGCAGAGAACAGCGCACCCCGCTCGGTCGGAGTCGGGCTCATCAGTGTCGGCTGGATGGGGCGCCTCCACTCGCGCTCCTACGCCCTCCTCCCACTCGTCTACCCGGAGCTCGGGATCCGTCCCCGCCTCGTCGTCGCCGCCGACGTGGCACCGGCCGGTCGCGACTACGCGAAGGACGTCCTCGGCTACGAGAAGGTCGTCTCCGACTACCGCGAGGTCCTGAACGACCCCGAGGTCGACGTCGTGTCGATCTGCGCTCCGAACTCGCTGCACGCCGAGATCGGCATCGCCGCGGCCGAGGCCGGCAAGCCGTTCTGGATCGAGAAGCCCGTCGGCCGCGGGGCCTCCGAGACCGAAGCCGTCGCCGCAGCCGCCGACGCCGCCGGTGTCGCCACCACGATCGGCTTCAACTACCGGCACGTCCCGGCCGTGCAGCACGCACGCCAGCTCGTCCTCGACGGTGCCCTCGGCCGGATCACGAACGTCCGTGGCCGGTTCTTCGGCGGCTTCTCCTCGAACCCGGCGGACCCGCTGACGTGGCGCTTCGTCCGGGCGACCTCGGGCAGCGGGGTCCTCGGTGACCTGATGGGGCACCTCGTCGACCTCATGCACTACGTCCTCGGCCCGATCGGCTCGATCTCGGCTGCGACCGGCACCTACCTGACCGAGCGCCCCGGGCTGCCCGGCACGCCCGACGCCGGCAAGCTGCTGCCCGTCGAGAACGAGGACTACGCCACGATGCTCGTCCGATTCGGCGACTCCGCCGTGGGCGCGGGCGCGATCGGCAACCTCGAGGCCTCCCGCATCGCCGTCGGTCCGCGTTCTGAGTACGCGTTCGAGATCTTCGGCACCGAGGGGTCGGTCCGCTGGGACTTCGAGCGGCTCAACGAGCTCGAGGTGGCCCTCGCCCGCACCGGGCAGCACGTCGGCTACACCCGCGCGTTCGCCGACGGGTACTTCCCCGACTACTCCCGGTTCCAGCCGAGCTCCGGCACGAGCATGGGCTACGACGACCTCAAGGTGATCGAGGCGGCGAAGTTCCTCACCGCGGCCACCGGCGGCGAGGCCACCGGATCGAACATCCACGACGCCGTCGCCTCGGCCCGCGTGCTGAGCGCCGCCGAGGAATCGGCGGAGTCGGGTCTGTGGGTCGACCTGCCCGTCGAACCGGGCACCACCGCCAACACCAGCGCCGTCGCAGCCGAGATCGACGGGGTGCGCGCATGAGCCTCCGCATCGCGACCGCACCGATCTCCTGGGGTGTCAGCGAGGTCGACGGCTGGGGCCACCAGCTGCCGCCGGAGCGCGTCCTCGCCGAGATGACGTCCCTCGGCTTCGAGGCCACCGAGCTCGGCGCCCAGGGGTTCCTGCCCCCGGCGCCCGAGGACAAGGCGGCCCGGCTCGCCGAGTTCGGCATGACGGCGATCGGCAGCTTCGTGCCGGTCATCGCACACCAGCCCGGCACCGACCCGCTGCCCCGGATCGAACAGGAACTCGCCGACTACGCGGCCTCCGGAGCGACCGTGCTCGTGGTCTGCGCGGACAGCGAGCAGACCGGCTACGACGCCCAGCGCGAGCCGCTCACCGACGAGCAGTGGGCGACGCTGTTCACCAACCTCGACCGGATCACCGAGGCTGCGGCCGCGGTCGGCGTCACGGCGACCCTGCACCCGCACGTCGGGACCGTCGTCGAGACGAAGGACGACGTCGACGCCGTGCTCGCCGGCTCGACGATCCCGTTCTGCTTCGACACCGGGCACCTGTTCCTCGGTGGCACGGACCCCGTCCGCTTCGCCGCCGAGCACAGCGACCGCATCGCGTACATGCACCTCAAGGACGTGTCCCTCGAGGGTGCGCAGTGCGTGGCGGACGGCGAGATCAGCTACTTCGACGCGATCAAGGCCGACCTGCTCTACCGGCCGGTCGGACAGGGCGACGTGGACATCCGCGCGATCCTGACGAGCATGGTCGAGGCCGGCTTCGACGGCTGGATCGTCCTCGAGCAGGACAAGGTCGTGCTCGACGAGCCCGCTCCCGGCACCGGCCCGATCGAGGACGCCCGTGCGAGCGTCGATTTCGTCCGTGCCCTCGTCGCCGAGCTCGAGGCCGCCGAGGTCACCCGGTGAGGGTCGGCGTCGCCGGCCTCGGCCGCATCGGAGCGATGCACGCTCGGAACCTCGCCAGGACCCCGGGCGTCGACGAGGTCGTGCTGATCGGCCGCGACGCCGGCCGGACCGAGGGCGTGCGCACCCGGCTCGACGAGCAACGCGGGGCCGAGACCGGCTGGGCGTCGGTGTCGACCACCGTCGATCCGCTCACGGACGTCCTGCCCTCGCTCGACGGTGTCCTCGTCGCGTCGGCGACGGACACCCACGCCGACCTGGCCCGCGTCGTCGCGGACTCGCACACCCCGCTCCTGATCGAGAAGCCCCTCGCGCTCGGCGTGGACGAGCTCACCGAGCTCTCCCGCGACCTCGACGCGACGGGGACCCCGATCATGGTCGCGTTCCACCGCCGCTACGACCCGGGGTACCAGCGGTTGCGGCAGCACGTCCTCGACGGTGACGTCGGCACGCTGCGACTCGTGCAGGCGACGGAGAACGACCACCACGCCCTGCCGGTGGACTACATCCCGCAATCGCACGGCATGTGGCTCGACCTGCTCGTCCACGACTTCGACATCATCCCGTGGGTCGTCGGCGACCCCGTCGTCGAGATCTCGATGATCGGGTCCGTCCTGGACGAGCCCGTGTACGGCGACCACCAGGACACCGACACGGCGATGGTGACCCTGCGGTTCGCGTCGGGTGCCGTCGGCAGCATCGGAGCGCTCCGCCGGAGCGGCGCCGGCCAGGACGTCCGGCTCGAGGTCACCGGCACGAACGGCGCGTTCGGCGCGGGCTACGGACCGCGCACGCCGATCACGTCGACCGAGCCCGGCGGCGTCGCCCCGGCGAACCCGTACGACACCTTCGGCGACCGGTTCGTCCCGGCGTTCGAAGAGGAGATCGCGCACTTCGTGCGGATGATCCGTGGCGAGTCGGAGAGTCTCACCCCGCCCGCGGCCGGGCTCGTCGCCACGGCGCTCGCCGAAGCGGCTGCTGAGTCGTTCCACACCGGTCGTCCCGTGCGACCACGCAGTACCGCGTCGACCACGCGGACCACCACCACCGCGTAGACCACGCGGACCACCACCACCGCGTAGACCACGCGGACCACCACCACCTGGAGATTGCAATGACGCAACAGATCCGGATCGGCCTCTTCGGCACCGGGCGCATCGGACAGGTCCACGCCATGAGCGTGGCCGCCATCGAGGACGCGGAGCTCGCGTGGGTCTGCGACCCCTTCGTCGAGGGCGCCGAGCGAACGGCCGCCGAGTACGGCGGCAAGGTCAGCACCGACCCGGCCGAGGTCTTCGCCTCGGGGGAGGTCGACGCGGTCATCATCGCGGCACCGACCGCCACCCACGTCGACCTCATCGACGCCGCGATCGACGCGGGCGTCCCGGTGCTCTGCGAGAAGCCCATCGACCTCGACCTCGAGCGGGTCGACCGGCTCCGCGCGAAGGCCGCGGCGGCCACCGTCCCGATCGTGCTCGGCTTCAACCGGCGGTTCGACCGACACTTCGCCGAACTGCACCGCCGGGTGAGCGCGGGGGAGATCGGCACGCTGGAGCAGGTCCTCATCACGAGCCGCGACCCCGCTGAGCCACCGGCCGGGTACCTGGCGTCGTCCGGCGGGATCTTCCGCGACATGACGATCCACGACCTCGACATGGCGCGCTTCTTCGTGCCGGACATCGTCGAGGTGACCGCCCGCGGCGCGAACACGTTCAGTGCGACGGCCCGCGAGCTCGGCGACTTCGACTCCGCGGTCGTCACGCTCCGCGGTGCGGGCGACGAGCTCGTGGTGATCACGAACTCGCGGCACGCGGCGTACGGGTATGACCAGCGCTTCGAGGTGTTCGGGTCCGAGGGGCTCCTGCAGGTCGGCAACCAGACCGACACCCTCGTCCGGCACTGGGGTGCCGGTGCCGTCGAGGCACTGGAGCCGTACCAGAACTTCTTCCTGCAGCGGTACGCCGAGGCGTACCGGCT
The DNA here is from genome assembly GCF_004346515.1 of Curtobacterium sp. PhB191. Taxonomy (NCBI): domain Bacteria; kingdom Bacillati; phylum Actinomycetota; class Actinomycetes; order Micrococcales; family Microbacteriaceae; genus Curtobacterium; species Curtobacterium sp. PhB191. The sequence continues at coordinate 159,584 of NZ_SMBV01000008.1, forward strand.
CGAGGTCGTCGAGTTCCTGAAGGCGGTTCGGGGTGAACCCTCCCGCAGCCCCGGGTTCGAGGACGGCCGCGCCGCGCTCGTCCTCGCCGACGCCGCCGACCGATCGGCCCGCACGGGCGGATCGGTCACGGTCGACCTGTCGCGATGACCGGGATCAGCCACGACCTCGTCGCCACCTGCTGGACGACGTCGGGGACCGCGGTGCCGGACGGCCCGTCGGAGCGCAGCTCGTTCTCGGCACGGGACCGGGTCAGTGCCACGGCGGACGCCGGGTTCACCGGGCTCGGGTTCGTCGTCGACGACCTCGAGGTCGTCCGGGACACGATCGGGTTCGACGCGCTCCGGGCCCACGCCGACCGCCTCGGCATCGGTCACCTCGAGGTCGAACTCGTCAAGGACTGGTGGCGCGACCCGTCGGACGCGCCGTGGCGTGCCCGATGGGACCTGCTCCGCGACGCCGCGCAGGCCTTCGACAGCCCGATGGTGAAGATCGCGCCGCCACCGGCGCCGACGGTCGCCTCGGTCGAGCCCTACGTCGGACCGTTCCGCCGGCTGGCCGACGAGGCCGCGGCGATCGGCACGCGACTCGCGCTCGAGCCGCTGCCCTTCGCCGGGATCTCCTCGCTGCCGCAGGGATCCGAACTGGTCAGGGCGGTGGACCATCCGCACGCCGGCCTGGTCGTCGACTCCTGGCACGTCTTCCGCGCCGGGACCTCGCTCGACGAGCTCCGCCGCACCCTGGACCCCGCGACGGTCGTCGGGGTCGAGGTGAACGACGCGGACGCCCTGCCCGAGGCCGGCCGCACCCTGTTCGAGGACACCCGGGACAACCGGCGCTACCCGGGCGAGGGTGCGCAGGACGTCGTCGGCTTCTTCCGCACGATGGCCGAGGTCGGCTGGTCCGGCCCGTGGGGCGTCGAGATGCTCTCGATCGAGCACCGCGCGAAGTCGCTGGCCGACGCCCTGGACGCCGCACGCGACACCACCCTGCGGTGCATCCGGCTCGCTGAAGCCGGTCTCCGCCTCGCCTGAGCACTTTTCTCACAGCGGACGATTCGTCCGGCCAGCGAGAAAAGCGGTATGCTCTTTCCATCCGAACGCAACGACGCAGAGAGGATCACAACATGGTCGACCCGCAGGTGCTCAAGCACGGCGCATGGGACGTCATCACCCCGGAGATCGCCGGTTGGGAGTTCATCACCTTCCAGGTGAAGACCTTCGGCGACGGCGAGACGGTCGAGCTGCCCGCCGACGGCAACGAGCGGGCGTTCGTGAACCTGCACGGCGACCTCGTCCTCACGGTCGCCGGCGAGGAGTACCGCCTCGGTGGCCGGGACACGGTCTTCGACGGACTCGGGCACACGCTCTCCGTCCCGCGCGACACCGCGGTGACGATCACCGCCACCCCCGGAGCCGAACTGGCCATCGCGACCGCGCCGGCCACCGAGCAGCACGAGGTCGTCCTGGTCACGCCGGACGACGTCGGATCCGCCACCCGTGGTGCCGGCAACGCGACGCGGCAGGTCTCCACGCCGATGTCACCCGACTTCCCGGCCGACCGCCTGCACATCGTCGAGGTGTGGACCCCGGGCGGCAACTGGTCGAGCTTCCCGCCGCACAAGCACGAGCACGACGTCGACGGCGAAGCGCAGCTGGAGGAGGTCTACTACTACCGCCTCCGCGACCCGGAGAACGGCTGGGCGCTGCAGCGGGTCTACAGCCCGGAGCGCGACTTCGACCTCGACGTCCCCGTCCGCGACGGCGACATCTGCCTCATCCCCTGGGGGTACCACACCACCGTGGCCGCCCACGACCAGGACCTCTACTACCTCAACGTCCTCGCCGGCCCGGCGCTGAAGCGCACCCTGCAGGCCGCAGAGGACCCCGCGCTCGCCCCGGCCCGCGCCAGGTGGGAAGCCCTCGGCACCGATCCGCGTGTGCCGTTCGTCCCCGTCCGCCCCTGACCCACCACGAAAAGGAAGTTCGCAATGGTGCAACACCCTCAGCCGACCCGCCGCCTCACGGTGGGCCAGGCGATCGTCGAGTTCATGCAGGCCCAGCACGTCGAACGTGACGGGGTGACGCAGCCGTTCTTCGGCGGCGCGTTCGGCATCTTCGGCCATGGCAACGTCGCCGGGCTCGGACAGGCGCTCCTGCAGTACCAGGACGTGTTCCCCTACTACCAGGGCCGCAACGAGCAGGGCATGGTCCACATCGCGACCGGCTACGCGAAGACGAAGAACCGTCTCGGCGCGCTCGCCGTCTCGACCTCGATCGGGCCCGGCGCGACCAACATGGTCACCGGTGCCGGTACCGCGACGGTGAACCACATCCCCGTCCTGCTCTTCCCGTCGGACGCCTTCGCCACCCGGTCCACCGGCGCGGTGCTCCAGCAGCAGGAGCACCCGTACGCGATGGACGTCACCGCGAACGACTCGTTCCGTGCGGTGTCGCGGTACTTCGACCGGATCAGCCGACCGGAGCAGCTCGCCTCAGCCTTGCTCGAGGCGATGCGCGTGCTGACGAGCCCGGCCGACACCGGCGCCGTCACCATCGCCCTGCCGCAGGACGTGCAGGCCGAGGCGTTCGACTTCCCGGAGACGCTGTTCTCCGAGCGGGTCTGGCACGTCGCCCGCAACCGTCCCGACGCCGCGGCGATCCAGCGTGCGGCCGAGCTCATCAAGGGTGCGAAGAAGGCCGTCGTCATCGCCGGCGGTGGCGTCGTGTACTCCGAGGCGACCGGGGAGCTCGTGCGCTTCGCCGAGTCGACCGGCATCGGCGTCGGTGTGACGCAGGCGGGCAAGGCCGGCATGCCGTGGGACCACCGGCTCGCCCTCGGCGCGCTCGGTTCCTCCGGCTCCGCGTACGCCAACGCCATCGCGAACGACGCCGACGTGGTCATCGGCATCGGGACCCGCTACACCGACTTCACGACGGCCTCGAACACCATGTTCCAGAACCCCGACGTGGCGTTCGTCAACATCAACGTCGCCGAGATCGACGCGTTCAAGGAATCCGGCATCCCGCTGGTCGGCGACGCCCGCGAGACGCTCGCCGAACTCCGTGCCGCGCTCGACGGCTTCACGCTCGACGCCGACGTCGTAGCCGCGAACGAGCAGGCCGCCGCGGACTGGCGTGCCGAGGTGGACCGCATCATCGAGGTCCAGGACAGCCGGACGCTGTCCCAGGCCGAGATGCTCGGGCTCCTCAACGCCTCGGCCGAGCCGGACGACGTCGTGGTCAACGCCGCCGGCTCGATGCCGGGCGACCTGCACCGCCTGTGGCGTCCGGGCAGCCCGAAGGGCTACGACATCGAGTACGGCAACTCGTGCATGGGCTACGAGGTCGCCGGTGGCGTGGGCGCACAGCTCGCCGCACCCGAGCGCCGCGTGCACGTCCTGGTCGGTGACGGCTCGTACCTGATGATGTCGCAGGAGATCATGACCGCGGTGCAGGAGCACCTGCAGATGACCATCGTCATCGTCGACAACTTCGGCTACGGCTCGATCGCCGCACTGTCCGAGACCCTCGGCTCGCAGACGTTCGGTACCCGCTTCAACGAGCGCGGTGAGGCGCTCCGCCACGACGGCCGCCGGCTCGAGGTCGATTTCGTCGCCAACGCGGCGAGCTACGGTGCCGAGGTCTTCTCCGCCGACACCGCGGACACCTTCCGCTCCGCACTCGACGCGGCCCGTGCACACGACGGCACCAGCGTCGTGTACGTCCGCGTCGACGCCCAGGGCCGCTTCGGCGGCTCCGGCGCCTGGTGGGACGTGCCGGTCGCCGAGGTCTCGACGCTCGACAGCACGAAGGACGCTCGCGCCACCTACGACGAGCACAAGCGCGAGCAGCGCCTCTACCTGACGCAGTCCGCACCCCGCGTCCGAGAACTGGAGCACTCATGACCGACGTGACCGACGTCCGCGGCGCCACCGACGCCGTGGACTCGACGACCGACCGGGCGATCATCACCGCCGGGGTCCCCACGGGCCTCCTGATCGGCGGGGTGGAACGCGCAGCGTCCGACGGCGCGACGTTCGACGTCCACGACCCCGTGGACGGCCGCGTCATCGCCACCGTCTCGAGCGGGACCCGGAACGACGCCCAGGCGGCCGTCGACGCCGCGGCGGACGCCGCTGCCGACTGGGCCGCGACCCCACCCCGCAAACGGTCTGAGGTGCTGTCGCGGGCGTACGACCTGATGGTCGAGCGCGCCGACTGGTTCGCGCGGCTCATCACGGCGGAGAACGGCAAGGTCTTCGCCGACGCCCGTGGCGAGGTCCTGTACGCCGCCGAGTTCCTCCGCTGGTACGCAGAAGAGGCCGTCCGGATCCCGGGTGCGCTGCAGACCGCACCGGGTGGCACGAACAAGATCCTCGTCGAGCACCGTCCGATCGGCATCGCGATCCTCGTCACCCCGTGGAACTTCCCCGCGGCGATGGCGACCCGCAAGATCGGACCGGCGCTCGCCGCCGGGTGCACGACGGTCTTGAAGCCCGCGAGCGACACCCCGTTGACGGCCCTCGCGATCGGTGCACTCTTCACCGAGGCGGGACTGCCGGCCGGGGTCCTCAACGTGCTGCCGAGCCGGTCCTCCGGCACCGTGGTCGAGCAGATGGTGCGCGACCCGCGCGCCCGGAAGCTCTCGTTCACCGGCTCCACCGAGGTGGGCGTGAAGCTCATGAAGCTCGCCGCGGAGTCCGTCGTCAACACGTCGATGGAGCTCGGTGGCAACGCGCCGTTCGTGGTCTTCGACGACGCCGACCTCGACGAGGCGGTCGCCGGCGCCATGATCGCCAAGATGCGGAACGGTGGTGAAGCGTGCACCGCGGCGAACCGCTTCTACGTGCAGGAGGGCATCGCCGAGGCGTTCTCGGCACGTCTCGCCGAGGCGATGGGCGCGCTCCGGACGGGCGACGGCCTCGACCCGCAGGTCCAGCTCGGCCCGATGGTGAACGAGACCGCCCGCGACGACATCGCCCGGCTCGTCGACGGCGCGAAGGAGGACGGCGCCACGGTGCTGACCGGCGGAGCGTCCCCCGACGGCCCCGGCTGGTTCTACCCCGCGACCGTCCTGACCGGGGTGCCGGAGCACGCGCGCATCCTCAAGGAGGAGATCTTCGGGCCGGTCGCGCCCGTCGTCACCTTCCGCACCGAGGACGACGCCGTCCGGCTCGCGAACGGGACCCCGTTCGGCCTGGTCTCGTACGTGTACACGCAGGACCTCGCGCGTGGGCTGCGGGTCAGCGGACGGATCGAGTCCGGCATGGTCGGGCTGAACCGTGGTCTGGTGTCCGACCCGGCGGCGCCGTTCGGCGGGATGAAGGAGTCCGGCATCGGTCGCGAGGGCGGCGCCGAGGGGCTCCTGGAGTACATGGAGTCGCAGTACATCGCCGTGAGCTGGTAGCGCTCGCGCCACCGCAGGCCCGGCCCGGGCCCGCCGACGGCACTGCGTGCGCGTCAGGACAGCGGGGTCGCCAGTTCGCTGGTGGCCCCGCTCGTCAGTTCCGCGACGGCCGCGCGCGCGGCGTCGGTGAACTCCTGCTGTCGGTCTCGGACGTCTACCGACCGTCCGGCGACCGACAAGCACCCGAGCAACGCCCCGTCGGCCCCGAGCACGGGGAACGCGAGCGCGCCGATCCCGATCGTGGCGTCGTCGAGTGAGAGCGTGTACCCCTGGGACCGCGTGCGCTCGACGTCCTCGCGGAGCGCGTCGGCTTCCACGATGGTCGCACTCGTCAGCGGTCGGCGCTCGGGCCCGTCGGCCAGGTACTCGTCGACGTCGCGGGTGTACGCGAGCACGAGGCGTCCGGCTCCGCCGGCGTACAGCGGCAGGGAACGGCCGGGCGCCAGGGTCAGGACGCCGATGCCACGGCCGGGCGCCCAGTCGACGCACACCGCCTCGTCGCCGCGTGGCACGGTCAGGAACGCGGTCTGCTCGGTGCGCTCGGCCAGGGCGTCGAGGATCCGTCGGGCGCCGGACCACTCGGTCATGGCGTCCCGTGCGGCGTCGGCCAGGTGCAACCACTTCACGCTGAGGCGTGCACGGTTCTCGTCCGTGGTGGTCGCCATGCCGACGGCACGGAGCCCGTCGATGAAGCGGTAGACACTCGGGCGGGGGAGGCCCGTCGCCTCGGCGAGTTCAGCGGGCGAGAGGTCCCCGCGCTCGGCGAGGGCCTCGACCACCGCCATCGAGTTGGCGAGCACCCGCATCGGTTTCCGCTCAGCCACGTCGACCTCCGTCGTGCCCCAGGTCCGCACTGATCGCGGCGGCGGTGGACATCACCAGTTCCGCGAGCTCGGACTCGCGGTCGACGAGCCGTTCGCGGAGCCCGCTGATGGACACCGCGGCGACCAGCTCGCCGCGGTGGTTGAAGACGGGGCTGCCGAAGGCGGCGATGCCGATCGTGACGTCCTGGTCGGACCGGGCGTAGCCACGCGTCCGGGTCGCCTCGAGCTCCGTCTGCAGCTCGCTCCGGGGTGGGACGGCGTACGGCAGGTCGGGCGTCGCCAGGAGTTCGTCGACCACGGCGTGCTGTTCGCCGGCGGCCAGGAACGCCAGGAGTGCGCGGGGTGCCCCGCCCACGTGGAGCGGCAGCGAGTCGCCCACCTGCATCGCCACCGAGCGGACGTCGTGTCCCTCGAGGCGTTCGACGCACACGGCACGCGTCCCTCGGCGGTAGCAGAGCAGTGCGGCAACGCCGACGCTCGACCGGAGTTCGCGGAGCCGCGGCAGTGCGAGCCCGCGCACGTCGAGCGAGTCCTCCAACACGCCGCCGATCTGCATGCAGGCGAGCCCGAGCCGGTAGGTCCCGCGTGCCGGGGCGGCGTCGACCCAGCCCATGGCGGTGAGGCTCTGCAGCAGGCGGTAGGTCGAGCTCGTGGGTTCCCCGACCGCATCCGCCAGCGCGCTCACCGTCAGCGCCTCGGTGTCGGCCAGTGCGTCGATGATCGCGCCGGCCTTGCTGAGGATCTCGATCCCGCCGTCGTCGGAGGCGCCGTCTGCCATGTCGTCATCCTCCCACGCCGACCCTGCTGATCGAATCCACTTAATCTCACGCAGTAGACACACCGTTCACCGAGTGATAGTTTAGTGGCACCACCGCAGAACGAAGGAGTCGCCGTGACACGCAACGACGCGAGAGACGTCGAACACCTGGAGACCGTCGCCCGAGAAGGACGCTGGCGTGTCCTCGAGACGGTCGCGACGAGCAAGGCGGGGCACATCGGTGGCCCGATGTCCGCCATGGACCTGATGGTCGCCCTCTACTTCCACCAGCTCCGGATCGACCCCGAACAGCCGCAGGACCCCGACCGCGACCGGTTCATCCTGTCCAAGGGGCACTCGGCGATCGGGCTGTACTCGGTCCTGGCCCTCCGGGGGTACTTCCCCGTCGAGGAGCTCGCCACCTTCGACCATGGCGACTCCCGACTGCAGGGCCACCCCGACATGAAGCTCACGCCGGGGGTGGACTCGTCCACAGGGTCCCTCGGGCAGGGGCTCTCGGCTGGCTCCGGCATGGCGATCGCCGCGAAGATGCAGGGTAAGGACTTCCACACCTGGGTGGTGCTCGGCGACGGCGAGATCGAGGAGGGCATGGTCTGGGAGACCGTGATCCACGCCCCCCGCTACGGCCTCGACAACCTCACCGCGATCGTCGACCTCAACGGCCTGCAGCAGTACGGCTGGCCGGCCGGCGACCACGACCGCTACGACCGCAGCGAACCGATGGGGCACGTGAACCTCCCCGCCGTGTTCCGCGGGTTCGGCTGGAACGTCATCGAGATCAACGGCCACGACTTCGAGGAGATCCTCGACGCGTACGCCGAGGTCGACGCCGCCCGCGGCACGTCCGGCAAGCCGACGGCGATCATCGCCCACACCGTCAAGGGCAACGGTGTCTCGTTCACCCGCGCCACGTTCAAGTGGCACAACGGCGTGCCGACCGCGGAGCAGCTGGACACCGCCCGCACGGAACTGCTCATCGACCAGAAGACGGAGGCCCTGGCATGAAGGCGCAGCGCGCAGTGTGGGGGGACACCCTCACCGAACTCGCACGGACCGACGACCGCATCGTCGTCGTCGACGGCGACCTCGCGACCTCGACCATGGCGGTCACGTTCGCCGAGGCCCACCCGGACCGCTTCGTCCAGGCCGGCATCGCCGAACAGAACATGGTCGGTATCGCGTTCGGCATGTCGACCCTCGGCTACCGCCCCTGGCTCTCGTCGTTCGGCGTCTTCCTGACGAACCGCGCGCTCGACCAGGTGCGCATGCTCGTCTCACAGACCAAGGCCCCCGTCCGCCTCGCCGCCGCCTACGCCGGGCTGCTCAACGGTGCGAGCGGCAAGACCCACCAGGACATCGAGGACCTGTCGGTGATGCGCGCGCTGCCGAACATGACCGTCCTCGCGCCGGCCGACGAGACCGAGGCCGCCGCGATGATCCGCTGGGCCGCCGACCACGACGGCCCCGTGTACCTCCGTCTCGCCCGCGACGCGGTCGCCGACGTCTTCGACGACGGCTACGAGTTCCGCGTCGGTGCCCCGGTGCTGCTCCGCGACGGGGGGAGCGACGCTGACGTGACGGTCGTCTCGACCGGCGTCCAGACCTCCCGCACCGTCGAGGCGATCACCGCCGTCGAGGCCGAGGGACACCGCGTCCGACACGTGCACCTGCCGACGATCAAGCCCCTCGACGACGACGCCCTCTGGGCGCTGCTCGACGGCGCGGCCCAGGTCGTCACGGTCGAGGAGCACAACGTCGTCGGCGGACTCGGTGACGTCGTCGCGGCGGTCCTCGCCGGCCACGCCAGCGGAGCCCGCCTGCACAAGGTCGGGCTCGCCGACTCCTGGGCCGAGTCGGGACCGAACGACTTCCTGCTCGACAAGTACGGACTGTCGGTCGAGCGCGTCGCGGACCGCATCCGTGCCGTCCTCGGGGAGCGAGTCGCCGCATGAGCACGCTGCGTCCGGACGCTGCGGCGTGGACGGGGACCCGGACGGGACGCACGATCGTCACGCTCACCCCGGCGCCCGCGATCGACCGGACGTACTCCGTCGACACCCTGCGGGGCGGGGCCGTGCACCGCGCCCACACCGTCACCGAGACACTCGGGGGCAACGGCGTGAACGTCACCCGTGCGCTCCTCGCGCACGGCGCGGCGTCGCACGCGGTCGCCCCGTTGTCGCCGGAGGCGCTCGCGCCCCTCGACGACGACGCTCGCACCGGCCTGACGCCGGTGGACCTCGGGGTGCGCACCCGGGTCAACACCGTCGTGACCGGGTCGGACGGCGTCACCACGAACGTCAACGAGGCCCCGGCCCCGCTGACACGTGCGCAGTGGACGACGCTGACCGTGGCCGTGCTCCGCACCACGCTGGAGACCGACGCCCGATGGCTCGTGGTGACCGGGTGCCTCCCGACCGTCGCCGGTGGCGACCACCTCGTCGACGTGCTCCCGCTCGTCGTCGCGGCCCGCGCCGTCGGACTGTCGGTCGCGTTCGACGTCCCCGGGCACCAGCTGACGGCGGTGCTCGACCCGCTCGCGCCGGTTGATCTCGTGAAGCCGAACGTCGACGAACTCGCGCAGGCCGTCGGACACCCCGTCACGACGGTGGACGAGACGGTGCGTGCAGCGCGCGCCCTCCTCTCGCGGGGCGCACGACGCGCCCTCGTCACGATGGGTGCCGACGGGGCGCTCCTCGTCGACGCCCACCGACACGAACTGGTACCCGGGGTCGCGACCGACTGCGTCGACACGACCGGGGCCGGTGACGCGGCGCTCGCCGGGTACCTGTCCGCCGAGGCCGACGGTGCGACGCCGTCGGCCGCCGCACGACTCGCGGTCCGCTGGGGCGCGGCGGCGGTCGCCCAGCGGGGTGCTGCACTCCGCGCCACACCGGCCACCCGTGGCGACGGCGCTCCGCCGTCCCGCGCACCCCACCTCACCGACCACTCCGCCTGGCTCCGCGTCGACTCGCTCGCCGCGACCGGCTGAGCGCCGTCCGCAGGACCCCGCGGGCGCCCGACCTCGAAGGACCAGCATGACTGTCATCACCGAGACGATCGGATCGACCATCGAGCCAGGAGCCGGTCTGGAGGCCCTGCGCCGGTGGGTGGACCAGGTCGCGTCCCTGACGGAACCGGACCAGGTCGTCTGGTGCTCCGGCAGCGAGGCCGAGAACCGCGGACTGCTCGCCGAGATGGTCGCCGCCGGCTCCCTCATCGCGTTGGACCAGGGCCTGCGCCCGGGCAGCTTCCTCGCCAGGAGTGACCCCGCGGACGTCGCACGGGTCGAGGACCGCACCTTCATCTGCTCCGCCACCGAGGCCGACGCTGGCCCGACCAACAACTGGCGGGCACCCGACGTCATGCGCACCGAGCTCACGGCGCGCTTCCGGGGCGCGATGCGCGGGCGGACGCTCTACGTCGTACCGTTCTCGATGGGGCCGGTCGGCGGGGCGATCTCGCAGGTCGGCGTCCAGATCACGGACTCGCCCTACGTCGTGGTGTCCACCAGGATCATGACCCGGATGGGCGCTGAAGCCCTGGCGCAGATCGCGCCGGACACGGTCTGGGTCCCGGCCCTGCACACCGTGGGCATGCCGCTCGTGGACGACGACGGAACCAGGATCCCGGACGTGCCGTGGCCGTCGAACTCGACCAAGACGATCGCGCACTTCCCGGAGACCCGCGAGATCTGGTCGTACGGCTCGGGGTACGGCGGCAACGCGCTGCTCGCGAAGAAGTGCTTCGCCCTCCGGATCGCGTCGTCGATGGCCCGCGCGGACGGCTGGCTCGCCGAGCACATGCTGCTCATCCGCGTCACCACGCCCGCGGGGAAGGTCCTGCACGTCGCGGCCGCGTTCCCGTCGGCCTGCGGCAAGACGAACTTCGCGATGATGACGCCGACGCTGCCCGGTTGGAAGGTCGAGACCATCGGTGACGACATCGCGTGGCTCCGCCCCGGTGCCGACGGCCGTCTGTGGGCGATCAACCCCGAAGCCGGGTTCTTCGGCGTCGCGCCCGGGACCGGCCCGGACACGAACCCGGCGGCGATGACCACCGTCCGCTCGAACACGATCTTCACGAACGTCGCGATGACGCACGACGGCGACGTCTGGTGGGAGGGCGCCTCGGAGGAGCCGCCGCGGCACCTCATCGACTGGCGCGGACAGCCGTGGGAGCCGGGCAGTGCGACGCCGGCGGCGCACCCCAACGCGCGCTTCACGGTCGCCGCCGACCAGTGCCCGACGATCTCGTACGACTGGGACAGCCCCGACGGTGTGCCGATCGACGCCATCGTCTTCGGCGGTCGCCGCGCCACCAACGTCCCGCTCGTCGCCGAGGCCGAGGACTGGGAACACGGCGTGTTCTTCGGTTCCACGATCTCCAGCGAGCAGACCGCGGCGGCGGAGGGACCCGTCGGCGAACTCCGCCTCGACCCCTTCGCGATGCAGCCCTTCTGCGGCTACAACATGGCGGACCACTGGGCACACTGGCTCGAGATCGGTGACCGGCTCGGCTCGAAGGCGCCGCGCGTCTTCCGCGTGAACTGGTTCCGCAAGTCCTCGGACGGCGGCTACCTCTGGCCAGGGTTCGGCGAGAACGTCCGGGTGCTCGAGTGGATCGCCGGACGGCTCGACGGCTCGGCGGACGTGGACTGGAGCCCCGTCGGTGGGCTGCCCGCGGTGGGGGAACTCGACCTGGCCGGGCTCGACCTCGACGGCTTCGCCATCGACGAACTGTTCGCCGTCGACCCGACGGCCTGGTCAGCCGAGGCCGAGCAGCTGCGGGCACACTTCGACCGCTTCGGAGACCGCGTGCCGGAGCGGCTGCGGGCACGGCTGGACCAGCTCGTCCGTCGGTTGCGGGACGAGGCGTGACGACGGCCCTGCCGGTCCCCGAGCTACTTGAGCAGCCCCTCCTTGGTCAGCCAGTCCTTCGCGGCGGTCGCGGCCTGCGCCTTCTCGCTGCCCTCGACACGGTTGCGCAGCTCGATGAGGTCATCGGTCGTCAGCTTCTCGGACAGCTTGTTCAACGTCGACGCGAGCTTCGCGCTGTAGATGTCCTTAATCAGGAACGGCAGGATGTTCTGCGAAGCGATCAGGTTCTCGGGGTCCTTCAGCACGAGCAGCTTCTTCGTCACGAGGTCGGGTGACGTCGTGTAGATGTCGGCCACCTGCACGGTGTCGTCGACGAGTGCCTTGACCGTGTCGGGCCCGCCGTAGTCCTCGATCGACTTGAACGTGACCTTGTCCACGCCGTACGTGGACTTGAGCCCGGGGATGCCGTACGGAAGGGTGCCGAACTGCGGGTTGGCACCGAGCGAGAACGGCTCGATCTTGGAGAGGTCACCGATCGACGTGAGGCCGTTCTTCTCGGCCTCGGCCTGGGTCACGACGTAGGCGTCCTTGTCCTCGGCCGGAGACGGCTCGAGCACCTGGAAGTCCTTCGGGATCTCGGTCTTCAGCGCGGCGTCGACCTCCGCTGTCGTCTTCGCGGTGGCCTTGGTGTCGTAGAAGAACAGCAGGTTGCCGTTGTACTCCGGCATGAGGTTGATCGAACCGTCCTTGAGCGCGGGGATCGTGGTCTGCCGCGGGCCGAGGTTGAACTTGGTCGTCACGTCGAAGCCGGCGTCCTTCAGGACGAGCGCGTACATGTTGCCCAGGATCTCGCTCTCCGGGAAGTTGAACGAACCGACCACGATCGGCGTGCTGCCCGATCCGTCGCCCCCGCCCGATGCCGGCTTCGTGGGGTCCGAGGTGGAACAACCGGAGAGTGCCACGATCGCCCCGACCGCGATCACACCCGCGAGGATGCGTGTCCTGGTGCCTGCTGTGAACATCAGTGGTCCCTTTCGTCGACGGAGAGTGCCGTCACCGCGCGGCGCCGGAGTGGCAGCGCGCGGACGTGTGTGCGGCGCCGGCGGGTCTGCCCCTCGGGGCCGCGGCGGGTGAGGTGTTGGGCGAGGGCGAACAAGCCGTCGATCACCAGGGCGAGGACCGTCACGAGCAACGCACCACCGAGGATGAGGTCGTTGTCGTTCAGGCTGATGCCCGTCGAGATGATCGCGCCGAGGCCGCCCAGCGAGATGTACGACGCGATCACGACGGTCGCGATGACCTGGAGCACCGATGCGCGGATCCCGCCGATGATCAGCGGCAGCGACAGGGGGACCTCGACCTTGAGCAGGATCTGCAACTCGGTCATGCCCACCGAGCGCGCGGCGTCCACCGTCTGCGGATCCACGGACTCCACACCGGAGTACGCCCCGGCGAGGATCGAGGGGATCGCCAGGACGACGAACGCGATGATGGACGCGATGAAGGCGGTCTGCGTGAACGGCACGGTCATCCCGATGATGACGAAGAGGGTGCCGAGCAGGCCCAGCGTCGGCAGCGCGCGCATGGACCCGCTGAAGGCGATGACGAAGCTGCGCCCGCGCCCGGTGTGACCGATGTACAGGCCCAGTGGCAGCGCGATCAGCGCGGCGATGGCGACCGAGATGAACGTGTACAGCAGGTGTTCGCCGATCCGGTCCTGGATCGGGAGCGGGGTCTGCAGGCCGGGGCGGTAGTTCGTGGGGTCGAGGAGCCAGGCGACTGCGTGGAGGAAGAACTGCACGGTCAGGCCCCCCGTTCGATCGTCGCCAGCGCAGCCCGACGGCGCGACCGACGCGACCGCACCTGGATCCGTCGCGACCACGGCATCAGGACGCGCCCGAGCGCCACCAGGACGGTGTCGAAGACCAGCGCGACGAAGAGACTCGCTGCCACGCCGACGAGGATCTCCTCGAGGAACTGACGCTGTCGCCCGTCCGTGAACAGGAACCCGATGTTCGCGGACCCGACCAGGGCGCCGACCGAGACCAGGGCGACGGTGCTCGCCGAGACCACCCGCATCCCCGCGAGGAGGACGGGACCCGCCAACGGGAGCTCGACCGTCCAGAAACGGCCCCACGCGGAGTACCCCACCGAGGTGGCCGAGTCGACGACGTCCGCCGGGACGGCGGCGAACGCATCAGCTGCCAACCGCACCATGATGGCGACCGCGTACACCGACAGCCCCACGACGATGTTCACGGGATCCGTGATGCGGGTGCCGAGCAGGTAGGGCAGGATCACGAAGAGCGGCAGGGACGGGATCGTGTAGAGCAGACTGCCGCCGCCGACGATGACCGATCGGACTGCCTGCCACCGGTTCGCCACCCAGCCCAACGGCACCGCCACGACGAACCCGAGGACGATGGGCACGGCCGCGAGACCCGCGTGGGTGACGGTGAGGCCCCAGACGAGACCGAAGTTCGCGATGATCCAGTTCAGGTCAGCATCCCAATCCTCGTCGGACGACCGTTCGCCTGAGAGTAGTCGCGCCGCACCGTTCTGACCGCGACGGATCGTCGCGCCGGCGTCCCCGGGCCGGCATCCTCGGTCACTGGTGCAGGAAGTCCTGCCGCTCCTGCTCGACCACCGGCGCGAGTCGCACCCGGACCACTGGACCGGAGTCGACGCTGGTGATGCCGTCGAGCGCGACCACGAGTGCGTCGGGGTGCTGCTCCCAGTCGACCTCGCCGTCGTGGCCCAGCACGGCGACGGACCGGATGGTGCGGCCGAGCAGGCCCGAGGCCGACCCGAACGCCCGGATGCGGGCCGACCCGTCGTCGGGATCGGCCAGCAGGGTCGCGTAGACGGCGTCGCCGGTGACGTCGTGGCGCGTGGTGAACCGGACGTCCTCGGCGGCGTACTCGACCGTGTCGGCGTCGACGAACGAACCCGCGGGACGAGTGGTCGGCCCCTCGCCCGAGATCGTCCACGGCCGGGTGCCGTAGATCGCCTCGCCGTTCACCGCGAGCCACGAGCCGATGCCCCGCAGGATGCGGACCTCGTCCTCGGGCAGGGTGCCGTCGGCCTTCGGCCCGGTGTTGAGCAGCAGCACACCGTTCTTCGCGACCACGTCGACGAGTTCGGCGACCAGGTCGCGGACGGTCTTGTAGTCGTGGCCCTCGATCCAGCTCCAGGCGGTCTTCGCGATCGCGGTGTCGTTCTGCCAGACGGTCTCCGGTGTGCCGGCCATCGCTCCGCGCTCGATGTCGTACACGGCGCTGCCCGGTGCGAACGTCTCCCACTTGTAGTTGATGACCACCTCGCGGCCCCACTCGGCGGCGCGGTTGTAGTAGTAGGCCGCGAGGGTCCGGACGTACGGCTGGAACGCGGGCTGCTCGATCCACCAGTCGAACCAGAGCACCTGCGGGCGGTACTTGTCGATGAGCTCGACGGTGCGGAGCAGCCAGTCCTCCAGGAAGCGCTCGTTCGGGGCGGTCTCCTCGCGCTGCGCCGGCCCGTAGAAGTCGCTGAACCGCGGATCGAGCACGTCCGAGGGGGTCTTCGTCCCGCCGTTCATGAAGAACCAGTGCTCGGCCCGGTGGGACGACGCGCCACGGACCATCCACGCTTCGTCCGCGGCGACGAGGAGCTCGCCGAACACGTCACGCCCGGGCCCGAGCTGCGCGGCGCTCCACCGGGAGCGGTCGGTGTCGTACATCGCGAAGCCGTCGTGGTGCTCGGCGACCGGGACGACGAACTGCGCGCCGGCCTCGCGGAACACCCGCACCCAGTCGGCGGCGTCGAAGTGCTCCATCGTGAACGAGGGGATGAAGTCCTTGTACCCGAACAAGTCGTGCGGTCCGTAGGTCTCGACGTGGTGCGCGAACTCCGGCGTGCCGGCGCGGTACATGTCGCGGGAGTACCACTCGTTCCGGAACGCGGGGACCGAGAAGACGCCCCAGTGGACGAAGATCCCGAACTTGGCGTCCTGGTACCAGAGCGGTGCGCGGTACTGCTGCAGCGATGCCCAGGTCGCGTCGTACGGGCCCGAGCGCACGACGGCGTCGACCGCGGCCAGGGCCGCGGTGTTGTCCGATACGTCCACGGGCTCGGGCAGCGTGGTCGGGTCCAGCGGGGTGAGCGGTTCGTGCACGACGTGCTCCGATCGGTTGCGGCAGCTCACGACGGCGATGTCGGGAGCGTGAGACATCCTATGTCTGTTCGATCTGTCGCGAGGGGTTCCCGGTCAGGGCATCCCCCGACGAGCGCAGCCAGGAGAGCATCGAACCGTGACCGCTCCGACCGCAGCCGACGTCCCGACCGATCGAGGCCCGCACCGAGCTGCGCGGCTGACACTCGTGCTCGCCTCGCTCGGCTTCTTCCTCATCACGCTCGACATCCTCATCGTGAACGTGGCGCTGACGACGATCGGGCGGGAGCTCGGCGGCAGCACCGCGGGGCTGCAGTGGGTGATCGACGCGTACACGTTGCTGTTCGCCTCGTTGCTGCTGTTCGCCGGCAACCTGTCCGAACGGATCGGCGCGAAGCGGGCGATCGGCTGGGGCATCGCCGGTTTCCTCGTGGCGTCCGTCGCGTGTGCCCTCGCCCCGTCGCTCGGCGCGTTGATCGCGGCGCGTGCGGTCCAGGGCGCGGCCGCCGCGGTGATGCTGCCCGCGTCGATGGCGCTCATCCGCCAGGCGTTCCCCGAGGCGCGCGAGCGGGCGCACGCCCTCGGCATCTGGGCCGTCGGTGGCGCGGTCGCCGGGGCGGTCGGGCCGATCCTCGGCGGCGCGCTGACGACGCTCGACTGGCGCCTCGTGTTCGCCATCAACCTGCCGGTGTGCGCCGTGATGCTCGGGATGCTCGTCCGGGTGGCACCGTCGCCTCGGCGGCCGGCACGGTTCGACGCGGCAGGTCAGGTCCTCGCCCTGCTCGCGCTCGGCGGCCTCGTCTTCGGGCTCATCGAAGGCGGTGCGTCGGGCTTCGGCCGCTGGGACGTGGTCGTCGCGCTTGCCGTCGCCGCCGCCTCGGTCGTCGGGTTCCTGCTGGTGCAGGCCCACGGTCGGAACCCGATGATGCCGCTCGACCTGTTCCGCTCCGGTGGGATGCGGATCGCGCTCGGCGTCGGGTTCGCGTTCATGGTCGGCAACTTCGGCAGCGTCTTCGTCCTGAGCCTCTACCTGCAGCAGCACCTCGGCTTGTCGCCACTGGCAGCAGGGTTGGTGTTCCTGCCGTCCGCAGCGTTCAGCATCGTCGGCAACATCGTCAGCGGCACCCTCGTGAACCGGTTCGGCGCTCGGGTCCCCGTGGTCGCGGGACTCACCACGATGGCGATCGGCCTCGTCGTGATGATCGTGCTCGCCCCGTACGACTCCATCGCCGCGGTCGCGGTGTGCACGATCCTGACCGGTGCGGGCGGATCGGTCGCGATGCCGCCCGCGACGTCGGTCGTCCTCGCCAGCGTCCCCGCTGAACGGTCGGGGACAGCGAGTGCGGTGTTCAACACCTTCCGGCAGGTCGGTGGGGCGGTGGCGATCGCGGTCTTCGGGGCGTTCCTGGCCGACCGGTCGCAGTTCGTGGTCGGGACGCAGACCAGCTTCGTGGTCGCCGCCGTGGTGCTCCTCGTCGCGGCGCTGGCAGCGATCCGCATCAGGACCGAGTGACCGCGGGCGACGATGCAGCGTCAGCTCCGGACGTCGGTCCCACGGTGCTCGGCGGCGTCGCGCTGCTCCGTCGCGGCGACCGAACCGAGCAGGCGGAGTGCGTCGGCCGTCGGCGAGCCGGGTTCCGCGCTGTAGAGCAGGAGGCTCAAGCGCGGGTCGCTCATGAGTCGTGACGCCTCGAAGTGCAGGTCGAGGGCACCGACGACGGGGTGGACGAAGTGCTTCTCGCCCGTGGCGTGCCGACGGACGTCGTGCGCACCCCACTTCGTCCGGAACTCCGCGCTGCGCGTCGAGAGCTCACCGATCAGCGCCTGCAGGTCCTCGTCGTGGGGGTCGTGGCCGGCCGCAGTGCGGAGGATCGCGACGCTCTGGTCGGCGGCGACGTCCCAGTCCGGGTGGAACGCATCGGCCCAGTCCCGGTCCAGGAACGCGGCCCGGGCCAGGTTCGGCCGCTCCGACTTCCGGAACAGGTCCGCGTAGAGCGCCCGGCCGAGCGCGTTCGCACCGAGCACGTCGAGGCGGTCGTTGCGGATGAACGCCGGGCCGCCGGTGAACGCGTCGAGCGTGTACTGCAGCCCGACGCGCAGGGTCTTCGGCGTCGCTGCACGACGCTGCCCACGGACCGGGGAGGCGTTCGCAGCCCGTGCGAGGTCGAACAGGTGGTCGCGTTCGGCGTCGTCGAGCAGCAGCGTGCCGGCGACGGCGTGCAGCACGCCGTCGGAGACACCGGAGAGACTCCCGCGCTCGAGCCGGGAGTAGTACTCCACGCTGACGTCGGCGAGCATCGCGACCTCGCTGCGGCGGAGGCCGGCCACGCGCCGGTTGGGCCCACCGGGCAGGCCCACCTGGCCCGGGCGTACCCGGGCACGGCGGCTCACGAGGAAGTCCTTGACGTCGTCGCGGTTCGTGCTCATGAGGCGACCCTACGAGGCCGCGCCGGGGCGCGGGGTGCACTGCCAGGACACCGGACGGGAGGCACGGTGCCAGCTGGCACCGCGCCTCCCGTCCGCCCTGTGGCGCGTCCACTGCGCCCCTGGCGTGGTCACGCGCGCGGACTGATCCGGACGGTCGCCGAGGTGGGGCCGTCCTGCAGCATCGGCGGGAGGTACGGGCTGCCGGCGTACTTCGTCCCGTACGCGAGGTCGATCCGGCTGTTCAGGTCGGGGCCGATGGATTCGAACACCACCTCGTGCTCGGACCCTGCGGCGCTGATCCTGCCGGCGCCCTGTTCGATCGCGGAGCGGTACCAGCGGGAACGTTGCCCGTTGTAGGCGCGGACGTAGAGGTCGTCGTCGACGACGACCGACCAGATCCAGGTCGGCGTGCCGTACGTCGTGCCGTCCGCCCGGAACGGGCTGACGTGGAGGTCGTCGGAGGTGGCGATCGCCGCGATGGTGTCGGGGTTCCAGTCGGACATGTTCATCCTGTTCGTCGGGCCAGTGCTCTGCTCCACCACCGTACGAGGGGGTGGACGGTCGAGGGATGCCCTCGTGGAGCACCTCTCGGCGGCGCCGTACCAGCCGCAGGCACCGTTCTGGTGGTGAGCGCGACGCTCAGCGGACGCGTGTCCAGGTGCCGCTGAGCTGGATGAACTCCCCGCCGACCACCGAGCTGGCCATGCAGGTCCCGGCGTCGTAGTCCTCGATGTGGGTGACGTGGTCGCCCGCGTCGGCTTCCGTCCACCGGACGACGTAGAGCCCGTCCCGCACCTTCGTGGTCGTGTACGGCATCGTCTCGGTCCGTCCGGCGATGGCACCGCCGGTGACGTGGAAGGTGACCTGGGTCTCCGTGTCGAAGGTGATCTCGACGGTGAAGTGTCCGAGGGGGGTGTCCGGGCCGAGGTCGGCGAGCCAGGTCTGTCCGACGGCGGGGAGGGTTGCGGTGGTGTCCATGCGGTGTTCCTTCGGGGGATCGTAGGGATCAGAATTCGAGGACGAGCCGGCCGCGCAGACCGCCCCGTTCGAGCCGTTCGTGGGCGGCGGCAGCGTCGGCAGCGGGGACGACATCGGCGACGTCGGCCCTGAGCTCGCCCCGCTCGACGGATCGGGCGAGCCGCTCGATGGCATCGTGCCGGAGGTTCGAGCGCATCACGTAGGACCCGAACACGCTGATGCCGCGGCCCGGGTCGACGTCGGTCGGCAGGTAGAACGCGACCTGCCCGCCGTCGCGAGCAGCGTCGACGACCTGGTCGGTCAGGACCGCTGGGTCCGCGACTGCGTCGGCACCGCGACCGTTCGTGGCGTCCCGGACCCCTGCGGTGAAGTCCGTGTCACGGTCGAGGACGACCGCCGCACCCAGGCCACGGACACGCTGTGCGTCGGCGGGGCGCGCATCGGCGATGACGGTGATGCCGCGCGCGGCGGCGAGCTGCACGAGGTACCCGCCGACGGCGCCGGTCGCACCGGTCACGGCGAGGGTCTGGCCGGGCTCCAGGGCGAGGTGTTCGAGGGTGATCTCCGCGGTGAGTGCGTTCGACAGGAACGCCGCCCCTCGGGCGAACGAGCCGCTCGACGGCATCCGGGTCACCGACAGGGTCGGCAGGACGATCCGTTCGGAGTAACCACCGTGGCTCCCGTCCGGTACGACGAACCCGGTGACGGAGTCGCCGACGACCAGGTCGAACCCCTCGGGTTGCTCCGGGCCGACCTCGTCGAGGACGCCGGCGACGTCGGTGCCGGGGACGACGGGTTCGGCGATCGCACGGTCGTTGCCGGCGAACCCTCCGGATCGGATGATGGCGTCGACGGGGTTCACGGCAGCGGCGCGGACCCGGACACGGACCTCGCCCGGTCCCGCGTGCTGTTCTGGCAGCTGCACCTCGTGCAGCACAGCGGGTGCTCCGTACTCGGTCAGACCGAACGCTCTCATGGTGGCTCCTTCGTGGTCGGGGATGTCCCCGACGATGCCAGCCGGCGCCCGCGCTGTGGAGGCACGGATCCCTCCCCCCTCCGGCCGGTGGCAGACTGCCCGACGTGGCGATCGACGTGCGCGCAGCAGAGCTCGGTGACTTCCTGCGTGCTCGGCGTGCGGAACTCGACCCGGCGGCGTTCGGGATCCCTGCGGACGTGAGGCGACGTGTGCCGGGCCTCCGTCGGGAGGAAGTCGCCCAGGCCGCGTCGATCAGCGTCGAGTACTACACGCGCATCGAGCAAGGCCGTATCGCGGTGTCCGCTCCGGTCCTGGCAGACCTCGCCGACGTGATGCGTCTGACGAACGAGCACCGGGCGTACTTGACCGACCTCACCGGGAAGGCTGAGGCTGCTCCGCCACTGCCCCGCGTGCAGACGGTGCAACCGGCGCTGCAACGCGCGCTGGACGACCTCGCGACGACGCCTGCGTTCGTCCTCGGACGGTTGACGCGGATCATCGGCTGGAACCGGCTCGGTGCCGCGCTCATCACCGACTTCGGGGCCATCCCGACGGCGGACCGCACGTTCATCCGGCTGTTGTTCGCGGACCCGGCCATGCGAGCCCTGTACGCCGACTGGTCAGAGGTGGTCGAGCTCGCCATCGCTCAGCTCCGGGGTGACAGCGCGCGGTACCCCGACGACGCCGAGCTCCGCCGGGTCGTCGACGGGATGTCGACTGACTTCCCGGAGTTCCGGGAGATCTGGGCTGCCCACGCCGTGGCCGGTCGCGGGACCGGGCGGAAGACCCTGCGTCACCCGGTCGTCGGTACGGTCGAGCTCGACTGGGAGATCCTGGCGTCGGCGATGGACCACGACAAGCTGATCGTGCTGTGGACAGCGGAACCTGGGTCGGTGTCCGAGGAACGGTTGCGCCAGCTCGCCGAGCGCACTCCGCACCGCTGACGCTGACGCTGACGCTGACGCTGACCAGGTCAGCCGACGACCGCAGCGCCGTTCAGGCGCTCGCTGTCGCCCCGATGATCGCGGCGGTGAAGAGCACCCAGTCGTTGATGATGTGTGCGCCGGTGCTGACCGCGATGTTCTTCGTGCGGATGTAGGCGAGCGTGAGGACCAGCCGTGCGATGCCGATGATCAGGAACGCCTGCGCGAAGTTCCACCCGTACGTCGGCAGGTGTGCTGCACCGAACCAGATCGCGGTCGCGAGCCAGGCGATGAGGATGCCCTGGGTGCGGGTGAGTCCGATGCGGTGGCACAGCGCCATGACCGCCAGGAACGGCAGGATCGTGAAGAGCTCTTCGCCCAGCAGCTGGATCGCGGTCCCCACGTAGAACGCGACGATCTCACCCGCGCCGTGGATGCCGTCGGTCGCGGTGTTGGCGTTGGTGCCGAAGATCGCCTTGACGATGATCCCGACCGTGAACGACACGATGAGGCTGAGGATCGCGAACACGATCATGGTGCCGAAGTCACGTGCAGTGGTGCGTTGGAAGATGCGCGCCCAGTGTCGTCTCGTGAAGGCGATGAGGACGGCGAGCATGATCGCGGTGAAGAGGAACCGTGGCACGAGCGACTGGATGTTGTCCGCCGCCGGGTAGAAGCTCAGCACGGTGATGCCGGCCACGCACGCGACGACGATGGTCACCCACTGCCATGCGGGGATTCGGATCGGGTCTCCGTCGTAGAACGGGAAGTCCCGACCGTCCTGCCGTTCGATCGCCCTGCCGTACCGTCGAGCCCCTGTGGCCATGGTGTGTCCCCTCGTGCGTTGCATCGCCCTGTGGTGCATGTCGTCTGCACCAGAAGAGAAGGTACCGGCGGAGCCGGTCATCGGCGCGCTGATCCGTCGGCCTGCAGCCGCCGTACCTGCGGCCGGAACCAGAACACGAAGACCGCGACGACGTACAGGGCTTCGAGGACGATGCTGACCGGCACGTTCCAGTCGCGGACCGGCCCGTCGATCACGGCGTCGTTGAGGCCGTGGATCGCAGCGGCGCCGAGGTACGCGAGCACGCCGACGCCGGTCGCCCTGCCCGTCGGCAGCGTCTTCGCGGCGAGCCAGATCAGGACTGCTGCGCCGACGGTGATCAGGGGATGCGAGACCTCGGCGATGATGCGGACGATGACGTCCATCATCATGATGAACGGCGCATCGGACGGAGCCTTCGCGCCGTCGAGGATCGGGTCGA
Organism: Curtobacterium sp. PhB191; assembly: GCF_004346515.1. Classification (NCBI taxonomy): domain Bacteria; kingdom Bacillati; phylum Actinomycetota; class Actinomycetes; order Micrococcales; family Microbacteriaceae; genus Curtobacterium; species Curtobacterium sp. PhB191. The sequence goes on from NZ_SMBV01000008.1 coordinate 182,132, forward strand.
GCGAGGTGATGATGTAGCTGATGCCCTCGAGGAATCCCAACCAGGCCGCGGCGACGAACACGAGCCACACCGCCAGCCGCGGCGAACGGTACGTGCGCGAGGACAGCAGCAGGATGACGGGCACCAGGAGCTTCAGGAACTCCTCGACGAGCCCGGGCCAGATCAGGCCGCCGGGCAGCAGGCTCGCGATGCCGTTCAGGCTTCCGGCGAGCAGCATCGCGATGGTCCCCCAGACGAGGCCGAGCCACAGCGCCTGCACACGGTGGGGCTGACCGGCCAGGGAGACCTTCTGCCGGAAGTACCAGCCGATGGCCACCAGCGGGACCCCGATGCCGATGATCGCGGCGATGACCACCACCACGAGCGAGTACGGCGGCAGGCCGTCTCCGACCGTGGCCTCGCGGCCGCCGGAGAGCATCAGGATGCCACCCCAGTACCCGAGGAGAGCACCGGCGGCAGCGCCCCCGAGGCCGACGATGAGTGGTGCGGCCCCTCGGGGTCGCGTCATGGGACCGAAGCTACCAGCGGGCACGACGGCGTCACGCGGTCAGCCGCACACTGACCTCCCACAGCCGCCGGGCGTCGTCGGCGTCGAGCATCGCCGAGTTGGCATCCGACGGGATGCTGTCCGCGGTGAGCGGCCGGACCTCGTCGTCGATCACCGCGACGTCGCTGTCCTTCAGGTAGACCCCGCCGACGCCGTCGAGCAGCGGGCTCGCGGCACCGAACACGAGGGTCGCCGCCCCCTGCTCGATCGTCTTCTTACCGCGCTCTGGATCGACGACGGTCGTACCGTCCTCGTCGACCAGCCCCTGCTCGCGGTACGAGGCGATCCGGGACTCGTCGTGCGGACCCGGGCCGATGATCACTCCGGGGTGTGCGGCGAACGACCGGATGCCCCGGTCGGCGTACCGGCGGTCCAGCTCGACCGCGAACAGCACGTTCGCCCGCTTGGCCTGCCCGTATGCCGCAGCGGCGTCGTAGCCGCTGGCGAACGCCGGGTCGTCCCACCGGATCTGCCCGAAGCGGGCGGCGCCGGACGTGACGTTCAGGACCCGCGCACCACGGGCCTCCAGAAGGGAAGGGAGGAGCGCCCGCGTGAGCCGGAAGTGCCCGAGGTGGGACGTCGAGAACGACAGCTCGTTGCCGCGGGCGTCGAGCCGCCGGTCCGGCGTGAAGAGCATCGCGGCGTTGTTGACCAGGGCGTGGAGCGGGCGCCCGGAGGCCGTCCAGTGTGCGGCGAAGGCGTCGATCGACGCCGGGTCGGTCAGGTCGAGCTGCTCGACCCGGACCCCGGGGATGCCGGCGACGGCGGCGCTCGCGCGGTCGGTGTCGCGGGACGCGACGGTGACCGTGGCGCCGGCGGCTGCGAGGGCGCGGCTGGTCTCGCGTCCGAGGCGGCCGTGACCGCCCGTGACGACGACGTCCCGGCCGGTCAGGTCGACGCCGTCGAGGACGTCGGTGGCGGTGGACGATGCGGTGAAGGGGGTGGGGAGCGGGTGCTGGTCGGTGATCACGAGTGGTCCTCCTTCGAGTCGATGTGGCCGACGGCGTCGATGTGGCCGACGGCTTCGATGTGGCCGACTGCGTCGGTGTGGCCGACGGCGTCGCCGGCTCCGGCAGCGGCGATGGCGTCGGCCGTCGCGGACCACGCGTCGGCGTCGAGCCCGAGCGCCGTCCGGAGGAACGCCGTCGTGGTGCGGCGGACCAGGTCCACGCGCTCCGGGCTCTCGTCGGTCGTAGCGGTGGACGCGTAGTCCTGGATGCCGCCGAGCAGGTGCTCCCCGCCGTGCACGGTCACCAGGTGCCGGGCGCCGGGGCTGTGGTGGTACACGTCGGTGAACCAGTCCGGCCCGCGCGTGGAGAGCCGGGACTGGTCGTGGTCCCCGGCGACGACGAGCGACGGGGTGCGCAGCTGGCTGAAGTCCGGGCTCATGAAGGGGAAGTGCTCCTGCGCGAACGGCGTCAGGTCGGCTCCACCGAATCCGGTGGTGGAGAGCAGGACCCCGGCACGCACGCGGTGGTCGGTGCGGTCCTCGCCCGGCTGTCCGTCCGACCCGATCACCCGGGCGCCGAGGAGCATGCCGACGGACTGGCCGCCCCACGAGTGCCCGGCGACCGCGAGGTTCGCCTGGTCGACACGTCCCGCGAGACCGGGGACGGCGGCGACGAGGACGTCGAGGTCGTCGATGACCCGCTCGAGGTCGTCGACCCGGGTCTGCCAGATCGTCGGGTAGCGCGGGTCGTCGAGCGTCAGGCCGTACTTCGTCGAGTCGAGGAACGTGGGCTGGACGACGACGAACCCGTTGGCGGTCCAGTGGTCGACGAGGGGATCGCCGCCGGTCATCGACTGCCCGAAGCCGTGGGCGAAGACGATCACGGGCAGCTCGGTGCCCGTGATCGGGGCGGTGATCCGGACCTCGAGGTCGTGGCCGCGTGACGGCGCGGGCAGGGTGACGGGGCGCACGCTGATCACCTGGGGGAGCGGTGCTGTTGCTGACATCGGGAGTCCTTCCGGAAGCGGTCGTCGCTCGAAACGGAGCAACGTTCCGGAACGATACGGAACAGCGCTCCGGATTGCAAGCGAAACGGATCGGCGTTCCGTTCCGGGTGCAGGCCGTGCGATGATCGGGGGATGAGCACGCCGTCGAACGACACCGCGCCGTCGAACGACACCGCGCCGCCCCGGCGTCGCCGCGACGTCGAACGGAACGAGCGGACGATCCTCGACGCCGCGGCCGGTGTCTTCGCTGCGTCCGGCGTCGGTGCGCCGGTGCGCGAGGTCGCCGCCGCCGCCGGCGTGGGGGTGGGTACGCTCTACCGGCACTTCCCGACCCGCTCGGACCTGGTCGTCGCCGTCTACCGGCACCAGATCGAGGCCCTGGCCGAGGCCGGCCCCGTGCTGCTCGACTCGGCGCCGACGTCGTTCAACGCGATCCTGCGCTGGGTGCACCAGTTCGTCGACTTCCTCGGCACGAAGCACGGCCTGGCGCGGGTGTGGGAGGGCGACGCCGACGGCTTCACCGCGCTGCACACGCTGTTCGTCGACGAGCTCGTCCCGGTGCTCGGCCGCATGCTCGACGCCGCACGGGGGTCGGGCGAGGTGGTCGCGTCGGTGTCGCCGTACCAGCTGCTCCGCGCCGTCGGCGACCTGGTCGCGTGGAGCCCCCAGGACCCGGACTACGACGTGCGGACGATCGTGACGCTGCTGGTCACCGGCCTGCGGCAGGCGCAGCCGCCGGTCACCCCTGCGCCGGAGACCGGCGCGTAGCGCGCCGACGACCGACGCGGAGCGCGCTCGGTCAGACTGCGTGCAGCATCGCCACGCTCCGGTCCCACAGCTCTCGGGCCAGGTCGGCGTCCTCGGCCTGCGCGTTCGGCGCAGCTACCTTGCGCTTCACGTAGTACTCGCCGGTCGGGTAGTCGCGACCGGGGGTGTTGTCGGCCAGGTACACCAGCGTGTCGGCGCCCTTCTCCGGGGTCGTCAGGAACACGTGGCGCAGGGGCGTGTGGTACACGAGGTACATCGGCGAGGTCTTGTCGTTCGAGAACCCGGTGCTGATCGTGCCGGGGTGGAACGCCGTCGACGTCACGCCCCGGTCGCGGTACCGGCGGTCGAGTTCCTTGGTGAACAGGATCTGTTCGAGCTTCGAGTCGCCGTAGGCCTTGGTGGCCCGGAAGTGCCGCTCGGCGTCGAGGTCGTCGATGTCGACGCGGCCGAAGAGCTTGTTCGCGACGCTCGAGGTGTTGATGACCGTTCCCCCGGACGCGACGAGCCGGTCCATCAGCAGCTCCGTGAGCAGGAACGGCGCCAGGTAGTTGACCTGGAACGTCAGCTCGTGACCGTCGACGGTGACCTGGCGGCCCGCGCTGAAGATCCCGCCGGCGTTGTTGGCCAGCACGTCGATCCGGGGGCAGCGTTCGAGCAGGTCGTCGGCGAGCCCCCGGACGGCGGACAGGTCCGAGAAGTCGGCCACGAAGTGGTCGACGCCGAGGTCGCGGGCGACCCGCTCGGTCTTCGCGGGGTTGCGACCGACCACGACGACCTCGTTCCCGCGGCGGACGAGCTCCCGCGCAGCGGCGACGCCGATGCCGTCGCTGGCGCCGGTGATGACGATGGTCTTCGCGGCCATGGGTGCTCCTCGGGTCGGGTCGGGGCGAGCGTGCGCTCGGCTCCGTCCGTCCTACAGGGTCGGCCCTGAACGGTGCACGTGACGGACGGGAGGCAGGTGGCGGGCCCGCCACGGGCCTCCCGTCCGCCGCCCGGTCGCCGCTCAGGCCGCGCCCGGCCCCGCCAGGTCGGCTGTCTGCACGACGACGCCGAGGGCGGGGAACACCGACCGGAACCGGGCGGCGTGGGCGTCCGGGTCCGGGTCGTTGGTGGCGTCCTCGACGAGGACGACGTCGTAGCCCAGGTCGTACGCGGCCCGAGCCGTGGACTCGACGCCGAAGGTCGTCGCCTGGCCGACCACGACCACCTCGGTGACGCCGTCGGCGCGCAGCCGCTCGTCGAGGCCGGTGCCGGCGAAGGCGCTCCACCCGCCGCGGGTCAGGTTGCCGTCGGCGTCGGCCCGTTCGAGCAGCAGGGAGCCGTAGGCGACCGGAGCCGGGCGGGGGCCGCCGCCGTACTGGGTGGCGCCTGCCGGGGTCGTGGCGGGGTCGTGGCGGATGAACACCACCGTGCCGCCGGCGGCACGGGTGGCGCGGGCGAGGGTCTCGACGTTGGCCACGACGGCCTCGACGGGGTGGGTGCGCTGGTACGGCGCGGTCCCGGCCTGCAGGTCGACGACGATCAGGGCGGTGTGTTCGGTGCGGGTGCGGGTCACCGGTCCAGGGTGCTCGATCGCCGGGCGCGGTGCGTACTGCGTCTGCGGTATCCCGGTCGGTCCGCCCGGAGTAGTCCGGCACTGCTGGGCCCGGCGAGGCTCGGAGCATGGCCAGTAGCGGAGTCCCTCGGACCGATCCCCACGCATCCGTCCTCGTCGTCGGCGCCTCGGCTGCCGGTGTCGCGACGGCCGAGGCGCTCCGCCGCCACGGGCACGTCGGCCGTCTGACGCTGCTCGACGGCGAGACCGAGGACCCCTACGACCGGCCTCCGTTGTCGAAGCAGTACCTGGCCGGGCAGATCGGTGCGGACGCCCTGGTGCTCCGCTCGACCGAGCAGCTCGCGGGCCTCGACGCCGAGTTCGTCCTCGGGGACCGCGCGGTCGCCCTCGACGTCGCGACCCGGACCGTGACCACGACGAGCGGCACCACCCGGGCCGCCGACCACGTCGTCATCGCCACCGGTGTCACGCCGCGTGCGATCCCGGGGGCCGGGCTCGATGGCGTGCACGTCCTCCGCACCCGGGCCGACGCGGACCGGCTCCGAGCGGGACTGCAGACGCTGCAGGGGCCGCTGCTGGTCGTCGGGAACGGCGTGCTCGGCAGCGAAGTGGCACAGACCGTCGCGTCCGTCGGCGTGGACGTCACGCTCGCAGGGAGCATCCGTGCACCGATGTGCGGGCAGCTCGGCGGGTTCGGCTCGCAGTTCCTCGCGGCACAGCACGAGGCGGCCGGCATCCGGTTGCTCGGCGGGGTCCGCGCCGCGCGGGTCCGCGGCCGGAACGGTCGCGTGGACACGGTGGAGTTCGTCGACGGCCCGAGCCGTCCGGCCGACGCCGTCGTCGTCGCCGTGGGGTCCCGCCCGACGACCGGGTGGCTCGAGGCGTCCGGCCTGGAGGTCACGGACGGCATCGACTGCGACGCGTTCGGAGCCGCTGCGCCCGGCGTCTGGGCCGTGGGCGACGTCGCCCGCTTCCACCACGTCGGCGCGGGGCGCTCGATGCGGCTCGAGAACCGCACGAACGCGACCGAGATGGCGCAGGTCGTCGCCGGCAACGTCCTCGGGCGCCGCGTGCCGTACACACCGGTGCCGTACTTCTGGACGGACCAGCACGGCACCCGTGTGCAGGTCTTCGGGCAGATGACCCCGGCCGACCGGGTCACCGTCGTCGACGGGCACCCCGAGGACGGCCGGTTCGTCGCCGTGGCCGAACGCGCCGGTGAGGCGGTCGGGGCGCTCGGGTGGGGCATGCCGAAGCAGGCGCGGACCGCCAGCATGCGCCTGCGTCCCCGGTACGTGCCGGTAGCGGCGACTGCGGCGTCTCCCGCGCCTGCGGTGCCTGCCGCCGAGAGCCCGGCACCGGTCGGCTGACCGGTGCCGTCCGCTCCGGTCGCCTGACCGGGGCCGTCACCCGAACACAGAGGAGCAGACCATGACCGACCCACCGATCACCGCCGACCGACCGGACACGTTCCCGATGGACCGGCGGACCGCCGGGTGTCCCTTCGACCCGCCGCCGGCGGCCCGCGTGCTGCAGGAGGACGGCCCCGTCCACCGCGTGACGCTGGCCGACGGCCGCGAGCCGTGGCTCGTCACCCGCTACGACGAGGGCAAGCAGGTGCTGTCGAGCCTGTCCGTCAGCGCCGACGCGGCCAACCCGGGGTACCCCTCCGCCAGCGCCTCGGGCGGTGGCGGCGGGCTGTCCTTCATCCTGATGGACGACCCGGACCACGCCCGGCTGCGGCGGATGGTGACCGCGCCGTTCGCGATCAAACGCATCGAGGCGCTCCGCCCCGTGGTGCAGCGGATCACGGACGACCTGATCGACCAGCTGCTCGCCGGCCCGAACCCGGTCGACCTGGTCGAGGCGTTCGCGCTCCCGCTGCCGTCCCTGGTGATCTGCGCCCTGCTCGGCGTGCCGTACGAGGACCACGACCGGTTCCAGGCGCACTCGAAGACCATCATCCGCCGCACCACGACCGACGACGAACGGCAGCAGGCGTTCCGCGAGCTCGGTGCGTACCTGACGTCGCTGCTCCGCCGCAAGACGGCGGAACCCGGCGACGACCTGCTCACGGACATCGCCGCGCGGGTCACCGCCGGCGACATGACCGAGGGCGAGGCCGTGCAGATGGGGATCCTGCTGCTCATCGCCGGGCACGAGACGACCGCGAACATGATCGCCCTCGGCACGCTCGCCCTGCTCGAGCACCCGGACGAGCGCGACCGCCTGCTCGACGACCCCGAACCGGCGCTGGTCGCCTCGGCGGTGGAGGAACTCCTGCGCTACCTGACCATCACGCACGACGGACGCAAGCGCGTGGCGACCGAGGACCTCGACGTCGCCGGCACCACGATCCGCGCCGGTGACGGGGTGATCGTCGCGACGGACCTGGCGAACCGGGACCCGGACGTCTACCCGGACCCGGACCGGCTCGACCTGACCCGCAACCCGCGGAACCACGTGGCGTTCGGGTTCGGCGTGCACCAGTGCCTGGGCCAGCCGCTCGCGCGGGTCGAACTGCAGGTCGTGTACCCGACGCTGTTCCGTCGGATCCCCACCCTCGCTCGCGCGGTCCCGCTCGACGAGGTCCCGTTCAAGCACGACGGCGCCGTCTACGGGGTGTACGAGCTCCCCGTCACCTGGTGCCCCGTCGACCACCACACCACCACGAGCGCGAGTTCGACCACCGGAGGGAACGAGTCATGAAGGTCATCCTCGAACAGGACAAGTGCGTCGCCAGCGGCCAGTGCGTCATGGCCGCGATGGACGTGTTCGACCAACGGGACGAGGACGGGATCGCCGTCCTGCTGACCGACGAGGTCGCCGACGACCAGGTCGAGGCGGTGCGTCACGCCGCGGCGGTCTGCCCGGCCCTGGCGATCCGTCTGGCGGACTGACCCGTCGGTTCCGGCACACACGACGGCCCGGTGGGGATCCCACCGGGCCGTCGTGTGTGCGCTGTGCGCGGGGCTCAGCCGCCGTCACGACCCGTCGGCCGGGTGCGTGCACGCGTCGATCGCGGCGTACTCCCGGCTGAGTGCGGTCTGGTTCCGCTCGGTGCGCCACGACCGGATGCCGGGCGCAGCGGCCACGGCGGCGATCCACACGCCGGCACCGACGAGGACCGGCACGAGCGTCGGGTCCCCGCCGAGGGCGAGCAGACCGCCGAGCGCGACCGCCAGCACGGCGACCGCGGAACCCGCGGTGGCGACCACACCAGCCAACCGGGCCGGCTGCTGCTCGAGGGCGGCGATCCGGGCCAGCGCCCGCTCGGCACGACGCTCGAGCAGCGGTCGTGCCGGGTCTGGCCGGGTGCGCAGCCGCTGGAGCAGCAGGGACGTCGTGCCGAGCCGTCCGCCCTGCACGGTCACAGTCCAGCCGAACTGCTCCAGGGTGTGCCGGTGGAGCGGCACGAACGCGGTCGGTGCGTACAGCACCCGGGTCTCCATGTGGCGGGGGACCGGCGCGTGCAGGACCGCGTCTTCCCGGGCGATGGTGTTCGTCATCGGGCTCGGCCCGCGCTCAGGCGGTCCGGCGGCGACTGGCCGCCTCGCACGCGCCGTAGACGACGTCGAACTGGCGGTCGACGGCCGGACGGATCCGCTTGGTGCGCGCCGCGCGGACGAGCTGGAAGGCCACGGGAGCGATCGCCCAGTTGACCAGCCCACCAGCCCCGACGAGGAACACCGTGACCGGGTCGAGCCCGCCGAGCAGGTCGGGGACCGCCACGGTGTCCTGCACGGCGAACACCGAAGCGGCCAGCAGGACGCTGCCGATCGCGCCGAGCGCGTACGCGACCACCGACGCCGCGGTCGTGCGGGAGCGTTCGAGCGAGTCGATCGTGGCCAGGGCGGTCTCGGCGTTCTGCTGGAGCTCGGTCAGTTCGACGGAGCGGACGGCACGGTCGCGGCGGAGGCCGAGGGTGCGCCGGCGGTTCAGTGCGCCCGTCCGGTCCGAGCCGTCGGACGTCCAGCCGAAGTTGCGGTAGGTGTCCGCGTACAGGGCGTCCTTGCCGCGCGGGACGTCGACGGTGCAGTAGTCGTACGCGGTGGCAGCGGGAGCGGCGGTGTTCGTCAGCGTCATGGTGGGTCCTCCGGTCGGTGCCGGATCGTTCCGGCCTGGTGTCGATCGTCCCGGGGACGGGCCGCGGGCAGGTCCCCGATCGGTGGTACCCCCGACTACTGCGTTCGCAGTAGCCGGACCGCTGACCCGCACGACAGGATGAGTGCATGCGGCGACTGCGAGCGACCTGGGGTTCGTGGCGTCCGGACGACCGCTGGGTGTTCCGCGGCACGGCCGCCGTTGTCCTGCTCGCGTGCGCGATCGAGTCTGGTCGGGTGGTCGCGGCCGATGCCGGCCCGGGGCCCGGCATCGCGGTCGCCGCGACCGTGCTCGCCGTCGTCGCGGCGCCGTGGACACCCTGGACGGCGCTCGGGCTCGCCACGGTCGCGCCGGTGCTCGGTGGCCTGTCCGGGTGGTCGCCGATCGTGACCTGGAGCTGCGCGGTGCTGCTGCTGTTCGCGGTGTCCTCGCGGCAGGGGCACCCGGTCCGCGCCGCGGCGATCGTCGCTCCCGGCGTGGTCATCGGCACGCTGCTCGCGCCGGGGGAGGGCGGTGCGGTACCGACCGCCCTCGGCGCCCTCATCTCCGTCGTCGCCGCGGCGGCCATCGGTTCGGGGCTGCGGGTGCAGCACCAGTACCGGGCGTCGTTGGAACAGCGCGCCGCCGATGCCGTCGCGACGCGGGAACTCGAGGCCGAGCGCCGCGTGGCCGAGGAACGCGTCCGGATCGCGCGGGACCTGCACGACGTCATCGGGCACGAGATCGCGGTGGTCAGCATGCAGCTCGGGGTCGCCGAGGTCACCCTGCCCGCCGGGGCCGACGAGGCCCGGCGTGCGCTGGATGCCGCCCGGGACGGCGTGCGGAACGTCCTGACGGAGACCCAGCACGTCCTGACGGTGCTCCGTTCGGCGTCGGGCAGCGGCGCCGACCTCGACGACCCGACGGCTCCGGCCCCCGGCATCGAGCAGCTCCCCGGACTCATCGCGTCGTACGAACGGATCGGCCTCGACGTCGATGCCCGACTGGACGACGTCGGCCCGGTCTCCGTGCCGATCGGTGTGACGGTCTACCGGGTGGTGCAGGAGTCGCTCACCAACGCCCACCGACACGGCGAGGGCCGGACGACCGTCACCCTCGCCCGCGCCGGTGACGACCTGGTGCTCGAGGTCCGCAACCCCCGCCGGCGGACCCCGGCGAGCGACCCCGTCGCAGGCCGGAGCAGCGGGCTCGGTCTGGTCGGCATGCGCGAGCGCGTCGCCGCCGTCGGAGGGTCCGTCCAGTCCGCGGCGGACGGCGTGCTGTTCGTCGTCCGCGTCCGCCTGCCCACCGCGAACGGAGCACGATGACCACACGAGTGATCCTGGTCGACGACCAGGACATGATCCGACTGGGGCTCCGTGCGATCCTCGACCGCCAGGACGGCATCGAGGTCGTCGGCGAGGCCGGGGACGGGCTCGTCGCGGTGCAGACGGCGCTGTCGGTCCCGGCGGACGTCATCATGATGGACATCCGGATGCCGGGCATCGACGGGGTCGAGGCGACCCGACGGATCCGCGCCGAGCGCACCGCCGAGCAGGTGCGCATCGTCATGCTGACGACCTTCGACCAGGACGAACTCGTCTTCGCGGCGCTGCGTGCCGGGGCGAACGGGTTCCTCAGCAAGGCCGCGGGGCCCGCAGAGCTCGTCGCGGCGATCGAGGAGGTGGCAGCGGGCGGAGGGGCGCTGTCCGCGGCGGCCGCAGCGGCGCTCATCGGACAGGTCGCCCGCACCCCCGCGTCCTCCGTCGACCCGGAGATGACCCGGCGCTTCGAGGCCCTCACCGCTCGCGAGCGCGACGTCGTGGTGATGGTCAGCCGAGGTCAGGGCATCGACGCCATCAGCGCCGAGCTCTTCCTCTCACCACTCACGGTCAAGACCCACGTGAACCGGGCCATGGCGAAGGTCGACGCCCGCGACCGGGCTCAACTCGTGGCGTTCGCGTTCCAGGCCGGCCTGGTCGACTGAGGTCGGTGCCGGCCCAGGCGCCGGCGCTTCCGGGAACCGTCGCAGCGCCATCGCGAGCCCGATCACCGCAGCCACACCGCCGAGGAACACCCCGCTCGCACCCGTGGACGCAGCAGCGTCCTCGGCGCTTCCCGCGAACGAGAGCAGTGCCGACTGGGTCAGCACGAGCAGGACCACCGCGGCGGCGACGTTCACGAGCTTCGTCGCCTCGACGAGTGGTTCCCCGTCCTTGCGCGCGGTCACCGCACCCCAGACCCCGATGCCCAGCTCCGCGAACGTCGCCGCCGCGATGACGATCGCCACCCACTGGTCGTAGTGCACGGGGTGCGCCCGCCCGACGAGCATCGGCACGCTGCACCCGACGAACACGACCGACATCGCGGTCACCGCACCCCCGATCCACCGGTGTCCGGCCTGCCGGAACCGCATCCGGTCGCCGCTCGCCGCATCGAACGCGAACGACAGCCGGTGCCGACGGACGGCCCAGACCTTCGCGGCCGCGACCCCGAGCGTGAAGACCACGGTCGCGGCGAGGAACAACGAGGGGGCCGAGCAGAACAGGACGACCTTCCACCCCGCCATCACGAGGCTGCTCGGCACCGACAGCACGGCGAGCACGAGCCCGCGCCGCGGCCGATCCCGCCACACCGTGACGGCGTACTGCACGGCGACCTTCCTGGTCACCGGCATCAGTCGAACGTGACGACGACCTTGTCGGCCGCCCCGGGGGTCGCAGCCACCCGGAGGGCGTCGAGCACGTCGCTCGCCGGGAAGACGTCGCTGACGATCTGCGCGTACGCCTCGGGGTTCGCGATGATGTGCTCGGTGACGTCGAAGATCTCGGTCGGGTACCCCATCGCGGTCACGATCGTCGGCTCGACGGCCAGCAGGTCACCGAAGTCGACCTCCACCGGCCGCTTGTGCACGGCCACGACGCCGATCGTCGCGCGGTGCTTCGCCAGGCGCAGCGCCGTCTGCACGGTGGCCGGCACCCCGGCGGCGTCGAGCCAGACGTCGGTGCCGGACTTCCCGCCGTGCCCCACGCCGTCCCGTGCTTCGCCGTGCAGGGCGATCAGGCGCTCGTCGAGTGGCTCGTCCGCCGAGTTCACGACGGCATCGGCTCCGACGAGCAGGGCCTTCTCGAGCCGCGACGCGATCACGTCGACGACGACCACGTGCCCGACGCCGAGCGCCTTGTAGCTGATCACGGCGCCCAGCCCGATCGGGCCGGCACCGAACACGACGACCGTGTCGCCCGGCTGCGGCGCGGTCCGGTTCACGGCGTGCAGGGCGACCGCCATCGGCTCGTTGAGCGCGGCCACCTGCCAGGGCAGTTCCTTCGGGACCAGGGCGATGCTGGTGCCGAGCACGGCCTGCTCGACGAGCAGGAACTCGGAGAGCCCGCCGGTGGGGCCGCCGTTGCCGATGATCCCGCGTGGGTCGCCCATCGGGTTCACCACCACGTGGTCGCCGACGGCGATGCCCTCGACCGCGTCGCCGACGGCGGCCACCTCTCCGGCGACCTCGTGCCCGAGGGGCGTGTGCCCCTCACGCGGCGGGATGCCGCCGCGCGCGGCGTAGAAGGCGTCGGAGCCGCAGACCCCGCACGCCTTGACGGCGATCAGGACGTCGGCGGGGCCGACCTCGGGGACGGGCTCGTCGCGGATCTCGACGGATCCGGGGCCGGTGACGACGACGGTGCGCATGGTGCTCCTCACGTCACGAGCACGGGCGGCTCGGGACGGAACCATCTGACCAAGACGGCGACCTGCGCACGTACTGCGATCGCAGTAGCGCCGGGTCATCGGACTGGAGGCACGTGGCGGGCGCGCCACGTGCCTCCAGTCCGCTTGGTCGACGGTTCAGGGGCGCTGTGCCGGACCGCGCCGCAGGGCGCGAGCCGCGAAGGCCTCCAGCGCCTCGATGAGTGCTTCGGCGATCCAGATCCGGTTGCGTTGCTTCGAGTTCGCCGGTCGGAGGACGCCGCGTTGCACCAGGGTCTCGACGGCACGGTACGCGGTCGGCGCAGCGACACCGAGACGATCCTGGACGAGACCGGCGTTGAGGACCGGATGCTCGATCACGAGGTCGACCAGGGCTCGCGCTCGGTTGTCGGAGCGGAGATCCGAAGTGGCGTCGGCCCAGCTGGCACGCACGGCGCTGACGTCGGAGGCGAGTCGTCTGCCCGAGGCGACCGCGAACCAGGCCGCCTGGGTGAACGCCCGCACGATGGCGTCGACGTCGCCGGCGCGGTAGGCCGTCAACGCCTCGTAGTACGCATCGACGTCGTGGAGCAGCCCCGCGGACACGGGGACGGCGATGTTCTTCGTCACACCGGCTTGCCGCAGCATCGCGTGCACCAGTGCCCGGCCGGTGCGTCCGTTGCCGTCGAGGAACGGGTGGATCGTCTCGAACTGGGCGTGCGCGATCGCCGCGTGCGCGAGCGCCGGGACGTCGAGCCGCCGCACGAACCCGACCAGATCGGCCATCGAATCGCCGACGCGGCTGTGGTGCGGCGGCACGAAGGCCGCTTCGTGCGGACTGAACTCCGTGCCACCGATCCACACCTGCTGCTGGCGGAACCGGCCCGTCATCTGCGGCGCCGAATCGGAGAGCAGTGCTTCGTGTATCTCGATCACCGCGGCTTCGTCGATCTGGTCGCGGAGCGCCAGGGCGGCTTGCATCGCACGGACGTTGCGGACGATCAGCGCCGCGTTCCCGCTCGTGCGCTCACCGAGCTCACTCTCGGCGATCGCGCGCGCGCCACTGGTCAGGTTCTCGATCTGGGACGACGACGCGGACTCGCTGCGGAGCAGCATGGACGCGAACGGCAGGACGGACGAACCGAGTTCCGCGTCGAACCGTCCGATCGCGACCGCTGCCTCTGCGGCGTCCGCGAGCACGTCCGGGGACACTCGGACGCTCGTGGTGGCGATGGTCGGCACGACGGCAGCGGTGTACGGTCCACGTGCTGCCAGGCGAGCGCGTCGGGATGTGCCGCCGTCGTCCTCCACGGTGTGCCATGAGCGCTGTTCATCCTGCAGGGCAGGCCACCGAGGGCGCTCGGGACCACCGGAAGGGTCGCTCAACCGTTCATCTCCGCTCGCGTTGGTAACACTTACGACGAATATAGAACCAACGCCATCGGTTCGCTAACTTCTCTCAGTCGAGCCTTCCCGTGCCGCGCGCTCGTCCACCACATCCACCCGCGCCAGCACGTTCGCGAACCCGCGCCGCCCTCGGGTGGCGAACAGCCCGATGACGGCTGCGACGGCGAGAGCGAACGCCAGCAGGCCGGTGAAGGGCAACGCGGCGGCGGTGGCCGTCGCCCACCCGCCGGAGCCCGCGGCCCACCGCACCAGGCGCTGCCAGGCCGTCGGCCGCGGCTCCGGTCGGAGCCGGACGACTGCCTCGCCGAGCGTGCGCCCGGACGCGAGCACCACCACCAGCTGGACCGCCGGTGCGACGAAGGGCAGCGTGGCGAGCAGGACCCGTGCGAGCGTGGAGTTGAGGTCCTGCCCGGCGAGGGCGAACGACAGGCTCGTGATCGACACCAGCGCGCCGGTGGTCAGCACCATGGCGAGCAGGTCGCAGAACATCCCGAACCCGCGGCGCCAGATCGTCACCCGGCGGGGCAGATCCGACGACGGCTCGCCCCGGTGCCGGACGAGCACCCAGAGCACGGGGGAGACCAGCGTGCCGACGAGTGCTCCGGTGGTGTTCGCGAGCAGGTCGTCGACGTCGAACAGCCGGTACGAGCACGGGTACAGGAACCAGTCGCCGGTCAGCTGCGTGCACTCGATGAGCAGCGAGACCAGGAACCCGGCGACGGTCCCGACGACCACACCGGCCAGGAACCGTCCGTGCAGGAACACGTGCCGCACGAGCATGCCGAGGGGGACGAACAGGATGACGTTGAAGACCACCTGCGCCGCGGCCGGGTTCGCGAGCAGGGACCGGGGGCCGGAGAGCCCGCCCTCCTTCGCGATGTCCCCGACGAACGCGAACGGCGTCAGCTGCGGTCCGGAGGCGGCGCGACAGATCGCCGCGACCTCGCTGGTGTCGGGCAGGGGCAGGAGCGTGTACGTGACGAGGGCGAGCCCGTAGACGACGGTGGCGAACGCCAGCACCGCGTTGCCGACGCCGAGGGTGCCCCGGCGTCGGTACTGCAGCGCTGCCCACGGCACCAGTCCGGCGATCGCGATCGCGGACCCGACGAGCAGCGCGATGACGGCAGGGGTCGCGGAGGTCATCCCTCGACCCTAGGGATCCCGTGGGACACGCGTCCGGCTGCTGGCCGTGCCGCGACTCGCGAGAGGATGGCGGTGTGACCACCGCGACCACCATCCTCGACGCGATCGTCCGGCAGGTCGACGACACCGGCTTCGGCGCCCACGGCCTGCACGTCCGCACCGGTGGCGGCACCGCGGACGACGTCGCCGAGCACCGCTGGACGCCCGACGCGCGCGAGGAGATCCACTCCGCGGCCAAGGGCATCTGCGTGCTCGCCACCGGGATCGCCGCCGACGCGGGTCTGGTGGACGTCGACGAACCGATCGCCGCATCGCTGCCCGGGTTCGAGTTCGGGGACGGCGCGGACCAGGTCACCCTCCGGCACCTGCTCACGATGACGAGCGGGATCGACATGCCCTGGTCGGCGACCGAGCTGACCGACTGGCCGGACCTGGCGGCCGAGTTCCTGCGGCGGCCCTCGCGGGGTCGCGTGTTCCAGTACGCCAACGTCAGCACCTACACGGCCATGCGCGTGCTCGAGACCCGCGTCGGCGACGTCGGCGCGTTCGTGTCCCGACGCCTGTTCGACCCGCTCGGCATCGAGGACGTCGAGTGGCTGCGCTGCCCGAACGGGTACGTCGCCGCCGGTGAAGGACTGGCGCTCCGGACCGAGGAACTCGCGCGCCTCGGTCGGCTCATCCGCGACGGTGGCGTGGTCGACGGGCAGCGCATCGTCGGCGCCCGCTGGTGCGACGCGATGCACTCCGACTGGGTCGAGCGCGAGGGGACCGGACCCGGGTACCACCGCTACGCGATGGCCGGATGGGGCGGTCCGGGGCAGCTGTGGCGGCTGCACGGCGCGTACGGGCAGATGCTGCTGTTCGACGACCACCCCGACGGCGACACCGTGGTCACGATCACCGCCGACGACCACTTCGGCGCCGACGCGATGGCCGCGTTCGTCGCCGAGGAGCTCGCCCGGCAGCGGTAGCCGGCAGCGGTAGCTGGCAGCGGTAGCCGGCAGCCGTCGCTGGCAGCCGTCGCGTCCTCGCCGTGCGAGGATCGATCAGTGCAGGAACAGACGCCCGTCGCGATCATCATCGCGGCCATGAGCGAAGAGGTCTCCGCCTTCGCCGACCTGTTCGGCGGGGTCCCGATCCTCGACGGCCCCGTCGGAGGCCACGACCCGCACCAGCTGCTCGACATCGGCGGCGCCACCGTGGCCGTCCGCCGCAGCGGCATCGGCTTCACGAACGCGACGGCCGCCGTGGCACACGGCTTCCACGACTTCGGACCCGGCATCCCCGTGATCAGCGTCGGGACCGCCGGCGGCCTCATGCACGGCATCGCGATCGGTGACGTCGTCGTCGGCGACCGGTACGTCAACCTCAACGCGGACGCCACCGCGTTCGGCTACGCCCTCGGCCAGGTGCCCGGCATGCCGACCGGGTACGCCCCGGACGCCCGACTGGTCGAGCTGGCGATGGCCGCCGACATCGCCTGGCCGCTGCGCTCGGCGACGATCGGCTCGAGCGAGGTCTTCGTCACCGAGGGGCGCGCCCGGACACTCCGCGACGCCTTCCCCGACGTGGCCGCGGTCGACATGGAGTCGGCCGCCATCGCCCAGTTCGCCCACGTGCACGACATGCCGTTCGTGTCGGTCCGCTGCATCAGCGACCTCTGCGCCCCCGACGGTGCCGAGTTCCGCGAGCACCTGGACGGCGCCGCGGCGCGCGCCGCCCGCGTGGTCCACGACCTGGTGCGCGGCCTGCGTCCCTGAGACCCGGCCCGCGAAAGCGACAGTCCTGCGGCACGGGGCACCGTTCGGTCCGGCATCGCGACAGATCTCCGCGAACAGTTCGCGGCACGCTGTCGCTTTCGCGGATGTGGACCCGGCCCACCGTCGGACGGGAGGCGCGGTGCGGGCCCGCCACGGGCCTCCCGTCCGCCCCCGGCGCACGTCGAGAGCCACGGTGCGCACGCATGTGCGCCACCTGCGAGCGCATCCCGCGCACGGTGCGATGATGAGCGGCGGCCGTCGCCCGGACGGCCGGAGACGGAAGTGCCGAGCGTGACCGAGACCCGCTCCGAGACCCCGACGGAACCGTCGAAGCCGACGGACCACACCACCCCCACGACCGAGGCCACCGACGACGGTGGCCACGGCCCGCGCAAGGGCGTCGCCGTCCTGGCGCTCGCCGCACTCGGCGTCGTGTTCGGCGACATCGGGACGAGTCCGCTCTACGCCCTGCGCACCGTGTTCACGATCGACGACGGCCTGGTGAAGGCGAACCAGGAAGACGTCTACGGCGTCATCTCGATGATGTTCTGGAGCATCACGATCATCGTCTCGATCAAGTACGTGCTGATCCTGATGCGCGCCGACAACGACGGCGAGGGCGGGGTGATGGCGCTCGCCGCCCTGGCCCGCCGGCTCTACGCGAAGCGTCGCGGTGGCGCGGTGATCTTCCTGGTGATCGGCATCGTCGGGGTCTCGCTCTTCTACGGCGACTCCGTGATCACCCCGGCGGTGTCGGTGCTGTCGGCGGTCGAGGGGCTCGGTACCGCGGCGCCGTCCGTCGAGCACCTGATCGTGCCGATCGCCGCGGTCATCCTGGTCGTGCTGTTCGCGGTGCAGCGCTTCGGCACCGGCAAGGTCGGCAACCTGTTCGGCCCGGTGATGCTGCTCTGGTTCGTCGTGATCGCCGCCGCCGGCGTCCCGCACATCCTCGAGCACCCCGGCGTCCTGCAGGGGCTCTCGCCGACGTGGGCGATCTCGTTCGCCTTCGCGCACCCGTACATCACGTTCGTGGCGATGGGGGCGGTGGTGCTCGTCATCACCGGTGCGGAGGCGCTCTACGCCGACATGGGGCACTTCGGACGGTCGCCGATCCTGAAGGCCTGGTTCTTCGTGGTGTTCCCGGCGCTCGTCCTCAACTACCTCGGGCAGGCGTCGCTGGTGCTGCGCGACCCGTCGGCGGCGAAGGACCCGTTCTTCCTGCTGTTCCCGGACGCGCTGCGGTTGCCCGTGGTGGTGCTGGCGACGCTCGCGACGGTGATCGCGAGCCAGGCCGTCATCTCCGGGGCGTTCTCGCTCACCCGCCAGGCGGTCCAGCTCGGGCTGCTGCCGCCGCTCACGATCCGGCAGACCTCGCGGCGGGAGAGCGGGCAGATCTACCTGCCCGCGGTCAACCTGCTGCTGTTCATCGGCGTGCTCGCGATCATGCTCGCGTTCCGGTCGTCGGCGAACCTGGCCACCGCGTACGGGGTGTCCGTCACCGGAGCTCTGGTCGTCGACACGCTCCTGCTCCTGCTCGTCGTCCGCCCGCTGTGGAAGTGGGCGACCTGGAAGCTCGTGGTCGCGGCGGTGGCGTTCGGCGGCCTCGAGCTGACCTTCCTCGCCGGCAACCTGTCGAAGATCATCCACGGTGGTTGGGTGCCGCTCCTCATCGCCCTGGCGGTGATCACGGTGATGACGACGTGGCGCCGTGGCCGGGCGCTCGTGCAGGAGGAACGCAAGGAGCGCGAAGGGTCGCTCGCCGACTTCATCGACCGCATCAACCACGAGCACATCCCGCGGGTGCCCGGGGTGGCGGTCTTCCCGCACCCGAACAAGGAGACGACGCCGCTGGCGCTCCGGGCCAACGTCGAGCACAACCACGTGGTGCACCGGACCGTCCTGATCGTCTCGGTGCTCACCGCCAACGTGCCGCACGTCCCGCACGCGAAGGCGTTCCACCGCGACGACCTCGGCTACGAGGACGACGGCATCGACCACATCACGGTGAAGTTCGGGTTCTCGGACGACCAGGACCTGCCGAAGGCCCTGCACGCCGCCTGCCTGGCCGAGGTCCTGGACATCGACCCGGAGGAAGTGCTCCGGGCGTCCTACTTCATCTCCCGCGGGGCCCTCCGTCCGATGCCCGGCAACCGGGGGATGGTGGCCTGGCGGAAGAAGCTCTTCGTCGGCCTCGCCCACAACGCCGCCGACCCCGCGGCACGCTTCGGTCTCCCGGCGCAGCGCACCGTGACGATGGGCAGCGACGTCGAGATCTGACCGCGCCGTCGAGATCTGACCGCGTCGTGCACCGGCGTTCTGCATCGGCATCCGCATCGGCATCCGCATCCGTAGAGCGCAGGCCCCCGTTCGGGGGTGATGGTCTTGTGCACCCGTTCAGGGTTACGCTCATCGGAAACACACCACAGCTGCAGGCAGCATCACCAACTGCCGGACCAGCACCAGGATCAGGAGCGAAGCCACATGAGGCTTGGAGTACTCGAGCGCGCCCAGAAAGACCCACGGGCGTCCACTTCCACCCGATGGTCAGGCCGGAGCAAGGGCGTCGCGATCGTCACCGCAGCGCTCCTCGGCGCCGGCGGCAGCATCCTCGCCGCCGCCCCCGCGACGGCAGCGCCCGTCGCGTCGACCGGGCAGGGGCGCTTCCTCAGCGGCTCCGCGCTCGGGTTGAACCTCGACGACATCCTCACCGTGACCCCGGCGGACGCGGTCAACACCGGTGGGGCCACGGACACCGACGTCCACCCGCTCGACGTCACCGCACTCAACGCGGTCAACGTCAACCTGGGCGGGGGCCTCAACCTGCTCGGGAACAACGGCATCCTCACCCTCGGTGCCGTCAACCAGTACGCCGCCGCCAACGCCGACGGCAGCTCCGTCGCCGCGTCCGGCGCGGTGACGAACACCGGCGGGATCGGCGTCGGCGGCCAGGACGGCGTCCCGCAGTCCAACGCCACGCTCGACCTGTCGGGTCTCATCGGGGCCGACCTGGCGGGCGCCCTCGCGAACGCCCAGCTCGAGGTCGGCGCCGTGTCGGCCACCGCTGCGCAGGCAGCCGGCCCGGACGGTGCGCAGACGGGCGACTACGGCATCGCCGGACTCGACCTGTCGCTGACGAGCCCCGCGCTCGGCACCACCGTCTCCGGTCTCCGCACCACCCTCGGCACGCTCCAGCCGACGGTCGACGGCGTCGAGGACACCCTGAACGCCCTCGGCCCGCTCGTGCAGGTCCAGGGCCTGCCCGACCTCGTCACGGTGCTCGACTCGGCCACCGGCGACGTCACCAGCGCCGACGGCTCGATCACGGCGAACCTGCAGACCGGTGCGATCACGGTCGACGTCGCCGCAGTGCTGACGAACGCCGGCCTGGACATCAACAACCTGCCGGCGAACACCGAGCTGCTGCCGTACATCACGGAGGCACTCACGACCCAGCTCCTGCCGGCGGTCACCACCGCGCTGCAGGGGGTCGTGACCCAGCTCACCCAGTCGCTCCGCGGGCTCACCGTCACGGTGGCGGGGCTCCCGCTGCCGATCGGTCAGCTCCTCGACGTCGTGAACCCGGTCATCGCGCAGGTCGTCGCCCCGATCAACCAGGTCGTCGCCGGCCTCGGTGAGACGGTCATCACGCCCCTCGCCAACGCCCTGACGACCGTCGTGTCGCTGCAGGCCAACGTGCAGGAGACCAGCGCCGACGGCGTCTTCACCCAGCGTGCCCTGCGCGTCGCACTGGTGCCGGCCGCCGGCACCGCCGTCGTCAACCTCGCCTCGGCTGCGGTCGGCCCGAACGCCGGTCCGCTCGCGGTCCCGACCATCACCACGCTCGACCCGGACAACGGGCCGGTCGCCGGTGGCACGGTCGTCACCGTCACCGGGACGGGCTTCACGGACGACGCCACGGTGTCGGTCGACGGTTCCGACCCGATCGCGGCGGACTCCGTCTCGGACGACGGCACCGAGCTGACCTTCACGACGCCGGCGCACGTCGTCGGCACGGTCGACGTCACGGTCACCACGCCCGCCGGTGAATCCGACCCGCTCGACTTCACCTACACCGACGACGCGGCTGCGGTCCCGACGATCACGACGCTCGACCCGGACAACGGGCCGGTCGCCGGTGGCACGGTCGTCACCGTCACCGGGACGGGCTTCACGGACGACGCCACGGTGTCGGTCGACGGTTCCGACCCGATCGCGGCGGACTCCGTCTCGGACGACGGCACCGAGCTGACCTTCACCACGCCGGCGCACGACGCCGGAACGGTCGACGTCACGGTCACCACGCCCGCCGGTGAATCCGACCCGCTCGACTACACGTACAACCCGGCTCCCGCAGCGGTACCCACGCTCACGACGCTCGACCCCGACAACGGGCCGGTCGGCGGCGGCACCCTCGTCACCATCACGGGCACCGGGTTCACCGACGACGCGACCGTCTCGGTCGACGGGTCCGACCCGATCGACCCGGAGTCGGTCTCCGACGACGGCACCGAGCTGACGTTCACGACCCCGGCGCACGTCGCCGGTCCCGTCGACGTGACGGTCACGACCGACGCCGGGACCTCGGACCCGCTGACGTACACCTACAACCCGGCACCCGCCGGGGCTCCGACGCTGACGGCGCTGGACCCCGACAACGGTCCGGTCACCGGTGGCACGGTCGTCACGGTCTCCGGCACGGGCTTCACCGACGACTCGACGGTCTCGGTGGACGGTTCCGACCCGATCACGCCGGACAGCGTGTCGGACGACGGCACCGAGCTGACGTTCACGACGCCGGCGCACACCGCCGGTGCGGTCCCCGTGACCGTCACCAACGGCTCCGGCACCTCGGCGCCGCTGCCGTACACGTACAACCCGGCCCCGGCCGCGGTCCCGACGATCTCCGAGCTGGACCCTGACAACGGTCCGGCCGCGGGTGGCACGGTCGTGACCGTCACGGGCACCGGTTTCACCGACGACTCCACGGTCTCGGTGGACGGTTCCGACCCGATCACGCCGGACAGCGTGTCGGCGGACGGCACGACGCTCACCTTCACGACCCCGGCGCACGCTGCCGGTGACGTCGAGGTCACGGTGACGACCCCGGGTGGCACGTCCGACCCGCTCGTCTACACCTACAACCCCGCGTCGACCACGACGACCCCGCCGCCGGTGATCACCTCGCCGACGGACGGTGGCACCGTCACGACGCCCAACCCGCCGATCACCGGCACCGGTCAGCCCGGCGCGACCGTCACGGTCACCGACGGCACGGTCGTCGTCTGCACCGCGGTCGTCGCGGCGGACGGCACCTGGAAGTGCACCCCGATCGTCGGCTTCGGCCCGGGAACGGTGACCATCACCGCCACCCAGACCGGCGCAGACGGCACCTCGGCGGCATCCGACCCGGTGACGTTCACCGTCCGCCTGGCAACCGCCGGCACCGGTGGCGCGGGTGGTACCGGCCCGAACGGGACGCTCGCCTACACCGGTAGCGACCCGGCCCCGGTGATCGCCTTCGCGATCCTGCTGATGCTCGCGGGCGTCGGGCTCACCATCGCCCGCCGCTTCCGTCGGGCTTAGTCCGCACCACCAGCAGCGCCCGTCGGGATCCGTCCCGGCGGGCGCTGCTGCGTGCGTGTGCGTGCGTGTGCGCGTGCGTGTGCGGTGCGTTGGCGTGTGCGGTGCATGCGTGTGCATCATGCGACGGGGCACCGGTTGATCGACGCGTGGAACGTCGGAACATGCACACGCAGCAGATGCGTGTGCATCATGCGACAGGGCACCGGTTGATCGACGCGTGGAACGTCGGAACATGCACACGCACCGGCGGTCGGGAGGCGCGGTGCGGGCCCGCCACAGGCCCCGTCCGTCCGCGGGTGGGCGCGATCAGTGCCCGAGCTGCTCCCGCAGGTACGGCGCGGTCCGGCTCTCGGCGGACGCCGCGACCTGGGCGGGGGTGCCGGTGGCGACGACGCGGCCGCCGTCCTCGCCACCGGAGGGCCCCATGTCGATGACGTGGTCCGCACTCGCGACGACGTCCATGGCGTGCTCGACCACGACGACGGTGTTGCCGGCGTCGGTGAGGCGTGCGAGCTGTGCGGTCAGCAGCTCGACGTCGGCGGGGTGCAGGCCCGTCGTCGGTTCGTCGAGCAGGTAGAGCGTGTGCCCGGTGCGCGCGCGTTGCAGCTCGGTCGCGAGCTTGATGCGCTGGGCCTCGCCGCCGGACAGCTCCGGAGCGGGCTGTCCGAGCCGCAGGTAGCCGAGGCCGACCTGGCGCAGGGCCTCGAGCCCGCGGGCAGCGGCCGGCAGCGATGCCAGGAAGGGGGCCGCCTGGTCGACGGTCATGCCCAGGACGTCGGCGATCGACGCACCGTCCCACCGCACCTCGAGGGTCTCGTCGTTGTAGCGCGCACCGTGGCACTCCGGGCAGGGCGCCCAGCTGCCCGGCAGGAACAGGAGCTCGACCGACACCGAGCCCTCGCCCTGGCACACCTCGCACCGGCCGCCGGCCACGTTGAACGAGAAGCGGCTGGCGGTCCAGCCGCGGGCCTTCGCGTCGTCGGTCGCGGCGAACGCGGCACGCACGGCGTCGAAGAGCCCGGTGTAGGTGGCGAGGTTCGAACGCGGGGTGCGGCCGATCGGCTTCTGGTCGACCTGCACGACGCGGTCGACGAGCGGGTGCGACGTCGCCACGCCGGGCAGGACCCCGCCGACGAGCGACGACTTGCCGGAGCCGCTGACGCCGGTGACCGCGGTGAGCACCCCGAGCGGCAGGTCGACGTCCAGGTCCTGCAAGTTGTGCAGGGTGAGGTCGCGCAGCTCGAGGGTCCCGACGGGGGTCCGGACGGTGCGCTCACCGTCGGCACGGTCGCGCGGGTGCAGGAACCGTCGGGTGACCGATGCCTCGACGTCGGCGAGGCCGTCGACGGGGCCGCTGTACAGGACGGTGCCCCCGCCGGACCCGGCACCCGGGCCGACGTCGACGATCCAGTCCGCCCGCCGCACGATGCTCATGTCGTGCTCGACGACGAAGACGCTGTTGCCGCCGGCACGCAGGTCGTCGAGGACCTCGACCAGGGACTCGGCGTCGGCCGGGTGCAGGCCAGCGCTCGGTTCGTCGAGCACGTAGACGACACCGAACAGGCCGGAGCGCAGTTGCGTCGCGATGCGCAGGCGCTGCGTCTCGCCGGGGGAGAGGGTCGGGGTGGCCCGGTCGAGCGCGAGGTACCCGAGGCCCAGGCCGACGAGCACCTCGACCCGTGTGAGCAGGTCGCGCGAGATCGCGACCGCGACCTCGGTGTGCTCGCCGGACGAGGCGCGTGAGGTGGCAGCGCTGGCGTCCGTGATGGTGGCGATCGGGCGCAGGACGTCGGCCAGCGCCGTGAGCGGCAGGCCGTTCAGGTCGGCGATCGAGTGGCCGCCGACCGTCACCGCGAGCGCGGCCCGGGTCAGGCCGGTCCCGCCGCAGAGGCCACACGGACCCGACTCGACGAACTGCAGCACCTTGGTCCGCTGCGTCTCGCTCTGCGAGTCGGCGAGGGTGTGCATCACGAACTGGCGTGCGCTCCAGAACCGCCCCTTGTACGGCTTCGCGACGCGGTCGCGCTTCGGGTGGACCTGGACCACCGGCTGCTCCTCGGTGAACAGCAACCAGTCGCGGTCCTGTCGGGAGAGCGCACGCCACGGCACGTCGATGTCGTAGCCGAGCACCGCCGTGACGTCGCGCAGGTTCTTGCCCTGCCAGGCCCCGGGCCACGCCGTGATCGCGCCGTCACGGATGCTCAACGACGGGTCGTGGACGGCCGAGGCCTCGGTGACCTCGTGGGCGATGCCGAGTCCGTGGCAGCGCGGGCACGCTCCGGCGACGGTGTTCGGCGAGAACGAGTCGGACTCGAGCCGGTCGGCTCCGGGCGGGTAGGTGCCGGCGCGGGAGAACAGCATGCGCATCGAGTTCGACAGGGTCGTCAGCGTGCCGACGGTCGAACGGCTGCTCGGAGCACCGCGGCGCTGCTGCAGGGCCACGGCGGGTGGCAAGCCGGTGATCGACTCGACGTGCGGCGTCGACCCCTGCGCGATGAGCCGTCGGGCGTAGGGAGCGACGGACTCGAGGAAGCGGCGTTGTGCCTCGGCGAACACCGTGCCGAACGCGAGCGAGGACTTGCCGGAGCCGGAGACGCCGGTGAAGGCGACGATGCGGTTGCGCGGGATGTCCACGTCGACGTCCTGCAGGTTGTGCTCACGGGCGCCGCGGACGCGGATGAAGTCGTCGGGCCCCGGTTGGTCGTCGGTCACGGTCGAGCGGGGAGCGGGCATCTGCTCGATGGTAGGCGGGTGCTGCTGAACGTGGTGAAGGGCCGTCCCGGTTGCCCGGGGCGGCCCTTCACGTGTGGTGCGGTGGTGCGGGGTGTTACTTGATCTGTGCGGTGATGGTGGCGGTGCCGACGAGGAGGCCGCGCTTGACGGCGTCGGTGCCGAAGGTCTTGTTCAGCAGGCCGGCGGCGTCTTCGGAGACGTGGACGGTGGTGCCGGTCAGGATGGCGTTGTCGCCCTCGAGCTGGAGGGGCTTGAGGGAACCGCCCCAGAGCTCGAACAGGAACGCGTTGGACGCGGCGACCTTGCCGTTGACCAGGACGTCACCGTAGAGCTTCGAGGAGCCCGGGTTCACGACGAAGTTCTCGAGCGTGACGGTGGTGTCGCCGGCCTTCAGGGTCAGGCCGGAGTCGTCGTGGTTGAGCAGGCCCTG
>NZ_SMBV01000009.1:0-205838 GCF_004346515.1 Curtobacterium sp. PhB191
CATGCAGCTGAGTCCATCCGCCCAGCCCGCCGAGGTCGCCACCCAAAACAGGTGGTCTTCCGTGCGGCGGCCGCGCCGCTGGTCACAGGGAGCGCGGTGCAGATCACCACTCTCCTTGGGTCGCCGGCCAACGCAGAAGGCGGGGGCGAAGCTCGCCTTTAGAAGCCCCCCCCGCGGCACGGCACCTGACCACCACCGTGACAGCGCAAGCGACAGTAGGCGGGCAGCGTGTCAAGCGCGGCGACTGTCCGTCGTCCCTCTCGTGAGAATCGAGCCAGCGCAAACCGTCCCGGTAGCCGGTCGACTACCGCGACTTCGTGCGCAGCGGTCCAGCTCCCCCCTCGAGCCCCGTGCTTCCTGATGGGGGCGTTCTCGGATAGGTGGTCCGAAACGATTCCGAATGACGGGACGTCAAACGAGGCGTTCCACCGACGCCCACCACGTGCGGAGGAATCAGCGCCGCCGCACCCCGAGCCCCACCACCGCCACGAGGTTGACAGCACTCCCCACCAAGAACCCCGTCGTCCCACCCGCGACGCCGGCCACCGGCCCGAGCACCGCCATGAGCCCAGCACCGACGACGAACCCGGCGACCGAGGCCAACGCCACCTGCCGTGACCGCCCCGATGCGAGCAGCAGCGCCGCAGGCACGAGCCCGACGGTGAACACCCACACCGCGACCATCAAGTACCGCAGGTCCGCCACGGCGGCAGCGCCCTCGGCGGGGTAGACGATCGGCAGGAACCACCCGGCGAGCAGCGCCACCAGACCGAACACAACGGCAGAAGCAGCGGCGAACCCGACGACGAGCATCAGCGCTCCGCGAGACCGCAAGGACCCACCATCCGTCCGGTGCGCGAACGCCGGTACGAGCACCTGCCCCAACGCCTGCCCGAGCATCGACGCCGGCGTCGCCAGGGTGAACGCCGCCGCGTAGACCCCGGCCTCGTGCGCCGACGAGGTCACCTGCGCCGAGATCATCGTCAACTGCAGCAACCCGTTCGAGGTCACCACCGCCAGCACGTTCCACGCCGCGAACCCGAGCGCCCCGGCAGCGGGTTCACGAGCCGCAGGGCCGAAGTCGTTCCCCCGAGGCCAGCACGCGATCGCGAACACCGTGTACCCGATGGCCAGCGGCAGCAGCACGAAGGGCTCGAGCCGAGCGACGCACGCCACCACGAGCATCCCGAGCGCGAGCACGCTCGTCACCGAGTCCCAGAGCGCGACCCGCGGTGCCCGGCCGTAGCCGAGCTGCGCTCCGCGGGCGTAGCAGTACAGGCCGTAGCCGACGACGACCCCGACACCACCGAGCACCATGCCGGGGCCGTTGCCCCAGGCGACCGCGATCGGCACGGTGACCGCGGCGAGCACCACGGTCGACACCAGCATCGACAGCCCGAGCACCCTGTTCACCGCGGCGTCCGACCGCCGACCCCGCAACGCGATCGCCAGGTACCGAGAGGCGGTGTTGCCCGCGGCGTTCGGCCAGAGCAGCGCGACGAACACCGACAGGGACAACAGCGCCGTGGTCTGCCCGAGGGTCTCGGTGCCGAACACCCGCCCGACGACGACGGTCACGAGCAGCTTCGCGACGCCCTGCACCCCGATCCCGACCGTGGCGAGCACGGCCGACGACGCCACAGAAGACGACGCAACAGAAGAATCGCTCACCGCGCCAACGCCTGTTCCACCCATCCACGCCGATGCGCGCGCACCCCGAGCGTCACCGCCCGGACCCCGATGTACCCGAGGGCGAACGCCGCCCACAACCCGGCGAGCGTCCCGCCGGCCCACCACAGCAGCGGCAGGTACACGACCAGGTTCACGCCTCCCGCGATCGCCAGGTACCGCGCATCCCCGGCGCCGATCAGCACCCCGTCGAGCACGAACACGTACCCGGCGACGGGCATCCCGACGGCGATGAGCACCAGCACGAGCGGCAGCGCGTCCCGCACGGCGGACGAGTCGGAGAACACCGGCCCGAGCACTCCGCTCACGGCCAGGGTCAGCGCCCCGAGCAGCGCCCCACCGATGATCCCGAGCAGTACGAGCCGCCGCGTCACCAGCCGGACCCGCTCAGGGTCCCGCGCCCCGAGCCCGTGCCCGACGAGCGCCTGCCCGGCGATGGCCAGGGCATCGAGCGCGAACGCCAGGGTCGAGAACACCGTCAGCCCGACCTGCGTGGTCGCGAGTCCCGCGGTCCCGAGCCCGGCAGCGGCCCCGACGGTCGCGAGCATCGCGATCCGCAACGACGCGGTCCGCAGGAACAGCCAGGCCCCGGACCGCAGCGCCCGGACGACGCCCGAGGCGCCGGGCCGCAGCGGCGCTCCCGACGATCGCGCGGCGCGCACCGCGATCCGGACGTAGACGATCGCCATCGCCCACTGCACGATGACGGTGCCGGCGGCGGACCCCTCGACGCCCCACCCCGCGCCGTAGATCAGGACGGCGTTCAACAGCCCGTTCGCGACGAACCCGATGGTCGCGACGACGAGCGGGGTCTTCGTGTCCTGCAGCCCGCGCAGCAGCCCGGTCGAGGCGGTGACGACCAGGATCCCGGGCAGCCCGATGAGCGACACCGTCAGGTACGCGGTCGCCGCCGCCGAGACGTCGGGCGACGCACCGAACAGGTCGACGAGCGGCCCGGCGAGCGGCCACCCGACGAGCGCGAGGACCACTCCCAGCACGAGCGCGAGCCACATCCCGTCGATGCCGGCGTGCACTGCGCCTCGTCGGTCGCCCCCGCCGAGCGCGCGGGCCACGGCCGGCGTCGTCGAGTACGCCAGGAACACCAGCAGCCCGGTCACGGTCGACAGCACGGCACTCGCGAGTCCGACGGCCGCCAAGGGTGTCGCACCGAGGTGCCCGACGAGTGCGGTGTCGGTGAGCAGGAAGAGCGGCTCGACCACGAGCGCGCCGAGCGCGGGCACGGCCAGCCGCACGATGTCGCGATCGACCGCACGCCGTTCGGCAGTGATTGCGGCTGTCATCGTTCGGGGCACCGGGCCATTCTGGCGGGGATGGGGCACGGGCATCGTTCGCACACCCGGTGATGGTCGCCATCGTCGACTTGGCCGGTCCTGCTGGATGGCTCGGTGTCCCGGCCCCTACGCTGCTCGGATGCGTTCTCTCGTCAAGCTCGATGACTGGTCTGCATCTGACGTCGACGCAGTCTTCGACCTGGCTGACGAATACCGTGCGGGCCGGGGGCCCGTGACGGATGGCGCGGCGGTCATGTTCTTCCCGCCGACGAGTCTGCGCACCAGGGCGACGTTCGAGCGGGGCGCTTCGCTCATGGGGCTCGAACCGATCGTGTTCCCGGACACGACACTCGACAAGCCGGAGGCGCTGTCAGATGTCGTTCGCTACCTCGAGAACTGGGTCGACATCGTCGTGGTGCGCCACCACGACCTCGCCGTGGTCCAGGCCTTGGCTGCGGCTCACGCGTTGCCGGTCGTGAACGCGATGACGGACGACAACCATCCGTGCGAGGTGCTGTCCGACCTTCACGCCTTGCAGCAGCGGGGCGACATCACCGCGATGCGCTTCCTCTTCGTGGGCGCGGACGGCAACATCGCCAGGGCGTGGCAGGAAGCCGCTCGCGTCTTGCACCTCGACCTCATCCAGTGCTGCCCGGCCGAACTCGCAACCCCGGGGGCTGCGTGGACCGACGACCTCGAGGCAGCTGTTCGGTCTGCGGACGTGGTCCTCACTGACGGTCCCGGTGCGCACGCTGACGCGCTCGAGCACTATCGGATCACGGCGGCCCTCCTCGACCTCGCGCCGCCGGGAGTCCGCTTCAACCCGTGTCCGCCGTTCCTCCGCGGCCGTGAGGTCAGTGTCGACGCTGTCGAACACGCCGCATTCGTCGGACACGACTTCAAGGCCGGACTCCTCCCGGTACAGCAAGCCGTCATGGCGTTCTGCCTCGGCCTCGGCTGAGCAGGCGTCCTGATCACCGATCCGCTGCAGGTCGCGGCTCCTGCAGCTCACCGCCGAGGCCGCCGAGGCTGGCTGTGAGGACCTCTGTCAGGAGTCGGGCATGCGTGCCGTCCGGGTCGAGATCCGGATCGTAGACGGTGATCGATGCGCCGACGGCACGGGGAGCGAGCGCGCGGAGCAGCTCGATCAGCTCGTGTGGCGTGCAGCCGCCCGGGTCGGGACTGTCGACGGCGGGCATCACCGCTGCGTCGAGCACGTCGACGTCGACCTGCAACCAGTAGCCCGCCGCACCCGCCGTCGTCCGCAGGGCCTTGACGACTGTGGCAGTGCCACGGGCGCGCCACTCCGAGGTCGGGACGACTGCGCCGAGCACAGAGCGGACCTCCGCGAGCTCGGCGTCGTCGTCACGACAGCCGACGTGAGCAGTTCGTGCAGCATCGAAGTACGGGCCGGCACCGTCGATGTCGGCCAGCGCCGGCCAGTGGTGCCCGACGGCGGCGGCGAGGTCCTCCCCGGCCACGCTCGCGCACACGTCGCTGTTGCCCGGGTTCCGGAAGTCGGTGTGGCCATCGACGTGCACCAATCCGACGCCGTCCCGTCGTTTCATCGCGAGGCCAGCGCCGAGCAGTACGCTGCAGTCTCCGCCGATGACCAACGGTGCGGCTCCGGAGGCGAGCACCGTGTCGATGCGGTCGGCGAGCCGCCGCGCGTGGTCGATCACGGCGCGTTCGTTGCGAACGACACCGGGAGCACGGGTTGCGTCATCGTCGACGTAACGGCCGGGAACGACCACGCCGGCATCAGCAGCTCCCTGCTCCGCGAACCGGCGGTGGAGGCCGGCTTCGCGGAGCGCCTCGGGTGCTTTCGCCGTGCCGGGCACCGCGCCTGGCTCTGGTGGCCGCAGGCCGAGATTCGTCGGGGCAGAGACGAGCGCGATCACCCGACTGAGTGTGTCAGACGGTGCCCGCCTCGCTGTCGATCAGGTGAGGTGGTGTTCGTGGGCGTAGATCGCTGCGGCGATGCGGTTGCGGAGGCCGAGCTTGGTGAGGACTCCGGCGACGTGGGTCTTGACGGTGACCTCGCCGATGCCGAGCGCTGCGGCGATCTCGGCGTTCGACTGGCCCTTCGCGACGAGGAGGAGCACCTCGTTCTCCCGCTGGGTGAGGTTCGGGAGTGCGCGCCCGTCCGGTGCCTGCAGCGGCCCGGTGGGGAGTTGCGGTGCGAAGCGATCGAGCAGGAGCCGTGTGATGCGGGGCGCGGTCACGGCATGGCCGGCAGCGACGGCGCGGACGCCCGCGAGGAGCTCGGCGACCGGCGCGTCCTTCAACAGGAATCCGCTGGCACCGGCACGGAGCGCCCGGTAGGCGTACTCGTCGAGGTCGAAGGTGGTCAGGATCAGGATCTTCGCGTCGGGGTCGTCGGCGAGGAGTCGTCCGGTGGCTTCGAGACCGTCCATGCCGGGCATCCGGATGTCGAGGAGGATCACGTCCGGGCGAAGTGCGTTCGCCTGACGGATGGCGCTCCGACCGTCCGGGGCCTCGCCGACGACCGTGATGTCCTCTGTGTCGTCGAGGATGAGCCGGAACCCCATCCGGATGAGGGCCTGGTCGTCGACGAGGAGCACGCGGATGGTCATGCTCGTGCTCCTCCGGGCCGGATGGCGAGGGGGATCGAAGCAGCGATCCGCCATCCACGGGTGCCATCGGGTCCCGCCTCGAGGATGCCGCCGAGCTGGGTGACGCGTTCTTCCATCCCGACCAGCCCGGAGCCGCCGGCTCGGGTCTCGTGCGCGCCTCCGGTGCCGTCGTCCTCGATGCCGAGGACGAGCTCGTCTCGCGAGGCCGTGATGTTCACGGTGAACGTGGTCGCGCTCGCGTGCTTGAGGGTGTTCGTGATGGCCTCCTGGGTCACCCGGTACACGGCGACCCCGATCGCTGCCGGAACTCGGTCGACGGCGCCGTCGGTCTGCAGTGTGGCGCGCAGGCCGGCTGCGGTGACGAGGTCGAGCAGCGCGGGTACCCCGTCGATGCTCGGCGTGGGCAGCAGTCCATCGCTCGCTCGGATCGTCCCGACCGCGTGACGGGTGTCGGCAAGAGCCGTGCGGGCGGTGCGTTCGATCAACCCGACGGCCTCGTCCACGCGCTCCGGTTGCCGAGCCGCCCTGCCGGTACTGGCTGCCGCGAGGGTGACGATCACGGCGAGGCCGTGGGCGGTGACGTCGTGCATGTCCCGCGCGATCCGGGTGCGCTCGTCGGCGACCGCGAGCAGAGTCTGCTGCTCACGTTCACGCTGTGCCCGAGCGCTCTGCTCCTGCAGGACCGCGACCACGCGGCGGTGGTTGCGGACCGACGCACCGCACGCGGTCGCCGCGAGGACGAACACGGTGAGGACGGTCAGCATCTCGGTGACGTGGAGCCCGTGCGGCCACGTGACGGACGCGGCCACCGCGCCCACCTCGGCGATCCCGACCGCGACCGCGGTGTCCCGCACCGGGCGGTGGGCGGCGACCGTCGCCAGCGCCACCAGCACGCTCACGTCCGCAGCGAGCTGCACCCCGATCGACCACTGCACGGCAGCGACGACGCTGATGCCGAAGAAGATGGCCACTGGCCATCGTCGACGCACAGTCAGCGGCGCGATCATCGTCAGCGACAGCGTGACGTACGCCACGAGCAGCGGGTCACCGGCCCGGGCGTGGAAGACCAGCTGCGGTGCCACCGCGACGGCGAGAGCACCGGCGATGACGGCATCCGCCACGATCGGGTGCGCCCGCCACCGCTGCCGCACCGTGCTGTCGTGACCCAGGACCCTCACATCCCGCTGCCGTCGAAGAACGCGGCCAGGGCGGGTGCCGTGTCCGAGACGGTCGACAGGTTCGCCAGGAGCACGATCCCGAGGAACAGCAGCATCCCGGGGAGCAGTATCCCGCCGCCGGCGAGCACCCGGCGGAGATGCCGATCGGACTTCCGAGTGCGGGCACGCTGCACCCAGATCGCCACCGTCCCGGCGACGACCACGATGATCGCAGCGACCGCGGTCACGACGAGCGCTGCGTGGTAGCGGCGGAAGTCATCGATGAGTGCGGCCAACGGCGGGGTCATCGTCCCGGACGCGAGCTCACCGCGGACCTGCAGCACCGAGGTGCCGTCCATCGGGAGGAAGTTCAGCACCGATGACAGCGGCGCCACCGCACCCTGCACGTTCGCCATCACGACCAGCAGCACGACCGGGGCGATCGGAGCACCCAGGACGCCGACCAGGAACAGCCCGACGCGACGCCCCCGCGATCGCGCCCGTGCGAACGCGGTCCAGACACGTTGCCCGACCGGGACCAAGACGACCAGCAGGGCGACCGCGACGATCGCCTTCACGACGTGGAACACGGTCCAGTAC
This sequence comes from Curtobacterium sp. PhB191, assembly GCF_004346515.1. Classification (NCBI taxonomy): domain Bacteria; kingdom Bacillati; phylum Actinomycetota; class Actinomycetes; order Micrococcales; family Microbacteriaceae; genus Curtobacterium; species Curtobacterium sp. PhB191. Next base: position 7,336 of record NZ_SMBV01000009.1, read on the forward strand.
GACACCGCGGCGGCCAACGGCGAACTCGACGTCCGCCCGGACCCCACCCACTGCGCGAACCCCGAGGCCACGGCTCCGGGAAGCGCCGCGACGGACAGGTGCGTCCCCGAGGCCCAACCGGCGATCGCTGCCGGCCACACGACCACTGCGATCGTGAGCGCTCCCGCCAACGTGAAGCACACCACCCCACGGCGATCCACAGTTGCCGGCGTGTTCGTCATCGTCATCATCACCCTCCACCACGTCGGGTACATCCCGACGAGACCACGGTAGGGAGCGTGACCACACCACCGCGTCCTCCCCGGACACGAGATGTGGGGTCGGCGAACCTCCTCCTTGAGAAGGACCCGGCGGACGGAACCTGCGAGTTTTACACCCTCGGCGCCGGCTCCGGGGATCAGTCGCGGACGACCTCGTTGATCGCGGCCCAGCCGAGCGTCGGTGGTGCCGAGACGACAGCACCCGGCGTGCCGATCATCTGTGCAGCCCAGTCGCCGGCGACGCTGTACGCGGCTTCGGCGATCGCCGATCCAGCGCTGACCCGGCTCGCCCCCGCCTGGGCGAGGTCACCGACCGACAGGGTCCCGGGCCCGAACGCGACGTTGAGGGGCAGCTCGATCGCGTCCACGAGCATCGAGATCGTGGCGGCCGACAGCGCTCCGAGCACGAAGACGCCACTGGCGCCGGCCCTGGCGTAGGCGTTCGCACGGGTGAGCGTCTCCTCCGCCCAGGCGTCGCTCCCGGGCACGCCCAGCAGGTGGGTGTCGATCCGAGCGTTGACGAAGAGTGGGATGCCGGCGTCATCCGCAGCCTGGCGGGCTGCGCGGATGCGGTCCTCCTGTTCCGCCACCGGCCGGAGGGAGTCCTCGATGTTCACGCCGGAGACGCCGAGCTCGAGGAACGCGGACACGGTCGAGGCGACGTCGCCCGGTGTCTCGCCGTACCCGCGCTCGATGTCGGCGGTGAACGGGACGTCGACTGCCGCTGCGATCGGCCGCACGGCGTCCAGCGCGCCGTCCCGGGTCAGATCGTTGCCGTCGCGGTGGCCGCGTGACCACGCGACGCCGGCGCTCGTCGTCGCGATCGCATCCGCCCCGGCCGAGAGGACGATGCGTGCGGACGCGACGTCCCACACGTTCGGCAGGACAACGGGTGCGCCGGGGACGTGCATCGCGGTGAAGGTGCGCGTGCGCTCGAGGTGCGTGCTCATCGTGCAATCTCAGCACACCGGCTCAGAACGGCCAGTCCGACGGGTGGGTCAGCGGCACTGCCACGATCTGCACGTCGTCTTGGTAGGCGATCCGTCCAGGGCTGTTGGTCCGCAGCTCCACCCACGCGACTCCGTACCGGTCGAGCAGGTCGAGGTAGTCCGCGCTCATCGTGAGCAGGGCCGTGGCACTCGTCCGGAACCAGGATCGCGCCCCTGGATTGCGTGCCTCGTCGAAGAGCCGCGTCTCCACGGTCGAGGGGTTCACGTACAGCCCCTCTGCTCGCTGGTTCGCGGCGACCAGCCAGCGGTCGTCGGTGTCGGAGAGGGCTCCGGCCGCGCGCAGACCGTTGGTCAGCGCGAAGATCCCGGGGAAACGACCACGTCGGTTGGGCACCGCGCTCTGGTAGCGGACGAAGTCGGTCACGGTCCGACGCTAGCGCCGTCGCGGTCGTGACCGCATGACTGGACGTGGGTGTCAAGGCCGGCCCACGTCGTCGACGTGCGTCATGACGGACGGGAGGCCCGTGGCGGCGCCGCCACGGGCCTCCCGTCCGGTGGTCCCACGTCGTCAGGCCGGACGCGCGTTCCGGCCGACCACTCGCGTCAGTCGGCGCGTGGTTCGGCGGGGACACCGCCGGTGGCGGCGTGTGCCTCTTCGGAGGTGACGGGCGTCGCCTCGTCGGTGCCGCGCGCCCGCCCGATCAGGTCCATCAGGTGGTAGACGACGATCGCGGCGATGGTGCCGAGGATGATGCCGCCGAAGCTCGCCTGGCCGAACGCGAACGTGAAGTCCGCGATGCCGATGATGAGCGCGATGCCAGCGGTCAGCTGGTTCTTCGGCTTCGAGAAGTCGACCCGGTTCTCGACCCAGATCCGGATGCCGATGACACCGATCAGACCGTACAGGGCGGTGGTCGCGCCGCCGAGCACGCCGGCGGGGACGGAGGAGATGACCGCACCGATCTTCGGGGAGAGGCCGAGCAGGACGGCGGCGATCGCGGCGACCCAGTACGCGGCGGTGGAGAAGACACGGGTGGCGGCCATGACGCCGATGTTCTCGCCGTAGGTGGTGGTGGCGGAGCCGCCGCCGGCACCGGCGAGCACGGTGGAGATGCCGTCGGCGAAGAGCGCCCGGCCGGTGAGGGGCGTGAGGTCGCGGCCGGTGAGCTGTCCGACACCCTTCACGTGGCCGACGTTCTCGGCGACGAGCGCCAGCACGACCGGCACGAACGCCAGGTAGATCGCGAGCTGCGACGGGTCGAACGCGGGAGCGGTGAACGTCGGCAAGCCGATCCACTTCGCGTCGCCGACCTTCGAGTAGTCGACCTGACCGCCGATGAGCGCCGCCACGTAGCCGATGAGCACGCCGATGACGATGGACAGGCGACCGATCAGCCCCTTGAACAGGACGGTGACCAGGATGATCGCGGCGAGGGTGATGACCGCGACGACCGGGGCGGCCGTGAAGTTGTCCTTCGCCGCAGGTGCCAGGTTGAACCCGATCAGGGCGACGATCGCGCCGGACACCACCGGCGGCATCAGGCGGTCGATCCACCCGGCGCCGGCCAGGTGCACGACGAGCCCGACGATCGCGAGCAGGGCGCCGACGACGATGATGCCCGACAGGGCGAGGGGGATGCCGCCGATCTTGGTGGCAGCACCGATCGGTGCGATGAAGGCGAACGACGACCCGAGGTAGCTCGGCAGGCGGTTGCCGGTGATGAGCAGGAACAGGATCGTGCCGATGCCGCTGAACAGCAGGGTCGTCGACGGCGGGAACCCCGTCAGCAGCGGCACCAGGAAGGTGGCGCCGAACATCGCGACGACGTGCTGCACGCCGAGACCGATCGTCCGGGCCCAGGTCAGTCGCTCGTCCGGTGCCACGATCGTCGTCGCGGAGACGGTCCTGCCGTCGCCGTGCAGCTTCCACGGAAGTCCCATGCGATGACCGTACCGGCAGCCGTGCGCAGGTGACGACGGACACCGACCTGCTGCATGGCGTCGGTGGCTATCGTGGACCGCATGACCGACGTCGCACGTGCCTCCGGCATCCACACTGACGAACTCGACCCCGCGGTGCGCCCCCAGGACGACCTGTACCGCCACGTGAACGGCACCTGGATCGCCGAGACGCCGATCCCCGACGACAAGGCCCGCTACGGCTCCTTCACGGTGCTGGCCGAGGCCGCCGAACTCGCCGTCCGCGCGATCATCGAGCGCTCGCAGCAGGCCGCCCCCGGCACCGAGGAGCGCAAGGTCGGTGACCTCTTCTCGTCCTTCACCGACGAAGCACGGCTCGAAGAGCTCGCCACCGCGCCGATCGAGCCGCTGCTCGCCGAGATCACGGCCATCGAGTCCGTGCCCGAGCTCATCGCCACCGTCGGACGCTTCGAGCGCCTGGGGCTGCCGAGCTTCCTGCAGCTCTTCGTCGACAACGACCCGGGCGACCCCGAGTCCTACGTCGTGTTCCTCGAGCAGTCCGGCCTCGGTCTGCCCGACGAGTCCTACTACCGCGAAGAGCGCTTCGCAGACATCCGGACGAAGTACCGCGAGTTCGTCGCGGCGATGTTCCCGCTCGCCGGGTTCGAGGACGGCGGCGACCGCACCGAGCACGTCATCGCGCTCGAGACGGCCCTGGCGTCGAAGCACTGGGACAACGTCACCACCCGCGACAGCCAGAAGACCTACAACAAGCTGCCCTGGGCCGAGGTCGCGGCGCTCGCCGAGGGCATCGACCTGCAGACGTGGTGGCAGGCCATCGACGCACCGGCCGGCGCGTTCGAGACGGTCGTGGTCCGCGAGCCGTCGTTCATCACGGGCCTTGCCGAGCTCCTGCGCGACCAGCCGCTCGAGGTCTGGAAGGACTGGCTGCGCTGGCAGGTCATCCGTGGCTCGGCCGCGTACCTGACGAGCGCGTTCTCGGCCACGAACTTCTCGTTCTACGGCACCGCCCTCACCGGGGCGCCGAAGCAGCGCGAGCGCTGGAAGCGCGGCGTCTCCCTGGTCGAGGGCGCGATGGGCGAGGCCGTCGGCCGGATCTACGTGCAGGAGCACTTCGACGAGACCTCGAAGGCCACGATGGACGACCTCGTCGCCAACCTGGTCGAGGCGTACCGGCAGAGCATCACGGCGCTCGACTGGATGACCGACGAGACCCGTGCGCGTGCCCTCGACAAGCTCGACAAGTTCACGCCGAAGATCGGGTACCCGGTCAAGTGGCGCGACTACTCGGCGCTGCCGGTCGTGCCCGACGACCTCGTCGCGAACGTCCGCGCCGTCGCGTCGTTCCAGGTCGACCGCGAGCTCGGCAAGATCGGCAAGCCGATCGACCGCGACGAGTGGTTCATGACCCCGCAGACGATCAACGCGTACTACAACCCCGGTTTCAACGAGATCGTGTTCCCCGCGGCGATCCTGCAGTTCCCGTTCTTCGACGCCGACCGCGACGCCGCCGCCAACTACGGTGCGATCGGTGCCGTCATCGGCCACGAGATCGGGCACGGCTTCGACGACCAGGGCTCGCAGTACGACGGCGACGGCAAGCTCGAGAACTGGTGGACCGAGGCCGACCGCACGGCGTTCGAGGAGCGCACGAAGGCCCTCATCGCCCAGTACGACGCGCTCGTCCCGACCGAGGTGCCGGACGGCCACGTCAACGGTGCCCTGACGATCGGCGAGAACATCGGCGACCTCGGTGGCCTGTCGATCGCGTGGAAGGCGTACCTGCTGTCGCTCGACGGTCAGGAGCCCCCGGTCGTCGACGGCCTGACCGGTGCCGAGCGGTTCTTCCTGAGCTGGGCGCAGGCGTGGCAGATGGCGATCCGTCCGGAGGAAGCCGCGCGCCTGCTGTCGATCGACCCGCACTCGCCGAACGAGTTCCGGTGCAACCAGGTCGTCCGCAACATCGACGGCTACTACGACACGTTCGGCGTGACCGAGAAGGACGCGATGTACCTCGACCCCGCCGAGCGCGTCGCGATCTGGTGATGGTGGAGCCGGACGCGGCTCGGTCGTCACGCCGTCGGCGGCCGGAGGACCGCTCGGATGGTGGCGGTCGGGCCCGCGGTCGGCACAGCGGTCGGCCGGACGACCGCTTCGGCGCCACGACCGAGGCCCTCGGTGCCCTCGCCCTCGACGGCGCCGGCGTCAGCGCCTCGGTGATCGACACCTCGACCGGCAAGGCCCTGCTCGCGATCGACGACACCGTCGTGCAGCCCGTCGCGAGCCTCGGCAGGGTGCTGCTGCTGATCGAGGTCGCGGCACAGCTCGAGGACGGACGCCTGCACGGCGACCGCCTCCAGCGCATGGCACGGGACACCGCGACCGGCGCCGGGCTGTGGCAGTTCCTGCAGGAACCGACGATGCAGGTGCCCGACCTGGCGACCCTGGTCGGCGCCACCGGTGACACCTGGGCGATGAACGCACTGCTGTCGACGGTCGGCATCGACGCCGTCCGCGAGCGTGCGGAGTCGCTCGGCATCGAGCGGACCGCGCTGATCGACCGGGTGCGCGACCGTCGTGGTCCGGACGACGCCCCGGATGCCTCGGTGGCCCCGACGGGTGAGCTCGCGTGGGTGATGCGCGGACTGGCGCTCGGCGAGGTCGTGGACGAAGCGGTCTCGAACCGGGTGCTCGGCTGGCTGTCGCTGGCGAGCGATCTGAACCTGGTCGCCGGCTCGTTCGGCCTCGATCCCCTGGCGCACCGTGCGCTCGACCACGGGTTGCAGGTCGTCGCGGTCACCGGGTCGAGTACGGGCGTCCGTGCCGAGGCCGGGATCCTCCGGGGTCCGGGCTCGTCGGTGAGCTACGCCGTGACGGTGACGTTCGACGACGCCTCGTTGCAGCGGCGCCTCGCGGTCATCGAGGCACTGCGGACCATGGGCACCGAACTGCTCGAGGCAGTGCACGCCCCCGCTCGCCGCTGAGGAGCATGATGCTGGGCATGACCCGGTACCTGATCTCCTTCGACGAGGGCACGATGGTGTTCCCGATGGCCGAACTGGCTGCCGTCTCCGAAGCGACGCACGCCGTCGTCCGTCAGGCGAAGGCGGCTGGCGCGTGGGTGTTCGGCGGAGGCATGCTCGAGGCGTCCGACGGCGCGGTCGTCGACACCGACGGCACCGTCCACGATCCCGGCACCCGGCCCGGCAAGGACACCTTCATCGGCGGGTTCTGCGTGGTGGACGTCGACAGCCGTTCCGAGGCGCTGACGTGGGCGGCCCGGTTCGCGGGGTCCTGCCGGTGCGCACAGGAGGTCCGCGAGATCATGGACGACCCCGAGTCCTGACCCCCGGCGACCCTCAGCGGAGTGCGCCGATCTGACGGAGCAGACCCATCAGGTCCGGCTGCCCGACCTCGTCGACGATCAGGCCGTCCTCGAAGACGTAGAAGTTGCTCGCGTGAACGGCCACCGGCCGCCCGGTGGGGGCGGTCCCGAGGAAATCCCCGTCGTGCGTGCCCCGGAGCTCGAACCGCGCTGCGACGGAGTCGCCCTCGACGACGAGCCGCTCGATGCGCCACTGGACGTCCGAGAACGCGCTCCGCATGATCGACAGGATCTGCAGGTACCCCTCGAGGCCACGAAACGGCTCCGGCGAGAACGGCGTGAGGAACTCCGCGTCAGGTGAGATCACCTGACGGCCGATCGACGCGTCGCCGGTGTTGATGAACTCGACGAATCGCTGCATGGCGGTGCGGGTGTCGGTGGTCATGGTGGTCCTGTCGACGGAGCGGAGAGAGCGTGCGCCAACTACTTTACATAGCAAGCAACCAGCGTAGGATCGCCGCATGAGCACGCAATCGACATCCCACAGCGAGACAGCCGGGAACGAGCGAGGATCTCGTGCCCGCGAGTACTTCACCGCCCTGGTGCGGCACGAGACCGATCTGTGGAACGCGGTGGAGAAGCGCATGCGCGGGGAGGGCGTGTTGAGCCTGGCCCGCTTGGAGGTCCTGCGGGTCGTCCACGCGGCGCCGACCGGAGCCCGCGTGCAGGACGTCGCGACCGGGGTCGGCACGTCGATCGCAGCGGCCAGTCGTCTCCTCGACCGGCTCGCCGCCGACGGTCTCGTCGAACGAGCGACGGATCCGGGTGACCGCCGCAGCGTGCGCAGCACCCTCTCAGCTCAAGGTCGGGAAGCCGTCGCCGTGTCGCGGGAGCGATTCGAAGCGGCGCTGGACACCGTGCTCGCCGCCGCTGACATCGAGGCGATCGCCTCCGCGACTGCCGTCCTCGGTCGGCTGCAGGCTGCGCTGGAGGGTGCGCGATGACGGCGACGATGCGCGCTGTGGTCATCGATGCGCCCGGTGGTCCCGAGGTCCTGCGACTGCGTGAGGTCCCGGTACCCACCCCCGCTCCGGGCCTGGTGCTGATCCGGGTGGAGGCCTTCGGTCTGAACCGATCCGAGCTGCACTTCCGCCGTGGCATGGGGCACTTCGGGAGTTTCCCGCGGGTACCCGGGATCGAAGCGGTGGGGACCGTGGTGGCAGCACCCGGCGGCGAGTACGCGGTCGGAACGCAGGTCGCCGCCCTGATGGGAGGGATGGGCCGCGACCACGACGGCGGCTACGCCGAGTACACCCTCGTGCCGGCCAGCAGCGTCGTGCCGTTCACGAGCACCCTCGACTGGGCCACGATCGGTGCCGTCCCCGAGATGCTGCAGACCGCGCACGGCTCCCTCACGGTGGGTGTGGACGCGCAGCCGGGCGACACGCTCCTGGTCCGTGGCGGCACCTCGTCGGTCGGGCTCGCGTGCATCGTCCTGGCGAAGCAGCGGGGGATGACCGTCATCGCCACCAGTCGCAACCCGGACCGTACCGAGCGGCTGCGCCGCGCAGGTGCCGACCACGTCGTGATCGACACCGGGAGCATCGCCGACGAGGTCCGCCGCATCGTGCCAGCCGGCGTGGACGGTGCCGTGGAGCTCATCGGTACCGACACCCTGCCCGACACGTTGCGGGCCACCGCCGTGCACGGCACCGTGTCGTTCACCGGGATGCTCTCCGATGTCTGGACCATCCCCGACTTCTACCCGATGGACGTGATCCCCAACGGGGTCCGGCTCACCGCGTACTCCGGCGGAGCCAGCGACCTGCCGGTACCGGTGCTGCAGGGCTTCCTCGACTCCGTGGCGGCAGGGACCGCGACGGTACCGATCGCGAAGGTCTACCCGCTCGAGGACATCGTGCAAGCTCACCGCGACATGGAGGACGGAGCACGGTCCGGGAAGCTCGTGGTCACCACCCGCTGATCATCCGCTACGACGTCGCCTGCCCCTCCGGCACGAGCGCCTGCACGGACAGCAGCGACGCATCGGCGGACGAGCACGCCTGGTAGTCAGCGTCCTTCACGAACAGCGACTGCTTGGATCCGGGCGGGTACACGCGGAAGCCGTCCGGGGTCTTCGGCGAGCAGTCGGCCTTGGAGTAGTTCCCGGCCTGGACGATCTTGAGCGGCGCCACGGCGGTCTGCCCGGCGGCCAGGGTCACGGTCGGGTGCGGTGAGCTCTTCTCCTGGGTCGCTGCAGCACCGATCTGGGTGCCGTTGCCGCCGCCGACGAACGAGACGCCCGGCCAGCCCTGCAGGGTGCAGGTGGTCGAGCCGGTGTTCTGCAGGGCGAGGTGCACGATGACGCTGCCGGCCGCACCGCCGCTGCCCGGCTCGATGCTGGCGGCGAGCGAGGACGCGGCACAGCGACCGCCAGCGGCCGACCCGGACCCCGACGACCCGGACCCCGACGACCCGGACCCGGAAGACCCGGAACCGGTGCCGGCTGACGCCGACGAGCCGGACGACGGGGTCGCGGACGACGACGACGCCGACGAGGACGACGACGCGGACGGCGACGGCGCGGGTGCGGTCACCGTCTCGGTGGCGGAGGGTTCCCCGCCGGAGGCACAACCCGCCAACGCCCCGACTGCGACGAGCCCGGTGACGGCGAGCAGGAACTTCGATCGACTGCTGCGTTGCATGGTGCACAGGCAACCACCACCGGGAGATCGCGGTTCGGTCGGCATCCAGGGACCGCGAGCACACTCCGGAGCAAGGAACCCGAGCAGCGGAGGTCGGACATGACGGGCAAGCACGAACAGGCACGTGGCGACGAGGGCCGCGCGGACGGGGTCGAGACCCGCGCAGGTGCCTTCACGGACAGCGACATCCCCGGCGAGGAGCGCGTCACGACGACGGAACCCGTCGGCGAGTTCGTCGCGAGCGACATCCCGGGCGAGGCCCGCCCGGAGTCGAGCGGACCCGACGGCGAGTACGTCGAGTCGGACATCCCCGGCGAGGCCGAACCGACGCAGGACGGCGAGACCGGTCACTACGTCGACAAGGACCAGGCCTGACGACTAGTCGATGCGCTCCGCCGCCACCAGGCGGCGGAGCGTCTCCACGCCCGCTGGCGGGCAGCGACCGGCGTCCGCCGAGGTGACCCACTCGACCTCGTCGACCTCTGCCGAGGCGACGGGCGTGGCGGAGTCCAACGGGCCTCCTGGTCGGACCAGGAACAGGGTCATCGCGACCATGGTGCCTGGCGCCTGCCCGTGGGCCGGCTCGAGGACGACACCGAACGGGTCGACGTCATCGGCGGTCACCCGCAGGCCGGTCTCCTCGTGTGCTTCGCGGATGGCGGCGTCGAGGTCGGTCTCGTGCGGCTCGGCCTTGCCGCCGGGCAGGTAGAGCACGTCGCGCGCTCGCGCACGCACCATCAGGACGCGTCGGTCCCGCACCAGCAGGAGCGCGCTGACCCGCAGCGTGGGTGGCTGGGTCGTGTCGGCCGGGAGGCTCAGCTCGCGTCCGCCTCGTCGGCGCGCTTCGAGACGGTCGGGTCCAGGGCGGTGCGGTCGGCGAGCGGGACGACGGGCGCCGGCAGCTCTGCCTCGGGCTCGGGTCGCACGCCGAACAGGGCGTCGATGGCCCCGACGAACTCCTCGCCACGGCCGGCGCGGCCGAGCTCGCGGGCCCGGACCGACGGGCGGTGCAGCAGGACGCCCACCAGGTGCCGGAGGGCGCGCTCGGTGTGCTCGGCGGACTCGCCGTCGGCGTCACCGCGGCGCTTCGCACGGTCGATCTCGTCGTCGAGGATGTCGAACACGTGCTTGCGGAAGGCGACGAGGGCCGGGGTGGTGGACTGCTCGAGCGCCTGCGCCCGGAAGCGGGACACGGCGTCGTCGACCATCGCGCGGGCCTCGGACTCGGCGTTCAGCTCGGAGATCGGGGCGTGCAGGCTGATCGTCTCGAGGTCGAGCAGCTCGACGCCGTCGACACCGGCGGCAGCCGGGTCGACGTTGCGGGGGAGTCCGAGGTCGATGACGATGCGGCGGATGCCGTCGTCGAGGTCGGCCGGTGCGACGACCGGGAGCTCGCTCGACGTGCAGGTGATCACGACGTCGCTGGTGCCGATCGCGTGGCGCAGGTCACGGGCGGCGACGAGGTCGTGCTTCGCGGCGAACCAGGCGGCACGGCCCGAGGGCGAGAACACCTGGATGTGCACGGCGCCGCGGTCGCGCAGGGCCGCGATGGTGGTGGCCGCGTAGCTGCCGGTGCCGATCAGCAGCACGCGGGTGTGGGCCCAGTCGGTGACGCGCGACGACGCGAGCTGCAGGCCGAGGCGCACGAGCGAACGACCGGCGGCACCGATCCGGGTGCGGGTCTTGACGCCGCGCGAGGTGTGGGCGGCTTCCTGGAACAGCCGCTCGAGGTCCGAGGTGGTGGTGCCGTTGCTCCGGGCGTCCTCGAGCGAGCGGCGGACCTGGCCGGAGATCTCGGTCTCGCCGACGACGACGGACTCGAGCCCGCTCGACACGGCGAACAGGTGCTGCACGACGTCCTTGCCGCCGAGCACGTTGACCGAATCACGCAGTTCGGTGGCGTCCAGGTCGCTCGCAGCGGCCACGGCCTGCACGGTGGCGGCGACGGCGGAGTCGCGGTCGTCGCCGGCGATGTCGAGGTAGGCCTCGAAACGGTTGCAGGTGGCGAGGACGACGGCGCCGTCCAGGACGTCGGAATCCGTCACGAGGTGGCCTGCTGCGGCCGGGGCAGCGATGCTCAGTCGCTCCAAGAGGTCGAAGCTGGCGTTGCGATGCGACGCCGTGAGACAGATGAGCACGTAGCCAATGGTAACGCGCTCGATGGGACAATCATCCGGTGACCGACGCGACGACCACATCCCTCCCCGACTCCCACCCCCTGGCATCAGGGCGGACGAGCGGGTCCCGCCTCGTCCGGGCCCTGCGGGGTGACCGTCCGGAGACGCTGCCGGTGTGGTTCATGCGGCAGGCCGGTCGGTCGTTGCCCGAGTACCGCGAGCTCCGGGTGGGCACGGCCATGCTCGACGCGTGCCTCGACCCCGAGATGGCGTCGGAGATCACGCTGCAGCCCGTCCGCCGGCACGGGGTGGACGCCGGCATCTTCTTCAGCGACATCGTCGTGCCGATCAAGCTCGCGGGCGTGGACGTCGAGATCGTCCCCGGTCGCGGCCCCGTGCTCGGCTCGCCGATCCGCACCGCGGCGGACGTCGACGCCCTCGAGCCGCTGGACCCGGCGGCCCTCGAGCCGATCCGGCAGGCGGTCGCCCGCACGGTCGAGCAGCTCGGCGACACCCCGCTGATCGGATTCGCAGGCGCACCCTTCACGCTCGCCGCGTACCTGGTCGAGGGCGGCCCGTCGAAGGACCACATCCGCGCACGGACCCTCATGCACGCGGAGCCGGAGACCTGGTCGCGGCTGCTGGCCTGGGCGGCCGAGGTGTCGGGGGCGTTCCTCCGGGCCCAGGTGCTCGCCGGGGCCTCGGCCGCACAGCTCTTCGACTCGTGGGTCGGGTCCCTGTCGCGCGCCGACTACGTCCGGTACGTCGCACCGCACTCGGCGCAGGCGCTGTCCCACGTGACCGACCTGGGCGTGCCGCGCATCCACTTCGGTGTCGGCAGCGGCGAGGTCCTCGCCGACATGACCACGCTCGGCACCGACACGGTCGGCGTCGACGCGGTCGGGGTCGACTGGCGGCTCCCGCTCGACGAGGCCGTCCGCCGCGTCGGTACCGGCGTCAGCGTGCAGGGCAACATCGACCCGGCGATGCTCGCGGCCCCGTGGGAGGTCCTCGAAGCGCACGTGCGCGAGGTCGTCCGCCGCGGTGGCGCCGCCCGCGCCCACGTCGTGAACCTCGGCCACGGTGTGCCGCCCGAGACCGACCCGACGGTGTTGACGCGCGTCGTCGAGCTGGTCCACTCGCTCGGTGACGGGACTGATGGAGCTGCCGCGTGACCGACGTCGTCGTGGTCGGCGGCGGGATCGCCGGACTCGTCACGGCCCGTGACCTGGCGAAGGGCGGCGCGGACGTCGTGCTCGTCGAGTCGTCCGGCGTGCTGGGCGGCATGATCCGGCGGCACACGGTCGGCGGCCTCGACCTCGACATGGCAGCGGACTCGTTCGCGACCCGCACGGACGCCGTCGGCCGCCTGGCGATCGAACTCGGGCTCGGCAACGACGTCGTCGCCCCGGACCCGCGCGGTGCCTGGTTGATGACCCGTGACGGCCGGACGTCGCCGATCCCCGCGACGGGGCTCCTCGGCATCCCGAGCACCCCGATGGCCGCCGACGTGCTCGCCGTGGTCGGGCAGAAGGGCGGGCTCCGTGCACAGATGGACTCGCTGCTGCCCGGACCGGTCGGCGCCAAGGCGGAGTCCCTGGGTGAACTCGTCCGGCGGCGCATGGGGGAGCGGGTCCTCGACGACCTGGTCGTCCCGATCGCCGGCGGGGTGCACTCCACCCACCCGGACCAGCTCGACCCGGAGCGGGTGGCTCCCGGCCTCCGTGCGGCACTGCTCCGCGAGGGCTCGCTGGCCCGCGCGGTCCTGGCACTCCGGGCCCGCGCGGCCGCCGGTACCCCGGTGCAGGGGATCCGCGGCGGGATCGTCCGGCTCGTGGACGAACTCGTCGCCGACATGGAGACCTACCGCGTCGACATCCGGCTGCACACCCGGGCGACGCGGATCGAGGCGCACGCGGTCGAGGTCGTCTCCGCCGACGGCACGGTCGAACGCCTGCCCGCGCAGCACACCCTGTCGTCGGTGCCCGATCCCGAGCGCACCGCGGCGCCGGACCGGACCGGGATCGAGCTCGTCACGCTCGTCGTCGACCAGCCCGAGCTCGACGCAGCCCCCCGCGGGACCGGGATGCTCGTGCACCCGGACGCGCAGGCCGTGTCGGCGAAGGCCCTGACGCACGCGACGGTGAAGTGGCCGTGGCTCGCCGAGGCGGCTGCCGGCCGCCACGTGCTGCGTCTGAGCTACGCGACGCCCGCCGACGCGACCAGCGCACCGGGCGCGAGCGGTCCCGACGACGCGGCCACGAGCCTCCCGGTCGACCCGGACGGACCCGTCGGCACCCGAGCGCTGCACGACGCGGCCACGCTGCTCGGCGTCCCCCTGACGGCGACGCAGGTCGCGGGCGCTGCGCGCGTCCGCTGGCACGGTCCGGACCTGACCGCTGCCGGGCTGGCCGAGGGGGTCGTCGGCATCGGCGAGGCCAGCTCCGGACGTGGCCTGGCCGGGATCACCGCGGCCGCCCGCACCGCCGCTGGACAGATCCTGGATTCCTGAGCGGACCCCAGACCGCCCGGGGGCTACTGTTGGTGAGACCGTCGGACGTATTCCGTTCGGCGCATGACCACCGCACACTGAACCAACGGAGGAATCGCACATGCGCGGAAAGCTCCTGTTCGTCGCCGGCGCCGCACTCGGGTACGTCCTGGGATCGCGAGCCGGACGGGCGCGGTACGAGCAGATCAAGACCGTCAGCGGCAAGGTCTGGAACAGCAACGGCGTCCAGAAGGGCGTGCACGTCGCCGAGGACTTCATCGCCGACAAGACCCCGGACGTCGCCGAGTTCATCGGTGAGACGACCAAGAAGGCCGTCCGCAAGGTCGGCCAGAAGAAGGACACCACCACCTCATGACCGACACCCGCGACCGCAAGTCGCGTTCGCTGTTCGGTCTGGTGGGCGACGTCCCGAAGCTCGTCAAGGGCCTGGTCAAGGGTGAGATCGACCTGCTCAAGGCCGAGATGCTCACGAAGGCCAAGATCTTCGGGCTCGCCGCGGGGCTGCTGGTCGGTGCACTCGTCATCGTGCTCTACGCGATCGGCGTGCTCCTGACCGCCGCCGTGATGGGCCTGGCGACCGTGATGCCGGCCTGGCTCGCAGCGATCGTGATCGCCGTGGTGATGCTGATCGTCGCCGCCATCCTCGGGTGGATCGGCTGGAAGCGCCTGAAGAAGGGCCTCCCGATCACGCCGAAGCGCACGATCGACAGCGTCAAGAACGACATCAACGCGGTGAAGGGGATGGGCAAGAAGCCCACTCCGCCGAGCCAGTACGGCAGCCGCAAGCCGGACGTCGGCGGCCGGTTCTGAGCCCCGACAGCCGCACCACCGACGGAGGAACCGTGACCGATCCGCACGACGATCTCGCAGACCGCGTCGCCGCGACCCGCGCCCAGCTGTTCGACACCCTCGACGCGATCGAGGACAAGCTCAACGTGCCGAAGCAGATCGGCATCGCGGCGTCGAAGGTCAAGCGCGGCATCGACGAGAAGCCGGTCCCGTACCTGGCCGGCCTCGCAGCCGGAGTAGCGGTGGTCGGGGGTATCGTCGTGATGGTGCTCCGACGGCGGTAGACCGCCCGAGCGCGGTCCACCGGGTGCGGGGCGGCCACAACCCTGGCAACCGATAGGACAAGGACCCATGAGTTCCGACGCGCCCGCTCCTGCATCCGCGCACACCTCTCCGCACGAGACCGACCCCGCGACGGGGATCGATCCCAACCTCATGACGGCGTACGCCCTCTGGGCCGTGTTCCGCAGGCCACTCGGCCCGGTCCACCGCGTCGGTGGCGACGCCGTGGCCGAGCTCGACGCCGTGGTCGCGTCCGCTGCCGAGCGCGGGGTGACCGTCCGTGGCTTCTACGACGTCTCCGGCTTCCGCGCCGACGCCGACGTCATGATCTGGCTGCACGGCGACGACGCGCAGGTCATCCAGGCCGTGCTGCGCGAGATCCGCCGCACCGGGCTGTTCCAGGACACCGAACCGGTGTGGCACGTGATGGCGATGCACCGCGAAGCCGAGTTCAACAAGCGGCACACGCCCGCGTTCCTGCGTGGCAAGGACCCCGAGGCGTGGATCACGGTGTACCCCTTCGTCCGTTCCTTCGAGTGGTACCTGCTGCCTGAAGACGAGCGCTCGAAGATGCTGCGCGACCACGGGATCGCCGGCGCCAAGTACCGCCGCGTCCTGACGAACACCATCGCCACCTTCGCCCTGAGCGACTACGAGTGGATCCTGCCGCTCGAGAGCCCTGAGCTCGTCGACCTCGTCGACCTCATGCGCGACCTGCGTGCCACCGAGGCCCGTCTGCACGTGCGCGAAGAGGTCCCCTTCTTCACGGGTCGTCGCGTGACGACCGCCGAACTCCCGGAGGTGCTGTCATGACCGACACCAGCCTGATCACGAACGGTCAGCCCGTCCTCGCCGCCACCCCCGCGGCCGCTTCCGGCCCGGAGCACGTCGAGGTCCCGACCGCGTACGACGCGATCCTGCTCGCCGGCTTCGGTGGCCCCGAGGGCCAGGACGACGTCATCCCCTTCCTGCGCAACGTCACCCGCGGCCGCGGCATCCCCGACGAGCGTCTGGAGGAGGTCGCGCACCACTACCGGCACTTCGGCGGCGTGAGCCCGATCAACGCGCAGAACCGCGCGTTGAAGGCGGCGCTCGAGGCCGAGTTGGCCTCGCGCGGCATCGACATGCCGGTGCTCTGGGGCAACCGCAACTGGGAGCCCTACCTGGAAGGCGCCTTCACCGAGGCCGCCGACAAGGGCTACAACAAGCTCATCGCGATCGCCACGAGCGCCTACTCGTCGTTCTCGAGCTGCCGCCAGTACCGCGAGGACTACGCGCGCGTGCTCGACGAGACCGGTCTGCTCGGCACCATCGAGATCGACAAGATCCGGCAGTTCTTCGACCACCCCGGCTTCGTCCGCCCGTTCGTCGACGGCGTCCGTGACGGCATGGCGAAGGCCATCGCCGAGAACGACGGCCTCGACGTCGCGACCGAGCTGCACGTGCTGTTCTCGACCCACTCGATCCCGTCGACCGACGCTGCGAAGTCCGGCCCGGACTACCGCGGCTTCGACGAGCACGGCGCCTACGAGGCCCAGCACCTCGCCGTCGCGCAGGTCGTCCTCGACCAGGCCTGGGCGGAGCTGCTCGAGCAGCCCGAGCACGCGCACCTGCAGGGCACGTCCAAGCCCGCGTGGAAGCTCGTCTACCAGTCGCGCTCCGGCCCCCCGACGCAGCCGTGGCTCGAGCCCGACATCAACGACTACATGAACGAGGAGCTCAAGGGCGGCTCGACCCGCGCCGTGCTCATCGTCCCGCTCGGTTTCGTGAGCGACCACATGGAGGTCATGTGGGACCTCGACGAGGAAGCCACCGAGACCGCGCAGGAGCTCGGCTTCTGGTCGGTCCGCACGCAGACCCCCGGTGTCGACCCGGCCTACGTCTCCGGTCTCGTCGACCTGGTGCTCGAGCGCGTCAACGGCACCCCCACCAGCGAGCGTCCGCACCTGACCGACATCGGCCCCTGGTACGACGTCTGCCGCCCGGGTTGCTGCGAGAACGTCCGCGCCGGCTTCAAGCCCGCCGCCGCTGGCGTCGCTCCGTGACCGACGCACCGACCCCGATCCGGCTGGGCACCCGCGCCAGCCGGCTCGCGGTCGCGCAGTCGCAGGACGTCGCCGACCGCCTGGCAGCGGCGTCCGGTCGCCCGGTCGAGCTCGTCACCGTCACGAGCGAGGGCGACACGAACCGCGCCTCGCTCGCGTCGCTGGGGGGCACGGGTGTGTTCGCCAGCGCCCTGCGTGAAGCCCTGGTCGCCGGCGAGGTCGACGTCCTGGTGCACTCGCTCAAGGACCTGCCGACCGCGCCGTACCCGGGCCTGACGATCGCTGCCGTACCGAAGCGTGCCGACGCCCGCGACGTCCTCGTGGCGCGGAACGGCGCGACCGTCGAGAGCCTGCCCGAGGGTGCGAAGGTCGGCACGGGCTCACCGCGTCGCGTCGCGCAGCTCAAGGCGAAGCGCCCCGACCTGGACGTCATCGACATCCGCGGCAACATCGACACCCGGCTCGGTCGCGTCGACGACGACCTCGACGCCGTCGTGCTCGCCGCCGCCGGGCTCACCCGCATCGACCGCCTGTCGGCCGCCACCGAACTGCTCGACCTCGGCTTCTGGCCGAGTGCTCCGGGGCAGGGCGCGCTGGCGATCGAGACCCGTGCTGCTGAGACCGACACGAACCTGCTCGCCGCGCTGCGCAAGATCGAGCACGCCCCGACCCGCCTGACGGTGTCGGCCGAGCGCGAGGTCCTGGCGAAGCTCGAGGCCGGCTGTTCCGCCCCGATCGGTGCGACCGCGGTCGTGGACGCCGAGCTCCTGCTCGTCTCCGCCACCGTCTACAGCCCCGACGGCGCCGAGTACCGCACGGCGTCGCACGCGGCCGTGCTCGAGGGATCCGCGCAGGACCGTCTCGCCGAAGCACTCGAGGTCGGTGGCCGCGTGGCCGCCGAGCTGCTCGAGAACGGTGCCGGCGACCTGGCGGACCTCACCGACTCGGTGAAGTAGAGCCCGTCACGGACACGCCCGCTCCCGTCGTCGTCATCCCCCGGGGTGGCGCGTGGGGCGAGCGCGTCGCGACGGCGGCTCGGCAGCGCGGGCTCGACCCGCGGGTCGTCCCCCTCATCACGACCGAGCCGCCGCTCGACTGCGGCCCGCTCGACCGTGCCGTCGCCCGCGTGGCCGGGTACGCGTGGGTGGTGGTGACCAGTGCGACGGCCGTGACGGTGCTCGCAGAACGCGTGGCGGGCCTCCCGTCCGGTGTCCGCGTTGCGGCGGTCGGTGAGCCGACCGCCCGTGCCGCGCGTGCTGCGGGCTGGGTCGTCGACCTCGTGCCGGAGCAGGCCTCGGCCGCTGCCCTCGTCGACGCGCTGCCGGACACCGACGGCACCGTGCTCTTCCCGCGCTCCGAGATCGCCGCGCCGACCCTCGTCGACGGACTGCGGGCCCGCGGCATCGACGTGGACGACGTGGTCGCGTACCGTACCGTGGGGACCGGCGACGAGCCGATCACCCTCGACGCGGTGCCCGACGCGGTGCTCGTGACGAGCGGCAGCGTCGCCCGCGAGATCGCCCGCCGGATGGCCCCGCTCGACCCCCGCACCCTCGTGGCCTGCATCGGCCCCGGAACCGCCGCCGACGCGCGCGCGGCCGGACTGCCGGTCCACGTCGTCGGACCCACCCGGTCCGCAGAAGCCCTGCTCGACGCCGTCGTCGAAGCCCTGAACCCCACCGTCCCCGAACAGGAAGGCCACCCGTGACCGGCCGTTTCCCCCAGGTCCGCCCCCGTCGACTCCGCGCCACCCCCGCGATGCGACGGCTCGTCGCCGAGACCCGGCTGCACCCAGCCGAACTCGTGCTGCCGATGTTCATCCGCGAAGGCGCCACCGACGCCGTCGACATCTCGAGCATGCCGGGCGTGCAGCAGCACTCGCTCGACTCGTTCCGTCGCGCCCTGGTGTCGGCTGCGGAGGTCGGGATCGGCGGCGTGAACCTGTTCGGTGTCCCGACCACGAAGGACGCCACCGGTTCCGGCGCGACCGACCCGGACGGCATCCTCAACGTGGCCATCCGCGTGGCGAAGGAAGAGGTCGGTGACGACCTGGTCGTGCAGTCCGACCTGTGCCTCGACGAGTTCACCGACCACGGCCACTGCGGCGTCCTGGCGGCGGACGGCTCCGTCGACAACGACGCGACCCTGCTGCGGTATCGCGACATGGCGGTCGCGCAGGCAGAGGCCGGCGCCGAACTGGTGTGCCTGAGCGGCATGATGGACGGCCAGATCGCCGCCGCGCGTGACGCGCTCGACGTCGCCGGGCACACCGGCACCGCGCTGCTGGCCTACGCGGCCAAGTACGCCTCCGCCTTCTACGGCCCCTTCCGCGAGGCCGTGTCGTCGTCGCTCGTCGGCGACCGGCGGACCTACCAGATCGACGCCGCCAACGGTCGACAGGGGCTGCGCGAGGTCGCGCTCGACGTCGACGAGGGTGCCGACGTCGTCATGGTGAAGCCGGCGATGAGCTACCTCGACGTGCTCGCCGAGACCGCTGCGACGTCGCCCGTGCCGGTCTGGGCCTACCAGATCTCCGGCGAGTACGCGATGATCACGGCAGCCGCGCAGAACGGCTGGATCGACCGTGACGCCGCCGCGATGGAGTCGCTCATCGGCATCAAGCGTGCCGGCGCCGACGCGATCCTGACCTACTTCGCCGTCGACATCGCGCGGAAGCTCAACCAGGAGGCCGGTCTCCGCACCTCCGGCACCACCGCCGCAGTCGCCGGCATCGCCTCGACCGGGAAGGCCCCCGAATGACCACGAACGACCAGCTGTTCGGCCGCGCCAAGAACGCGATCCCCGGCGGCGTGAACTCGCCCGTCCGTGCCTACGGATCGGTGGGCGGCACCCCGCGCTTCCTGGTGTCGGCGAAGGGCGCGTACGTCACCGACGCCGAGGGACGCGAGTACGTCGACCTCGTGGCGTCGTGGGGACCCGCGATCCTCGGACACGCGCACCCCGGCACCGTCGAGGCCGTGCAGC
This sequence comes from Curtobacterium sp. PhB191, assembly GCF_004346515.1. Taxonomy (NCBI): domain Bacteria; kingdom Bacillati; phylum Actinomycetota; class Actinomycetes; order Micrococcales; family Microbacteriaceae; genus Curtobacterium; species Curtobacterium sp. PhB191. The sequence continues at coordinate 27,247 of NZ_SMBV01000009.1, forward strand.
AGGCCGCCGCGCGCGGACTGTCCTTCGGCGCCTCGACCCCGGGCGAGACCGAGCTCGCCGAGCTCGTGAAGCAGCGGGTGTCGGTCGACGGCGACGGCCCCATCGAGAAGCTCCGCATGGTGTCGACCGGCACCGAGGCCACGATGACGGCGATCCGGTTGGCCCGCGGCTACACCGGCCGCGACCTGCTCGTGAAGTTCGCCGGGCACTACCACGGGCACTCCGACTCCCTGCTCGCCGAGGCCGGATCGGGTGTCGCCACCCTGGCCCTGCCGGGCAGCGCGGGCATCACCGAGGAGACCGCGGCGCAGACCCTGGTGCTGCCGTACAACGACCTCGACGCCGTCCGCCGCGCGTTCGACGAGCACTCCGAGCGCATCGCCGGCGTCATCGTCGAGGCCGCCGCGGCGAACATGGGCGTGCTCGCTCCCGAGCGCGGGTTCAACCGCGCGCTCGCGCAGATCGTGCAGGCGCACGGTGCGCTGCTCATCGTCGACGAGGTCCTGACCGGGTTCCGCGTCGGGTCGGCCGGCTGGTGGGGCCTCGAGGCGTCGAAGGTCGTCCCCGACGGCGCCGGGTGGAAGCCCGACCTGATCACGTTCGGCAAGGTCATCGGTGGCGGCATGCCCCTCGCCGCGCTCGGCGGCCGACGCGATGTCATGGACTTCCTCGCCCCGCTCGGCCCCGTGTACCAAGCGGGCACCCTGTCCGGCAACCCGCTCGCGGTCGCCGCCGGCATCGCCACGCTCCGGGCCGCGACGCCGTCGGTGTACGAGTCGCTGAACCGCACGGCCTCGGTCATCTCCGCGGCCACGTCGGACGCGCTGTCGGCCGAAGGCGTCGCCCACACCGTGCAGCGCGCCGGCAACCTGTTCTCGTTCGCCTTCACGGACACCGCACCGCGGAACTACGACGACGTGCGGGCACAGGACGTCTTCCGGTACGCGCCGTTCTTCCACGCGATGCTCGACGCCGGCGTGACCCTGCCGCCGAGCGTGTTCGAGGCGTGGTTCGTCACGGCCGCCCACGACGAGCGGGCCGTCGGACGGATCCTCGACGCGCTGCCCGCCGCGGCGAAGGCAGCGGCCGCCGCGACTGCGTAGGCAGTAGCCGCGGCGGCGGCGTAGGGGTCGGTGCTCCGTGCCGGAGCCTCGGCTGGTTGACTGGCCACATGCAACTCGCCGAGGCACTCATCGAGCGCGCCGACCTGCAGAAGCGCATCGAGCAACTGCGCGGCCGCATCGCCGCGAACGCCCGCTACCAAGAGGGCGAGGAGCCCGACGAGGACGCCCGCGAGCTCCTCGCCGAGGCCGAACGGTCGATCGACGCGCTCGAGGTCCTGCTCGCCCGCATCAACGCGACGAACGCCAGCACCACCGTGGCGTCCGGGCAGACCGTCACCGCACTGCTTGCCCGACGCGATGCCCTGCGGCTGCGGCACGCGCTCGTCACCGGAGCGGCGGACGCCACGGCCGGCACGAACGGCGGCTACCGACAGCTCCGCAGTGAACTCCGCACGTTCGCCGCGCTGCCGACCGCCGAGCTCCGGTCGCGGGCCGACGCCCTGGCGAAGGAGATCCGCGAACTCGACGCGGTCGTCCAGCGCACCAACTGGGAGGTCACCCTGGTCGACTGAGCAGCGGGCGGTGCGTCGGTAGGCGGACCGGGGCGGGTACGGACCCGACGACCGGCGGGCAACCCGGTCACCTGTCGGCGCAGTGGGCAGCGCCATGGCGAGAGCCGTGCACATCGCAGCCCAGCACGTCGCACCAGGTACGGTGCACACCGCACCACGCACAACCGCGTACCGACCGGACCGACGAGGGCGGGACAGGGGACAGCACCGCCCCACCCTCGACGGGTCAGGAGCAGTCGGCCTTGGTGAAGGTCGTGTCGAGCGTCTTCGAGGTGCCGTCGAACGCGTAGGTGTACCGCATGTCGACGCCCTCGTCGAGGAGGTCCTTCGTGTCGCTGTTCGAGCAGAGCGTCGGGCCGACCGAGTCGCGGATGGCGCTCTCGGTGATCGACGCCGGGTCGACGCTGGACGACACCGTGTAGTCGTAGTGGATCGCGTTGCCCTCGGCCTCGACGCCCGTCCACGACGTCACCGAGTCGACCTGCTTCGGCAGGTCGCTCTGCTCGCGGATCTGCACGACGGCCTTCGAGACCTTCTCCTCCGTCGAGTCGCTGAACGCGGCGGTGAGCGCCTGGCGGACCAGGAACGCGACGACCACGGCGACGACGACGCCGAGCAGCGAGATCAGGACGCGCTTGCCACGGGACTGCTTGGGCGGCGGGGCGTACGGAGCGCCGGCGGGAGCTGGCTGCGCGTACGGCTGCTGGCCGGGCTGCTGCTGCGCCCAGGGCTGCTGGCCCGGCTGCTGCGGACCGGGCTGCTGCGGGCCGGCGTTCGGCTGCGGCTCGGACCCCGGGTAGGGCGGCGGCGTGTTCGTCATGGTGTTCCCCCTCGTTGCGGTGCGCGGCCTGACACCGTCATCCGGCATCGGGTCCCTCCCCGAAACGGGCCGCGGACACCTGAGCAACCATCCAAGCACAGGCCGGAGCGCCGCAACGCGCCTGTCCGGCCCCAGCGACGCGTCAGGCCGAACGGCGAGCTGCCCAGCGCCCCTCGGAGCGCAGGATCGCGAGCGGGAAGTCGAACGCGTGCGACACCGCCGACGACGTGATGACCTCGTCCGCCGTGCCCTGTGCCACCACGGCACCGTCACGGAGCAGCATCGCGTGCGAGGTCGACACCGGCAGGTCCTCGAGGTGGTGCGTGACCATGACGCTGCCGAGCTCGGGGTGTCGGTGCCGCAGCGCGTCGACGGTCTCGAGCAGGTGCTCGCGCGCGGCGACGTCGAGCCCGGTCGCCGGTTCGTCGAGCAGCAGCAACTGCGGCTCGGACATCAGCGCCCGGGCGATGAGGGTCCGTCCGCGTTCGCCCTGGGACAGCACGGGCCAGCGTGCGTCGCGTCGTGCGGCGAGCCCGACGTCGGCGATGTGCTGCTCGGCCAGTGCGACCTGCGCGGTCGTGGGCTCCCACCGCATCATGAGGTCGGTGGTGCCCGTCAGTCCCGTCAGCACCGTCTCGAGCACGGTGAGCGGGGAGAGCATCCGGTGCCGCGGGTCGACGTGGCCGATGTGCTCACGCAGCTCGCGGACGTCGACGCGTCCGAGGCGTCGGCCGAGCACCTCGACCGTGCCCGCCGTGGGGTGGCCCGTCGCCCCGAGCACCGCGAGCAGCGTCGACTTGCCGGCGCCGTTCGGTCCGAGGAGCGCCCAGTGCTCACCGCGGCGGACGGTCAGGTCGACGTCGTGCAGCAGGTCGCGGCCGGAGCGCGTCACACGGACGCCCTCGGCACGGAGCAGGACGCCCTCGGCACGGAGCAGGACGCCGTCGGCGCGGAACTGGGCGCCCGCGGCGCGGGACTGGTCGGTGTCGGTCACGACTCCATCGTGGCCGACGTCAGTGCCGTTCGGTGCCGTCCGCCAGCGCGCCGCCCTCGGCGACGAACGCGCGGGCCTGCACGGTGTGCTCCTCGACGGTGCTGCTGAGCGAACGGATCACCGCCGCCGCTGCCTCGCCGTCGCGCTTCGAGATCGCCGCGCGGAGCGGGTCGACGAAGTGCTTGACGTCCCAGAACATGCCGCTCTGGTGGGTCAGGGCGAGGAAGTTCGCGCGGGGCAGCAGCGAGGTCGACAGCTGGACCAGCAGGTCGTTGTCCGCTGCACCGATCAACTGGGTGACGACCGCGCCGACCTGTGTCGAGACGTCGCCGGCCCGCTCCTGCTCGGCGGCTGTGCGCAGGGCTTCCAGCGTGTCGACGAGGCGTGTGGCCGCAGCGTCGTCGAGCTTCGGGACGGCCCAGCGGGCGGCGAGCTCCGTGACGCCGGCGAGCACCTGGATGGTGTCGTCGAACTGCTTGGCGGTGGGCGACGCGACCCGGGTGTACCGGTTCGCCTCCATCTCGACCAAGCCGTAGTCGACGAGCTTGGCGATCGCCTCACGGATGGGCGTGCGACTGACACCGAGCCACTGGACCAGTTCGTCGTCGTTGAGCCGTTCGCCGGCCTGCAGCGTGCCGTCCTGGATCGCGGCCAACATCTTCTCGAGGACCACGTCGCGGAGCAGCTTGCGCGGCGAGTTCTCGACGGTCGACTTGGGTACCGGCATGACGGACTCCTCGTGTCACGGACGTTTGGTATCCAAACCCTAACGTGTCAATATGCAATCGTTTGCGGAATAACAGCATCCCAGAACATCAGCCACGCACGTCGACCACCGTGCGTCCGTGCACCCGACCGGCGACCACCTCGGCGCCGATCTCGATCGCCTGCTCCGGGGTGACGGTCCGGGTGACACCCGCCAGCAGCGCCGGGTCGAGGTCGGTCGCCAACCGCTCCCACGCCCGGTGCCGGAGTTCGGACGGGGCGTCCACCGAGTTGATGCCGAGCAGCGACACCGCACGCAGGATGAACGGCAGCACCGTCGTCGGCAGCGCGGAGTCCTGCGCGAGCCCGCACGCCGTGACGGCTCCACCCCACCGGGTGCCGGCCAGCACGTTCGCCAGGGTGGCCCCGCCGACGCTGTCCACGGCGCCGGCCCACGCGGCACGCTGCATCGGCTTGCCGGGCTCGGACAGGGCACCCCGGTCCACGACCTCGGTCGCGCCGAGGCGTCGGAGCGAGGCCTCGTTGGTGCTCCGGCCGGTCGACGCGGTCACCTCGTACCCGCGCGCGGCGAGCAGGGCGATCGCCACCGTCCCCACCCCGCCGGACGCACCCGTGACGAGCACCGGCCCGGCACCCGGTTCGACGAACCGTTCGAGCGCGAGCACGCTGAGCATCGCCGTGAACCCCGCCGTGCCGATCGCCGCCGCGAACGAGTCCTCGATCGCCTCGGGCAGGACCACGAGGGAACCGGACGGCACCACGGCGTGCTGCGCCCAACCACCGTGCCGGGTCTCGCCGAGCCCGGCACCGTTCAGCACGATGCGGTCGCCGATCGACACGTCGTGCACACCCGGTCCGAGCGCCGACACGGTCCCGACGACGTCGATGCCGGGCACGAGCGGGTCGACCCGCGCGACGCCGGGGTTCCTGGCGAGGGCGAGGCCGTCCTTGTAGTTGACGCTCGAGTACGTGACGTCGACGAGGGCTTCGCCCTCGGTCGGATCGGGCAGGTCGACGTCGGCGACGGTGGGCGGGGCTGAACTGGACACGACTACGGCGCGGGTCATGCGCCGGACGCTACCCCGGGCCTCCCGGCCAGCGGTCCGTTCTTTCCCAGAACGCGTGCGATCCCTGGCGGAACCGGGCGTACCGGGCCGGAAAAAACGACCAGGTACGCCCGAATCGGTCAGGTACGCGTGCAGCGAGCGCTCACCCAAACATGATGGCGGCTTCGTCGAAGCGCGCCTGCGGCACGGTCTTCAGCTCGCCGAGCGCCTCGTCGAACGAGACGTGCACGATGTCGGTGCCCTTCAAGGCGACCATCCGGCCCCATCGTTCCTCGACCACCGAGTCGATGGCCGCCAGGCCGAGCCGCGTCGACAGCACCCGGTCGTACGCGGTCGGCGTGCCACCGCGCTGGATGTGCCCGAGGGTCGTGGCGCGCGTCTCGATGCCCGTCATCTCCTCGATGAGCGGCGCGAGGCGCTCGCCGATGCCACCGAGCCGCGGACGCCCGAAGGCGTCGAGCCCGCGCTCGGTGTGCGCGTTGTCCTCGTGGTCGGGGACGAAGCCCTCGGCCACCACGACGAGCGGTGCGCGCCCGCGGTCGTAGGCGGCACGCACCCACTTCGCGATCTGCTCCATGCTCGTCTTCTGCTCCGGGATCAGGATCGCGTGCGCGCCCGCGGCCATGCCGGAGTGCAGGGCGATCCAGCCGACGTGCCGGCCCATGACCTCGGCGACCATGCAGCGGGAGTGCGACTCGCCGGTGGTGCGGAGGCGGTCCATCGCTTCCGTCGCGATCGCGACGGCGGTGTCGAAGCCGAACGTGTAGTCGGTGGCGCCCAGGTCGTTGTCGACCGTCTTCGGGACGCCGACGATCTTCAGCCCGGCGTCGGTCAGGCGCTTCGCCGCGGCGAGCGTGCCTTCGCCACCGATCGCGACGATGGCGTCGATGCCGTGGCGGTCCAGGGTCTTCGAGATGTTCTCGACGCCGCCGTTCGGGCCCTCGAAGGGGTTCGTGCGGCTGGTGCCGAGGATCGTGCCGCCCTGCTTGGCGATGCCCTGGATGTCCTTGCGGCCGAGCGGGACGATGTCGCCGTCGACGACGCCGCGCCAGCCGTCCCGGAACCCGACGAACTCGTGGCCGTGGATGGCGATGCCCTTGAGGACGATCGCGCGGATGACCGCGTTCAGACCGGGGCAGTCGCCTCCGGAGGTGAGGATGCCGATGCGCATGGGAACTCCGTCGTCGGGTGGTGCGGGTGGGGGTCGTGGGGGACTGCGACCATCATGACTGACGGTGGTTGCGCATTACCATCCCGGTGTGACCCTGCTCGACTCCGCCTCGTCGTCCGGTGACGCGTCCGGCGCGTCCGCTGGTGCGTCCGGTGACGCATCCGGTGCTCCTGGTGCGTCCGGCGATGCGTCTCGCGTCGACACCGTGTACCGACCGGGAGGCCCGGTGAACGTCACGTCGACCCTGCGGCCCCTGCAGCGCGGCTCCGGCGACCCCGCCTACAAGGTGGTCGGCTCGGTCGTGTGGCTCGCCCTGCGGACGCCCACCGGCCCCGCTGCCGTGGCGATCCGGCCGGCCGGCGACACCATCGCGGTCTCGGCGTGGGGCGACGGCGCTGCGTGGGCGGTCGAGCACGCGCCGGAGCTGCTCGGTCGCGGCGACGACTGGGACGGGTTCGACGTCTCCGGGCACGCGTTCCTCGCTGCCGCCCGACACCGGCAGCCCGGACTCCGGCTGCTCCGGACGAACACCGTCGTCGCGATGCTCGTGCCGGCGATCATGGAGCAGAAGGTGACCTCGCGGCAGGCGTGGGGCGCATGGCGGTACCTGCTCCGGCGGTACGGCACGCCCGCGCCGGGTCCCGCGCCGGACGGTCTCATCGTGCCGCCGACGGCCGACGAGTGGGCGCGGATCCCGAGCTGGGAGTGGCACAGGGCCGGCATCGAGCCCGGACGGTCGGCGACGGTGATGCGCGCGGTGCGTGTGGCTCCGGCGCTCGAACGGACGCTGACGCTCGGTCGCGGCGGTTCGGTCGTGTCGGCGCGGCTCCAGTCGATCCCCGGCATCGGGAAGTGGACGGCTGCCGAGACCGCGCAGCGCTCCCACGGCGACCCCGATTCGCCGAGCGTCGGGGACTTCCACGTCCCCGCGCTGGTCGGGTGGGCGCTGACCGGGGGACCGGTCGACGACGACGGGATGCTCGAGCTGCTCGAGCCGTGGCGGGGGCACCGGGAGCGGGTCGTGCGGCTGATCGGCGGCTCGGGGTTCCGGAAGCCGTCGTTCGGGCCGCGGCTCACGATCCAGGACCACCGCGGGCACTGAGCGGTCGCGCGCGGCCCGCTGCGGTCCGCACCTGTTTCGCGACACGACACCAGGTGATCACGTGGTGTCGTGTCGGAGAACCGGTGTCGCGCCGGGTCAGGGGTGGCGGACGCCCTCGCCGGCCAGCACGGCGCGGTAGCCCTCGCGGAACGTCGGGTACTGCGGCGCCCAGCCGGTGGACCGGAGCAGCGCGTTCGACAAGCGCTTGTCACCACCGGACTGCCGGGCACCGCCGTCACCGGTGACGGGCTCGGGAACGCCGAGCTCGTCGGCCAGGAACCGCAGCACGTCGTCGAGCCGGCTCGGTTCGTCGTCGGTGCCGAGGTACGTCGGCGCCGGGTCCTCCACGGTCGCCAGGTGCACGAGCGCGGCGGCGGCGTCGTCGCGGTGGATCCGGTTCGTGTGCGGCGAGGCACCCGGAGCCAACCGGGCCGAACCGGAGCGGACCTGGTCGATCAGACGCTCACGACCCGGACCGTACACCCCGGACAGGCGCACGAGCACGGCGTCGGGAGCACGGTCGCGCAGTAGTGCCTCGGCCTCGACCAGGACCTCGGCGGTCGGGGTCGCACCGTGCGCCGGGGTGTCCTCGGTGACCTCGCTGCCGTCGTCGACGTCGTACACCGCGGTCGACGACACCACGAGCAGGCGTGGATCGGCGTCCGAGGCGTCGATGCCGTCGAGCACGTTCCGCAGGCCGTCGACGTAGGTGGCGCGGTACTCGTCGACGTCACGGCTGCCCGCGGCGAAGGCCACGACGACGACGGAGGTGTCGGCGGGGATCTCGGGGACCTCGTGCCGCAGGTCGGCGCTGCGGCCGGTGATCGGGGCCGGGACCAGTTCGGCGCGGCGTCGGAGGCCGATCACGTGGTGTCCCTGGCACGCGAAGCGGAGACCGGCTTCGGTCCCGAGGTCGCCGCAGCCGGCGATCACGACGGTGTCGTTGTTGTGCACCCGTCGACCTTGGCACGGGCAGCTGGTGGACGTTCCCGCGCCCGGCCTGCTGCCGCTCAGAGCACCTTCCGTCAGTCCGAGGTACGAGCGGGTTCTTCGTCCTTCGCCTCGACGCCGTCGTGGCGCATCCGCACGACGCTGGCCAGGGTCGACAGCGCCATCGCGGCGATGATCACGATCAAGGAGACCCAGGTGTTGATCTCCGGCGCCCACTCGATGTGCTCGCCACCGTTCAGGAACGGCAGCTCGTTGTCGTGCAGTGCGTGCAGGACGAGCTTCACGCCGATGAACGCGAGGATCACCGCGATCCCGTACTTGAGGTAGACGAGCCGCTCCAGCAGCCCGCCGAGCAGGAAGTACAGCTGCCGCAGACCCATCAGGGCGAAGACGTTCGCGGTGAACACGATGAACGGGCTCTCGGTGATGCCGAAGATCGCCGGGATCGAGTCGAGTGCGAACAGCAGGTCGGTGGTGCCGATGGCGATCAGCACGATCAGCAGCGGGGTGAAGTGCCGCACGCCGTCGTGGGTGGTCCGGAACTTCATGCCGTCGAACGTGTCGGTGAGGCGCACCCGACGGCGGAGCAGCCGGACGATGAAGCTGTCCTTCTGGTCGTCGGCATCGTCCTCGCCGCGGAGCTGCTGGATCGCCGTCCAGATCAGCCAGGCGCCGAAGATGTAGAAGATCCATGAGAAGTTCTCGATGAGCTGGGCGCCGACGAGGATGAAGATGCCGCGCAGCACGAGCGCGATGATGATGCCGAGCATCAGCACCTCTTGCTGGATCTTCTTCGGCACCGAGAACCGCGCCATGATGATGACGAAGACGAACAGGTTGTCGATGCTCAGGCTGTACTCGGTGAGCCAACCAGCCAGGAACTCACCCGCCGAGTCGCCGCCCGCGAACACGAGCATCAGGACCGCGAAGACCAGCGCGAGCCCCACGTAGACGCCCACCCACGTCGCCGACTCGCGCAGCGTCGGCACGTGTGGCCGGCGCGCGACGATGAGCAGGTCGGCGAGCAGGATCGCGACGATCGCGATCAGCGAGCCGACTTCGAACACGACGGGGAGTTCGGGCATTGCGGCCTTCCTGGCTGCGGGGGATCGGGTGGATGAACAGCCTGACAGAGGTGGATGAACAGCCTGACAGATCCGAACGCATCCGGCAGCCGGATCGTTCCGGGTGAACGATCCAGACTGCCACCTCGTTGACCGGGTATGGGACTCCGCACACGCACCAAGGTCATCATCGGCATCTCCACCGGCGTCGTGGTCATCGCGGCCGCCGCCGTCATCGCCGGTCCGTCCATCTACGCGAACACCGTCAACGGACAGGCCGCCGCAGCTCCCTCCCTGGAAGCGACGTCGTCCGCCACCCTCGACGCAGCGGACGCCGACGGCACCTGGACCAGCACGAAGACCTCGTACGCCGGCTACCGGGTGCACGAGGTCCTGCAGGGGAATGATGTGAACGTGGTCGGACGCACGAAGGACGTCGAGGGCACCGCCGAGGTCGACGGCGGCTCCCTCGCGACGGCGACGGTCACGGTCCAGGTCGCGAAGATCTCCACCCCCGAGTCCGCGCGCGACGCCTACTTCCGGGACACCGCGCTGGAGACGGACAAGTTCCCGACGGCGACGTTCACCTTGACGAAGCCCGTCGACGTCTCGAAGGCGCTCGACGGCAGCACGCAGGACGTCACCCTGACCGGCACGATGGACCTGCACGGCGTCACGAAGGCCGTCACCGCCGACGCGCAGGTGGCGGTCGGCACGGGAGGCACCGTCCAGGTCGCCGGCTCGGTGCCGATCACCTTCGCCGACTACGGCGTGAAGGCTCCCTCGCTCGGCTTCGTCACCGTGGACGGGAAGGGCTCCGTCGAGTTCTCCCTCGACCTGCAGAAGTGACCGTGTCGAGCCGTTCCGCCGACGAGCTGCTCGCGACGCTGTACCGCGAGCACGGTGACGCGCTCACCCGGTACGTCCGGCACCTGACGCGGGACGGCTCGGCGGTCGAGGACGTCGTGCAGGAGACCATGGTCCGCGCCTGGCAGCGCCCAGCGGTGCTGGAACGCGCGCCGGACAGCGCCCGCGCCTGGCTGTTCACGGTCGCGCGGAACCTGGTCGTCGACGACGCGCGATCGGCTCGGAACCGCCGGGAGTTCGGCACCGAACACCCCGTCGACCGCGCCGAGTCGGACCGCACCGACGCCGTGCTCGACCGCATCGTCGTGGCCGACGCGCTCGCATCGCTCTCCCCGGACCACCGCCGCGTGGTCGTGGACGCCTACTGGCTCGGCCACACGGTGCCGGAGATCGCACGACGACACGACATCCCCGAGGGCACCGCGAAGTCGCGGCTGCACTACGGGCTGCGAGCCCTGCGGCTCGCACTGCAGGAACGAGGAGTGACCCGATGAGCGACGACCGGTACGCAGAGTGGGACGCGGCGTACGTGCTCGGGTCCCTGAGCCCGGACGAACGGCTCGAGTACGAGCAGCACCTGGAGACCTGCGACCGCTGCACGGCCGCCGTCGCCGAGCTGGTCGGCCTGCCCGGTCTGCTCGCCAAGCTGCCGGCCGACCAGGCGATCGAGATCGCCGAACCGGACGGGAGGCCCGACACCGGTTCCGAGAGCACCCTCGCCTCGGTCGCGCACCGCGTTCGACACCGTCGCCGCCGTCGCCGGGTCTGGGTCGCCGCCACCGCGGGGCTCGCGGTGGTCGCTGCCGTCCTGGGCGGACTCGCGGTCGGCACGGCGGGGGACCGTGGATCGGTGCAGGCCGGACGTGACGTCTCAGCATCGGCGACTGCGGACCGCTACGACATGACCGGCGCCCAGGGACTCGACGTCGACCTGGCCGTCAGCGGCGAACAGTGGGGCACCCGCTTCGACTGGGGCTGCTCCTACGGCGGCAAGGAGTGGGCGGCGGACGGCTCGGTCATGTACGACCTGGTCGTGGTGCGGTCCGACGGCACCGCCCAGATCGTCGGCTCGTGGACGGCCGCGGGCGAGGACGCGAAGGGGCTGTCGGCGTCGACGGACATCCCGCGCGACGACATCGCGAGCGTGCAGGTGCGGCTCCGCGGCGAACAGGGAGCCCTCGCCGTCGTCGACCTCTGACCGCCCGCCCGCCGCGCCGCCCGCCCCGAGCCCCCGAGGTTCCGAAATCTCGGCATCTGGGCGCAGCACAGCGTCGTTCGTGGAACCTCGGCGCTCCCCGTGCGGCGAGTCGTGGAACCTCGGCGGACGTGCGGGGGCAGCTAGCCCGAGACGGCCTCGTCCGACACGTCGGGGCCGATCGCGTCCTGGACGCGCGCGCTGACGGACCGGAGGGTGTCCGCGTCGGTCCCCACGGGCCTCCAGAACAGGTCTTCCAGCGCACCGGTGTGCGCGCGGATGCCGGCGAGCACAGCGCGGCGGCCGTCGGGGGTCATCTCCACCCAGCTGCCGCGGCCGTCGGTCGGGCAGTCGGCGCGTCCGACCAGGCCGCGGGAGACCATCCGTGTGACCTGGTGACTGACCCGCGACTTCTCCCAACCGATGCCGGCGGCGATGTCGCGGACGCGCAGCCGGTGGTCCGGCTCGCGCTGCAGCCCGATCAGGATCTCGAACTCGGGGATGGAGATGCCGGCGCCCGCCTGGACGGCCTGGTCGAGCGCTCGGTCGAGGCGTCGCCAGACGTCGTGGTAGGCGTCCCACGTCGCCCAGTCGTGGCCATCGTTGCCCTGCGTCGACATGCCGACCAGCGTATCCACCGCGGCGGCCGGCCGACCCCGCCGCCGCGTCTTTCATCCGTCCGGATGACCCGAACGGGGCGCTGCGGAGCGATCCGTCCGGCCCGTACGATGACCGGGCCGTGCAGCGCTCGGCGCGACGAGACAGGAACCCGCATGACGAACCCGTACGCACAGCCGCCGATCGCACCGGTCCGCCCGACGAACACCCTGGCGATCATCGCGCTCGTGCTGGGATTCGTGGTGCCGATCGGCGGGGTCGTCGTGGGGCTCATCGCGCTGCCGCAGCTGCGGCGGACGGGCGAGGCCGGGCGCGGTCTCGCGATCACGGGCATCGTCGTCGGCGCGGTGATCTCCGTCTTCACGGTGCTGCCGGTGCTGCTCTTGCTGCCGGAACTGATCCGGGTCTTCGGCTGACGTCATCCCCCAGGACGGTTCCGAGCCGACGTGCGGCGCGCTCCAAGGTGAGGTCGGAGGTGCGGCATACGATCGGAGCATGCCGAGCGCCCGCCTCCAGGACTGCACCGACGACGCCGTTGCGCTGGTCCGCAAGTGGCTGGCGGCGTCCGCCGGGGCGAAGCCGGACGCCGGTGCCGCCCGTCTCGCCGAGGCCCTGCGCGACGAGCGTGGCCTCGACTTCACGCGCAGCTTCGTCGACAAGGTCATCCGCCCCGAAGACCCCCGGGTCGCGGCCCGCAACCTCGAGCAGGTCAGCCGCGACGTCCCTGACTTCCTCGCCTGGTACCTGCGCGGCGCGGTGACGCTCGGCGGCGGGTTCGCGACGATGGCGCCGTGGGCGGTCATCCCCACCGCACGGCGGATCCTGCGTCGGATGACCGGCCACCTGGTGATCGACGCGAGCACGGCGAAGCTCGGTCCGGCGCTCGCCAAGGTCGGTGGGCCGGGCACCCGGCTCAACGTGAACCTGCTCGGCGAAGCCGTGCTCGGCAGCGCCGAGAGCGACCGCCGGCTGCAGGGGACGATGGACCTGCTCGCCCGCGACGACGTCGACTACGTGTCGATCAAGGTCAGCTCGGTCGTGCCGCAGATGTTGATGTGGGCGTTCGACCAGACGGTCGAGCGGATCGTCGACCGGCTCGTGCCGTTGTACCGGCTGGCGGCGGCTCCGCTGGCGTCCGGCGGCCCGGCGAAGTTCATCAACCTGGACATGGAGGAGTACCGCGACCTCGACGTCACCCTCGCGGTGTTCCGGACCTTGCTCGACCGTGACGAGTTCGCGGGGCTGCAGGCCGGCATCGTGCTGCAGGCCTACCTGCCCGATGCCGCGGGGGCGCTCGAGTCCCTGACGACGTGGGCGCAGGAGCGCCGGGCCCGTGGTGGAGCGCCGATCAAGGTGCGGCTCGTCAAGGGCGCGAACCTGGCGATGGAGCACGTCGACGCGATCGTGCACGACTGGCCGCTCGCGACCTGGGGCAGCAAGCGCGAGACCGACTCCGCCTACCTGCGGATGCTCGACGCCGCGCTGACCCCGGAGCGCACCGACGCCGTGCGCATCGGGGTCGCCGGGCACAACCTGTTCGACCTGGCGACCGCGTGGGTCCTCGCCCAGCGCCGCGGGGTGACCGACGCGGTCGACGTCGAGATGCTGCTCGGCGTGGCATCGACGCACGCCGACGCCGTCCGCGCCGACGTCGGACAGATCCTGCTCTACACACCCGTCGTCCAGCCGGACGAGTTCGACTCCGCGATCGCGTACCTCGCCCGCCGCCTGCAGGAGAGCTCGAGCCCCGAGAACTTCATCGCCGCGGCGTCCGACATCGACCACGACGCCAGCGTGTTCGACCGCGAGCACGGCCGGTACCTGGCGTCGGTCGCGGCGCTCGACCAGCCGGTGCACGCGACGCACCGCACCCAGGACCGCCACCGGGCGCTCGGCGAGCCCGTCCTGCGCGACGCGTTCCGGAACGCCCCGGACACCGACCCCGCCGTCCCCGCCAACCGTGCGTGGGCGCTCGACGTCCTGCGCCGGGTACCGCGCTCGCAGCTCGGCGCGCAGACGATCCGCGGGGCCAAGGTGGCCGACCGCTCCAAGCTCGAACGGATCATGGCCCGCACCGCGCAGGCCGGCGTCAACTGGGGGCGGCAGGACCCCTCCGACCGTGCCGAGCTCCTCGACCTGATCGGGCACGAGCTCGAGACCCGCCGCGCCGACCTGATCGAGGTGATGGCGGCGGAGACCGGGAAGACGTTCTCCGAGGCCGACACCGAGGTCACCGAAGCCGTCGACGCCGCCCACTACTACGCCGAGCGCGCCCGCCGCCTCGGCGACATCGAGGGTGCCCGCTACGTCCCGCCACGCCTGACGGTCGTCGTGCCGCCGTGGAACTTCCCCGTCGCGATCCCCGCCGGTGGGGTGCTGGCGGCGCTCGCCGCGGGCAGCGGAGTCGTGCTCAAGCCGGCACCCGAGGCGAAGCGCAGTGGTGCGCTGCTGGCCGACGTACTCTGGGACGCCGGCGTGCCGCACTCGTTGCTGCAGCTCGTCGACCTGGCCGAGGACGAACTCGGCCGTGACCTCGTCGGACACCCCGCAGTCGACCGCATCATCCTGACCGGTTCGGCCGACACCGCGCGATCGTTCCGCTGGTGGCGCGCCGGTCTGCCACTGAGCGCCGAGACGAGCGGCAAGAACGCGATCGTCGTCACGCCGAGCGCCGACATCGACCTCGCGGTGCAGGACATCGTGCAGTCCGCCTTCGGCCACGCCGGCCAGAAGTGCTCGGCGGCGTCCCTGGTCGTCCTGGTCGGCACGGTCGGCGAGAGCGAACGCTTCCGTCGGCAGCTCGTCGACGCCACGCGCACGCTCCGGGTCGCCTGGCCCGACGACCCCACCGCCCAGGTCGGCCCGGTCATCGCCGAGCCCGAGGGCAAGCTGCGGCAAGGGCTCACCGAGCTCGGGCCGGGGGAGTCCTGGCTCGTGCAGCCGACGGCCCTCGACGACTCCGGGCGGCTCTGGTCACCCGGCATCCGTGACGGCGTCCGGCCGGGCAGCGACTTCCACCAGATCGAGTACTTCGGTCCGGTGCTCGGCATCATGCGCGCCGAGACGCTCGAGCAGGCGATCGCGATCCAGAACGGCACGGACTACGGCCTGACGGCGGGGATCCACTCGCTCGACGCCGACGAGGTGGCGGACTGGCTGGCGAGCGTGCGCGCCGGCAACCTGTACGTGAACCGCGGCATCACCGGTGCGGTCGTCGGCCGGCAGCCGTTCGGCGGCTGGAAGCGGTCGTCCGTGGGCACGGGCACGAAGGCGGGCGGACCGATGTACGTCGCGACGCTCGGCCGGTGGGAACCGGTCCCGCGCACGGTGCACAAGAGCATCCAGCTGCACGGTCTCCCGCCGCGCGTGACCTCGGTGATCGAGGCCGCACGCAGCGGCTTGTCGTTCGAGGAGTTCGACCAGGTGCGGGCCGGTGCGCTGAGCGACGTCCGTGCACGCGAGGAGCTGTACGGCGGGTCGCACGACCTGTCGGGGCTCGTGGTGCAGCGGAACGTGCTGCGCCACCGACCGCAGTCCGTCATCGTGCGGCAGGCCGAGGACGCCTCGGCGGGTGACCTGGTCCGCGCGCTCGTCGCCGCCACGGCTGCACGCGCCCACGTCCTGCTCAGCACCGCCCGCCCGTTGCCCGGTCCACTCAGCCAGCTGCTGGCCTCGAGTCGGTCGCCGCTGGACGTCGTCGACCACCTGGTCGAGTCCGACCAGGACTTCCACGCCCGCGCGTCGTCCGGCGCCGTGTTCCAGGCGAACTGGACGAGTGGTGAGGACGACGAACCCGTCGACGCACTCGGGGACATGCTCGCGCAGGGGCAGGACCGACCCGTGCACACGGCGTTCGGCGGCCCCGGGGCACGGATCCGGCTCATCGGTGGCGATGCCCTGGCGCTCGAGGAAGCCCTCGGGGCGAGCATCGACGTCGCGATCCACGACGCGCCGGTGGTCGAGGCCGGGTTGATCGAGATGCTCCCGTTCATCCGTGAACAGTCGGTCTCGATCACCGCGCACCGGTTCGGGGACGTCGACGCGGACTTCGCTGACCTGCGCGTCTGACGTCCCCGGCTCGGGTCAGTCCTCGGTGTCGCCCGCCTCTTCGTCCTCGACGCCGGTCTCGTCCATCCGGTCACGTAGGTGGTCGGCCATCGCTCCGGCGCCCTCGCCGTGGTGGTCGTGGTCGACCTGTTCGATCAGGCCGTGCAGCTTCTCGTGGTTCGTGGCCTCGTTGGCGCCGTCCATGACGGGCTCGGTCTGCTCGTTGTCGCTCATGGCTCGGACGCTACGCCGGGGTTGCTGCGGACCGGTAGTGCAGCTCGACGGCACCGCCGGTGAACGGCGTCGTCCCGACCAGCTCGAACACCGGGGTCGGTGCCGCGACCGGCAGCAGCGGCGCACCGGCACCGAGCGCCACCGGCATCACGGTGACGCGGAGCTCGTCGAGCAGCCCTGCCTGCTGGTACTGCGCCGCGAGCAGTCCGCCGCCGACGACCCAGACGTCGCGCTCGCCGGCGGCCCGTTCGAGGTCGGCCTGGTGGTCCGCGACCTCGCCCGACACGAAGTGCACGTCGGCGCCGTCCGGCACCGGCAGGTCACGCGTGGTGAACACCCACGTCGCCAGGTCCGGGTACGCCCACGTGTCGTCGTGCTCGAGCAGCCACTCGTACGTGGTCGAGCCCATGACGATCGCGCCGATGCCCGCGAAGAACCGGTCGTGGTGCTCCTGGAACGGCTCGAAGCCGAACTGCAGCAGCCAGTCGAGGTCGTCGTCCGGTGCGGCGACGAAGCCGTCCAGCGAGGACGCGACGGAGTAGGTGGTACCCATGCCCCGGACGCTACCGAGCACCCCCGACAGCCGTCAGCGCCGGCTGCCCCGACCGACGACGGCGACCTCGGCGACGGTGAGCACCGTGGCGATCCACACCTGCTGCAGGGCGAACCCGCGGCGTCGTGGGTCGAGGGCGAGCGGCATCATCGTCACGCCGTGCACCGCGTCGACGGCTGCGCTCAGCGTGTGTGCGTTCCCGGTGCCCGTGCGTGCGACGAGGGCGGCCTGCACGAGCTGCCGGACGCCGAGCACGCCGTGCAGCACGGCCTGGTCGCGACCACGAGCCGCTCGGCCCAGGTGCCACAGGCCGAGTCCGGCCCGGCACAGCTCGACGACGGCTGCACCCCGCACCGACGATCCGTGGCGGCTCATCGTCGTCGTCCGGCCACGAGTGCGACGGCCCCGGCCGCGCCGAGTGCCGCCCCGATGATGCCGTTGCCGATCCGTCGGTGTTCCACCCACCAGGTCTGCGGCGACCAGGCGTGTGCGGACTCGTCGAACACACCGTGCGCGCCGTGGTCGCCCGGCACCGGCTCGTACAGGTTTTCCTGCAGCTCCTGCCCGTCCTTGTCGGGCGCCTGCTGCCCGGAGACGAGCGTCTTGGCGGCGTACCAGTCGGCGAAACGCCCGCTGATCCGGTTGCCGAGGATCGTGTAGACGGTCGACTCGCCGACCCAGGTGCGACGGCGCGGCCGCTCGGCCACGGCAGCGATCGCGCGGGCGCCGACCTCGGGCTGGAAGATCGGGGCGACCGGCTGCGGGTGGTGCGGCAGCTTCGACTTCACCCACCCGAACTGGATCGTGTTCAGGGCGGGCATGTCGACCCGCGACACCTTCACCTTGCTGCCCTGTTCGAGCAGCTCGGAGACGACGGACTCGGTGAACCCGACGATCGCGTGCTTCGCGCCGCAGTACGCGGCCTGCAGCGGGATGCCCCGGAAGCCGAGTGCTGAACCGACCTGGACGACGTGCCCCTGGCCGCGGGGCACCATCCGGGAGAGTGCGGCACGGGTCCCGTTGACGAAGCCGAGGTAGGTGACGTGCAGCGCTCGCTCGAAGTCCTCGGGCGCGGTGTCCAGGAACTTTCCGAACACCCCGACCATCACGCCGTTCACCCACAGGTCGATCGGCCCGAGTTCCTGCTCGACGCGGTCGGCCGCGGCCTCGACGGCCTCGCGGTCGGACACGTCGGCGACCAGGGCCAGCCCGCGACGCCCCGCGGCCTCGACCTCGGCGACCGCGGCGTCGACGCCGTCCCGTCCACGGGCGAGGACGGCGACGTCCCACCCCCGCGCGGCGAGCTCCCGGACGGTCGCACGCCCCAGTCCTGCGGATCCACCGGTCACCACTGCCACTCGAGTCATGGCTCACTTGTACCTGCGGCCGACCATGCACCACTCAGCCGGTGTCCCCCGACGGCCCGTGCCTGCGGACGGTGGCGAGCATGATGGTCGCGTGGACACGCGAGACGACCCGGTGGAACCCGCGCCGGACGCGGAGCCGCAGCCGCGCTGGATCCGCCGGGCGCCGATCCTCCCCGAGCAGTGGTGGGGTCCTCCGATGGCCCAGGCAGTCGGGGCGCTGGCGGTCGTGGCGATCGGCATCTGGCTGCAGCGTCCCGCCCTGCCCGTCGCGGTCCTCGTCGGTGTCGTCGGGCTGGTCGGCGCGGTCGTGCTCGCGTTCGCCGGACGACGGGCGTACTGGTACCCGAGTTGCACGACGGCTTGGCGCTTGCACCGCACGCGTGTCGTCGTCTGGAGCGCCGCCGGAGTCGCGTTGGCGGTGTTCGCCCTCGCGGTGGGCGCGCAGACGCTCCTGATCGGCTACCTGGCTGCCGCGACGGGCCCGTACACGGTGCGGCGGGACGAGCCGACGCGGTTCGAGCTGTGGGGGCGTTCGGCGGCGTCGGCTGCCGTCGCGGTCGTGTCGGCTGTGTACGCGGTCGTGGCGTTGACGGTCCCGAGCGTCGACGAAGCGCACTCATCGCGGTGGATCGGGTGGAGCATCGTCATCGTCCCGGTCGCTGTCGTCACTGCGGTCCTGCAGTGGCGAGCCGCCTCTGGGACGGCCGACCCCGACCAGAACGGAGCGGCGGCGGACGCCGGCGAACCGGAACCGGGACCAGAACAGCGACCGGGACCGGAGCCGCCGGCCGACGACCCGCTCAGCGCCCCCGACCGAACCGCGTCGTGACCCCCGCCGAGTAGAGCACCGAGTCCGGCTCGAGCTCCGTCAACCCGAACGGCAGCCCCGCAGCGCCGACCAGGTCGTCCCGCAACGACACCACCGAGGCCCGGTGCAACGGCCACGCGTCGTGCTCGTTCGGCCAGAACCGGGTCCGCCCGGCCCGGTGCACGTGCATGCCCCACCGCGCGGTCAGGAACGTCTCGAGCAGCCCTGGCTCGTCCAGTACCTCGCCCACGCGGACGTCGAGCATCGACCGCAGGTGCGTCCCGTGCCGCCGCATCGCGTACCCGACGCGGCCGTCGCCGCTCCGCGACTCGGCGTCCGCCCACCAGTAGGGCAGTCCGGTGGCCACGCGTGCGCCGAGGGTCGGCAGCAGCTTGCCGGCGTCGAGCGACAGGAACACGACACCGTGCTGGCCCTGCTCGTCGACCGTGTAGACGCGGACGTTCACCTCGACGAAGTCGCCGATCGAGCCGGTCCGCCCCAGCGCCCCGAGGGGCGGGAACCGGGTGTCCTCGAACCGGAACCCGATGAGGCCCACCCAGGTGGTCACCCCGTCGTCCGTCCCGTCGAGCGCCATCGTGTCGGGTCGCGTTCCGGCTGGCAGCAGCGGGGCCACCGCCGACACGTCGACGCGCCAGTGCACGAAGACGACGTCGAGCCAGTCCTGCGAGATCCAGGGGCGGCCCGGCAGGCCGGGGGCGGTTCCCGGGAGGCCCGGGGCACTCTGGGTGGGTCGGGTGTCGGTCACGATGTGGTCGCCTCCGGTTCGATGTGGCCCGCGACGGGCGCGTCGTCCCACCCCTGCTGCGGGGTGTCGCAGGTGCCGCGGAACACGTACTGCGATGGCCGCTTCCGCTCGCTCGACGTCCAGTCGATCGCGGGGCGGCGCCGTTCGGGCGGTAGGTACCCGATCCGGTAGACGGCCATGAGCTCGAGCGACTCGGGCACCCGGAGCAGCCCCTCGATCTCCGCCCAGGCGCCTGGCGTCTCCATCGGGAAGGACACGAACTGGATCCCCAGCCCGAGCTCGGTCGTCGCGAGCCAGATGTTCTCCATCGCCGCGCCCATGCTGAACACCGAGTAGAAGCCGGACAGCTCCTGCTCCCGGTACTCGTGGCGGTCGAGCATCACGCCGAGCAGCAGCGGCGACCCGGCGACGAGCTTCCGGTTCTCCTCACCCAGGCTCTGCGGCACGCGGAGGGTGTTCATGAGCAGCTGCCCGCGCTTCGTGAACACCTGCTTCGTGAACGGCCGGAGCGGCCCGGGCAGCTTGTCGAACAGCATGCCGTCGCGCCGCTCGTCCATCTCGGCCTTCGAGAACCGGAAGTACGGCTTGTACCGCTCGAAGAACGTCCCCTCGGCCATGGTGCGGGTCATCGAGCTGCCGCTGATCGCGGCGACCCGGTCGATCGTGTCGCGCTCCTCGACCAGCACGAACCGCCACGGTTGGCTGTTCAGCTGGGACGGGGCCCGGCCGGCGAGCTCCATGAGCAGCCGTTGGTGCTCCTCGGACACCGGTTCGGGCAGGAACGCCCCGTTCGTGGTCCGGCGGCGTCGGATGGCCTCGAAGAGCTCCACTGCTTCCCCTCGTGTCTCGTCGTCACGGTCGACGCCGCACCAACAGCGCCCCCAGGTAGGACGGCGCAGCGGCCACCGCGATCTTCCAGTGTGCTCCGGAGCGCGGGTTCGTGCGGGGCGCGAGCGCGAGCGGGACGACTGCGGGCAGCAGGAACAGCGCCGAACGGTCCCGGGTCCACAAGGGCGTCGTCGCGGCGGCCCCGGTGAGCGTCGCCGTCACGACGAACAGGCCGTGGTGCACGACGCGGAGCTTCCTCGTCCGGATCAATCGGACGGCGACGGCCGTGCCCCAGAGGCAGTTCGCGACGTAGGCGAGGCCCGCAGCGGTGACCAGCCGACGGGCGGGACGCGATCCCGTGGGCGGTGATCCGCGCCTCCCGGTCGTGTTCCGTGCCATCTGCCGGACGTTACGCGGTGTCGCGACTGACCAGCTTGGAGAGCACGATCGCGGACCGCGTGTGGTCCACCTGCGGTGCGAGGCGGACCTTGTCGAGCGCCTCCTCGAGCGCGGACAGGTCCTTCGAGCGCATGTGCACGACGGCGTCGGCGCTCCCCGTGACCGTGCCGGCGTCGATGACCTCGGGCACGGTGTCGAGCAGCGCACGGAGCTCGTCGGGGGAGACGGTGCCGCGGCAGTACAGCTCGACCCAGGCCTCGGTGCCGCGGTCCTCGACGGCGGGGTCGACCTTGATCGTGAAGCCCTGGATGACACCATCGCCGACGAGTCGGTCGACGCGGCGCTTGACGGC
Organism: Curtobacterium sp. PhB191; assembly: GCF_004346515.1. NCBI lineage: Bacteria > Bacillati > Actinomycetota > Actinomycetes > Micrococcales > Microbacteriaceae > Curtobacterium > Curtobacterium sp. PhB191. The sequence goes on from NZ_SMBV01000009.1 coordinate 48,812, forward strand.
CGATGCCGAGAGTCCGACCACCGACCCGATGTCGCCGTAGCCGGCGCGGGCGTTGTCCCGGAGTTGATCCAGGATGCGGTGGTCGAGCGAATCCATTGCACCCATCGTACGCGGACTTCTTGCGAGGTCGGCGGTTCGGACGCACGAAACGTGCGTCACCCGAACGGGTGCCACGGCGCTTCGCTCCCGGTACTGCACTTGCCGGACGGTCTGTGTCAGGATCGACGTGGCGTCGACCTGGTCCGCTACGGCGAGTGAGCCTGCATCTCGCCGGAGCACCTCTCCTTCGTTCCGTTTCGGTTCCTGGCAGGCTCGGGCCCCGGTCCCTTCTCAGGAGGACTGATGTCGAACACCGCACCCTCGACCACCGATGCACCGGCCCGTACCGCCACCAAGCGGACGATCCTGATGTGCAAGCCGGACTTCTACACGGTGAGCTACCGGATCAACCCGTGGATGCACCCGGAGGAGCCGACCGACACGTCGAAGGCCGTCGCCCAGTGGCAGACGCTCGTCGACGTGTACGAGCAGCTCGGCTTCGACATCTCGTACATCGACCCCATCGACGGCCTGCCGGACATGGTCTACGCGGCCAACGGCGGGTTCGTCCTCGACGGCATCGCCTACGGCGCGAAGTTCCAGTACCCCGAGCGCCAGCCCGAGGGCCCGGCGTACATGGACTGGTTCCGTCAGGCCGGCCTGACCGTCGCCGAGCCCGAGCAGACCAACGAGGGCGAGGGCGACTTCCTGCTCATCGGCAACACGATCTTCGCCGGCACCGGCTTCCGGTCGGACAGCACCTCGCACGACGAGCTCGCGACGATCTACGGCCGTGAGGTCGTCACCCTGAAGCTCATCAACCCGAGCTTCTACCACCTCGACACCGCCATCGCGGTGCTCGACCCGGAGCCCGACGCTTCCGGCCGGTCGAACATCGCGTACCTGGAGAGCGCCTTCGACGAACCGTCGCTGGCGATCCTGCGCGAGCGGTTCCCGGACGCGATCATCGCGACGGAGGAGGACGCTGCGATCCTCGGCCTGAACTCGTACTCCGACGGGTACAACGTCGTGATCGCCGCCCGGGCTGTTCGGTTCGCGGAGCAGCTGCGCGAGAAGGGCTACAACCCGATCGGCGTTGACCTGTCCGAGCTGCTGCTCGGCGGTGGCGGCGTGAAGTGCTGCACGCTCGACCTGCACCCGGTCGGCACCGGCAACTCGGTCGCCCGTTCGCTCGGGGTCAGCTGATGTCGGCGGCAGCGTCGCTCGGGGTCAACACCGCGGCGGCGCTCGCCGTCGAGGACCGCGCCCTCGCGCACAACTACAGCCCCCTGCCCGTCGTCATCGCGTCGGGTGCCGGAGCGACCGTCACCGACGTCGACGGCAAGCAGTACCTGGACGGCCTCGCCGCGTACTCCGCGGTGAACTTCGGCCACGGCAACCCGCGGCTGCTCGACGCTGCTCGGGCGCAGCTGGACCGGGTGACGCTCACGAGTCGCGCGTTCGTGAACGACCAGCTCGGGCCGTTCGCCACGGCGCTGGCGGCGTTGACGGAGACCGAGATGGTCCTGCCGATGAACACCGGTGCCGAGGCCGTCGAGTCCGCGATCAAGGTGTCCCGCGCCTGGGGCTACCGCGTCAAGGGGGTCCCCGCGGACCGCGCGACGATCATCGTGGCGTCCGGGAACTTCCACGGCCGCACCACCACGATCATCTCGTTCTCGGACGACCCCTCGGCCCGCGATGACTTCGGTCCGTACACCCCGGGGTTCCGCACGGTGCCGTACGGCGACGCCGCTGCCCTGCGCGCGGCGATGGACGAGACCGTCGTCGCCGTGCTGCTCGAACCCATCCAGGGCGAGGGCGGCGTGGTCATCCCGCCGGCGTCGTACCTCCCGGAAGTCCGGGCGGTCTGCGACGAGTTCGGTGCGCTGTTCGTCGCCGACGAGATCCAGTCCGGCCTCGGCCGCACGGGGCACACGCTCGCGGTGCAGCGCGTCGGGGTCCGCCCCGACCTCATCACGCTCGGCAAGGCGCTCGGCGGTGGCATCGTGCCGGTGTCCGCGGTCGTCGGCTCGCGCGCTGTCCTCGGTGTGCTGCGTCCCGGTGAGCACGGTTCGACCTTCGGTGGCAACCCGCTCGCTGCGGCCGTCGGCGCCGAGGTCGTGGCGATGCTCGGCGAGGGCACGTTCCAGCAGCGCGCCCTCGACGGCGAACCGTTGCTGCGCGGGCTGCTCGACGACCTGCTCGGCAAGGGGGTCGTGTCGCACCGCGTCGCCGGACTCTGGGCGGGGATCGACATCGACCCCGCGCTCGGTACCGGCAAGGAGATCTCGAAGGACCTGGCCGACCGCGGGCTGCTCGTGAAGGACACCCACGGTTCGACGATCCGCTTCGCCCCGCCGCTCGTCGTCACCGACGACGAGCTGCGCACGGCGATCGGCACGCTCGCGTCGGTCCTGGCCGCGCGCGCCTGAGCCGCGCGCTCGGCGCCGCGCGCTCGGCGCCGCGCGCTCGCTTCGTGAGCAGAAATGGTCGGGTCGCCACACGGCACCCGACCATTTCTGCTCACCAAGTGCGGCTCACACCGCCCAGCGCGCCGCCAACTCGTCCATGAGCGCATCGAGCCGCTCGTCGACGACCTGCGCGTCGGGGTTGGCCTCGAACCAGGCGATGACCTCGCGCACACCCTGCCGGTAGGGCGTCCGCGGCCGGTACCACGGCACGAGCGACCGGACCTTGCTGTTGTCGAACACCGAGCTGTTCGCCTTGTCGCCGAGCAGCGCCGCACCCCACTCCGGGTCCACGGCGTTGATGGCGTCCGCCGGCACGTGCACGACCTGCAGGTCGGACACCCCCGCCGCCGCCGCGATCTCGTGCGCGATGGCGTTCCACGTCGGCGCCTCGTCGCTCGTGATCGTGAAGGCCTCACCGATCGCCGACGCGTTGTCGAGCAGCCCGGTGAACCCGACCGCGAAGTCACGGCTGTGCGTCAAGGTCCACAACGACGTGCCGTCACCGGTGATGATGATCGGCTTGCCGGCGCGCATCCGCGCCACCGCAGTCCAGCCACCGGTGAGCGGCAGCTTCGTCTCGTCGTAGGTGTGCGACGGCCGCACGATCGTCACCGGGAAGTCCTGCTCCCGGTACGCCTCCATCAGCAGTTCCTCGCACGCGATCTTGTCGCGCGAGTACTGCCAGTACGGGTTCTTCAGCGGCGTCGACTCCGTGATCGGCAGGTGCGTCGCCGGCGTCTGGTAGGCCGACGCCGAGCTGATGAAGACGTACTGCCGCGTCCGTCCCGCGAAGAAGTCGATGTCGGCCTGCACCTGGTCTGCCGTGAAGGCGACCCAGTTCACGACCACGTCGAAGTGGCGATCGCCGAGTGCGTCCGCCAGGGTGCTGCGGTCCGACACATCGGCCTGGAGGCGCGTCACACCCTCCGGGATCGGCCTGCCCCCGGTGGTCCCCCGGTTCAGGACCGTGACGTCGTGGCCCTGTTCGGTCGCCTCCCGCACACAGGAGGCGCTGATCACGCCGCTCCCGCCGATGAACAACACGCTCGCTCCGGTCATGGATGCTCCCTCGCTCTCCGCGGCGCAGCCCTGCGCCGAACCCCTCCGATCCTGCACCTCAGGCGCTGGGTCGGGCGTCGAGCACGGCCGCCGTCTCCTGGTGACGGCAAGGCGTTCGACGGTGCGGAGGACGAACTCGCCGACGCGAAACGCTTGGAAGAGGAGTCGGAGGGTGCCGTCGAGATCGTCGGGCAATTGAAACGGTGTCATGACCTTGCCTATGCACCGCGCTCGGCGTTGTGGGAACGTAGTGCTGTAGACCCCGGAACGATCACTGGCCAAGGCCACATCGCCGGGGTTTCGTCCTGTCGTCAGGGGCTGCCGCTGTGTCCCGGCATCGACCCGCGGACTACCGTCACGGGTCGAGCCGCACCGACGCGGCCACGACAGGAGTGACACGCACATGGAGTACCGCTACCTCGGCAACTCGGGCCTCAAGGTCTCCGAGATCACCTACGGCAACTGGCTCACCCACGCATCCCAGGTCGAGAACGACGCGGCCATCGCCTGCGTCAAGGCCGCCCTCGAGGTGGGCATCTCGACGTTCGACACCGCCGACGTCTACGCCAACACCGGCGCGGAGACCGTCCTCGGCGAAGCCCTCAAGGGGGAGCGTCGCCAGTCGCTCGAGATCGCCACGAAGGTGTTCGGGCCGACCGGGCCGAAGGGGCACAACGACACCGGGCTGTCTCGCAAGCACATCCTCGAGTCGATCGACGGCTCGCTCGGCCGCCTGCAGACCGACTACGTCGACCTCTACCAGGCACACCGCTTCGACCACGAGACCCCGCTCGAGGAGACGATGCAGGCCTTCGCCGACATCGTGCGCCAGGGCAAGGTCCTGTACGTCGGCGTGAGCGAGTGGACCGCGGAGCAGCTCCGTGCCGGCGCCGCGCTGGCCAAGGACCTCGGGTTCCAGCTCATCTCGAACCAGCCGCAGTACTCGGCGCTGTGGCGGGTCATCGAAGAAGAGGTCGTGCCGACCTCGAAGGAGCTCGGCATCTCGCAGATCGTCTGGTCCCCGATCGCCCAGGGCGTCCTGACCGGCAAGTACAAGCCGGGTCAGCCGCTGCCCGAGGGCTCACGCGCCACCGACGACAAGGGCGGCGCGGACATGATCAAGCGGTTCATGCGCGACGAGGTGCTGTCCTCGGTGCAGGAGCTCGAGCCGATCGCGAAGGAGCTCGACCTGTCGATGGCACAGCTCGCCGTCGCCTGGGTACTGCAGAACGAGAACGTCGCGAGCGCCATCATCGGGGCGTCGCGTCCGGAGCAGGTGCACGACAACGCCGGCGCTGCCGGTGTCACGATCCCGGCGGAGCTGCTCACCCGGATCGACGACGCCCTCGGTGCCGTGGTCGAGCGTGACCCGGCGAAGACGAACGACAGCAGCCCGAAGACCCGCGAGGCCTAGCGCCGACCCGGGCCAGACGGCTCAGACAACGGAAAAGGCCCCCTGCCGAAGCAGGGGGCCTTCACCGGTGGCTGGACACGGCATCGATCCGTGGACCTTTCGATTTTCAGTCGAACGCTCTACCAACTGAGCTATCCAGCCGTGGCGACCCTGACGGGACTTGAACCCGCGACCTCCGCCGTGACAGGGCGGCACGCTAACCAGCTGCGCTACAGGGCCATGTTGAATTGCTGTGGTGTTGCTCAGTACTACTTGCTCGCTCACTCGGAGAGTGACCCCAACGGGATTCGAACCCGTGCTGCCGCCGTGAAAGGGCGGTGTCCTAGGCCACTAAACGATAGGGCCGCAAGTGGTGCTTCGCGCTACCGATGGACAAGCATACGGATGCCCCCGGGGGTTCGCAAATCGGGCCGCGTTCCCGCGGAATCCCCGGCGTGTCGCGCCCGCCCGGCACCGGGTGTCGAGGTTGCGGTGCGAGCATCGTCACCGGCTCCACGCCCCTCGACCGAGGGGCTGTGGGGCTGCGACACCTGTTGTTACTGTTGCGTCTGTTAACAGTGTTACGTGCGTGAGCCTTGCCGCGCTGTTACGAAATCGAGATACATGTCGACCTCACCTTCGCTCTCCCTCCGCAACCGCAGCCGCCTCGTCGCCGCCGCGGTCGCCGTCGCGCTCGCCGGCAGCACCCTCGCGGTCCTCGCCCCGGCGACGTCGGCCAGTGCCGCGAGTTACCCGAGCTGGTCCGAGGTGCAGAAGGCCAAGTCCTCGACGAGTGCCCAGCAGGCGAAGGTCACCGAGATCAAGTCGCTCATCTCGACCCTGAAGTCCGAGGCCGCTGCGAAGCAGAAGGCCGCACAGGCTGCCGGCGAGGCCTACCAGGCGGCACAGAACAAGTACGACGAGGCGACCCTCGAGCAGAAGACGCTCCAGTCCCAGGCGGACGACGCCGAGCAGACCGCCGCACAGTCCGAGGAGCAGGCCGGTCAGCTCGCCGCGCAGCTCGGTCGGGCCAGCGCCAACGACGTGACGACCGACATCCTCACGCACCCCTCGGACTCCGGTGACCTGCTCTACGAGCTCGGCGCCATGTCGAAGCTCAGCGAGCAGGCCGACGGCATCTACTCGCAGGCCTCGCAGGACCGGGGCACCGCGCAGGCGCAGGCCGACAAGGCGGACAAGGCCAAGGCGGCGCTGGGTGACCTCGCCGACGCGGCCCAGTCGAAGATGCAGCAGGCGCAGGGTGCTGCCGACGCGGCGCAGACCGCCGTCGACGCCCAGAACGACAACGAGTCGCGGCTCGAGGCCCAGCTGACCGCTCTCACCACGAAGCAGCGCGGTGTCGAGGCCGACTACCGCAAGGGCGTCGCCGCCGAGAAGGCCCGACAGGCCCGCATCGCCGCTGCTGCCGCCAGGGCAGCCGCGAAGGCCGCGGCGACGAGCCAGGGCGGTACCGGCGGCGGGACGGCCAACTCTGCCGGGTGGGTCCGTCCGGCCGGCGGCTTCCAGACCAGCGGCTACGGCATCCGCGTCGACCCGTACACGCACTACACGGCACTGCACGCCGGGGTCGACCTCGCTCCCGCCTGCTACGCACCGATCTACGCGGCCCACGACGGCACCGTGACCTTCGCGGGCAACGGCGGCGGCTACGGCAACGAGGTCATCCTCGACAACGGCGGCGGCATCTCGACGGCCTACGGCCACATCGTCGACGGCGGGATCATGGTCGCCAGCGGCCAGCACGTCACCGCCGGGCAGCAGATCGCCAAGATCGGTTCGACCGGCTGGTCGACCGGGTGCCACCTCCACTTCGAGACCCGGATCAACGGTGCTGCCGTCGACCCGGTCCCCTTCATGGCAGCGCGGGGGATCTCGGTATGAGCATCAGCGCAGCCGGGATGCGTTGACCCCGCCATGACCCTGTCCGCTCGCTCGTTCTCCTGCGGGATCGCCACCGTCGCCGTGCTCGGCATCGGACTGTCGGTCGTCATCGCCGGACCCGCCCAGGCCGCGCCGTCGGCACCGTCCTGGGACGACGTCAAGGCCGCGAAGTCGGATGCCGCCGACGCGCAGCAGACGGTGGACGAGCTGAGCGACCGGCTGACCTCGCTGCAGGCCGCCGCGGACCGCGCCGGCATCGTCGAGCAGCAGGCCGGGCAGGCGTACGCCCTCGCCGCCTCGCAGCAGCAGGAGGCGAAGGACACCCTCGCCGACCTGTCCGCGCAGTCGAAGCGGGCCAAGGGCAAGGCGGACGACTCCGCGGGCCAGGTGGCCGCGCTCGTCGTCGAGCTTTCCCGCACGGGCGGCGGCGACCTGTCGACGACGATGCTCACGGACGCCTCCGACTCCGGCGACCTGCTCTACCGCGTCGGCACGATGTCGCACCTGTCCGAGCGGTCGGCGACGATCCTGGCCCAGGCCCGCTCCGACCAGAAGACCGTGGACTCGCTCGCCGACCAGCAGTCCGTGGCCACGACGGCACTGAGCAAGGCGACCGAGGCGACGAAGACCGCCTTCGCCACCGCCAACGACGTCTCCGCCGACGCCCAGGCCCGGGTGCAGAAGCAGCAGGACCAGCAGGACGAGGTCCTCCGTCAGCTCGCGTACCTCAAGGGCACGAGCGTCGCGACGGAGAGTGCGTACTGGAGTGCGCAGCAGGCCAAGGCGGCCGAGACCGCCCTGGCGGCCCAGACGAGCACCGGCACGGCCAGCGGCAGCGGCACCAGCACCGACAACGGCACCAGCGGCGGCACCAACAACGGCAACACCTCGACCACCAACCCGAGCACCGGCGGCGGTAGCGGCAGCGGCACGACCACCCCGTCGCGCCCGAGCACCCCGTCGAAGCCGAGCACGCCGGCGGCGCCCGCTCCCGCGCCCGCCCCGGCTCCCGCCAAGCCGAGCACGCCGACGCCGTCGAAGCCGAGCACCCCGGCGCCCAGCACTCCGGCACCCGCCCCGAGCAGCCCCTCGAAGGCCGCCGGTGCGATCTCGTACGCCCGCGGGCAGCTCGGCAAGCCCTACGTCCTCGGTGGTGCCGGCCCGAGCACCTGGGACTGCTCCGGCCTCGTGATGATGGCGTACAGCTCGCAGGGCATCGCGACCGGCGGACACAACGTCGTCTGGCAGTACAACTACTTCGGCTCGATCGGTCGCCTCGTGCCGCTCTCGCAGCGCCAGCCCGGCGACATCCTCTTCTACTCGTCGAACGGAACCGCTTCCGGCGGTTACCACGACTCGATCTACACCGGCAACGGGATGATGGTCGAAGCGGCTCGACCGGGCGTCGGCGTGGTCGAGCGCGCGGTCTGGACCCCCAGCCAGCTCCTGCCCTACGTCGCCCGCCCGAGCGGCTCCCTGTAGCTCGCAGCCCGGTCTTTCCCAGAACGGCTGCGGTAGCAAGCGGGATCGGGCATACCTGCCCGGATCAGAGCACCAGGTACGCCCGTTTCCACCAGGTACGCCCCCCGCACCGCCCGACCCCGCACGGCAAAGCACTCCCCGAACACAGAACGGCGCCCGCCCTCCGGATGGAGAGCGGGCGCCGTTCGGCGTCAGGAAGCGTCAGTGACCAGCGGGCACGTACGCGGCCTGGCCGGCCTGCACGATCGCCTCGGCCTCGGCGGCGTCGCCCCAGCCCTCGGCCTTGACCCACTTGTTCGGCTCGAGGTCCTTGTAGCGCTCGAAGAAGTGCGCGATCTCGGCCTTCGTCTGCTCGTCGACGTCCGAGATGTCCTGGATGTGCGTCCAGCGCGGGTCCTTCGCGGGGACCACGAGGACCTTCTCGTCCTTGCCGGCCTCGTCGCTCATCTTGAAGACGCCGACCGGACGGACCTTGACGCCCACGCCGGGGAACGTCGGGAACTCGAGGAGCAGCAGCGCATCCACGGGGTCGCCGTCGTCGGCCAGGGTCTTCTCGAAGAAGCCGTAGTCGGTCGGGTAGACGAACGACGTGAACAGCACGCGGTCGAGGTAGACACGACCGGTCTCGTGGTCCACCTCGTACTTGTTGCGGCTGCCCTTGGGGATCTCGACGACGACGTCGTACGCGGCCATGTCTGTACTCCTGGTGTGTCGGTGGGGCTGTCGGTGGTCCCGAGAGCGCGGCTAACGTTACCGGGTGAACTCTCCGCGTCCCCGGCTGGACCCTGCCGTCGCCGAGACCCGCCTGGCGGTCCGCGACCTGCTCGCCACCGCGCTCGACGACGGCGTCGTCACCGCGGGTGACCTCGTGCTGGTCGCGCTGAGCGGCGGACCGGACTCGCTCGCGCTCGCCGCGGCCACCGCGTTCGAGGCGGGCAAGCAGGGGCTCCGAGCCGGGGCAGTGGTCGTCGACCACGCGCTCCAGGCGGGCTCCGAGGCGGTCGCGAGCCGCGCCTCCCGGCAGGCATCCGAACTGGGTCTGGACCCGGTCGAGGTCCGCAGGGTCGCGGTCGGCTCCGACGGTGGTCCGGAGGGCGCCGCCCGGGAGGCCCGCCACGCGTCGATCGCCGAGGTCGCGTCCGCCACCGGGTCGCCTCTCGTGCTGTTGGGACACACCCTGGACGACCAGGCCGAGACGGTGCTGCTGGGCCTGCTGCGCGGCAGCGGGCCGGACAGCCTGTCGGGCATGCTGCCCCTGGCACGGCGCGACCAGGGGCCGGCCTACGGCCGCCCGCTGCTCACCGTGCGGCGGCACGCGACGCGGCAGGCGTGCGCCGCCGCCGGGCTGGCGCCGTGGCACGACCCGCAGAACGACGACCCCGCCTACGCCCGTGTCCGCGTGCGGAACACCCTCATGCCGGTGCTCGAGCGCGAACTCGGTGCCGGGGTGCCCGAGGCGCTGGCGCGGACGGCCGACCAGCTGCGCGAGGACTCTGCAGCACTCGACCACTTCGCCGAGGAGATGGCGGAGGACATCGCCGAGCACTCCGAGGCTGGCATCTCCCTGTCCGTCCGGGCGCTCGGGGCGAACCCGCCGGCGCTCCGGCAGCGACTCGTGCGCCTGGCGGTGGAGAGCGAGTTCGGCGTGACGCTGTCGCGCGCGCAGACGCTCGAGGTCTGCCGGCTCGTCACGGACTGGAGCGGACAGGGGCCGATCGACCTGCCGGGCGTCCGGGCGTCGCGATCCGGTGACCGCCTGTCGTTCAGTGCCGGTTAGGCTGGACCGGTGGAACTCTCCGACGTCCAGGCAGACCTGTCCGAAGTCCTCTTCACCCCCGAGCAGATCGACGACAAGCTCGCCGAACTCGCGGCGGTCGTCGACGCCGACTACGCCGGCCGCGACCCCCTGCTCGTCGGTGTCCTGAAGGGTGCCGTCATGGTGATGGCGGACTTCTCGCGGCACCTCAAGATGCAGGCGCGGATGGACTGGATGGCGGTGTCCTCGTACGGCTCCGGCACGAAGTCGTCCGGTGTGGTGCGGATCCTCAAGGACCTCGACACCGACCTGCACGGCCGCGACGTCCTCATCGTCGAGGACATCATCGACTCCGGTCTGACGCTGTCCTGGCTCAAGCAGAACCTGCAGTCCCGCGGTGCCGCGAGCGTCGAGATCGTCGCCCTGCTGCGCAAGCCCGAGGCCGCCAAGGTCGAGGTCGACGTCAAGTACGTGGGCTTCGACATCCCCGACGAGTTCGTGGTCGGCTACGGCCTCGACTACGACGAGCGCTACCGGAACCTGCGCGGTGTCGGCGTCCTGGCGCCGCACGTGTACTCGTAACCCGTCCAGGGGGTACTTGCCTCGGGTTGAGTTCGCCCGCAGAGGACACCCATTCTCGCCACAGAATCGCGGCCGTATGCTGACCTGCACGCAACTTCGGCAGAGAAAGGTGTCGGGCACTCGCGCCCGGATCACATGAACTTCAAGCGCATCTTCCGCGGCCCGTACCTCTACGTGCTGATCGCGCTGGCGGGCATCTTCATCGGCTGGAGCGTCATCAGCCAGGGCAGCACGACCGAGGTCAGCACCCAGAAGGGCCTCGAGCAGCTCGCCGACGGCAAGATCTCGTCCGTCATCGTCAACTCCACCGAGCAGCGGGTCGACATGATCACCCGCGACGGCGACAAGCAGGAGCAGTTCTACTACTCCACGCCCCGTGGCGAAGAGGTCATCCAGGCCGTCAACGACGCCAACCTGCCCAAGGGCTACGACGACCACGTGAACACGGGCAACTGGTTCCTGTCGCTCCTCGGCGTCCTGCTCCCCTTCCTGATCATCGGTGCCCTGTTCTGGTTCCTGCTCTCGAGCGCCCAGGGCGGCGGCTCGAAGGTCATGCAGTTCGGCAAGTCGAAGGCCAAGATCAACAACAAGGAGAACCCGCAGGTGTCGTTCGCCGACGTCGCGGGCTCGGACGAGGCGATCGAGGAACTCCACGAGATCAAGGAGTTCCTGAAGGAGCCGGCGAAGTTCCAGGCCGTCGGCGCCAAGATCCCGAAGGGCGTGCTGCTGTACGGCCCTCCCGGAACCGGCAAGACCCTGCTCGCCCGCGCCGTCGCCGGCGAAGCGGGCGTGCCGTTCTACTCGATCTCCGGTTCGGACTTCGTCGAGATGTTCGTCGGTGTCGGTGCGAGTCGTGTCCGTGACCTCTTCGAGCAGGCCAAGGCGAACTCGCCGGCCATCGTCTTCATCGACGAGATCGACGCCGTCGGTCGTCACCGCGGTGCCGGCATCGGCGGCGGCAACGACGAGCGCGAGCAGACGCTCAACCAGCTGCTCGTCGAGATGGACGGCTTCGACGGCAAGACGAACGTCATCCTCATCGCCGCGACGAACCGTCCCGACGTGCTCGACCCCGCGCTCCTGCGTCCGGGCCGCTTCGATCGCCAGATCGGTGTCGACGCCCCGGGCATGGCCGGCCGCAAGCAGATCCTCGAGGTGCACGCGAAGGGCAAGCCGCTCGCCGCGAGCGTCGACCTGGAGCTGCTCGCCCGCAAGACGCCGGGCTTCACCGGCGCCGACCTGGCGAACGTCCTGAACGAGGCCGCGCTGCTCACCGCCCGGTCGAACGCGCAGCTCATCGACAACCGCGCGCTGGACGAGGCCGTCGACCGCGTGATGGCGGGCCCGCAGCGTCGGACCCGGATCATGTCCGACCAGGAACGCCTGATCACCGCGTACCACGAGGGCGGCCACGCCCTGGCGGCAGCGGCGATGCGGCACACCGACCCGGTCACCAAGATCACGATCCTGCCGCGCGGCCGTGCCCTCGGGTACACGATGGTGCTCCCGCTCGAGGACAAGTACTCGGTCACCCGCAACGAGCTGCTCGACCAGCTCACCTACGCCATGGGTGGACGCGTCGCCGAGGAGATCGTGTTCCACGACCCCACCACCGGCGCCTCGAACGACATCGAGAAGGCCACCGGCACCGCCCGCAAGATGGTCACCGAGTACGGCATGAGCCAGGCCGTCGGGTCCGTCAAGCTCGGTTCCGGGTCGAGCGAGCCGTTCGTCGGCCGTGACATGAGCGGTGGGACCGGGCGCGACTACTCGGAGAACATCGCGCAGACCGTCGACGCCGAGACCCGTGCGCTGCTCGAGGCCGCGCACAACGAGGCCTACCAGGTGCTCAACGACAACCGCGACATCCTCGACCGCCTGGCCGGTGAGCTCCTCGAGAAGGAGACGCTCGACGCCCCGGAGCTCGTGGAGATCTTCAAGGACGTCCGCAAGCTGCCGGAGCGCCCGCAGTGGCTCTCCAGCGACAAGCGTCCGGTGAGCAACCTGCCCGCGATCGACGTGCCCGGGCAGGCCGCCGCCACCGCAGCGGACCAGTCGGACAGCGAGTCGACCTCGAAGCCCCGTCGTCGCCCCTTCGGCAACCCGGGTATCGCCCCGGCGTAGGGGGCCGGCATGACCGACCTGCCGACGAGACGTGCTCGTCGGCTCGACACCCGCGGCGGTCCGACACCGGACCGCACGCGGGTGTTGGGCATCCTCAACGTGACGCCCGACTCGTTCAGCGACGGCGGGCTGCACCAGGCCTACGACGCCGCCGTGCAGCACGCGCGTGACCTCGTCGCCGCGGGCGCCGACCTCATCGACGTCGGTGGGGAGTCGACCCGGCCGGGCTCGGAGCGCGTGCCGGTGCCGGTCGAGCAGGAGCGCGTCCTGCCGGTCGTCCGGCAGCTCGTCGCCGAGGGCATCCCGGTGAGCGTCGACACGATGAACGCCTCGACCGCCGAACGGGCCGTCGAACTCGGCGCCGCGATCGTCAACGACGTGTCCGGCGGCCTGGCCGACCCGGACATGGCCCGTGTGGTCGCGTCGACCGGGGCCGGGTTCGTGGTCATGCACTGGCGTGGCCACAGCGACCGGATGTACCGCAACGCCGAGTACGTGCACGCCGTCGACGAGGTCCGGCGCGAGGTCGAGATGCGGGTCGCCGAGCTCATCGTCTTCGGGGTGCGCCAGGAGCAGGTCGTGATCGACCCGGGCCTCGGCTTCGCCAAGCAGGGCGTGCAGAACTGGGAGATCCTGGCCGGCTACGAGCGGTTCGCCTCGATCGGCCTGCCGGTGCTCGTCGCCGCATCACGCAAGCGGTTCCTGGACGGCGTCGGCAGCCCCGAGGGCGCCCCGCCGAAGGACCGCGACCTCGCCACCGCCGCCATCAGCCTGCTCGCCGCCGAACGCGGCGCGTGGGGGGTGCGCGTGCACGACCCGGCACCGACCCGTGCCGTGCTCGACGTCTGGGACGCCTGGAGGGCAGCTCGCTCGTGAACGACACCATCCGCCTCGTCGGGGTCCGCGCCCGCGGCCACCACGGGGTCTTCGACCACGAACGTGCCGACGGTCAGGACTTCGTCGTCGACGTCGCCGTGGAACTCGACGCCCGCGCGGCCTCGGGCAGCGACGACCTCGACGCCACCGTGCACTACGGCGTGCTCGCCGAGCAGGTCGTCGCTGAGATCGAACGCGACCCGGTGGACCTGATCGAGACCCTCGCGGAGCGCATCGCGGCCGCGGTGCTCACCCACCGTGCGGCCCTGGCGACCGAGGTCACCGTGCACAAGCCGCAGGCACCCATCACCGTGCCGTTCACGGACGTCTCGATCACCATCCGACGTGCCCGCGGGGCGACCGTGCCGGACGAGGAAGAAGAGTGAGCCGCGTCGTCGTCGCGCTCGGCGCCAACCTCGGTGACCGGGGGAGCACCCTCCGCGCCGCTGCCCGCGCGGTCGCTGCGCTACCCGGGGTCCACCCGGTGGCGTCGAGCCACGAGGTCGAGTCGGTCGCCGTGACCCTGGACGGCCGCGACGACACCAAGCCGCGGTACCGCAACGCCGTCGTGGTCGTCGACACCGACCTCGAGCCGCAGGCGTTCCTCGACGTACTGCACGGCATCGAGGACGAGCACGGCCGCACCCGCGACGTCCGCTGGGGCGACCGGACCCTCGACCTCGACGTCGTCGCCGTCGACGACCTGCACATCGACACCGCCACGCTCACCGTCCCGCACCCCCGTGCCGCCGAGCGCGCGTTCGTGCTCGCACCGTGGCTCGACGCCGACCCGGGGGCCGTCCTGCCCGGCGCCGGGCCGGTGGCCGACCTGCTCGCCGCCGTGGGGGACGACACCGAGCGTGTCGACGAGCCGCGCCTGTTCGCGGACGTGCCCAGCGCCTCCCGGGCCACCACCGAAGGGAACGTGACCCAGCCGTGAAGCCGACCCGTCTCTCCACCCTGTTCAGCATCGCCGTCGTGACCGCGGTGGCGGGCTTCGCGTTCGATGCCGTGCTCGCCTCGCGACAGTCGCCGACGCTGCTGCTCGCCGTGCCGCTCGGCATCACGCTCGCGTTCATCGGCGTCGCCGTCGTGCTCATGGCGCGTCCTGTCCGCCGGCACGCCCGCGAGGGCGCGGGCCGGCAGCGGCCGGTCGACCCGCTCTACGCCACGCGCGTGGTGGTGCTGGCGAAGGCCTCGAGCATCTGCGGTGTCCTGTTCGGCGGCTTCGCGATCGGCCTGGTCGTGTACCTCCTGACCCGCTCGGTGACGCCTTCGCTAGGCTCGACCCTGCCGAACGTGGTCGCCGTCGGGGGCGGGATCGTGCTGACGGTCTGCGCACTCGTGGCAGAGCGCATGTGCATCGCTCCTCCGAGCGACGACGACGAGCCGGGCGACCCCCGGAACGGCACGACGGCGAACTGACCCGAGCGCACCCCGCACGACGGCGAACTGACCCGAGCACACCCACTGGAGGCCCGCGATGGCGCGTGAACGACTCGACGAGCCGGGCCTCGGCCTGACCGGCATCGACTGGACCAGGGTGTCCGCGAAGCTCGTGTGGACCGAACTCATCACGACCCTGGTGATCGGCCTCGTGGTGACCGCCGGACTGGTCCTGATCGGGGTCGTCAACGCCGGCTTCGGCTCGGGCGCCGGAACGGTCTGGCTGCTCATCGGCATCGTGGTGCTCGTCATCACGCTCGTCACCGCGGCGCTGACGCCCCGTCGGGTACGTGCGATCGGCTACGCCCTGCGCGACGACGACCTGGTGGTCCGCCGCGGCCTGATGTGGCAGCGCTTCACGGCGGTGCCGTACGGACGCATGCAGCTCGTCGACGTGGCGCGCGGTCCGCTCGACCGGGCGCTCGGCATGAGCGAGCTGAAGTTCGTGACCGCTGCGGCCGCCACGAACGTCCGCATCCCCGGCATCCCCGCGACCGACGCCGACGAACTGCGCGACCGGCTCGTCGAGCTCGCCGAGTCCCGCCGCGCCGGGCTGTAGGGGTCGCGGTGACCTTCCGACCCGGCCCGCCGCCGCCCGCCCCGCCCACGCGCGGGAACGCCGCTGCCGCCGCGCCCCTGACCGACGGCGAGTGGCACCGCCTGCACCCGCTGACCCCGCTGCTCAAGGGCGGGATCTTCCTGATCGTCATCCTCGGCTACGTGCTGAACAGCCTGCGCGACCAGCTCGTCGAGTTCTTCATCCCCGGCGGCGAGCAGCAGGACGGCGACCCCGTCCGCTACGTCTACGAGCACGGCGTCGTCGGCTGGGTGCTGCTCGGCGTCGCGGTGTTCCTGCTCGTGCTGATCGGGCTCTTCTACCTGTCCTGGCGGATGCACGAGTTCCGGGTCACCGGCGAGATCGTCGAGGTCCGCTCGGGCGTGCTGTTCCGGAACCACCGCAAGGCCCGGCTCGACCGGATCCAGGGCATCAACATCTCGCGTCCGCTCATCCCGCGGGTGTTCGGCACGGCGAAGCTCGAGATCGCCCAGGCTGGCAACGACGCCAACGTGCAGCTCGCGTACCTCGGGGTGAAGGCCGCCGACGACCTGCGGCTGCGCATCCTCGTGCTCGCCTCTGGTGCGAAGGACGACGACCGTGGCAGTGGTCCGGCGCGCGCGTCGAACGGTGTGCTGCAGGACCGCGTCGACGAGATGTTCTCGCCCGAGCTCGACGCCGCCGCGGTGCAGGCCACCCGGATCGTCAAGGTGAAGCCCGGTCGGCTGATCGCGTCGATGCTGCTCTCCGGCACCACCGTCTTCATCCTGCTGGCCGTGGCAGCGATGATCGTCAGCGTCGCGCTCACCGGCGAGTACGGGATCCTGTTCGGCCTGTTCCCCGCCGTGATCGGTGCGGGCAGCTACTACGTCCGCAAGTTCTCGCGGTCGCTGCAGTACACGATCGCCGAGACCCGCGACGGCATCCGGATCGGGTTCGGGCTCGTCTCGACCTCGAACGAGACGCTGCCCCCGGGCCGCATCCACGCCGTCAGCGTCGCGCAGCCGCTGCTCTGGCGCCCGTTCGGTTGGTGGGACGTCCGGATCAACCGTGCGACGAACGCGGGCAACGGGGCGTCGAGCAACCAGCAGGCCTCCGCCATCGTGCTGCCCGTCGGCACCGCGGCCGACGTCCGCGAGGTCCTCGACATCATCCTGCCCGGCCTGGTCGGCACTGCCGTCGCCGGCCCCGAGGCGTCGCAGGAGGCCCTGCGGGAAGGCTCCGCCGAGGCCGTCAGCGTCGTCGACGACAGCCTCACCACGAGCGGCGACCAGGGCGGCTTCGTGCACTCCCCGCGCCGCGGCGCCTGGCTCCGGCCGTTCGCGTTCCGACGCAACGGGTACCGGTTCGTGCAGGGCGCGGTGCTGCTCCGGCTCGGCGCCGTCTGGCGGTCGCTCGTCATCGTGCCGCTGCCCCGGGTGCAGAGCGTCAAGGTCGAGCAGGGTCCGCTCGAGCGTGCCCTGCGGCTCGCCGCCGTCCACGTGCACACCGTCGCCGGGCCGGTCTCGGCCCGCGTCGGTGCGCTCGACGCACGGGACGCGCAGCGTCTGTGGTCCGAGACCACCCACCGCGCCGTCGAGGCCGCTGCGGTCGACACGTCCCACCGGTGGCGCGAACGGGAGGCCCGTCCCGCGTCCGCCAGGCACGCTGCGGACGTGCCGTGGCCCGGGACCGGAGCCCCTGCCGGACCCGACGCCGACCACCGGCCCGGCACCGTGCCTCCCGGACCGGGGTGGAGCGACGTCCCGCCCACCGGGGCCGTCCGATGAGGGCCGGGCGCCTCGGCGTCGGCGTCGTCGGGGCCGGACGGGTCGGACCCGTGCTCGGCGCCGCACTCGCGAACGCGGAGCACGCGGTCGTCGGCGTGACCGCCGTGTCCGCCGAGAGCCGTGACCGCGCCGAGGCGATGCTGCCCGGCGCTCCCGTGCTCGCAACGCCGGACCTGGTGGAGCGGAGCGAACTCGTCCTGCTCGCGGTGCCGGACGACCAGCTGGCCTCACTCGTGCAGGGCCTGGCGGACGCCGGCATCTGGCAGCCCGGGCAGCTCGTCGTGCACACCAGCCCGGACCACGGCGTCGGCATCCTCGCCCCCGCGATGGCGGCCGGTGCGATCCCGCTCGCCATCCACCCCGCGATGGCGTTCACCGGCACCAGCGTCGACCTGTCGCGGCTCCGTGACGCCTACTGCGCGGTCACCGCCCCGTCACCCGTGCTGCCCATCGCGCAGGCCCTGGTGGTCGAGATGGGCGCCGAGCCGTTCGTCATCGCCGAGGGGGACCGGCCCGCCTACGCCGACGCCGTCCGCGCCGCCGTGAGCTTCTCGGCGGCGATCGTGGACCAGTCGGCGGGCACGCTCTCCGGCATCGGAGTCGACCACCCCGGCCGGGTGCTCGGTGCGCTCGTCCGCTCCGCCGTCGACAACGCACTGACGGCCGCCGACGGGCAGTCCACGCTGTAGGGGCATGGCGGTCGGTCACGACTCCCCGCTCAGTTCCGCCGAGTGGTCACGAGCCGTCGGCCCGCAGCGCTCCGGCCGACGGAACGTGACCCGTCGGCGCCGCGCCGGCGGGGAGTCGTGACCAGTCGAGGGGACCCGTCCGGGCGCGGTTCGGGGGCGGGCGCGCGGCGCGGGTAGCATTTCCCCCGACCCCCACGACCATCGGAGCCGCACCCGCATGACCGACGAGACCGCCACCACCGACACCGCGATCGCCGCCGCCGCCGCACTGGCCGAGCAGGAGACCAGCGAGCAGCGACAGGTCCGGCTCGACAAGCGGGCGAAGCTGCTCGAGTCCGGCATCGAGGCGTACCCCGCCGAGCTCCCGATCACGACGACGATCCCGGCGGTCCGCGACCAGTACGCGCACCTCGAGACCGGCGAGGAGACGCAGGACGTCGTCGGTGTCGCCGGCCGCATCGTGTTCTCGCGCAACACCGGCAAGCTCTGCTTCGCGTCGCTGCAGTCCGGCGACGGCTCCCGCATCCAGGCGATGGTGTCCCTGGCCGAGGTCGGAGACGAGTCCCTCGCGCGCTGGAAGGAGTTCGTCGACCTCGGCGACCACGTGTTCGTACACGGCCGTGTGATCTCCTCGCGCCGCGGTGAGCTGTCGATCATGGTCGACGAGTGGGCGATCGCGGCGAAGGCGATCCTGCCGCTGCCGAACCTGCACAACGAACTGAACGAGGAGACGCGGGTCCGCCAGCGCTACCTCGACCTCATCGTCCGCGACGAAGCACGCGCCACCGTCCGCGCCCGCGCCGCCGTGATGT
The DNA here is from genome assembly GCF_004346515.1 of Curtobacterium sp. PhB191. Classification (NCBI taxonomy): domain Bacteria; kingdom Bacillati; phylum Actinomycetota; class Actinomycetes; order Micrococcales; family Microbacteriaceae; genus Curtobacterium; species Curtobacterium sp. PhB191. Next base: position 67,771 of record NZ_SMBV01000009.1, read on the forward strand.
CCTCGCTCCGCCAGACCTTCACCGAGCACGAGTACCTCGAGGTCGAGACGCCGATGCTGCAGACCCAGCACGGTGGCGCCTCGGCTCGTCCGTTCGTGACCCACTCGAACGCCTTCGACACCGAGCTCTTCCTGCGCATCGCGCCCGAGCTCTTCCTGAAGCGCGCGGTCGTCGGCGGCATCGACCGGGTGTTCGAGATCAACCGGAACTTCCGCAACGAGGGTGCCGACTCGTCGCACTCGCCCGAGTTCGCGATGGTCGAGGCGTACCAGGCGTACGGCAACTACGAGCAGATGGCCGACCTGACGCAGGAGCTTGTGCAGCGCGCTGCGCGGGCCGTGACCGGCGGCTCGCTCGAGGTCACCCTGCCCGACGGCAGCACGTACGACCTCGGCGGTGAGTGGCCGCGCATCGACATGTACGGCTCGCTGTCCGAGGCGGCCGGTCGCGAGATCACCCCGGAGACCCCGCTGTCCGAGCTGCAGGAGCTCGCCGCTGCCGAGGGCGTCGAGGTCGCGCACGCCACGCACGGCAAGTACGTCGAAGAGCTCTGGGAGCACTTCGTGATCGACTCGCTCGACCGCCCGACGTTCGTGATGAACTTCCCGGTCGACACCTCGCCGCTCACCCGCGAGCATCGCACCCGACCGGGCATCGTCGAGAAGTGGGACCTGTACGTCCGCGGCTTCGAGCTCGCGACGGCGTACTCCGAGCTCGTCGACCCGGTCGTGCAGCGGGAGCGCTTCGTCGAGCAGGCGAAGCTCGCAGCCGGCGGTGACCCCGAGGCGATGCGCGTCGACGAGGAGTTCCTGCGAGCCCTCGAGCACGCGATGCCGCCGTCGGGTGGCATGGGCATGGGCGTCGACCGCCTGCTCATGGCGATCACCGGCCTCGGCATCCGCGAGACGATCCTCTTCCCCCTGGTGAAGTAAGTCCCGGTTCCCCGGGGTACGATGCTCCGGTGCCGCATGGAGTCGTGACCGGGATCATCTTCGCCCTGACGCCGACCATCGTCGTCGGCCTCATCTTCTGGTTCGTGATGCGCGCCATCATGCGGGCCGACCGCACCGAGCGTGCCGCGTACGCCAAGGTCGAGGCCGAGGAGCGTGTCCGGTTCGAGCGGGAGCACGGCGTCCCCGCGCCGGCACCGGCCTCGGCCGAGTAGCGCCGCCCGACCCAGTCCTGTCCGAAGGCCGTCGCCCCATCGTGGTCGGCGGCCTTCGACGTCGGTGCCCCCTGGACGGCTGTGCGCCCTCGACCGGTCACGCGCCGTTCACCTCGCCGTCGCGCGCCGGGGTGAGCATCGTCCGCATGGCAACCACACACCCCTTCACGGGTCGCAGCCTCGTCGGTGACATCGAGAGCGAGTACGACGAGTTCGACCGAGACGCCGACCTCGAGGCGTCCAAGCGCCGGGACGGGTGGCTCGAACCCTCCTGGTGACCCCCACCCACTCGGTTTTCGGGGTACGACCACCGGATCGCATCGATCCGGCCGGACGTACCCCTTTTGCATGTCCGGAAGGCGCGGCGGTGCGGGGTACAGGTTCGGAAACGCGTGAGAAACACTCCTGCAACGCCGGAAACATCACGTCATACCCTTGATCCGCGGCAGTTCGGGGGACCACACTGGCAGCATCGCTGTACCCCACGGGGGACGGTTTCGATGACGAAGCACGGAGATGCCTGAGAATCATTCCGATCGGTTTGTGGGGTACACCTCCGGACCGCTTTACTCGTGAACACCTCAAGCAGCACCCAGAAGCAACACCCCCAGCACCACCGCACGAAGCCATCACCGCCGAACGCAGGGAGCAACACCATGACGATCGCACCGGCTGCACCGAGCACCACCCGCCGCGCCACCACGAAGAAGGCAGCGGCATCGAAGACCCAGGGCGCCGAGTCCGCGACGACCTCCCTCGACACCGAGGTCGAGGCCGACGAGCAGCTCGCTGGCGTCCGCGGTGCCTCCGTCGACCAGGTCGGCGACTACCTGCGCCACATCGGTCGCCTCTCGCTCCTCACCGCCGAGGAAGAAGCGCAGATCGCCCGTCGCATCGAGGTCGGCCTGTTCGCGGAAGAGAAGCTCGCGACCGAGAAGGGCCTCGCGAAGACCCTGCAGCGTGAACTCCGCTGGCTCGTCCGCGACGGTGAGCGCGCCAAGGAGCGCATGATCACCTCGAACCTCCGCCTGGTCGTCAGCATCGCGAAGCGCTACTCGCAGCGTGGCCTGCCGTTCATGGACGTCATCCAGGAGGGCAACCTCGGCCTGGTCCGTGCGGTCGAGAAGTTCGACTTCACGCAGGGCTACAAGTTCTCGACCTACGCCACCTGGTGGATCCGCCAGGCGATCTCGCGTGGTCTCGCCGACAAGGCCCGCACGATCCGCATCCCGGTCCACACCGTCGAGCTGATCAACAAGATCTCCCGCACCGAGCGTGACCTGACCGTCGACCTCGGCCGCGCGCCGATGCCCGACGAGGTCGCCGCCGAGCTGAGCATGACGGTGGAAGAGCTCGTCGACCTCAAGGGCCGCTCGCACGAGCCGGTCTCGATCCACACGGTGGTCGGCGACTCGGACGACAGCGAGCTCGGTGACTTCATCGAGGACGAGGACGCTGCGTCCCCGAACGAGCTCACCGAGACCACGCTCCTGCACCGCGACATCCGTTCGATCGTCGCCGAGCTGCCGAGCGAGGAAGCCAACGTGATCCGCATGCGCTACGGCCTCGACGACGACAAGCCGATGACGCTCGACGAGATCTCGAAGATCGTGCACACGACCCGCCAGGCCGTCAGCCGGGTGGAGTCGCGCGCCAAGCTGCGCCTGTTCGCCAAGGCGGTCTCGCAGGACATGCAGCTGTACCTGACCGACTGAGGTCAGCAGGCTTCGGCCGGCGCTCGCGTCGGCAGGGGAACCCGGGTCGGTCTGTGGGAAGACGATCCGGTGGGGTGATGGGAAGGCCCGCTCGAGCACTGCTCGAGCGGGCCATTCACGTTCGTGGGCACCGGACGCTTGCCCGGACCGCTACTGGTCGAGTTCGCGCCCGAGCTTCTGCCGCAGATCGCTCGGGATCAGCTCGATGAGCTGGTCGGGCCGGACCGGCAGGTCGAGCAGGCTCAGCTTCACCCGACCGGTGCGTCCGTGCCGCTCGGCGTCGAGTCGCACGACGCTGCCGGCGTCCTTGCGGAGGCGGACGTCGATCTGCGCTCCGGTGGCGACCTCGCCGACGACGAGTCCGTCGACCTCGAGTGCGGCGCTCCTGGTGCCCTCGGCGATGTCGAACCGGTAGCGCTCGCGGGCGGCGAGCACCACGGCGCGGTCGATGCCCGCCATCGGGGCGACGGGGGTGACGACGGACCCGGAGAGTGCGGGGGAGAGCACCGGGCCACCCGCGGCGTAGTTGTACGCGGTGGAGCCGGCCGGGGTCGCGGCGACGATGGCGTCGGCGCGGTAGTAGCCGTAGCCGAGCCCGCCGACACTGAGGTCCGCCGACACCTGACCGGAACCGGGGCGCCGCACGATCGTCAGGTCGTTGAACGCCAGGTAGTCCGTGCGTGCGCCGCTCCAGGACAGCCGGGCCTCGAGCGCGTGGTGCGGCTCGAGCTGGTACTCGCCGGCCGACAGCCGGTCGAGCGCGGCTTCGAGCTCCGGCGGTTCGATCTCCACCAGGAACCCGACGTTGCCGTAGTTCACGCCGAGCACCGGGACCGGGCGCTTCGCCACGAGTCGCATCGCGCCGAGCATGGTGCCGTCGCCGCCGAGGGCCACGACGAGGTCGACGCGTGCGGTGAAGTCGTCGTCCTCCACCGCGGTGATGCCCCCGCCGATCCGCTGTGCGTCGGCTCGGCGGGCGACGAGCTCGCCCCGGCCGGACGCGTTCCATCGCTGCAGGGTCGTGACGGACTCCTGCACGTTCTTGGTCGGGTGGACGACGAGGCCGACGACGGGCTGATCCATGACCGGATGGTACCGAGCCGCGCTGAACCGAGGGCTGTTCAATTGCCATCGCATGCGATATTCTGAATACATGCAGATCGCTCAGCTGTCCGTCGCCCTCCCCACCGTCCGGCAGGGTCGCGAGATCGTGCTGCTCGCCGACCTCGAGTCCCACGAGACGGGCTTCGGCTTCGTCGACGCGGAGCACCTCCTGCTCGCCGCCGTCACGCTCTGCAACGGGATGCCCCGGTTCCGCCCGGTCCTCGAGGCGCACGGGGTCAGCCCCGAAGCCGTCCGCTCCGAGATCAGCGTCTTCGTCGGTGCGCGGGCCGCGTGCCCCGACGAGCACGACCGGGTCGCCTGCACCCCGGCGGCCGCCCGGGTCCTCGCACGAGCAGCCGTCCTCGCCGGTCCGGCCGAGCGCGTCCGCCCGGTGCACGTCGTGCTGGCCGTCCTCGACGGCGTCGACGACCCCTTCATGGGCTCGGCGCACGACGTCCTCGACGCCCTGGGCGTCGAGCCGCGCCGCTTCCGGCGTGCCCTGCGCCGGGCAGCGCGCCGCGCCTGACACGCGACCCAGGAGCGATCGGGAGGCCCGTGGCGGACGCCGCCACGGGCCTCCCGTCGTCTGTTCCGTTCGCTCACTGCGCACATCGCGCAGTGAGGTCACGCCCACGGCGAACAGGGGCAGCCCGCACGGGGAGCGCTGGTTACTCTCGGAGTACGTGACCGGACTCAGACGAGACCGGACCAGCTGTCGGCTCCGTCAGAAAGGGCCAAGGGAGAGCACATGTTCGAGAGATTCACCGACCGAGCCCGTCGTGTTGTCGTCCTCGCTCAAGAAGAAGCGAAGATGCTCAACCACAACTACATCGGCACCGAGCACATCCTCCTCGGCCTGATCCACGAGGGCGAGGGCGTTGCTGCCAAGGCGCTGGAGTCGCTCGGCATCTCGCTCGACGCCGTCCGCGAGCAGGTCCAGGACATCATCGGCCAGGGTCAGCAGCAGCCGACCGGGCACATCCCGTTCACGCCGCGTGCCAAGAAGGTGCTCGAGCTGTCCCTGCGCGAGGCGCTGCAGCTCGGCCACAACTACATCGGTACCGAGCACATCCTGCTCGGCCTGATCCGCGAGGGCGAGGGCGTCGCAGCCCAGGTGCTCGTGAAGCTCGGCGCCGACCTCAACCGGGTCCGCCAGCAGGTCATCCAGCTCCTGTCCGGCTACCAGGGCAAGGAAGCGGTCGCCGTCGGCGGCGAGCAGCAGCAGAACGCGCAGCAGGGTTCGCAGGTCCTCGACCAGTTCGGTCGGAACCTCACCCAGGCCGCGCGCGACGGCAAGCTCGACCCCGTCATCGGGCGCGAGAAGGAGATGGAGCGGGTCATGCAGATCCTCTCCCGCCGCTCCAAGAACAACCCCGTCCTGATCGGTGAGCCCGGCGTCGGCAAGACCGCCGTCGTCGAGGGCCTCGCCCAGGCGATCGTCAAGGGCGACGTGCCCGAGACGTTGAAGGACAAGCAGCTCTACTCGCTCGACCTCGGATCGCTCATCGCCGGTTCCCGCTACCGCGGTGACTTCGAGGAGCGCCTGAAGAAGGTCACGAAGGAGATCCGCACCCGCGGCGACATCATCGTCTTCATCGACGAGATCCACACGCTCGTCGGTGCCGGTGCTGCCGAAGGTGCGATCGACGCCGCCTCGATCCTCAAGCCCCTCCTCGCCCGCGGTGAGCTCCAGACCATCGGTGCCACCACGCTCGACGAGTACCGCAAGCACTTCGAGAAGGACGCCGCACTCGAGCGTCGCTTCCAGTCGGTGCAGGTCAACGAGCCGTCGCTGCCGCACACGATCAACATCCTCAAGGGCCTGCGCGACAAGTACGAGGCGTTCCACAAGGTGTCCATCACCGACGGTGCGATCGTCTCGGCCGCCAACCTGGCGGACCGCTACGTGCAGGACCGCTTCCTGCCGGACAAGGCCATCGACCTGATCGACGAGGCCGGCGCACGCCTGCGCCTCTCGATCCTGTCGGCGCCCCCAGAGCTCCGCGAGTTCGACGAGAAGATCTCGACGGTCCGTGGGTCGAAGGAAGCCGCCATCGAGGAGCAGGACTTCGAGAAGGCAGCCAGCCTGCGTGACGAGGAGAAGAAGCTCCTGGGCGAGCGACTCCGCCTCGAGAAGCAGTGGCGTGCCGGTGACGTCGCCGCGTCCGGCACCGTCGACGAGGGCATCATCGCCGAGGTCCTGGCGCAGGCCACGGGCATCCCGGTGTTCAAGCTCACCGAAGAGGAGACCTCGCGTCTCGTCTTCATGGAGAAGGCACTGCACCAGCGCGTGATCGGTCAGGAAGAGGCCATCTCGGCCCTGTCCAAGACCATCCGCCGGACCCGTGCCGGTCTGAAGGACCCGAACCGCCCCTCGGGCTCGTTCATCTTCGCCGGGCCCACGGGTGTCGGCAAGACCGAGCTCGCCAAGGCGCTCGCCGAGTTCCTGTTCGACGACGAGGGCGCACTGATCTCCCTCGACATGTCGGAGTTCGGCGAGAAGCACACCGTCTCGCGTCTGTTCGGTGCCCCTCCCGGGTTCGTCGGGTTCGAGGAGGGCGGCCAGCTCACCGAGAAGGTGCGCCGCAAGCCGTTCTCCGTGGTCCTGTTCGACGAGATCGAGAAGGCCCACCCGGACATCTTCAACTCGCTGCTGCAAGTGCTCGAGGAGGGTCGTCTCACCGACGGTCAGGGCCGCGTGGTCGACTTCAAGAACACCGTCATCATCATGACCACGAACCTCGGTTCGCAGGGCATCGCCGGTGGCCCGGTGGGCTTCCAGGTCGAGGGTGACTCGGCCGTCGGCTACGACCGCATGCGCGGCAAGGTCAACGAGGAGCTCAAGAAGCACTTCAAGCCGGAGTTCCTCAACCGCGTCGACGACACGATCGTGTTCCCGCAGCTGTCGCAGCCTGAGCTGCTGCAGATCGTGGACCTGTTCGTGAAGCGCCTGGCCGACCGTCTGCTCGACCGCGACATGACGGTGGAGCTGACCCTCCCCGCCAAGGAGCAGCTCATCAAGGTCGGGTTCGACCCGTCCCTCGGTGCACGCCCGCTGCGTCGCGCGATGCAGCACGAGGTCGAGGACCAGCTGTCCGAGCACATCCTGCAGGGTGAGCTCACCGCCGGTGACCACGTCAAGGTCGACTTCGTCGACGGTGCGTTCCACTTCGAGACCGGGCGTCAGCCGGGCCGCGAAGAGGTCCTCGCCGGCGCAGCCGCGGTCGAGACCGCGACCGACGCGCCCCAGGGCGAGATCGAGTCCTAGGACCCGACACCAGACAGACGGGAGGCTCGGTGCCAGCTGGCACCGGGCCTCCCGTCTGTCCGTGTGCGGACGTGTCAGGCCGTGATCACGCCTGCACGTCGCCGCGCCAGCCCGTGTCGGTCGGAGCCGACTCGACGCGCTCCTTGTAGTTCTGCAGGTCCTTCTTGATGGCGTGGCCACCGACGCCGACCGCGGCGCCGAGCTTCTCGAGGAAGCCGGACGGCTCCCAGTCGATCTGCGCGGTCACGCGCGTCTCGTCGTCGGAGAGCTTGTGGAAGGTGACGACGCCGGCGTGGTCGGTCTCGCCGTCCTTGACGGCCCAGGCGACCCGCTCGTCGGGGTGCTGCTCGGTGATGACGGCGCGGAACTCGCGCTCCTGGCCGGCGACCTTCACGGTCCAGTCGGTGGTCTTGTCGTCGACCTGGACGATCTTCTCGACCTCGTCGAGGAAGTGCGGGAACTCCTCGAAGCGGGTCCACTGACCGTACGCTGCGGAGACGGGGACGTTGACGTCGACGGTTTCGATGATCTGAGGCATGGTGTGGACGGTAGGCGGCCGCGCCTGGGCGCAGTACAGCGGGATGTCCCCCGGAGCGGTCGGCTGCCGCTCGTCCACGCGCGGCTATGGTTGTCGGGATGACAGAGCACGGGAAGCACGCGTTCCACGAACGTGACGAGCACGGGATCCTGGTGCGTCCGGCACTCGCCTCGGACGTCCCGCACATCCAGCGGCTCATCGCCCCCTACGTCGATCGGCGCATCCTGCTCGGCAAGGAGAACGTCGCGCTGTACGGCTCGATCCAGCAGTTCCGGATCGCCGAGGGTCCCGACGGCGTCCCGATCGGCTGTGGTGCCCTCGCCGTCTTCTGGGACGACATCGCCGAGGTGCGCACGCTCGCCCTCGACGCCGACTGGATCCACAAGCGCGTCGGACACCGGATGCTCGAGGCGCTCGAACACGACGGCCGTGAACTCGGCGTCGCGCGGATCTTCTGCCTGACGTTCGAGGTCGACTTCTTCGCGAAGCACGGCTACCTGGAGATCGGCGAGCAGGTCGTCGAACCCGCCGTCTACGCCGAGCTGGTGCGGTCGTCGGACGAAGGGGTCGCGGAGTTCCTCGACCTCGCCCGGGTCAAGCCGAACACCCTCGGCAACACCCGCATGCTGAAGATCCTCTGACGCTTTCGCGCGGCACCCGGCGGGGGTCCCGCACCGGGCATCCGCCGTTGTCTACCCTGTGCGCATGTCGTCGTTGCGTCACCCCGTCGGGCCCGAGAAGCCGGTCGTGTACTGGCGCCGTCGTGCAGCTGTGCTCGGCGCGCTCGTGATCATCATCGTGGTGGTCGTGCTCATCGTCGTCGGACGAGGGAGCGCGTCGACCCCGACGGCAGCGCCCACGTCCTCGCCGTCCGCTTCGGCCCCGGCTTCGGCCGGTGGTGCTTCGTCCGCTGCACCGTCCCGTTCGGCGTCGGCATCTGCGTCGGCGTCTGGGTCGGGCGCTGCCGACGGGTCGACGTGCAGCAAGGACCAGGTCGTCCTCACGCCCGTGCTCGACAAGGAGGCGTACGGCCCCACCGAGGACCCGAAGATCGCCATGTCGATCAAGAACACCGGCACGAACTCGTGCCACCTCGACCTCGGGTCAGCGCAGCAGGTGCTGACGATCAGCTCGGGCGAGGAGCAGTACTGGTCGTCGAAGGACTGCCAGACCGGCGGCACGAACCAGGACGTCACGATCAAGTCCGGGCAGACCCTGACCACGCCCGCGATCGCCTGGGACCGCACCCGGTCGTCCACCACGACGTGCGATGCGTCCCGCCCGGCGGTCTCGGCCGACGGGGCCAGCTACCACCTGCAGGTCGCGGTCGGGAACCTGAAGTCGACGGCCTCGGTGCAGTTCATCCTGCAGTAGCCCGGGCGTCGCGCGGGCTGGTAGCCTCGGGGCAAGTGGATTGGGAATGCCCGATCGGCGTCGAACCCCCGGAACCCCCGGGGGTTCTCGCTTTCACGGGTACACCTTCAGGCCCCAGCCCTTCACCGAACCAGACGGCGACTTCGGCATGCGCTCGAGGATCCGGTCCCACGCGCGGTTGGGCTGCTCGGGCTTGAGGAGATGTGTGCCGATCGGACGAGCGACGAGATCGGCGATCTGGAGCCCGGCACTGTTCGTCTGCTTGCTCGCGATCTTGAAACGGAAGGTCTCGGCCATCCCACGCATCTTCGTGGTGCTCATGATGCGGTCGAACTCGGCCTCCAGCTCCCTGTCCTCGGAGCGGCCCCGGCTCTCGAAGACCACGAACGTCTCGCACCGGGACGCTCCTCGATCCTGGAGCTGCAAGAAGACCCGTTCGAGCCCGAACTCGAGCGCGACGTGGTACGGACTCGTGTCCTCCCCGACCCGGCGGACGAACTCGTGCTTCCGGATGGCGGATGCAACCACCCCGAAGCGCTCATCGAACACGGCGTCGACTCTTGCCATGAAATCGCTGCGGACGGAGGCGTTCAGGAGGATGTCGAACGGCGGAGCTGACTGACGCATCTCCCGCTCGTGGAGGACGACCATGTCGTGGTTGAAGAAGTCGAACTTGAGGCGTTGGACGAGCGGAACGATCCGGTCGACGTAGACGTCGACGGGGAAGATGCAGAACGCGAGCACGAACATCGGGTAGTCCGGATTGATGCGCGTGAGACTGTGATCTCCGCTTTCGTCGACGTAGACGATGTATCCACTGCGCACCGGTCCAACACATCAGTGGACAGCAAACGGCCCCGCCGTCCAGAGGACGACGGGGCCGTTCGAAGCTGATGTGATCAGCCGAGGACGGTGATGTTCTCCGCCTGCGGGCCCTTGCGGCCCTCGGTGATGTCGAACTCCACCTTCTGGTTCTCCTCCAGCGACTTGTAGCCGTTGCCGGCGATCGCGGAGAAGTGCGCGAAGACGTCAGCGCTTCCGTCGTCCGGGGCGATGAAGCCGAAGCCCTTTTCGTTGTTGAACCACTTGACGGTACCGGTAGATGCCATGATGGCGTTTCCTTAGCTTTCTTGCGTTCCGCCATGGTGCGATCGCACCTGCGGAGCCCCGACGTACGTCGACGGGGGTGATGCGCCACGCGGGCAGGTGCCGGCGGGACGGGTTCGGGGTCAGGCCTGATGGCCAGTGACCCTGGTAGTCCGAGTTGAGGGGCAAACCACCTCGCTCGAACGTTGAGCGCCGCCGAAGCGGTTCCATCAGGCTAGCGTGCTCTGGGCCGACTGGCTACCCGTGCGTCACTGAACGACGAAAATCTGGTGGAATTGCTCAGATGGCAGACAAGGAACAGCGCTTCCGGAGTGAACAACTCGAGGAAGCCCTCGCGAAGCAGGACGTCGCTGCGGTGGCGTTCGCGCTGCGCAACGACATCGTGATCGTCCCCCGGCTCGTGACCGGCAAGAAGGACATGCAGGTGCGGGTCTTCGGGCGCGAAGGCTCTGAACAGCGCATCCTGCTGCTGTTCTCGTCGGCGGACGCCTACACGGCGATGGTGCCGGACGAGAAGATCCGGCAGGTCATGGTCTACGACGGACCGCGGCTCGAGGAGTTCCTCGACGCCCACCTCGACATGCTCGAGGGCGTGTTCTTCGACATCGCCGGGCCGAACACCATGCAGGCGACCCCGGAGGACCTGCTGGCCGCATTGCGCGCTTAGGGCTGGCCGTCGGGCTGTCCGCGGTGGGCCGTCGGCTCAGAACGCGCGGTCGAGCTCGCGCTCACGGGCCGACTGCGTCATCGAGAACGCCACACGCAGTGCTTCGCGCAGATGCCCGGAGTCCGAGCCGAGGACGGTCGTGAAGCCGAGTCGGCTCGCCTCGTTCACGCGCTGCTTCGTGCCCGTGGCCGGACGGATCTCGCCGGCGAGGCTGATCTCACCGACGGCCGCGAGCGTGTGCGGGTACGGGCGGTCTCGTGCCGCACTCGCCAGGGCCAGGGCGATCGCCAGGTCGGCGCCGGGTTCGGTGAGCTTCATGCCGCCCACCGTCGAGACGTAGACGTCGGCATCGGAGAGCTTGAGGCCGGCTCGGCGTTCGAGCACCGCGAGCAGCATCGCCACGCGTGAGGCATCGACACCGTTCACGACCCGACGGGGCTGCGGCGCGGAGCTCGGCACGATGAGTGCCTGGACCTCGACCGGGAGCGCCCGACGCCCCTCGAGCGCCACGGTCACGCACGTGCCGGAGACCGGGGTCGTGTTCTTGGACATGAAGAGGCCGCTGGGGTCGGGGACCTCGTGGATGCCGTCGCCGCCCATGTCGAAGCACCCGACCTCGTCCGTGGGGCCGAAACGGTTCTTCAGAGCCCGGACGAAGCGGAGCGCGGTCTGCCGGTCGCCCTCGAAGTGGCAGACGACGTCGACCAGGTGCTCGAGCAGGCGTGGCCCGGCGATCGTGCCGTCCTTGGTGACGTGGCCGACGATCAGGACGGGGAGGGCGCGGTCCTTCGCGATGCGGATCAGGGTCGAGGCGACCTCGCGCACCTGGGAGGTCCCGCCCGCGATGCCGTCGATCGAGCTGGACGAGATGGTCTGGACGGAGTCGGCGATGAGCAGGTCCGGCTTGACCTGGTCGATCTGGCCGATGATGACGCCGAGGTCGACTTCGCTCGCCAGGTAGAGGTCGTCGTGCATCGCCCCGGTGCGCTCGGCGCGGAGCCGGACCTGGTCGACGGACTCTTCCGCGCTGACGTAGAGGACGCGTTTGCCGGAAGCGGCCGCGCGCGAAGCGACCTCGAGCAGGAGCGTGGACTTGCCGACACCGGGTTCGCCGGACAGCAGCACCGCAGCGCCGGGGACGACCCCGCCGCCGAGCACGCGGTCGAACTCGCCGATGCCGGTCTGCCAGCGCTGCACCGTCGTGCCGCGGGCCTCGGTGATGGGCCGTGCCGCTCGGGCACCCGTGACGGCGACGGCCGCGGTGCCACGTGTGCTGGCCGAGACCGCCGAGGAGTCCTCGACCGTGCCCCAGGTCTGGCACTCGCCGCACCGGCCGACCCACTTGACACTGGTCCAGCCGCACTCGGTGCATCGGTAGAGGGACTGCGGGCGCGCCATGTCGTCGAGGCTAGGCCGTGCCGCCGACATCGCCGGAGCGGTGCACCGGCTCGTCGGGCAGGGCGATCGACCCCGTCATCCGGTTGCGGATCCGTTCGACGGGACTCGGTCGGTTGGCGTGGTCGAGTGCCTCGGCACCGTCGGTGTCTTGCTCGGCACGAGCGTTCGCGACGGCCCCGGCCTCACGCCCGAGGGTCTCCGCTTCGCGCGCGGACAGGTAGTGGCGGATCGCCGCGACCGTGTCCACCCGGGCGTCGACCGCCGGCTCGAACGCGCTCGCCCAGACCTCGTACCCCCGGTCGTTCGGGTGGAACAGGTCGCCGTAGCTGTTGAAGAACGTGCGGCGGACCCCGACCCGCTTCGTGATCGTGTGCAGCGGCGCCACGGTCAGCCCGAACTCGGCGGCCACGCGGTGCACGATCTCGTTCGCCACTGCCACCTTGCGCTCACGGTCCGGCACGAACATGCACGGCAGCTCGGCCACCACGGCGTGCGACGGCACCGCGCCGTAGATCGCCCGGATGTTCCGTTCGAACTTGTCCGGGTCGAAGTCCGCGATGTCGTTCGCCCCGATCGACACCGTGCAGATGTCGGGCGTGTACTGCCGGAGCTTCGGCAACTGGTCGCGCTTGGCACCCCAGGTCGTCGAGCCCGAGACGCTGAGGTTCACGACCCGCACCGACTCGTGGGAACGGTGCCGGATCCGTCGCGCCAACAGGCCCACGTACCCGCGCGACGGAACCGTCGCACCGACGCCCTGCGCCGCCGAGTCGCCGATCGCCACGTACAGGAGCTGCCCCTCGTGCTGCTGTCGCTCGTGCCACCAGTCGGCGTGGATCGGCAGCATGTCGACCACTCGTTGCGCAGCCGCCCGTTGACCCTTGACGCCGGCCCGGGCCCCGACGGCGGCTGCCCCGAGGACACCGGCCCCACCGAGGACGGACGTCAGGAGTGCGATGAGCGTGCGGGTCTTCATGCCGTGGACGGTACGCCCGCAGGCCGAGTCGACGACGTGGGCGCCCTGTGGGTGTGGGAAGAGCCGTGAGGGTGACCGCCTGTGGAGGGCGAGCCGACGTCGGGTGGCGTGACGGGCCTCCCGGATCGTGTAAACTCTTTCCCGGTACCGTGTCCGAGCGGCCGAAGGATCATGTCTCGAAAACATGTGTGGGGGCAACTCCACCGTGGGTTCAAATCCCACCGGTACCGCCACTTCTCAGAAAACCCCCGTTCACGCGGGGGTTTTCTGCATTTCCAGATGCAGCACCGATCGCCCTCGAGGACGTGAGCGACCGGGGCGCTCTGCAGCCGGGTTCAGCGCCGCTTGCGGAGTGCGTTCGTCGCCCAGAGCGCGACGGCGATCAGCACGGGCTGGAACAGGAGCCGGACGAACCGCTTGGTGTCGGTGTCCAGGCCGAAGCCGTCACGGTGGTGCATCCACTGCGCGATGTTGCCGGGGAAGATCGCGGTGAAGAACACCGCTGCGACCCACCCGACGGTGGCCTGCCGGCGGACCAGCAGCATCAGGGCGGCACCGAGGGAGATCTCGGCGATGCCCGATGCCAGGACCGTGACGTCCGGGTCCAGGGGGACGAACTCCGGCACCTGGGCCCGGAACTCCTGGCGTGCGACCGTGAGGTGGCTGATGCCGGCCCAGGACATGGCCGCACCCAGCAGGATGCGGACGACGGTGCGGGGCTTGGTCGAGCGGGAAGTGCGGCGGCGGGAGGTCATCAGGGGCACGTGCCTTTCACAGGGGAGGGTGGAGCGGTGCGTCGACCGACGCTGCGGATGCGACGCCGGCGGGTGAGCTCGAACACGATCACTGCACCGGTCGCCGCGAGGAGGCCGACGCGATGCGCGCGGGCCACCGCCGTCGCGCCGGAGACGGCCAGTGCTGCGGCGGCGACGGTTCCCGCGGTGACGGTGCGGTCCTCGAGGTCGATGCCGGTGCGCACTGCTCCGAGTGCGGTCGCTGCGGCAGCGGCAGCGACCGCTGTCGTCGACCGTCGTTGGCTTCGTGCGAGGGCTGTGCCGGCGGCGATCTCCAGCAGGGGCACCAGCACGGCGTGCGGGAGGCCGGGGGCGAAGCCACGCTCCACCATCCGGTGCGCCCGGACGCGCAGGGGTCGCGTCGTCGACGTGCCCGCTCCGTGCAGGGCGAGGAGGATCCCGGCGGTCCGGGTCATCGGTTGTGCTCGATCATGTTGTGCACAACCTAACACGACGCCCGACCTCACACACCCCAGCGAGCGACGCTTCAGCGCCCGACGTCTCGACCACCGACGCGTCGCCGGACCGCCGCCGTCCACCCGAGCGAGATGATCCCGGCACCGAGCAGCGCCTTCACCGCACCGCCGAGGACGAACGGGTACAGCCCGAAAGCGAGCGTCTGCTGCAGGTCCAGCCCGAGCGACACCGCGAGCCAGACCATGCCGGCCGCGAAGGTCACGACGGTGCCGAGCGCGAAGGACAGCACGGAGTTGCGCAGGGGGCGGTCGCCGAAGCGTTCGGCGATCCACCCGACGAGGGCAGCGGCGGCGACGAAGCCGACGATGTACCCGCCGGAGGGACTGACGAGCACGCCGACCCCGGCCGAGCCACCCGCGAAGACCGGCAGCCCGACGACTCCGAGCAGTGCGTAGACGAGCATCGACAGGGCACCGCGGCGCGCACCGAGGGCACTGCCGACCAGCAGGACGGCGAGCGTCTGCCCGGTGATCGGGACGGGCCAGAGCGGGACGGACACCTGTGCGGCGCCGGCGGTGAGCAGCGCACCACCCAGGACGAGCGCGGTGCTCACGACCGCGGTGCGGGGGAGCAGGGCGTCGGCGAGTGGACGGTGTGCGGCGGGGGAGAGTGCGGTCATGGCAGAACCTCCAGATGGGGCGACGGAGACGAACGGAAGAGCTGGTCAGACGGTGACGGCGGCGAGCAGTGACCCGGCCTCGCGGCGGGCATCCGCCACGGCAGTGGTGTCGAGCCCGCACGCCCGCAGGCAGGTCGCGACGATGGCGTCGCGGTCGGCCTCCTCGACACCTCCGACGCGGCGGAGCTGGATGACGGTCTCGGCGAGCTGGATGAGGATCCCGCCGAGCCGGGCGGGATCAATCGAGGCATCGACGTCGGCGGCGGCGGCGAGCGACCCGAGGCGCCCGTAGGCGTCTCGCAGCTCGACCCGCTCGGCCCGGAACCCGTCGTAGCGCTCGCCCTGCACCTCGGGCAGCAGGTAGAGCGTGCCGATGTTGTGCGGGGTGCGGGCGAGGGTCTCCACGTCGATCAGGACGAGCGCGGCCAGGGCACCGGCGGCGGTGGCGGACGCCGGGACCCGCTGTTCGAGCTCGCGGACGAGCTCGAGGCTCGGCCGGACCGAGGTCGTCAGGAGCTCGACGAGCATGTCGTCCTTGCCGGCGAAGTGGTAGTACAGCGAGGCCTGGCGGATGCCGACCCGCTCCGCGATTGCCCGGGTCGAGGTGGCGCTGATGCCGTTCTCGACGAACAGGGCGGCGGCGGCGTCGAGGATCTGGTCGCGGGGACTGAGCGCCGAGTCGGCGTTCGGGACGGCCCTCGGGCGACCGGGCCTGGCCGGTCGGTCGTCGGAGGACATGGAGTCATCCTCCCAGCGCGGCGTCATGCCTGCTCGCGGTAGGCCCGCCAGCCGCCGAACGCCGTGATGTCGAGTGCGCCCTCGACGGCGAAGGGTTCGACCAGGAACCCGGTGACGTCGGTGCCGTCCTCGAGTGCCACGGTGCCGATGGCCATCGGCGCGGGCAGGGACGCCACGAAGGTGCCGAACCCGGCGGCGGGCAGCCGCCAGACCTCACCGGCGATCCCCGAACCCGAGCCCGAGCCCGAGCCCGAAGCCGACCCCGACCCCGGCGCGAAAGCGCCGGACGCGACCCGCCCCACCCGGACCAGCCCGGGCTTTGGCGGCACCGTGTCGAGGGCGTACAGCCGGTAGTCGGACGCGGTGCGGGCCTCCCGGACGAACGATCCGCCGGACGCGACCAGCTGGCCGTTCAGCGGCTGGTCACGGAGGTGCGCTCCGACGACCAGCAGGTCGACGGTGGGCGCGAGGAACGCGGCGCCGAGCGCCGCGAGCCGTCGGTCGGTGAACGCGGGACCGGTCAGCATGACCCCGAACGGCAGGCCGTCGACGAACCCGGAAGGGACGGCGAGCGAGGCCATGTCGAGCAGGTTGGCGAAGTTCGTGTACCGACCCATCCGGCTGTTCGCGCCGATCGGATCGGCCGCGACCTCGTCGAGGGTGGGGTGCCACGTCGTGGTGGGCGTGAGGAGCGCTGTGGTGCCGGCGAGGGCGGCGCGTCCCGCGGCGCCGAGCACGTCGAGGCGTTCCTGGTCCGCGAAGAGGTCCGCTGCCGTGGGTCGGGCGCCACCCAGGACGATCGTGGCGACCGACGGGTCCAGGTCGTCGCCGACCAGGTCGCGGTGCGCCTCGACGTGCGCGCCGACGGCGGCGTACCGCTCGGCGACGAACGCGCCGTCGTAGAGCAGCGACGCTGCGTCGAGCAGGGGTGCGATGTCGACCTCGACCACCTGGTGGCCGAGTGCGCGGAAGCGCTCGACGGCGGCGGCGAAGGCCTCTGCCCAGCCCGGCGCGAGGCCCTCGAGCTGCGAGGGCAGCGGGATCGCGATCCGCGGGACGGCGGGTACGTCGGCGAGAGCGACGTCGATTCGGGCGAGCGGGTCGGTGTCGTCCGGCCCGGCCATCAGCTCCGCCGCCGTGCGGGCGAGGTCGAGCGATCGGGCGAAGACCGTGACGCAGTCCTGCGAGCGGCAGGCCGGCACGACACCGGTGTTCGGCACCAGGCCCTTGGTCGGCTTCACGCCGACCAGGTTGCCGAGCGCCGCCGGCACGCGGCCGGAGCCGGCGGTGTCCGTGCCGAGTGCGAAGTCGACGATGCCGAGCGCGACGGCTGTGGCGGAACCGCTCGACGACCCGCCGGAGATCCGCGTCGGGTCCCACGCGTTCCGGACCGCGCCGAAGGGTGACCGGGTGCCGACCAGGCCGGTGGCGAACTGGTCGAGGTTCGTCTTGCCGACGACGACCGCGCCGGCGGCGCGCAGGCGGGCGACGGCGGTCGCGTCGGCGGCGGGTTCGTACGCGTAGGAGCGGGCGGCTGCGGTCGTGGCCAAGCCGGCCACGTCGATGTTGTCCTTGACGGCGAACAGCAGGCCGGCGAGGGGGAGCGTCGGGTCGACGGCCTCGGCCTCCTGCAGGACCGCGGCGCGGTCGCGCAGGG
This sequence comes from Curtobacterium sp. PhB191, assembly GCF_004346515.1. Taxonomy (NCBI): domain Bacteria; kingdom Bacillati; phylum Actinomycetota; class Actinomycetes; order Micrococcales; family Microbacteriaceae; genus Curtobacterium; species Curtobacterium sp. PhB191. The sequence goes on from NZ_SMBV01000009.1 coordinate 85,368, forward strand.
TGATCCAGACCTCGGGCCGGTCGACGGCGTCGATGCGGTCGAAGGCGTCGCGGACGCGGTCCGCAGCGGCGCTCGCCGCGCTCACGCTCCCGCTCCGATCGCGGCCAGGACCTGCCCCGGTGCGACCTGGTCGCCCGGCTTGATGTAGACCTCCAACACGTGGCCTTCCACCGGTGCGTGCACCATCGACTCCATCTTCATCGCCTCCACTGCCAACAACTTCTGTCCCTCGTCCACCCGGTCGCCCGGTCGCACGTCCACCTGCCACACCGTCGAGGTGAAGGGCGCGGTCACGGCCGTCGCCCCGGCGGGCAGGACGACCTCGTCCGCCACGACGGCGGCCGGTTCGTCGCGCACGTCGAACTCGCCGGACGCGCGCCAGCGCTCCTTCTCCTCGCCGAACGCCCGCGTCTGCTGCGCCCGGAAGTCCGCGATCGAGCCCGCGTTCGCCTCGAGGAAGCGGTTGTACGACGCGATCGAGAACTCGCCGTCGACGGTCTCGAACGAGCCCCGTCCGGCGTCGGTCTCGGCTCGCAGCTCGAGCAGCTCGTCCGCGCCGACCGGGTACCACTCGATGCGATCGAAGAAGCGCAGCGCCCACGGGTCCTCCTGGAACAGTCCGCCGCGGCGGAACCGGTTCCAGATCTGCACGGTGCGCCCGACGAACTGGTAGCCGCCCGGCCCCTCCATGCCGTAGATGCAGAGGTACGCACCACCGATGCCGACGGAGTTCTCGGCAGTCCAGGTGCGGGCCGGGTTGTACTTCGTCGTGACGAGACGGTGCCGGGGGTCGAGCGGTGTGGCGACCGGGGCGCCGAGGTAGACGTCGCCCAGGCCGAGCACGAGGTAGCTCGCGTCGAAGACGGTGCGGAAGACGTCGTCGACGCTCTCCAGACCGTTGATGCGCCGGATGAACTCGATGTTCCAGGGGGTCCACGGTGCGTCGTTCCGCACGCCGTTCACGTACCGCTCGATGGCGAGGCGTGTGGCGGGGTCGTCCCACGACAACGGGAGCTTGACGGTGCGCGACGGCACGACGAGCTGGTCGGTGGGCGGGATCTCGTCCTCGAGTTCGCGGAGGAGCCCGGCCACGTCACGGGCCTTCAGGACCGACGCGTCGGTGTGCACCTGCAGCGAGCGGATGCCCGGGGTGACGTCGAGGATGCCCTTCGGCGCCTCCTGCTGCAGCTTCGTCATGAGCGCGTGCACGCGCATGCGCAGCGCGATGTCGAGCGTCATGTCGCCGTACTCGACGAGCACGTTGTCGTCGCCGTCGCGTCGGTAGGCGACGCTCGGGCGGACGTCGGTCGCCTCCAGGCGGGTGATCACGCCGTCGTCGCCGTCGCCCCCGGTGCGGGGGACGGTCCGGGAGGCCCGGTTCGCCTCGAGCGCGGCGGCGTCGGCTTCGCGGACGGGGACGAACCGGACCGTGTCACCTGGTCGGAGCTGGCCCAGCTTCCACAGGTCGCCGCTGGCGACCACGGCGGGGCAGACGAAGCCGCCGAGCGAGGGCCCGTCCGGACCCAGGATGATCGGGGTGTCGCCGGTGAAGTCGATCGCACCGACCGCGTACGGGGTGTCGTGGATGTTCGAGGGGTGCAGACCGGCCTCGCCGCCGTCCGTCCGCGCCCACTCGGGTCGGGGCCCGATGAGCCGGATGCCGGTGCGCGCCGAGTTGTGGTGCACGCCGTAGTCCGTGGCGTAGAAGACGTCCAGGTCCGCGCGGGTGAAGAAGTCCGGGGCGGCGTGCGGCCCCTCGGTGACGCCGATCTCCCACGTGTCGGTCAGCGCGGTGCGCCGATCGGCCGGGGTCGGGCCGCCGACCAGGCCCAGGCGGGTGCCGGCGGGGAACGCCGGGTGCGCGGCGTCGGAGTCCGGTGAGCCTGGCCGCAGGACGTCGCCGGCGAGCAGCGCGCGACCGGCATGGCCGCCGAAGCCGCCGAGCGTGAACGTGGCGGTGGAGCCGAGGTACGTGGGGACGTCGAAGCCGCCGCGGACGGCCAGGTACGTGCGCAGGCCGGGCCCGGGCGCCGTCCCGACCGCCAGGGTCTGTCCGGCGCCGACGTCGATCGGCTCCCAGAGCGGGACGGGGTCGCCGTCGAGGGTCGCGGGCGCCGGTGCGCCGGTGAGCGCGACGACGGCGGCGGTCGAGAAGCGCAGCGTCGGACCCGTCGCCGTGATCTCGAGCGCGGGGGCGCCGTCGGGGTTGCCCACGGCGCGGTTCGCCTCGGCGAACGACGCGGCGTCGAACGGTCCGCTCGGCGGGACGCCCACCTGCCAGTACCCGACCCGGCCGGGCAGGTCCTGGATCATCGTCATGGTGCCCGGGGCGAGGACGTCGATGCGCGGGTCCGGGTCGTCGGTCTCGTCGAGCGTCGAGGTGGAGTGCGTGGCGGTGCGGAGCTCGAGGTCGTCGGTCAGCGCTCGGAGCAGCCCGGTGTTCGTCACGATGCCGTCGATCCGCGTGGCGGCGAGGCCGTCGCGCAGCCGGTCGAGGGCGTCGTCGCGGGTCTCGCCGGTGGCGATGACCTTCGCGAGCATCGGATCGTAGAACGCCGAGACCTCGGAGCCGGTCTCGACCCAGCCGTCGACGCGGAGTCCGCTCGGGTCGCCGGACTCGGTGGTCGCGCTCGGGAACACCGCCTGGGTGACGAGGCCGCTGGAGGGCAACGAACCCTTCGCCGGGTCCTCGGCGTAGACACGGGCCTCGACGGCGTGGCCGTTCGGGGTCCAGGTGCGGTCGAAGACGTCGTCGTCGATGCCCTCGGCGCCGTCGCGGGCCAGGCGGAGCATGAGCTCGACGAGGTCGACCCCGAAGACCTCTTCGGTCACCGGGTGCTCGACCTGCAGGCGGGTGTTCACCTCGAGGAACGACGCCTCTTCGCGGACCGGGTCGTAGACGAACTCGACGGTGCCGGCGCTGCGGTACCCGACGCTCGCGGCCAGGCGACGGGCGGACTCGTGCAGCTCGCTGCGGACGTGCTCGGGCAGCGCGGGCGCCGGGGCCTCCTCGATGACCTTCTGGTTCCGACGCTGCAACGAGCAGTCCCGGTCGCCGATCACCGCGACGCGCCCCTGGCCGTCGCCGAAGAGCTGGACCTCGACGTGCCGGGCCGGTCGCACCAGGCGTTCGAGGAAGATGCCGGCGGACCCGAAGGCCGCGGTGGCCGTGCGGGTGACGCTCGTGTACGCCTCGCGGACCTCGTCGAGGGTCGCGCACGCCTGCATGCCGATGCCGCCGCCGCCACCGGTGGCCTTGAGCATCACCGGCAGGCCGATGCGCTCGGCCTCGGCCACGGCGTCGTCGACGCTCTCGAGCAGGCCGGTGCCGGCGAGCATCGGGACCCCGGCTGCGGCGGCGAGCTCGCGAGCGGTGTGCTTCGCGCCGAAGCGGACGATCTGGTCGGCGGTCGGCCCGACGAACCGGATGCCGGCGTCCTCGCAGGCGCGGGCGAAGTCCGTGTTCTCCGACAGGAACCCGTAGCCGGGGTGGACCAAGCCGGCGCCGGTGTCCTTCGCTGCCTGCACCACGGCGTCGATGCGCAGGTAGGAGTCGCGGGCGGGCGCCGGGCCGAGGCGGACGGCGACGTCGGCTTCGCGGACGTGCGGCGCGGCGCGGTCGGCGTCGGAGTAGACGGCGACGGTGCGCATGCCGAGGGCCTTGGCGGAGCGGATCACCCGGCGGGCGATCTCGCCGCGGTTGGCGACGAGGACGGTGTCGGTGGAGAGCGCGGGTGGCTGGGGCACGGTGTCCTCCGTGTCGGGTGCGGCGATCACGGCTGGACCACGATCATGCGCAGCGGGGTGCAGGAGAAGTCGTTGCACGGGTTGTTCATCTGGGGGCAGTTCGACACGATGACGAGCACGTCGCGTTCGGCCCGGACGGCGACACGCTTGCCCGGTGCGCTCATGCCGTCGACGATCCCGAGGGCGCCGTCGGCCTCGACCGGGACGTTCATGAACCAGTTGAGGTTCGAGACGATGTCGCGGGCGCCGAGGCCGTGCCGACCGGCCTCGGCCAGGAAGTTCTCGCGGCAGCCGTGCTGGTACTGGGTGTGGTGGCCGTACCGCAGGGTGTTGGACTCCTTCGAGCACGCGCCGCCGATGGTGTCCTGCCGGTCGATCTCGTTGGCGACGACCGTCATGAGCGGGTGCCCTTCGTTCGACATCAGCACGGTGCCGGTGCGGACGTAGGCGTTCCCCTGGGCCGCGAGGGTGTCCGGGACGCTGTAGCGCTCGTCGGGGTCGTGCGCGTCGTAGACCAGGCAGTCGGCGCTCTGGTTGCCGCCGACGTCGACGATCGTGAGCACCTCGCCGGCGCGGACGACGGCGGACCAGGGCGCGAGCGGCTCGACCCGGTCGTCGCGGACGACGTCGCCGGGCACGAGGGACTCGCTCCAGTCCAGGGCGACGTCGGGGGCGTGGACGGCGCCGACCGGGACGGTGGAGGTGCGGGTGTGCGTCGTCGTGTCGGGCATCAGAGGCCTCGTGCTTCCGCGTAGTCGATGGCGTTCAGGTAGGCGCGGGTGAGTTCCGGCGTCGCCGTGAACCGCTCGTCCACGTCGGTCGTCGGTGCCCCACGCCAGGCGTGCACCCGGAGCGGGCCGACGGCGTACTCCGGCCGGGGGTCGATCGGGTGCGCGACGTTCGCGACGAGCACGAGCAGCGGCAGCTCGGCGACGAGGGTGACGTGGTGCCCGGCTCCGGCCGACCCCGTGAAGGTCATCGCCCCCTCGTCGTCGATCCGGACACCCTGGAAGAACGAGACGCTCGGCGGCAGGTCACGCCTCGTCAGCCCGTGCTTGGCGGCGGCCTTCACGAAGAGCGACCGGCCGCTCGGGCTGAGCCCCTCGGGTGCCGCACCGCCGTACTTCCGCTCGTTCCAGGCGTCCGTCGACGTGCCGCAGAAGGCGTCGTGGTGCCCCGAGGTGTCCTCGACCACCGTCGCCAGGGCACGGCCGTCCCCGCTGAGCAGCGGCGTGCCGACGCCGAGGTAGGCCTGCCACGGGATCTTCTGCGTGTCGGCGACGTTCAACCGCTCCCACGGTTCGAGCGCGTTGAACACCAGGAGGTTGGCGCAGGCCTGCCCCGTCGGGTCGTCGAACCGCAGCCGCGAGCCCCTGGCCAGGACCTTGTGCGTGTACCCGCCGGGAGCCACCGTCTCTGCCCAGACGAGCTGTGCGCGGTCCACGCCGTCGGGGGCGAACGGTGACGTCGAGGCCGGCAGGTACGGCATGTACTCGGACTGCGTCCCGGCCTGGGCGCGCGCATCGGAACGCGAGGCGAGCACACTGTCGGTCTGGTGGAGGTCGCGCATGGGGTTCCTTCGGTCAGGCTTCGACGGTCGCGGTCGCGGAGGCGGGTGCCTGGACGGCGGGGACCGACGCGGTGGACGGGACCTCGGCGAGGGTGATCGGTCCGTGCGCACGGTGCCGCCGGGCCGACCACACCCAACCCACGAGCAGGACGGCGCCGATGAACAGCAGGGCGCTGTACTGCAGCCACCACGAGTTCCCGGTCAGGTCGTAGATCTCCGGGCGCGGCCAGATGAGGTTGACCGCCATGCCGATCTGGAAGGCGACGGCGAGGGCGTTGAGCGGGATGCCCCACCGGCCGAGTGTGAACAGCGGCTTGCCGTCCTCGTCCACGCCGGCGGGGAAGCCGGACCGTCGGAGCCGGATGCGTTGGACCAGCAGGGGGCCGGTGACGCCGAGGTAGGCCAGGTAGAGCATCGCGATGCACAGGCTGGACAGGGCGGTGAAGATCGCGGACTGACCGATGTTCACGGCGAGTGCGAGGCCGGCACCGACACCGACGACGATCGACGCGGCGATCGGTGTCCCGGTCCGGGGTGAGACCCGAGCGAGCGTGCGGTGGAAGGGCAGGGCCTTCTCGCGGGCCATCGAGTAGACCATGCGCGCACCGGCGGTCTGCACGGCGAGGGTGCAGGCGAACACGGCGACCGCGACGGTGCAGAGCAGCAGCCGGCCGAAGACGTCGCCGAGCGTCGAGGTGATCACCCAGGCGAGTCCCTGCGTCGCCAGCTTGCCGTCGGTCAGGCTCGGGGCGGCGACCAGGGCACCGATGATGAGCAGCCCACCGCCGAGGCCGGAGACGGTGAGCGCGCGGACGATGGTCTTCGGGGTGGTCCGCCGGGGGTTGTGCGTCTCCTCGGCGAGCTCGCCGGCGGAGTCGAAGCCGACCATCACGTAGGCAGCCATCAGGGACGAGGCCAGGAACGCCCAGACGTACGGTTCGGTGCTCGTCGAGCCGGCGGTCGTGAACACCACCGCAGGGCTGCGGTGCGGCAGCAGGAAGAGGGCGCCGATGAGCACGACGACGCCGATGATCTCGATCAGCACGCCGAAGCTCGTGACCCGCGCCATCAGCCGGACGCTCGTGATGTTCACCAGGGTCGTCACGACGAGCATCACGATGCCGAGCACCACCGCGTTCGCGGCACCGGTCGACGAGGCGAGAGAGGGGTCGGCTCCGGGGCCGCCGACGACTTGGAACCCGTTCCAGATCGCGGGGAGCACGGCCTGCACCGCGATGGCTGCGACGGCCACGGTGAGGATCTGCCCGATGATCATCGTCCACCCGGTGAACCACCCGAAGCGCGCGCCCGCCAGACGACTGGACCACTGGAAGATCGCGCCCGAGATCGGCCACCGGGCGGCGAGCTGCGCGAAGTTCAGCGCGACGAGCAGCTGGCCGCCGAAGACGAGCGGCCAGGCCCAGAAGAACGCGGCACCGCCGAGTCCGAACCCGAGGCCGAACAGCTGGAAGACGGTGGTCAGGATCGAGACGAACGAGAACCCGGCCGCGAACGACGAGAACGAGCCGACCCCGCGGTGGAGTTCCTGCTCGTAGCCGAGTCGGGCGGAGCCCTGGGTGTCGACGGGGTCGACGCTGGACGTGGCGCGCGGTGCGTGGAGCGGTGACTCTGGAGAGCGCATGGCTGCAGACCTTTCGCGGAGTACCTGTCGGGCGACAGGTAGTGCGACCAGTGTCGTGCGGACCCGTGTCGCCGTCGTTGCCCGGCTGTTTCGGGCACGTGACGGAAGGGGGCCGCGTGTAAACGTTCGGAGTCGAGCGAGGAGCTCGGCGACACGTGTGGACAAGAGGGATCCAAACCGATGTAGATTGGATCCGTCAAGTCCGCCACCGCGAAAGGCACGTCGTGATCCAGACCGTCCTCGGCCCCGTCGAGTCGTCCGGGATCGGTGCGGTGTCGATGCACGAGCACCTGCTGACCGACGCGAGTGCCCTGCAGCGACCCGGTGTCGAAGCGCTGGAGCCGAGCCTCGCGGTCACCGCGGACCTGGCTGCCGCCCTGCGGTGGAGCCAGCTCGCACTCGCGGACAACCTGCGCCTCGACGACGTCGACCTGCTCGCCGACGAACTCCGCACCGCGCGGAGCAGCGGCCTCGGGCTCGCCGTCGACCTGAGCTCCCTCGGCTTCGGCCCCGACCACGCCCGGCTGCCCGAGCTGTCACGGGCGAGCGGCGTCGGGATCGTCGCCGGCTACGGGGCCTACCTGCCACGACTGCTGCCCGAGTGGTACCTCGACCTGGACACCGACGGGCGACAGGGGCTCTTCGAACGGGCACTGACGGACTCGGTCCCCGGCACCACGTACCGCGCCGGGCTGCTCGGCCTGATGGGGACGACGACGGCGTTCGCGACCGCCGACGGACTCGAGGAACGCCGCAGTCTCACGGCGGCTGCACGAGCGGCGGCGACCACCGGCGCGGCCGTCGTCGTCCGGCTGGCCGCCGACGCCCGGAACGGCCTCGAGGTGCTCGCGCACGTCGTGGCCGAGGGGGTCGACCCGAGCCGGGTCGTGTTCTCGACCGTCGACGAGTTCCTCGACCTGCCCTACCTGCGCGACCTCGGCCAGGCAGGAGCCGTGCTCGAACTCTGCTTCGGCAACGAGGGCTCGCACGTCGGTCGCATCCGCAACGCCAGCGATCCGCAACGGCTCGACGCCTTCCTGGCCCTGCGCGAGAGCGCCCCCGACACCCGCTGGGTCTTCGGTCACGCCACCTGGACGAAGGGCCAGCTCCGTCGGTACGGCGGACACGGCCTCGACCACCTGACCGCCCGGGTCGTCCCCGGCCTCCGCGCACTCGGCGTACCCGACGAGGTCCTCACCCGGATCACGGTCGATGAGCCCGCTCGACTGCTCGACCGTCCCTGACCGAGCACCCCGACCCACCGCACCCACGTCCCACGGAGGAACCGTCATGAGAGACACGCTCGCACCCCTGGCCCCGCTCGAGCCGTTCCTCGTCGACGGCACCTGGACCGCACCCGACGGCGCCGAACTCCTCGACGTGCTCGACCCCGCCACCGAGGTGCTGCTCACCCGGGTGCCGCAGGCCGGTCCCGCCGACGTCGACGCCGCCGTGGCCGCCGCGCGCCGGGCACACGAGGACCGCCGGTGGAGCGGGATGAGCCCGCACGACCGCAGCCGCATCCTGAACCGCGTCGCGGACCTGATCGAGGAGCGGCTCGAAGAACTCGCCGTGCTCGAGACCCGCGACAACGGCAAGCCGATCGAGCGCTCCCGCGCCGACACCGCGACCTCGGCCCGGGTGTTCCGCTACTACGCCGGCGCTCCCTCGCGCCTGACCGGCACGGTCGTCCCCGTCGACGGCGGAGCGCACCACGTGTACACGACCCTCGAACCGGTCGGCGTCGCGGCGCTCATCCTGCCCTGGAACTTCCCGATCATGACCGGCGCGTTCAAGCTCGCACCGGCGCTCGCCGCGGGCTGCACGGTGGTCGTCAAGCCGGCCGAGCAGACCCCGCTCACGATGCTCCGGGTCGCCGCGATCTGCGAGGAAGCCGGTGTGCCCGCCGGCGTCGTCAACGTCCTGACCGGCGACGGCCGGGTCGGCGCCGCGCTCACCGCGCACCCCGGTGTCGACAAGGTCTCGTTCACCGGCAGCACCGAGGTCGGCCGCAAGGTGATGACCGCCGCGAGTGCGGACTTCAAGCGCCTGACCCTCGAGCTCGGCGGCAAGAGCCCGAACATCGTGTTCGAGGACGCCGACCTCGACGCCGTCGTCCTCACCGCCATGCGTGCGTCATTCGGGCACTCCGGCCAGATGTGCACCGCGGGCAGCCGCCTGCTCGTGCAGCGGTCGGTCCTCGACGAGGTCACCGAGCGCCTGGTCGCCGCCGTCCGGAAGGTCCCCGTCGGCGACGGGCTCGACGGCGGGATCACCGTCGGACCGCTCGTGTCCGAGGAGCAGCGGCAGCAGGTGCTCGGGTACATCGAGCAGGGCAAGGCCGAGGGGGCGACGGTCGCGGTCGGCGGCGGCGTGCCCGAGCGCCCGGGCTACTACGTCGAGCCGACGCTCTTCACCGGCGTCTCGAACACGATGACCATCGCGCGCGAGGAGATCTTCGGGCCCGTCGTCGGTGTCATCCCGTTCGACGACGAGGACGAGGCGATCGCCATCGCGAACGACCAGACGTACGGCCTCGCCGCCGGGGTGTGGACCCGTGACCTGTCCCGCGCCCACCGGATGGGCCAACGGCTGCACGCCGGCACCGTGTGGGTGAACACCTACAACCTGTTCGACCCGGCACTGTCCTTCGGCGGGGTCGGCGAGTCCGGCCTCGGCCGCGACCTCGGCGAAGAGGCCCTGCGCGCGTTCTGCGAGTCGAAGAGCGTCGTCATCGCGCTCTGAGGTCGCGACCGGTGCCGCCGCCGTCGTGCCTGCCGAGTGCGGGCACCGCGGCGAGCTGCAAGGCGGCGAGGACGACGAGCGCCCACCCGGAACCGACCGCCGACACCAGGACCCCGCCCACGAGTGAGCCGACGGCGTAGCCCGCGCTGGTGACGGCCGAGAAGACGCCGACGCCGGTGGCCCGGGTGCGGTCGTCGAGCGTCCGGGTGCTCAGGATCGTGAGCGTCGGGAACAGCGGCGAGTACCCGGCACCGACCAGGACGGCACCGGCGGCCGCGGTCGGGAAGTCGTGTGCGACCGCGAGGACGACCAGCCCTGCGGCGAGGACGACCAGGGCTCCTCGTGCGGTGCGGACGGGCCCGATCCGGTCCGGCAGTCCGCCGAGGAGCAGTCGCACCCCGACGACGCTCGCTGCGAAGACCGTGAAGACGTTCGCGGCCCCGGTCAGTCCCTGCGCGCCGACGCCCTGCCCGACCAGGTGCTGGATGAGGAACGCGATCATGAAGCCCTCGGCCGCCCAGGCCACGAGTCCCGCCGCGCCCGGTCGTACGACGGCCCGCAGCACCGCCGCGAGACCCGCACCGGCCGGTCGCGCCGGGCTGCGGTGCACCGGAGCCGATCCGCCCCGCGTGAGCAGTGCCACTCCGAGCCCGGCGAGCTGGATGCCGATCGCGACGACCCACACGGTGCGGTGTCCGGCCGACTGGTACAGGTTCTCGCCGACCACGGGCCCCAGGGCGAGACCGATCCAGACGGCGAGCCCGAACAGGCCGAGTGCGCGGCTCCGCTGGGTCACCGGGACCTCGGCGACGACCCAGGCAGTGAGGGCGGTGGCGGTGGCCGCGTTGCCGGCGCCGAAGACGAGCCGGCTGACCGCGAGGCTCGGGACGCTCAGCGCGACGAGCACGATGCCGAGTCCGGCCGCCGCCAGCAACCCGGCACCGAGGAGGACACGTCGTGGACCGAGCCGGTCGCTCAGGATTCCGGCGAGTGGCATCGCGCCGATCGCCACGAACCCCGCGAGCGACACGAGCAGCCCACCGACGGCGGGGTCGGCGCCGAGCTGGTCCGTCGCCACCCGTGGCACCACCGGGGTGCTCGCACCGTTGACGACGTAGCCGGCGGTCGACGCCACGACGAGGAGCCAGAACGCGGTCCCCCGCGTGCCGGTCTCGGCGAGCGGTCTCACTCCCCGGCTCGGCGGGGGCGGCACTCCAGGCTGAGCCAGAGCTCGAAGCAGGCGCTCCGTGACAGGGCGGTCGCACCGATCGACGCGCGGCCCATCCGACCGACGTCCGGTCCGAAGACGTCGAACAGCAGGTCGCTGGCCGCGTTCGACACCTGGTTGAGCTGCTCGAACCCGGGCGGGCAGAGGACGAAGCACAGCCCGCGGGACAGTGCGGCGACCTCGTCGAGCGAGCCGAGGGCGTAGCGGATCATGCCGAGGGCGTTGACCGCGGTGTAGCGGGCCGCTTCACGAGCCTGCTCGAGGGTGATGTCGACCCCGACCGATCCCGGGTGCAGCATCGTGCCGTCCCGTGACTCCGGGGTCATGCCGCTCAGCTCCAGCAGGTCGCCGGTGCGGTGGAACGCGCGGAGCGAGCTGCCGTACCGGCCACCGTAGGGCGGGTTCGCGTAGTCCGGGATGACGAGTCCGAGTTCCTGCGCGCGGGCTTCAGCGGAGTGCTCCATGGGACAACAGTATCCGGCGGTGGCGGTAATGGATACAACCTGTTTATGATGGGATCCATTCAGCGTCCGGGGGTGACGCGCACGAGGGAGGACCCGCGACATGACGATCGGTCTCGAGGACGGCACGATGGCCGCCCAGGCAGTGACGGCGATCGACGTGGCCGCCGAGCGGTCCCGCACCGCCGGCACCGCAGGGCGCCACTACTTCAACGCGGCCGGCGCGGGCCTGGTCAGCGACGGCGTCCTGGAGGCAGTGGTCACGCACCTGCGCCGGGAACAGCGGGTGGGTGGGTACGAAGCCGCCAACCAGGTCGCCGACGAGGTCGCCGGCGTCTACACCGCAGCCGCCACCCTGCTCGGGTCGGCGCCGGACGAGATCGCCCTGTTCGACAGCGCCACGAGCGGCCTGCGCGGTGTCTTCGACGCGCTGCGGCTCGGTGCCGGGGACACCGTCGTCGCACCCCGCTCCAGCTACGTCAGCCAGGCGCTCCGGTTGTTGGCCATGCAGCGGCACGACGACGTGCGGCTCGAGGTCGTGCCGAGCGACGCCACCGGTGCCATGGACCTCGAGGCCCTGGACCGCGCCGTCGCCGGAGCGAGCGGCCGTGTCGTCGTGAGCGCGGTGCACGTGCCGACCTCGTCCGGCCTCGTCGAACCGATCGCGGAGATCAGCGCCGTCGCCCGTCGCCACGGCGCCCTGACCGTCGTCGACGCCACGCAGTCCGTCGGCCAGATCGACATCGACGTGCGCGCCGTCGACTGCGACGCCCTCGTCACCACCGGCCGGAAGTTCCTGCGTGGGCCGCGCGGCACCGGGATCGCCTACCTGCGCCGCGGGATGCTCGAGGGCGTCGGTGCGTGGGCGCCGGATGTCCGCGGAGCCGTCTGGACCGGCGAGGATGAGTGGACGATGGACGGCACCGCGCGACAGCTCGAGACGTGGGAGTGCTCCGTCGCCGCACGGCTCGGCCTCGGAGTGGCGCTGCGCGAGGCCCTCGACCGCGGGCCGGCGGCGACCGAGGCACACCTGGTCGGCCTCGGCGCCCACCTGCGCACCGCGCTCGACGCCGTGGACGGCGTCACCGTGGCGGACCCGTCCGCGTCAGCGTCCGCGATCGTCACCTTCACGGTCGACGGCGTCGCCGGCAAGGAGGTCTCGGCCCGGCTCCGGCAGCGCCGCATCGACTCCATCTCCGTCCCCGCGAGCCACGCGCAGTGGGACCTGGGCGCCCGTGGCCTGCCGAGCGTCGTCCGCGTCTCGCCGCACGTGTACAACGACGACGAGGACGTCCGGGTCCTGCTCGAGGGCGTCGCGGACGTCGTCGCCGAGGTCCGCGCGTGACGGCCGTGCACGACGTCGTCGTCCTCGGACTCGGCATCCACGGATCCGCCGCCACGTACGAGCTCGCGCGTCGCGGCCTCGACGTCGTCGCGGTGGAGCGCTTCGCACCGGGGCACGAGCGCGGCTCGTCGCACGGCGCCACCCGGATGATCCGCCGCGCCTACCCACACCCGGTGTGGAACGACCTCGTCGACCGTGCGTACCGCGGGTGGGACCGCTGGGGGACCGCAGCCGGCGCGCCCTTCCTGCACCGGACCGGTGGACTGTACGCGCACCGGGGCGAGCCGACGATGCAGGGTGGGGCGAGCCTCCCGGTCGACCGCGCAGCCTGGCCGACGCTCGCGCCCTCGCTGCGTCCGCCCGAGACGTACGGCGCGGTCCACGACCCCGACGCCGGTGTGCTCGAGGCCGCACGGGCACTCGCGTTCGCGCAGTCCGCCGCCGCGGCGGCCGGCGCCGACCTGCGGTACGGCGAGACCGTGCTCGACTGGCAGGTCGACGACGGCGTCGTCACCGTCCGGACCGACGCCGGCAGTGTCCGCGCGCGACGGCTCGTGCTCGCCGGCGGCGCCTGGGCGTCGCACCTGGTACCCGAGGCCGCCGCGTTCTTCGAGGTCTGGCGCATCGTCACGCTCACCGCGCCGACGGGGCAGACCGTGGCGCAGCCACCCGCGCTCGGGTGCTTCTCGGTCGACCTGCCGGAGGGGCTCGTCTTCGGGCTCCCGGAGACCGCCGGATCCGGCGCGAAGATCGGCATCGACGCCGGGCCCGTGGGGGACCCGGACGTGCCCGTCGCACCGCCGACCGAGGCCGAGGTCGCGCACCTGGCCGAGCTCCTCGAAGGGTTCGTCCCCGGCATCGTCACCGACGGTGCCCAGGCAGTCGCGTGCCTGTACACGATGACCCCGGACAAGCGGTTCGTCGTCGGCGCCCTGCCCGAGCAGCCCGAGGTGCTCCTCGCCGCAGCCTGCTCCGGCCACGGCTTCAAGTTCGGGCCGGCGATCGGTGCGGCCGTCGCCGACCTGGTGCAGGGCATCGACCGCCCCGACCTCGCGTTCCTCAGCCCCGCACGGATGGTGACCACCGCATGACCGCCCCAGCAGCACCCTCCACCCGACGCGTCGCCGTCGCCGCACCGCACCCGGCCGCCCTCGACGCCGCCGCCGAGGCGGTCGCGGCCGGCGGGGACGCCATCGACGCCGCGCTCGCTGCGGCCACCGCACTGACCGTCGTCTACCCGCACCAGTGCAGCATCGGCGGGGACCTCGTCGCCCTCGTCCGTCGGCCAGGACAGCCCGTCGTCGCCGTGGTCTCCGCCGGCGCCGCACCGGCCGGCATCGACGTCGCGGCGCTCGCGCAGCAGGACCGGATGCCCCGGCAGGGTGCCCAGACCGTCACGGTCCCCGGCGTCGTCGCCGGGTGGCAGGCGATCGACGCACTCGGCGGCCGGCTCGGGCTCGGCGACCCGTTGACCCGCGCAGCACGACTCGCGGCCGACGGGGTCCCCGTCTCCGCCGGACTCGGCCGTGCGATCGCGGTCCGGACCGACGAGCTCCACGCCGATCCCGGGATGCGCGAGGTCTTCACCGACGACGCCGGGGCGCTCCTGGCCGAAGGCGACGCGCTCGTGCAGCCGGCACTCGCCGCGACCCTGACCGAACTCGCTGCCGACCCGGGCGCGATGTACCGGGGACGGATCGCCGCCTCGATCACCGCTCGGCTGCGGGAGCTCGGTGGCACCCACACCGAGGCCGACTTCGCCGCGCACGACGCCGAGCTCGTCGAGCCCCGCGGCACGACGATCGGCGGTGCCCGATGGTGGGTCGCGCCGCCACCCACGCAGGGCGTCGTGCTGCTCGGGATCCTGCCGGAAGCACTCGCCGGCGGCAGTGAGCACGGCACCGCGACCTCCGCGGCCGCCGACCTCGTCGACGCCGTGCACCGTGCCGCGCTCGTCCGCCAGGCCGAACTCGGCGACCCCCGCGGCGGCTCCATCGACGTCGCAGCGATGCTCGACCCACGCGACTCCGGTCGGGTCGGCGCACTGCCCCGCGCCGGCCGTGCCCTCGGCGACACGGTCGCGGTGACCGCTGCGGACAGCGACGGCACCGTCGTCACGCTCATCCAGAGCGTCTACCAGCTCTTCGGCTCCGGCATCCTCGACCCGGGGACGGGCGTGGTCCTGCACAACCGCGGCTCCGCCTTCAGCACCGACCCCGCGCACCCCGCCCACGTCGGAGCGGGCCTGCGACCGCCGCACACCCTGTTGCCGGTGATCGCCGAGACGGACGACCTGGTGCTCGGCCTCGGGTGCCAGGGCGGCAGCGCCCAGCCGTGGATCCTCGCCCAGCTCGCCCGTGACCTGGTCGCCGCGGGCAGTGATCCCGACGAGGTCCTCGGCCGACCGCGGTTCGTGATCGGTGCGCGCGACCTCGGGCACGAGGTGATGACGCTCGTCGCCGAACCCGGTTCCGAGGACGCGATCGCCGCGGCCGAAGCCCTCGGCCTGCCGGTCGCCCGCACCGACGGCCCCGTCGACGAGGCCGGGCACGTGCAGATCGTCCGGCTGCACGCGGACGGACACCTCGACGCCGCGAGCGACCCCCGCGCGGACGGCCGCGCCGTCGTCCTCGACGCCCACTGACCGCACGATCCACCCGAGAAGGAAGCCCATGAGCAGCACCCACGTCCTCGATCCGCTGACCTCCGTCGAGATCGCCTCCTTCGTCACCGCCGTCCGTGCCTCCGGGCGCATCGGGGCCCGGCCGCGCTTCTGGGGGATCGCGCTCGACGAGGAGAAGGCCAGGGGCACGACCGCCGGTGGCGCCCGTCCGGTGCGGATCGTCGTGATGGACCCGGACGCCCACGCCGCGTGGGAGGTGCGCGGGTGGACCGCCGGCCCGGACTCGCCCGCGATCGTCGAGCTGTGGACCGACGTGGACCACCGTCGCCCCGGCGTCTCGAGTGACGAAGCACGGCTCATCGCGCAGGCCGCACGGAAGTCGCCGCTCATCATCGAGGCGCTCGCGAAGCGCGGGATCACCGACACGTCGCTCGTCTGGGTCGACCCGGAGTCGATCACGGGCTTCGTGCCCGAGGACCTCGCCGACCGCCGCCTGAGCTGGGGCACGGTCTGGTACCGCGAGTTCCCCGAGGACAACGGTTACGCACGACCCGTCGCCGGGCTCGTCCCGATCCTCGACCTCGACACCCTCGAGGTCATCCGGATCGAGGACCACGGCGTCATCCCGATGGCGAGCGAGACCGGCGTCTACACCTCCGGCACCTGGGGGCCCGACCGCGAGGTCTCCGCGCTCGACATCGTCCAGCCGAACGGTCCCGGCTTCACGATCGACGGGCACGAGGTCCGCTGGCAGAACTGGACGTTCCGTGTCGGCTTCTCACACCGCGAGGGGCTCGTGCTGCACGACCTGTCCTACCGTGACGGCGACGTCGAGCGCCCGGTGCTGCACCGTGCGGCCGTCAACGAGATGTACGTGCCGTACCTGGACAGCGACCCGACCGCGTACCGGAAGAACTTCTTCGACTGGGGCGAGTACGGCGCCGGCCCGCTCACCGCGAGCCTCGAGCTCGGTTGCGACTGCCTGGGGGAGATCCGCTACTTCGACGTCGACTTCCTGGACGGCCACGGCGAACCGCAGACCATCGTCAACGGCATCTGCCTGCACGAGGAGGACGACTCGATCCTCTGGAAGCACGTCAACACCCGCACCGGCAGCGCCGAGGTCCGTCGCAGCCGCCGACTCGTGATCTCGAGCTTCGCGACCGTGGCGAACTACGACTACGGCTTCTACTGGTCGCTGTACCAGGACGGCTCCGTCGAGCTCGAGGTGAAGCTCACCGGCCTGATGTCGGTGTCCGGCATCGCCGACGGCGAGACCCCGCGGTACGGCCGGATGGTCGCACCGAACGTGCAGGCCCCGACGCACCAGCACTACTTCGCCGTCCGGCTCGACACCGCCGTCGACGGGCCGTTGAACCGGCTGGTCGAGGTGCACGCCGAGCCCGAGCCCGACGAGGCCCTGAACCCCTACGGCAACGCCTGCATCGCGGTCGAGACGCCGATCGGTTCCGAGGCCGACGGCGCCCGGATGACCGACCCGGCCCGCGCGCTGCACTGGCGCATCGAGAGCGAGTCCGCGCAGAACCGCTACGGCGAGAGCACGGCCTACCGCCTGGCGGTCCAGAACACCGCGCAGCTGCACGTCCGCCCCGGCAGCATCGTCGAGCGGAAGGCGCCGTTCGTCGCGAAGCACCTCTGGGCGAGCGTCTTCGACCCCGAGGAGCGCTTCATCGCCGGCGAGTACCCGAACCAGGGCGAGCTCGGTGACGACGGGGTGCACGTCTGGCAGCAGGCGGACCGGTCCCTCGAGAACGAGCGCCTCGTGCTGTGGCCCGTCCTCGGCGTGCACCACTTCCCGCGGCCCGAGCAGTGGCCGATCATGCCCGTCGACACGATCGGCTTCCGGCTCGAACCGGACGGCTTCTTCGACCGGAACCCCTCGCTCGACGTCCCGCCGTCGGCGACCGACCACTGCGCGCCGGGCGCCGGCCACGACCACGCGGCGCACGACCACGCGGCGCACGACCACCACGCCGACGCCGCGCACGACGGGCACGTCCACGCCGAGCAGCAGCACGACCACGAGGGCGGCCGCTGATGCCCGCGCCCGAGCACACCGCGGAGCACCTCGCCGACTGGTCCGCCGTCCGCCTGGCCGACGCCGTCGCGAACCGCGAGGTGTCGGCGGTGGAGGTGATGCGCGCCCACCTGGACCGGATCGAGGAACGCAACCCGCGCCTCCAGGCCGTCGTCTCCCAGCAGCCCGACTCGGTCTCGTTGGCCGCGGCAGAAGCGGCGGACCGCCGCACCGCCGCGGCACGCGCCGCGGGCGAACCGCTCCCGCTCCTGCACGGCCTGCCCACCGCGGTGAAGGACCTGATGGACGTCGCCGGCCTGCCGACCACGAACGGGTCGGCGGCGTTCGCCGACGCGCGCCCCGCCGAGCACGACAGCGTCCTCGCGACGCTGCTCCGCGACGCCGGCGCGATCATCATCGGCAAGACGAACACGCCGGAGATGGGCCAGGGCGTCCTGACCTTCAACCCGGTGTTCGGCACGACCGTGAACCCCTGGGACACCTCGCGGCACGCGGGTGGGTCCAGCGGTGGTGCCGCATCGGCGCTCGCCGGGCGGATCCTGCCGATCGCCGACGGCTCCGACAGCGGCGGGAGCCTGCGCTACCCGGCCGCGTTCTGCAACGTCGTCGGCGTGCGGCCCAGCCCGGGCCGGGTGCCGAGCGGCCGGACCGGCAACGCCTGGACGCCGCACGGCGTCACCGGTCCGATGGCGCGTGACTCCGCCGACGCCGCACGCTTCATGGAAGCCCTGGCCGTCGAGAAGACCGTCTGGCCGATGTCCGCCATGACGCAGCACCCGGTCCGACCGGTGGAGCTCGACGGCCTGCGCGTCGCGTGGAGCGAGGACGCCGGCGGCCTGCCGATCGACCCGGCCGTGCGTGCCGTGCACCGCGCGTTCGGCGAGCAGCTCGCCGGGCTCGGCGCGGTCGTCGAGGTCGACGAGCCCGACTTCGCGGGTGCGGACGAGGCGTGGGAGACCATCGAGACGTTCGAGTTCTTCCTGGGTGGCCGGCACGCCGTCGACGCCGGTGCCAGCGGGTTCCGTCCCGACTACGTCCGGAACGTCGAGCAGGGGCGCGCCACCACGGCGGCGCAGCTCGCCGATGCGTACGAGCGTCGGACCCGGATGTACCGGGACACGGCTGCGGTGCTCGACCGGCACGACGTGCTCGTGCTGCCGGCGACGCCGGTGGTCGCGCCGCCGGCCGAGGTCGAGTGGGTCGACGAGGTCGACGGCCACCGCTTCGACCGCTACTTCACGTGGCAGATGCTCGCGAACCGGCTGACGTTGACGGCGCACCCGGTCGTGGTGACCGCGGCCGGGTTCACGCCCGAGGGGCTGCCGGTCGGCGTGCAGGTCGTCGGGCGGTACGGCCGCGAGGCCCAGCTGCTCGCGGTGACGCGCGCGATCGAGGAGGCCACCGGCTGGATCCGGCGGGCGCCGATCCTGTAGACGGCCGGCGCGGTCCGGTCGGGAGGCGCGGGTCGGCCCCGCCCCGTCGGTGCGGGACCGCGCGGTCCGGTCTCTCGCGCCGCTTCCGCTGGTCGCGCCGGGTCAGCCGGGTCAGCCGGTGAAGACGGTGGAGGAGCGGCGCTCGTACCAGTGCGCCAGGTGTTCGCCGGCGCGCAGGACGTGGTCGCGCATGAGCTCGGCGGCGCGCTCGCGGTCGCCGGCGACGAACGCCTCGATGAGCTCCTCGTGCTCGCGGAAGTTCTCCTCGCGGTGCCGGGAGTTCTCGCGGAGCACCAGGGCCGAGACGTTCCGGGGGAAGGCGTCGTTGATCTCGACGAGCATCCGGGTCAACCGGGTGTTGCCGGAGGCCTGGTAGATGAGCCCGTGGAACTGGTCGTTGTCGCTGCCCTCGCGCTGCTTCGGCTGCTCGCCCTCGGCCGCCGCCAGGGAGCGCTCGTACATCGCCTGGTTCACCGAGCGGAGCTGCGCGATCGTGGCGTCGTCGAGCCGGTCGACGGCGCGACGGGCTGCGAGCGACTCGAGCTCGGCGCGGACCTCGTACGCCTCGCGGACCTCCCACGGCACCGGCACCCGGACCACGGCGCCACGGTTCGGCACGACCTCGATGAGGCCGCCGGTCTGCAGCTGCCGGAGCGCTTCGCGGACCGGGGTTCGGCTGATGCCGAACTGCGCGGCGAGGTCGGCCTGGCGGAGCGGTGCGCCGATGGGGATCTCGCCGGACATGATCTTCGCGCGGATCCGGGCGGCGAGGTCGTCGACGAGTGCGTTGCCGTCGCTGGTGGTCACGTCGTGGTCTCCCTCGGTACGTCGTCACAGCGAACCCCCGCTGCGGATCCAATCCTGCCAGGTGTTGGATCCCGTTGCCGTATCCGACTCGCTCGTGATTGGATCCAATCATGTCCGTGTTGCTCGTCGTCATGCTCGTCGCAGCCGTCGGTGCGCTCGGGCTCGGCATCGCTGGCGGGCGACGTGTCGGGCCGGTCGCACTCGTCGCCGAGGCGGTGATGCTCGTCGCGATGCTCGACGTCCACGTGTCGGCGCTCCACATGGTGCCGGCGCCGTTCTGGGCGCTCCTGCTCGGTGGATGCGCGATGGGCACGGCTGCGGTGGACCGGTGGCGTCGCCGGAGTCGCCCCGGTGGTGACCACCTGCACGCGCTCGGGATGCTCCTCGGCGCGGTGTTCGTGCTGCTCGCAGGTGGCCATGCCGGTGCTGGTGCCGGCGCGGGGCACTCCCACGGTGCAGTGCTGCTGCCGGTCGGGGTGGCGGTCGCGGTGCACGCCGGTGTGGTGCTGTGGAACGTCGTCGGTGGCCGGGTGCCGCGGGTCGAGTCCGTGCGCCGGGCGGCGTCGCTGGTGAGCGTGCTGGCCATGGGCGCGATGGTCGTCGTGCACTGAGCCGGCGCGGCGGGGGTGCGTCGCGCCTCCAGGCTGGGTGTCTCGCACCCCAGTGCTACCAAATTGGATCCAATTCTGGCAGTATCGGATCACATGTGCGGGAGTTCCGCCCCACGAGCCGCCGACGAGGAGACGCCCACGATGATCATCGACGCCTACAACACCACGCAGGACCGCCGCGGCCGCAGTGACTACCTGAGCGGGGTGCGCCCGGGCGAGGAGCCGCCGGCGTACACGCCGTTCGACGCGAACCGGATCCTCGACCGCATGGACGCCGCGGGGGTCGACCGCGCCATGGTCTGCTCGCTCGCGCAGGGGATCGAGAACGACTTCCTGATGGACCTGGTCGCCGCGCACCCGGACCGGCTGTTCGGCTTCGGCCAGGTCATGCCGCAGTGGGAGAACGCGACCGACGAGATCCGTCGCTTCGCCGAGGGCGGGCTGGTCGGCCTGAAGCTGCACCCCAGCCTGCACGGCTACCACGTCGCGGACCACGGCCTGCTCGACCCGCTGTTCGAGGTCTGCGCCGAGCTCGGCCTGCCCGTGCTGATCAACGCACTCGACGACGCGTTCTGTGCACCGTTCTCCATCGAGGAGATCGCGAAGAACTTCCCGACGGTGCCGACGATCATCGCCCACATGGGTGCGGTGTGGAACGTGCCCGAGGCGATCATCGTCGCCGAGCGGAACCCGCACGTCTACCTCGAGACCTCGGCCACCCTGATGTCCGACGTCAAGCGGGCGTACGCGCGCCTCGGCGCGGAGAAGATCCTGCTCGGGTCGGAGTGGCCGGGCAGCGACTTCGACCTCGAGCGCATGAAGATCGCGAAGGCGATCCCGGACGAGGCCGATCGGGCCCTGGTCGAGGGTGGCAACATGGCGCGGATCCTGGGCTGGTCGTGAGCAGCGGCTCGCCCGAGTCTGACCGACCGGTGCTCGCCGGCCCGCCGTCCGGGATGGGCGCCGCGGACCAGGAGCTGCTCCGGATCGCGACCGACGTGCTCGACCGGCGGTACCGCACGGGGGTGCACGAGGTCGCCGCGGCACTCCGGCTCTCCGACGGCAGTGTGGTCACCGGGCTGCACGTCGAGGCATCGGCCGGTCGCGCGTCGGTCTGCGCCGAGTCCGCTGCGCTGAGTGCGGCCGTCGTCGCCGGGTCGCCGGTGGTGTCGGTCGTGGGGGTGCTCCGCAGGCCGGGCGGGACGATGCACCTGATCGAGCCGTGCGGGGTCTGCGCGGAGCTGCTCGGTGACCACGCGCCCGACGCCCAGGTGTGGGTCGCGGTCGGGAACGGGTTCGGGCCGGTCGGGGTCGCCGAGCTGCTTCCCTTCCGGCGGCGGCGGAGCGCGCGGGCGGCGGCTGGAGCGGTGACGGCGCCCGCGGGGACACCGCCCGGTTCGGCGACACCTGAGGTTTAACACCGCGGAAACACCCCGGACCCCTGCGGTGCCGGATCCCGTCAGAGGATGACGGCGACGGCGCGCACCGGTCCCCACCCGCTGCACGATCCGTCCCGGAAGGAACCACCAGCATGCTCGCCGTCTCCGGCAACCCCGTCCTGATCGTCGTCGACATCCAGGGCGGAGCTGCCTCGACGATGCCCACGCCAGGCATCCCCGTGATGGGCGGCCGTGCCGAGCGCGCACCGCGCGTCCGTGACCTCATCGAGCACTGCCGCTCCTCGGGTGTGCCCGTCGTCTTCATCCAGGAGGTCCACAAGCCGGACCTCGTCGACATCGGCCGTGAGCTCGACGGCGCCGAGGGCCCGCACTGCATCGAGGGCGAGGAGCAGACCGAGCTGGCCTCGTGGATCGACCCTCGGCCCGAGGAGTTCGTCATCCGCAAGCGGCGCTACTCGGCGTTCTTCGGCACCGAGCTCGAGATCGTGCTCAAGGCGTACAAAGCCGGCACCGTCCTGCTCGTCGGCGGACTCACCGACGTCTGCATCCACTACACGGCGGCCGACGCCCACCAGCACGACTACGCCGTCCGGGTCCTCACCGACTGCGTCGCCGGGTCGAGCGAACGCGCGCACGACGCGGCACTGGAGGCGATCGGGTACCTCCAGCGGGACGCCCTCGTGACCGCTGCGGACGTGCGCACCTGGCTCGACGAGCGGGAGCCCGTCGGTGTGTGAGGCGGCCGGCCGGTCCGCGCGGCTCGTCGTCGGACACGTCCGGACGATGGACCCCGGGGTGCCGACCGCCGAGGCCCTGCTCGTCGTCGGCGACCGGATCGCGGCGGTCGGGACGCTCGACGACGTGCGGGCGGCGGCTCCGGAGGGCACGGCCGAGGACCACGTCGAGGGCACCGTCCTGCCGGGGTTCACCGACGCCCACGCGCACGCGCAGCGCGCCGGACTCAAAGCGCTGCAGCTCGTGGACGGCGACGCCGACGCCGCGACGTTCTCGGCCGCGATGCTCGCCGACGGCGACGCGGACCCGGACGCCCCGGACTGGATCGGGGACGCACCGCCGACGCTCGGGGACCGGCTCGCCGCGATCCGCCGCATCCAGCCGCTGCTGCACGCGATGGGGTTCACCGGTGTCGTCGACCCGGCCGTCACGCTGCCCGAGCTCGAGGGGTACCGGGAGGCGCACCGGCAGGGACTCCTGACCCTGCGCGTGGTCGCGATGCCCTACCCCGAGCTCGGCAGTGCAGCGGTTCCCGACGTCGATGCGGCCCTGGCGGTGCTCGACTCGATCGACGGCGTGACCGGTGACGGCGACGACCGCCTCCGGCTCGGCCCGGTCAAGGTCTACTACGACGGCGAGGGCATGAAGGGGCAGGCGCTGCTCGAACGGCCCTGGACCGGCGACGACCACGGCGTGCAGCGGATCGCGGCGAGCGACTTCGCCCGGCTCGCCGCGTCGTGCGTGGCCGCGGGGTGGGGGCTCGGCGTCCACGCGGTGGGCAGTCGTGCGGTCGCCGAAGTGCTCGACGGGCTCGAGGCAGCGGAACGGGACACGGGACGATCGGTCGCCGGACTCCGCTGCCAGCTCATCCACGCGTACCTCGAGCCGAGCGTCGCGAGCGCCGACCGTGCGGCACGCCTCGGTGTCGTGGCGTCGCTGCAGCCCTCGATCGCCTGGAAGAACGCCGCCGGGCTGCAGCGCCGGCTCGGCAGCCGTGTCGACGAGGTCAACCCGATGCGGACCTGGGCCGACGCCGGCGCCACGGTCGCCATGGGCTCGGACGCGCCGTACTTCCCCTTCGACCCGCGCGAGGTGGTCCCCGTCGCCGCATCCCGTCGGATGCGCGGCCTCGACGAGCCGATCGGCCCGGCACAGGCGCTCTCGGTGCTCGAGGCGGTCGAGGCCTACACGCGCGGTGCCGCACACGCGTCCTTCGCCGAGGACCGTCGCGGCGTGCTGCGCGCCGGCGCCCTGGCGGACTGGGTGCTGCTCGACGTGGACCCGGCCGCGTGCACGGTCGACGAGTTCGCCGCGGCGCGGGTCCTGCGCACCGACGTCGGCGGCGTGACGGTCTTCGACGCCGCGGCTCGTCCCGGGCAGATGTAATCCACTCGAAACATAGTTGGATGCGGATTGTTCTAAATTGGATCCAAGTTGGACCCGACCCTGGGACTGACTCCCTGGCATCACCCCGAATCCCACTGGAGGACAGCACCATGGTGAGGAAGCGCATCCTCGTCGGCGTCGCGTTGGCGACCGCCGTCGGACTCTCCCTGAGCGCGTGCACCGCGTCCGGCTCCGCTGACGGCGGCGACAGCTCGTCGAGCACCGACACGATCAACGCAGAGCTCTGGTACGCCCCGGCGACCTTCGACCCCGCGAAGGCCTCGGCCAGCTCGGACGTCGAGGTCGCACGACTCGGCTTCGACACCCTGCTCCGGCAGGGCGAGGGCGACGACGGCGGCTACATCGGCGGGCTCGCGACGAAGTGGGACGCCGAGTCGGCGTCGAAGTACGAGTTCACGATCCGCGACGGCGCCACGTGCTCCGACGGCACCGAGATCACGCCGACGGTCGTCGAGAAGTCCTTCGAGTACCTGGTCGGCCTCGACGACTCGGGTGCGCAGACCTGGAAGAACCAGGCCTTCGGCTCGGGTGACCCGAAGTTCACCGCCGACGACGCCGCCGGCACGCTGACGATCTCGCTCAGCGAGCCGTACTCGCAGCTGCTCGGCGGCCTGACCCGCCCCGGTACCGGGATCATCTGCCCGGCCGGTCTCGCCGACACGAAGGGCCTCGCGGCCGGCACCGTCGACGGCGCCTGGTCCGGCCCGTACACGCTCGCGAAGTCCTCGGCCGGCAAGAGCGTCTCGTACGCGCTGCGGTCCGACTACGACGCCTGGCCGGCGTGGAAGACCGTCACCGGTGAGCCGGCCAAGACGATCAACCTGACCGTGCAGGGCGATTCGAACACGAGCGCCAACCTGCTGCAGTCCGGCGGTGTCGACGTCGCACGCTTCTACGACTCGAACGCCGAGCGCTTCAGCGGCGACGACTACTCCACCGTGAAGTTCGCCAGCTCGGCCTACAACCTCGTGTTCAACGAGGCAGAGGGCTCCGGCTCGGTGTTCGCCGACGACCAGCCGCTCCGTGCCGCGGTCGCCCAGGCGATCGACACGAAGGGGTTCAACAACGCCGGTCTCGACGGACTCGGGGTCGAGCAGAACACGGTGAACGCGGCGAGCTACCGCTGCGCGGTGGACGACTCGTCGCTCGTGCAGTCCTACGACGCGAAGGCCGCGACGAAGGAGCTCACGGGCAAGACGATCCGCCTGCTCATCATGTCGAACTGGGACCCCGCCGCCGACTTCCTGGCGGAGTCGCTGCGGAACGCCGGTGCGACCGTGAAGGTCTCGGCACCGGACCCTGCCGACTGGACCAAGCAGATGCGCACCGAGCCCAAGACCTGGGACGTCGCCGTGGCGGCCGAGGACGCGCAGACCGGGCTGATCAACACCTCGATCGCGCGCTACGTCGGACCGACCTACGCCGAGGGCGGCACGAACGTGTCCTCGAGCGACAACCCCGAGGGACTCGCGGCCTACCAGGCGGCGATGGCCACGTCGGACGCCGACCAGCAGTGCGAGGACTTCGCCACCGCGCAGAAGTCGATCCTCGAGCGTGTCGACATGACCCCGCTCATCACGGACACGCACCGGTACGTCGCCCGCAAGGGCTTCGCGACCCACGTGTTCTCGGGCTACTGGGACGTCTCCGCGATGCGGATCGTCTCCTGATCGCCCGACCGAACGAGCACCACGCACCACGCACCACCGCACCACCCCAGCCCGGACCGGAGCACCAGGAGGACCCGCGATGAGCACCACCACCGTCGACCATCTCCCCGTGCCCGGTCCGGGCACCCCCGGGTCTCCGGGAACCCCGACCGCCGCCGCACCCCGGGCCGCGAGTCTCGGTGGCGCATGGCGCCGCTTCCTGCTCCGCCGTGCCGTCGGACTCGTCATCAACCTGGCGCTGCTCGTCCTCGTGACGTTCCTCATCGTGCAGCTCATCCCCGGCGACCCGGCAACGGCCATCGCCGGCGACACCGCGACGCTCGCCCAGGTCGAGCTCGTCCGGCACCAACTCGGTCTCGACCAGCCGATCCCCGTCCAGCTGTGGCACTACGTCGCCGGCGTCGTGCAGGGCGACTTCGGTGACTCGTACAAGTACCGCGCACCGGCGATGGACATCGTCATGACGGCCGTGCCGTACACGCTGACGATCACGATCGCCGCGGTCCTGCTGCTGCTCGTCCTCGGACTCGCACTCGGCATGACCGTCGGTGTCCTCACCCGCGGCGACCGGCACCGCTGGCTCGACGTCTCGTTCTCGGCGGTCACCGGCCTGATCTCGTCGATCCCCACGTACGTGCTCGCCACCGGGTTCGTCGTCGTCTTCGCGGTCCTGCTGCACGTGCTGCCGCCCGCGTACTCGCCGGCCTACGACTTCGGCGCGGCGGCGGTCCTGCCGATCGCCTCGCTCACCGTGGGCGGCACGTGCTCGGTGGCCCGCATCGTCCGCCGTGAGACCGCCGTCATCCTCGAGCAGGACTACATGCGCACCGCCCGCGGGTGGCGGCTGCCGGCGCTGTCGATCTACGCCAAGCACATGCTGCCGAACCTGCTCACCACCGCACTGACGCTGTCCGGGATCATCCTGACGGCCCTGCTCGGCTCGGCACTCATCACCGAGGCGGTCTTCGCGTGGCCGGGCCTGGGCGGCGTCATCGTGCAGGCGATCGCGGTGGACAAGGACTACCCCGTGATCCGCGCCGCGGTCTTCGTGATCGGGCTCATCTCGCTCGTGATCACCCTCGTCATCGACATCATCCTGGGTCTCATCGACCCGCGCACCCTCGGGGAGAAGCGTGGCTGACACCATCACCGCCGTCCAGGCGGCCTCGACCGACCCGGCATCGCGTCCCCGCACCTTCGCGTGGAACGGCGGGCTGATCGTCGGCTTGGCGATGTTCGGGCTGATCCTGATCGTGGCGGTCGTCGCACCGTTCGTGTTCGGCGCCCAGGCCACGGGCATCGGCGGTACCTCTGGGCTGGGGTCCACCGCCGAGCACCCGCTCGGTACCGACACCCTCGGCCGCGACATGCTCGCGCGCACCCTGGTCGCCACCCGGGCCACGGTCCTGATGGCGCTCGCCGCCACGGCCCTGTCCGCGATCGTGGGCATCGCGCTCGGCATCGGCGTCTGGCTCGCCCCCCGCCGGGTGCGCGAGCTCGGGCTGCGCGGGATCGAGTTCGCGGTCAGCTACCCGACGATGCTCGTCGCGATCATCGTCGCAGCGATCCTCGGGCAGGGCATGGTGCAGGTCGTCGTGGCCATCGCGGTCGCGAACATCGCCGGCTTCGCCCGTCTGACCGCCAACCTGGCGGCGAAGATCTCCACCAGCGAGTACGTCACCACCGCACGCCTGATGGGGGTCCCGGCGCACCGGGTCGCCATGCGGCACGTCCTGCCGAACATGGCCGAGCCGACGCTGATCCTGATCGCCGGTGCCTTCTCCGGCTCGCTCGTCGAGATCTCCGGACTGTCCTTCATCGGCCTCGGCGCGCAGACCCCCGCGTTCGACTGGGGAACCCTGCTCAACGACGGACTCGACCGGATCGTCGTGAACCCCGTCGTCATCGTCGGCCCCGCGGTCGCGCTGACCTTCGCCTCCCTCGCCGCCCTGCTCGTCGGGGACGGACTGGCCGCTGCCGCGAACCCGCGGTCGAACACCACGCGGTCCCGCACCACCCGCGCGACCGGCCCGTCGACGCTCGCGGTCGAGGACGACGCCGTGCTCGTCGCGGACGGCATCTCGGTGCAGCACGCCGCCAGTGGACGCGCCCTGGTCAAGGACGTCTCGTTCACCATCCGGCGGGGCGAGGTGCTCGGGATCGTCGGCGAGTCCGGTTCGGGCAAGTCGTTGACGGCCTCGCTCGTCGCCAAGCTGCTGGGCGAGGGGCTCGAGGGCTCCGCGCGGCGGCTCGAACTCGGCGGCGTCGACCTGCTCGGTCGTGTGCCGGACCGCGTGCTCGCCTCCCGCATCGGGCTCGTCTACCAGGACCCGGGCACCGCGCTGAACCCGGCCATGGTGCTCGGCATCCAGTTGTCCGACGTGCTGCGGATGCGGCTGCGACACAGCCGACGTGACGCGATCCGACTCCTGACACAGGGCTTCCGCGCCGTGATGCTGACCGATCCCGAGGGTCGACTGCGCCAGTACCCGCACCAGCTCTCCGGCGGCATGAAGCAGCGCGCGATGATCGCGTCGGCGATGAGCACGAAGCCCGACCTGCTCATCGCGGACGAACCGACCACCGCCCTCGACGTCACCGTCCAGCGTGAGGTGCTGACCGTGCTCAAGCGGATGAACGAGGACTCCGGCACCGCCGTGCTGTTCATCTCCCACGACCTCGGCGTCGTCCGAGCACTGTGCGACCGGGTCCTGGTGATGCGGAACGGCGAGATCGTCGAGCGCATCGACGACGTCGCCGGGCTCTCCCCGCACACCGTCGACCACCCGTACACGAAGCAGCTCCTGGCGGCCACTCCGGTCGTGACCGTGCCCACGGAGTCCACGCGCACCGAGCAGGCGGAGGCACACGCATGACCGACACCACGACGACACGCGAACGCCGCGCGACCGACGCCGGCACGGCCCCC
Organism: Curtobacterium sp. PhB191; assembly: GCF_004346515.1. NCBI lineage: Bacteria > Bacillati > Actinomycetota > Actinomycetes > Micrococcales > Microbacteriaceae > Curtobacterium > Curtobacterium sp. PhB191. The sequence goes on from NZ_SMBV01000009.1 coordinate 113,780, forward strand.
ATGATCGACGTCCGCGCCCTCGACGTCGCGTTCGGCTCGACGACCGTACTGCACGGCGTCGACCTCCGCCTCGAACGGGGTCGGACGGTCGGCGTCGTCGGGGAGTCCGGCTCGGGGAAGTCCACGCTCGCGAAGGTGCTCGTCGGCACCGTGAAGCCCGCCTCGGGCAGTGCCACCGTGGACGGCGTCGACCTGGCGGCGGCCGACCGCTCGACCCTGCGCGGCTACCGGCGCCGGATCCAGATGATCCCCCAGGACCCGTACTCGTCCCTCTCACCACGGCGTACCGTCGCGCAGACCCTCGCCGAGGCGATCGACCCGGTCCGCCCCCGCGTCGCCACCCACGAGGACCGCATCGGCGGCTGGCTCGAACGCGTCGGGCTGTCCCGGGACATGATGCACCGCTACCCGCACGAGTTCTCCGGCGGGCAACGGCAGCGCATCGCCATCGCCCGCGGCCTGGTCATCGACCCGCACCTGGTCATCGCCGACGAGATCACCTCGGCGCTCGACGTCTCGGTGCAGGCGCAGATCCTGGAGCTGCTCGCCGACATCAAGGAGTCCCTCGGCCTGACGATGATGTTCATCTCGCACAACCTGGCGGTCGTGCAGCGTGTGAGCGACGAGGTCGTCGTGCTGTACCAGGGTGAGGTCGTCGAGGCCGGTCCGGTCGAGCAGATCTACGCCGATCCGCAGCACTGGTACACGCGTCGTCTCCTCGACGCGGACCCCGGTTCCGCCCGTTTCAGTCTGGCCGGCTGACCGACCCAGGAAGGCCCGCAGTGGCGGCACGACTCCCGACGACCCCGCACGCCGACGGCGTGCTCCGACTGGTCGGCGCGACCCTGGTGGACGGCACGGGTGCTCCGCCGCGCGCCGACGCCGAGGTCGAGCTGCGTGACGGCGACGTCACCTACGTCGGTCCACGGCGCGCCCCGGCTGCGGACGTGCCGACGGTCGACCTGTCCGGCCGGTGGCTGCTGCCCGGGTTCGTCGACGCGCACGTGCACCTCAGCATGGTGCCGACGACGCCCGAGGAGCAGCGGGCACGGTTCCCGGAGGAGCACGTGCTCGAGGTCGCCGAGGTGCTCCGGAGCACCCTGCACGCCGGCGTCACGACCGCGCGGGACCTGGACGGGCTGACCCCCGGCTACCGCGACGCCGTCGCCCGGGGCACGGTCGTCGGTCCGCGCCTGCACCTCGCGATCGCCATGCTCTCGCCGACCGGTGGCCACGCCGACCCGGTCCGACCGAACGGGTCGCTGCCGGCCTGGGCCGTCCGGCCGGGAATGCCTGCGCCGGGCGTCGTCGACACCGACGAGGACGTCGTCCGGACGGTCCGCTCGCTGCTCCGCACCGGCGCCGACGCGATCAAGGTCTCCACGTCCGGAGGGGTCGGTTCGCCGACCGACGACCCGGACGACGTCGGCATCACCGAGGACCAGGTACGGCTCGTCGTCCACCTGGTCGGCGAACGCGGCGGCCGCCCGGTCACCGCCCACGCGCTCACCGACGCCGCGGTCCGTGCCGCCGTGCTCGGCGGAGCCGCCAGCATCGAACACGGCTACGACCTGCACGACGAGACCATCGCGCTCATGGTCGAACGCGGCACGGTGCTCGTCCCCACCCTCAGCACGCTCCTGCGCGAACTCGACCCGTCCACCGCCTCTGCGGAACGCCTCGCACAGCGCGCGGCACTGCACGCTCGCGGCCTCGACAGCGTGCGACGTGCCGTCGCCGCCGGCGTGCCCGTCGCGCTCGGCACCGACGCGGGTGTGCACCCGCACGGTCGGAACCTCGCCGAACTCGCCCGCCTCGTGCAGGTCGGGCTCTCGCCGCTCGACGCGATCACGGCCGGCACGCTGCAGGGTGCCCGGCTGCTCGGTCTGGAGGCCCGGCTCGGCTCCGTCGAGCCCGGCAAGGCCGGTGACCTGGTCGTCTCGGGCGTCGACCCGCTCGCCGACGTCGGCGCGCTGGCCGACGCTGCCAGCGTGCGCGCGGTCCTGCAGGCGGGTCGTGTGGTCAAGGACCTGGACGGACTGGTGACCACGGCCTCCTGACCGTGGCGCCACCCGCGCAGCCGGCGGTGGTCAGCGCAGCGCGGCCACCGCGCGCTCGATGACGGCGACGACCCGGTCCGGAGCGGCGTGCGCGACGGCGTGACTCGTGTCGACCTCGTCGACCACTGCACCCATCCGGGCGACGAAGTCGCGCTGGATCGCGGGCAGCAGGTGCCGGTCGCTCGTGGCGACCAGGTACCAGCTCGGGCGGGTCCGCCAGGCGGGCTCTGCCGTGGGCTGCTGGAAGGCGGCGTCGGCGGTGACCCGCCCCTCGGCACGTGCGGCGAGCAGCACGTCCTCCGGGACGTCCCAGGCGAGCGCCAGCCGCGACTCCTCGTCGTCCTGTGCGATCCACTCGCCGGCCGGGCCGCGGTGCATGTACTGCGAGACGAGAGCGGGTTCCCGGGTCTCGACGATCCCGGAGACCGACTCGCCCGCGTCCGGAGCGAAGGCCGCGACGTAGACCAGTCCGACGACGCGGTCGTGCGTGCCCGCGTTCGTGATGACGGCGCCGCCGTAGGAGTGGCCGACGAGCAGGACCGGGCCGTCGATGCCGTCGACCAGGGCGCGGACCGAGGCCTCGTCGTCGCGGAGCGAGGTCATCGCGTTGTCGGCGAGCGAGTACGGGATGCGGCGGTCGCGCAGGAGCGGGGCGACGGACGACCAGGTGGACGGCGAACCGCCGGCACCGTGGACCAGGACCACGTGGACGCTCATGCGTGGGTCGCCACGGCGAGGGGGAGCAGGACGGTCGGAGCGGGAGCGGCCTCGCGCCCCGCGAACGGCACCGGCTGGCAGACCATCAGGTAGTCGCCGGGCTCGACCTCGGACAGGTCCGCGTTCTCGAGGATCACGACGCCGGCGCCGCACAGGGCGACGTGTGTCGGCCACGACTCGGTGTGCGCCGGGGCCTCCATCGTCATGTAGTCGATGCCGGCGAAGCGCACCCCGCGGTCGACGAGCCACTGCGCGCCGCTCGGCCCGAGCCCGACCCACGTCTCCGACCGCTCGTTCCGGGTCAGCGCGTCGGTCGAGTTGCGCGTGCGGAACAGCACGCGTTCGGCGCCGGCCGCACCCGCCTCCTCGAGGTCGTCGGCGGTGATCTCCTCGACGACGTGTCGCAGGTCGAGGACTCGGACCGGGCCGACCACGCTCTCGAGCGCGATCTCGTCGACGGTCGTCGCACCGGGCACGAAGTGCGACGGGGCGTCGACGTGCGTGCCCGTGTGCGCACCGATCAGCCAGCGGGAGACGTCCGACGGGTACCCGTTCGCGATCTCCTCGACCATCTCGAAAGTGGGGCGCCGGCCCCAGTGCAGCATCTCGGGGGAGATGGGGATGTTGATGTCGATCGCGTCGGTCATGGCTTCCTCCCGGAACTCCGGCACAATGGATTCGGATTGACACAAATTGTATCCAATCAAGCCGGAGGTGCAAGGGCATGGCGAAGACGTTCGACGGAGCGGTGCGGACCGGAGCTGCGCTCGGCGGTCGTCCGCGTGGGCTCGTCCGGCTCGTGCTCGGGTGGGAACCGATCCCCGAGTCGATCTCCCTGCGGGGCGGCGATCCCGCACGATTCCTCCTCGAACCCGTCACCGCCGCGGCCGTCGTCTTCGACCACGGCTGGGTGCTCCTCGACGGCGGGTTCAACGTCGACCGCGTGCGAGACCCCGAGGCGCGCGCCGCGCACTACGAGTACGAGAGCTACACGGCGGTCGTGCCGCCGGGCGACGCGCTCGCCGAGGGGGTCGCGGCTGCGGGACTGGCGTGGGACGACCTGGCGCTCTGCGCGATCTCGCACGTGCACCTCGACCACACGGGCGGCCTGCGGCTCGTCCCACCGGGCACCCCGGTCGCGCTGCAGCGACGGGAGTGGGACTGGTTGCGGAGCGGCATCGGCCGGCGGGAGACGGTCGTCGTCGACGACGTGCTCGACGCCGACGTCCGGGTGTTCCTGCTCGACGGGGACACGGAACTGGCACCCGGCCTGACCGCCCTCGACACCCGCGGTCACACGCCGGGGCACCAGTCGTTCCGCGTCGACCTGCCGGATCGGACCGTGGTGCTCGCGTGCGACGCCGCCGACCTCGAGCGGAACCTCACCGAGCGGACTCCGTGTGGGTGGGTGGGGAGGGCCGGGGACGAGCTCGAGGCGCAGCGTTCGATCGACCGGCTGGCGGACCTGGCCGCCGAGTCCGGCGTCGAGGTCTGGCCCGGGCACGACCCCGAGTGGGCGGCGTGGCGGCGCTGAGCCTGCGGGTCCGAGCCAGCGGGGCACCGTGCTCGCAATGGGTCACCCTGCCCGCGGTGGTTGCTCCGGCAGTGCGGCCCACACATCCGCCCAGATGAGCTCGAACTCGACGGGCGCGAGCCGGTGCGCCCGCACCGCCCGCTCCAGGATCGAGAGCGCGTCGAGCGACCCGGCGAGGAGCCGCTCGTCGCCGTGCACCTCCGGCCGACCGTTGCCCAGGAACGTGGTCACGGTGACCGATCGCACCCGCGGACGGAGCCGCCGAGTGGCCCGGCCGAGGACGACGAACCCCGCGGCGTACAGCGCGAGTCCGACGGGCATGCCCGCCGCCGGCACCGAGACCGCCAGGACCACGACCACGAGCGCGGTGAACGCCCCGACGGCGGGCCAGACGTGCCACGCCCGGAGCAGCAGGCGTTCACTCCTGCTGGTCCCGGGCGGGAACACGACGAGCGTCCGCGAGGCCCACAACGTGCGCCCCACCGGCCGGATCGTGTACCGGCCCCACAGGTGCGGCCCGTCGACCAGGCGGTCGCGGACGGCCGTCGCCGTGGTCACCGCTCCACCGGCAGGAGCTCGGCGCGGACGGGGACGACGTCGCGGTGCCGGACGGTCGTCAGGCAGGGGAAGCAGACCAGGTCGCCATCGCGGACGTCGGCCGGCAGCGGAGCCGGGAGGCGGTGGAACGGGCCGTCGGCCTGACCGTCACATCGGGACACGACGTACATCGTGGCGAGGGGAGCGGTGCTCCGGCGTCCGATCAGACGCACCTGGTCGAGCACGGCGCAGGTCGGCAGGACCGCGTCCAGTTCCAGGAGCACCACCCCGGTGCGCGGCCGTCGGACACGGGTGACCGACGCGACCGCGACGCTCACGTCACGAGGGGTCCAGCCGCGGGGGCGGTAGCGCGGCGGCGACTGCTCCGCGGTGTGGACGCTCGGGGTGCCGGTCAGGTCGGCGAGCCGGACCATCGAGATCGCGGCGACCACCAGGTCGTCGGTGGTCGCCACGGTGTGGACCGGCCACAGGACCGGGTCCATGGGATCCGGCAGGGACGCGCGGAGCGTCGGCATGATCGCTGTCAGTGTCACACCGGACACGTTCCCGCGAGGACGGGCCAGGGGGAAGGTGCCCTGACGGAACCCCTACGCCCGAGGGCCGACTCCTGACGGTCCACTCACTCGATGTCGACGTCCCGCTTGCCGCGCCGCACGATGAGCGGGTCCGGCTTGCCGATCACGTCGACCGCCTTGTCCGGGTAGTCGAACTGCGTCAGGAAGTACCGCATCGCGTTGAGTCGGGCGCGCTTCTTGTCGTTCGACCGCACGATGGTCCACGGCGCGTACCGCTTGTCGGTGCGCGTGAACATCGCCATCTTCGCCTCGGTGTAGTCCTCCCAGCGGTCGAGGGACAGCAGGTCGATGTCGGACAGCTTCCACCGGCGCACGGGGTCGAGCTGGCGCATCGCGAAGCGGGTGCGCTGCTCGCGGCGGGTGACCGAGAACCAGAACTTCGTCAGGTGGATGCCGGAGTCGACGAGCATCCGCTCGAACTGCGGCACCTGGGTCATGAAGGACTCGTACTCGGCGTCGTCGCAGAACCCCATGACCCGCTCGACGCCGGCGCGGTTGTACCAGGAGCGGTCGAACAGGACCATCTCGCCGGCCGACGGCAGGTGCTGCACGTAGCGCTGGAAGTACCACTCACCGCGTTCCCGTTCGCTCGGCTTGCTGAGCGCCACCACGCGCGAGGTGCGGGGGTTCAGGTGCTCCGTGAACCGCTTGATGGTGCCGCCCTTCCCCGCGGCGTCACGCCCCTCGAACAGCACGACGACCTTCTGGCCGGTGTCCTCGAGCCAGTACTGGCACTTCAGGAGCTCGATCTGCAGCTGGTACTTCGCGTACTCGTACTCCTCGCGCGGCAGCCGCTCGTCGTACGGGTAGTCGTCGCGCCACGTCAGGACGGGGTTGCCGTGCGGGTCGATGAGGTCCGGGTCGGCGGTGTGCCCGTCGGCGACGCTGTAGCCCTCGGTCCGGAGCTGCTCGATGTACTCCCGGAGTGGTTGCGAGTACGGCGCTGTGTCCACGGTGTCTCCTCTGCCCGCCGATCGGTCGGCTGGTCCCATCCTGTCCTGTGTGACCCGACAACTGCCCAACCGGACGTGTCCCTCAGGTGACCAAGCGGCTGCGTGACCCGAAGCGGTAGCGTTCTCGATGGCCTGTCCCCGACCCCGGATCGAGCAACGATGCCTGACGTCCACCTGCCTGCCGCCGACCGCTACGAGCAGCTCCCGTACCAGCGCGTGGGAAGGAGTGGCCTCATGCTGCCGCGCATCTCCCTCGGCCTGTGGAACAACTTCGGCGCCGACCGGGCGCTCGCCACGCAGCGCGACATCGTGCTGCACGCCTTCGACCGCGGGATCACCCACTTCGACCTGGCGAACAACTACGGTCCGCCTCCCGGGTCGGCCGAGGAGCAGTTCGGCCGCATCCTCGAGTCTGACCTGCGTCCGTACCGTGACGAGATCGTGGTGTCGACGAAGGCCGGCTACGACATGTGGCCGGGCCCGTACGGTGACCGGGGCTCCCGCAAGTACATGCTCGCGTCGCTCGACCAGTCGCTCGGGCGCCTCGGGCTGGACTACGTCGACGTGTTCTACTCGCACCGTCCCGACCCCGAGACCCCGATCGAGGAGACGGTCAGCGCGCTCGTGACCGCGGTCCGTTCGGGCAAGGCGCTCTACGCGGGCATCTCGAACTACGACCCGGAGCAGACCGCCGCGGCAGCCGAGGCGCTCGCCGCCGAGAACATGCACCTGCTCATCCACCAGCCGCGCTACAACATGTTCGACCGAGTCCCCGAGGACGGGCTCTTCGACGAGCTCACGCGACTCGGCACCGGTGCGATCGTGTTCTCGCCGCTGGCCGGTGGGCTGCTGACGGACCGGTACCTGGACGGATCGGTTCCGGTGGGGTCACGTGCAGCCGAGGGCCGCTGGTTCGGTGCGGACCGCATCGACGACGAGTACCTGACCACGGCGCGAGCGCTCAACGACATCGCTGCGGCCCGCGGGCAGACGCTCGCGCAGCTCGCGATCACGTGGGTGCTCCGGCAGCCGGCCGTCACGTCGGCGCTGGTCGGGGCATCGAGCGTCCGTCAGCTGGACGGCACGCTCGACTCGCTCGCGGGTACCCCGCTCACCGACGAGGAGCTCGCGGCGATCGACGCACTGGTGCCACGCGGCTGACGTGCGCCGGATGCAGTGGGCGTGACCCAAGAGCAGACGGGAGGCGCGGTGCCAGCTGGCACCGTCCCTCCCGTCACGGCCGTCGCCCCGCTGGCGCGGTGCGCCGGTACCGGCGGGTGGGGCCCACCTCCCGTCGCTTGGTGGGTTGCCCCTAGACCGCCGCGGTCGCCTCGTCGCGGTGCGGGAGCTTCCAACCCGGACGCACGAAGTGGCACGTGTACCCGGCGGGGTACTTCTCGAGGTAGTCCTGGTGCTCCTCTTCGGCCTGCCAGAAGTCACCAGCGGGCTCGACCTCGGTGACGACCTTGCCGGGCCAGATGCCCGAGGCGTCGACGTCGGCGATGGTGTCGCGCGCGACCTGCTCCTGCTCCGGCGAGGCGAAGAAGATCGCCGAACGGTAGGCACGGCCGACGTCGTTGCCCTGGCGGTCCTTCGTCGACGGGTCGTGGATCTGGAAGAAGAACTCGAGCAGGTCGCGGTACGAGATCTCCGACGGGTCGAAGACGATCTCGACCGCCTCGGCGTGGTCACCGTGGTTGCGGTACGTCGCGTTCGGGGTGTCGCCGCCCGAGTAGCCGACGCGGGTGCTGATGATGCCGGGACGGCGGCGGAGGAGCTGCTGCGCTCCCCAGAAGCAGCCGCCGGCGAGGATGGCGGTTTCGGTGGTGGTCATGGTGGCCTCCTGAGGTCGTCGTGCCGCTGGCTGCGGCACCGTGTGGTGCAACCGGCAACGGGGCTGCGGTGTTCCCGTGTCGCCGGATGTCGGATCGCGTCAGTTCGTGGTGTCCTCGAGCGCGTCGAGCGCGGCCACGTCGTCGGCTGACAGCACGAAGTCGACGTCGGCGTTCGCGGCGATGCGCGACGGGGTGGTGGACTTCGGGAGCGGCAGGACGTCCTTCTCGAGCAGGTAGCGGATCGCGACCTGGGCGACGGACTTGTCGTACTTCGCCGCGATCTCGGCGATCTGCGTGTTCTCGAGCAGGCCACCGGTGGCGAGCGGCGAGTAGCCCTCGGTGAGGATGTCGTGCTCGCGGTCGAACGCGGTGGTCTCGTCCTGGGTGTTGCCGATGAACCAGCGGATCTGGTTGGCGTGCGGGACGACGTCGGTGCGGCCGAGCAGGTCCTCGAGGTCGGCGACGGCGAAGTTCGAGACACCGATCGAGCGGGTCCGGCCGGCGTCGTAGACCTCTTCCAGCACCTTCCACACCTCGACGTTGCCGTCGCGGTGGTCGGAGCCGATGGCGTCCCAGGGCCACGGTGCGTGCACGAGGTACAGGTCGATGACGCCGACGTCGAGGTTGCGGCTCGAGGTCTCGAAGGCCTCGCGGGCGCCGTCGGCGGTCTTGATCTCGGCGGGCAGCTTCGTCGTGACGAAGACCTCGTCGCGGGGGACGGCGCTGTCACGGATGGCCTGGCCGACGCTGGCCTCGTTGCCGTAGGCCAGGGCGGTGTCGATGTGGCGGTAGCCGGCGTCCAGCGCGGTCTTCGTGGCGTCGTAGGCGTCGTCGCCGGACGGGATCTGCCAGGTGCCGAAGCCGATCTTCGGGATGTGCAGGCCGTTGGACAGGGTGAACGTGTCGGTGAGAGCAGGCATGTTGCGGACAGTACGCCGCTCGGTTCCGGGGGCGGTCACGGGACGCAACGCGGAGACGGACGGGAGGCCCGTGGCGGTGTCGCCACGGGCCTCCCGTCGGTCGTCTGGTCGCGTCCGGAGCGATCAGCGCGTGCGCGCGCCGACGCGCGGCAGTACGAAGCCGAGGACGATCATCGCGACGGCCAGGAACGCGTGCAGGACGTTGTCCGCGCTGTTCAGCGGGACGAAGTTCGCGGGGTCCGCCATGCCGGCCGTGAACAGACCGTAGACGAACAGGACCGCATAGACGATGCCGCCGACGACCAGGTAGAGGCGCGCGCCCGACGCCGAACGGGCTGCGATGAGTCCGACGATGCCGAAGAGCAGGTGCACGATGTTGTGCAGGACCGACACCTGGAACAGGCCCAGGAGCAGGGCCATGGAGCCGTGACCGGCCATCGACATCGAGCCCATGTCCATCGTGAGTCCGGGGATGAAGCCGGCGATGCCGACGATCAGGAAGACGACACCGAAGAGGAGCGCACCCTTCTGGGTCCACGTCGAGCCGGTGCGGTTGCGAGCGGTTGCTGCGTTGCTGGTCATGGTGAGACCTCTCTTGTCGATCGCGCCACGGATGTCGCGCACAGGGCATTCGAGGCCGATGCGCAGTCGGATTGCAGGTGCCATCCGATTTCCGAACGCGCGAGGGACCGCTGAGTCGGTGCGCATCGCGTGCTGCCTACGCTCCGCCGTACGGCAACACCGACGGAAGGCAGCACCATGGCAAGCGGAGTCGCAGCGGTATGGGTCCCGGTCACCGACATGCAGCGGGCGGTCGCGTTCTACCGCGACACCCTCGGACTGACGGTCACGGACGAGTCCGACGACTGGAGCGAGATCGACGCGAACGGTCTGATGATCGGGCTGAACGGCCGTGAGTCGGCGAGTCCGTCGAGCGGCGGGGGAGCGGTCATCACGTTCCAGCCGGACGGGTCGATCGAGGACGAGTTGGCCAGCATCCGCGAGCGCGGTGCGGACGGGCAGGGCGAGATCAGCGAGCACCCGTGGGGCAAGATCGTCCCGTTCAAGGACAGCGAGGGCAACGACCTGCAGTTCTACGCGCCGCCGCAGGGCTGACGCGACCCCAGGACGGACGGGAGGCCCGGTGCGGTGTCGCCACGGGCCTCCCGTCCGTCATACGGTCCCGTCGGAGAGCGCTACGCGACCGCGATCTCGTTGGGTACGCCCGGCAGCGCGTCGCTGGAGGCGACGATCGTGCCGGTGGTCAGGTCGACGGCGTGGACCTTCCGCTCGGCGGGGTCGGTGACGTAGGCGATGTCGCCGGCGACCTTCACGGCGGGGTGGGCGTCCTGCCACTCGGCCGGACCCTCCCACGCGTCGATCACGGGGAACGAGTCGAGCTGCTCCCCGCTGGTCTCGTCGAAGGTGTGCAGGGCGCCGTCGTCACCGAGCACCACCGCTTCGTCGCCGGGGCCGCGTGCGAGGTCGCGGAACGTGAAGCCGACGCCGTCGGGCAGGTCCGCGACGGTGTACTTCCCCGAAGCCGCGTCGATCAGCGCGATCTGGTCGAGCAGGTAGCCCTCGCTGTCCGGGTCGTCGTTGTAGTCACCGACCGCGACCGACGACGTGTCCGTGGTGAACAGGTTGCCGGTGCGGCCGTACTCGGTCGGGGCGTCGAGCTTCTCGAACGCGCCGTCGGCGTATACGAGGGCGCCGTCGGTGCAGCCGAAGACCGCGACCTCGTCCTGGACCGCACCTTCGCCGTGCACGTCCGGGCACGATTCGGAGCGGGTGAGTTCCTTGCCGTCGGCGTCCAGGGCTCGGACGCCACTCCGGCTCTCCTCGGTGCCGATGGTGGTCAGGAGCGTGCCGTCCTCGAGCTCGATCGCGACGCCGTGGTGCGCTGCCTCGGACTCGGTGGTCCGGGCGTCGGGCAGGGCGTCGCCGTCGAGGTCGGTGTTGTCGAAGGTCGTCACGTCGCCGGTGCCGTCGGCGAACAGGGCGGTGCGGTCGCCGTGCACGACGGCGTGCCCACCGGTGTCGGCCGGGAAGACCGCGTCGGTGAGGGCCGGGTCCGCCGCGGTGTCGAGCACCCGGAAGCCCTCGGGCACCGTGACGAGCACGTGGCGGCCGTCGCCGGCGGGGTTCACGCGGGTGAAGCCGTCGACGGCGTCGTCGGCCAGGACCTGCAGGTCCTGGTCGAGCACGAGCAGGCCGCCGTCGTAGGTCAGGGTGATGCGGGTGCTGTCCGCCTTCGAGGCCGAGGTGCTCTCGGCGTCGGCGGCGTTCGTGGCGCACCCGGTCAGGGCCAGGGCAACGGTGCCGAGCAGCGCGGCCGGCAGTGCTGCGGCGCGGAGGGTCTTGGTTCTGGTCATGGACAACACTGTACTGATTCTCATTCTCATCTAGAAATCGGAGGCGTCAGGCCGTCGACGATCGAGTCGGTGTTCGAGCGCATCATCCCGAGGTAGGTCGACGCGGCGCCGTCCTCGGTCAGGGACTCGGTCGCCAGCGAGCGGATCGACACCTGCACGTCGACCTCGTCCGCCAGGACCTCGGCCAGGCGTGCGGGTTGGGAGGCGTCGGCGAAGATCGTCGGGACGCCCGCGTGCTCGATCGCGTCCGCCAGGTCACGCAGATCGGCGGCACTCGGGGACGCCAGGGTCGTGCCGCTCGGGATCACGGCACCCACCACCCGGAACCCGTAGCGGTCGGCGAGGTAGCCGAACACGTGGTGGTTCGTCACCAGGGCCCTGCGATCGGCGGGGATGGTGTCGAACGCGGCGGTCATGTCGACGTCGAGGGCATCGAGCCGGTCGGTGTAGGCCTCGGTGCCAGGAGTGTCGATGCCGACGGCGTCCAGCTCGTCGTCGAGGGCCTCGACCACGTCGACCATGCGCGCGGGGTCCGTCCAGAAGTGCGGGTCCGGGCCGCTGTCGTCGTCGGTGGTCCACTCCAGGGCGTCGATCGCGTCGCCGGCGGTGAAGACGGGTACGCCGTCGTCGGCCGCGGCGCGGACGTGGTGGGCCACCCCTTCCTCGAGCCCGAGGCCGTTCTCGACCACCAGGTCTGCGCTCCGGAGTCGCGCCGCCTGCTGCGCCGACACCTCGAACGAGTGCGGGTCGCCGCCAGGGGGCATGAGCACCATGACGTCGACGTCGTCGCCGACGACCTCGGTCACGACGTCGCCCAGGATGTTCGTCGTCACGGCGACCAGTGGGCGGTCCGACCCGGTCGTGGTGCAGCCGGCTGTCGTGGCGGCGACGGCTGTGACGACGAGGGCCGCCGCCATTGCACGCGCGGTGTGCCGCACAGGCGTGGTTCCGCTCACAGCCCCACCTCGGCGAACGCGACGGGGGCGAACGGCAGCTCGATGGTCCGGGCCACGCGGGCGCCGTCCGCGAAGTCGACCTCGTGCACGACGGTGGCTGTGGGGTCGGCCACGTAGGCGCGCTGCGCGTCGAGCTGCAGCAGCGGCGCGGTGTCGGTGTCGGTGTCGCTGTCGACCAAGGGGTCGGTCGTCGCGACCTTCCCGGTCGAGGCGGTCACCACGACCACCCGACCGGCGTCGTCGACCCCGACCACGTGCTCGTCCTGGTCGTCGACGGCGACCACCGCACGCAGCGGCCGTTCGGTCGGCACGTGCTGCCAGGAGCCCTGTCGGACGTCGAGCAACCAGAAGCCGGTGTCGCCCGCGAGTCCGGCGACCGTGGGGCGGCCGGCCCGTGCGGCGAAGGCGGTCGGACGCTCGGCGTCGTCCGGCAGCGCGACGAACGAGGTCGCACCGGCATCGTCGACGACGACCGCTCCGTCGGCGCAGCCCACCACGGCGCCGGCGCGGGTGACGATCCCACCAGCGGGGTCGGTGCAGGCCTGTCCGGCGCTGGTCGACCCGGTCGACCCGGTCTGCTCTCCGTCGGCATCGAGGACGCGGACGGTGTCGCCCTCGGCGGCCACCAGGTGCTCGCCGAGCGGCAGCAGCACGGTCGCGTCGAGTCGTGCGGTCTCGTCGAGCTCGCCCTGCCCGAGTGCTGCGCGGTCGAGCACCACCGCCTCGCCGCGCTCCGGCCAGGCGATCGTGGTCATCGTCTCCGACGAGTGCACCTGGACCGGACCGCCGCCCTCGAGCGTCCCGACGACGCGCGGCTCGGCGGCGTAGTAGTGCGTGTGGTCGCCGTGGTCGACGGTCCAGGAGCCCCCGTCGACGACCGTGGTGCGGTCGCCGTCGCTCGTCACCAGGAACCGACCGTCGGTCGCGGAGTGCTCGGCTGCGCCGACGCGGTCCAGCTCGGTCGTCTCGCCGGTGAGCAGGTCGTGCAACGCTGTCTGGCCGGTCGCGGAGACGGCCAGGAGGCCCAGCTGGGGTTCCTGGGACTCGGTCGCGCCCGCCACCCAGCCGTGCGGGGCCGCGGTCGCGCTGGCGTCGTCGACCGGCGGTGTCGACGCGGTGGAGCACGCAGTGGCCGTCAGCGCGAGGCCGGTCGTCAGGCCCAGGGCTCCCAGGAGTCGCGGGAGTCGTGTGCGTGGGCGGTCGGTGGTCGGGTCGTGGTTCATGGTGCCTCTCGTGCTGGTGCTCGGACGGGGTGTCCGACGGGCCTGGTGGTCGCGCGCGCGGTGCTGCGTGCGATGGCTGCCAGCCCTCGGGACAGGGCGACCCCGGCGACGGCGACGGCCGCGATGCTCGCGCCGGCGGCGGTGCCGGCGTGCCACGAGACGAGCAGGCCGACCAGGACGGCGACGACACCGAGCACCGCGCCGAGGAGCATCGTCGAGGCGACGTGCTTCGTCCAGGCGCGGGCCGCGGCGGCGGGCGCGAGCAGCAGCCCGACGACCAGCAGGGTGCCGACGGCACGGTACGAGGCGACGACGGCGAGCGTGACCAGTCCGATGAGGACCACCTCGGCGAGGCGGGGGTGCAGGCCGAGCGTCGCGGCCTTGCGGACGTCGAAGGCCAGTGCCGTGAACGGTCGGTGGAACACGGCGGCGACGAGCAGGGCGACGGCGACCGCGATCGCCAGGCCGCCGAGGTCGGCGCGGGTGACGGCCAGCACGTCGCCGAACAGGATCGCGGTGACGTCGGTGGCGAAGGACCGCGATGCCGACACGATGATGACCCCGAGCGCGAGCATGCCCACGAAGAGCAGCCCGATCGAGGTGTCGTAGGACAGGCCACCGCGCCGTCGCAGCGCCCCGACGCCGAACACCATCACCCCGGCGCTCACGGCGGCGCCGAGCACCGCGGGGACTCCGGTGAGCGCTGCGATCGCGACGCCGGGCAGCATGCCGTGCGACAGGGCCTCGCCCAGGAACGCCATCCCGCGCACGAGCACCCACGTCCCGACGACGGCGCACAGGACCGCGGCCAGGGCGCCACCGGTCAGGGCACGCACCATGAAGTCGACGGTGAAGGGGTCGGTCAGCCAGGTCACGAACCGAGACGCTACATGAAAACGACTATCGATACTGATAGCGTGTTCAGGTGCCAGCGACCGATCCGATGCCCGCCGTCCGCCTCGAGCAGGTGACCGCCCTGCGCGGGGAGCGGACCGTCCTCGACGGCCTCGACGCGGCCTTCCCAGCCGGCCGGGTCACCGCGCTGACCGGACCCAACGGATCCGGCAAGTCGACGCTGCTCGACGTGGTGGCGGGCGTGCTGCGGCCGACCGCCGGGCGCATCACGGGCCTCCCGTCCGACGGCGTCGCCCACGTGAGCCAGTCCGTCCCGCCGACCACGCTCCCGCTCACCGTTCGCGCGACCGTCGCGATGGGGCGGTGGCGTCACCGGGCCTGGTGGCGACCGCTCGGACGCGACGACCGCGTCGTCGTCGACGCGCAGCTCGAGCGGATGGCGATCGCGGACCTGGCCGACCGCCCGATCGACGCGTTGTCCGGCGGCCAGCGGCAGCGCACGCTCGTGGCACTCGGGCTGGCGCAGCGGGCGCGGGTGCTGCTTGTCGACGAACCGACGGCCGGCGTCGACGCGGCGTCCGCGGCGCTCGTGGTGGCGGCGCTCGCCGCCGAGGCTGCCGACGGCGTGGTGGTCGTGCACGCCGCACACGATCCGGTGGCGATCGCCGCAGCCGACGCCGTGGTCACCCTCCCCGCGCTCTGACGGCGCGGGCGGCGGTCAGGGGCAGGCGACGGCGACGGAACCCGTCGAGGTCGTCACCGGCACGGGTGCCGGAGCCTCGTCGGCGACCGGCACCGCGCTCGAGCGGCGCAGCCCGAGAGAGACCAGCACGATCGCGCCCACGACGGCGACCCCTCCGGACAACCAGAAGTCCGCGGCGAGGCCGAACGACGACACCGCTGCGCCGCCGAGCACCGACCCGGCGGCGATCGCGAGCTGGATGGTCGTGACGAACAGCGCGAGCCCGGTCTCGGACCCGGCGGGCGAGGCCGTGGACATCCACGTCTGCATACCGAGCGGCAACGCGCCCCAGACCAGCCCCCACACCACGAGCAGCACGAACACCCCGACGACGGAGTGCGCGAGCAGGGGGAGCAGGACCACGGCGACCGCGAGGGCGACCTTGGACACGCTGATCGTCCCGAGCACGCTCCGTCCCAGGGTGAAGCCGGCGGCGAAGTTCCCGACGATCCCCGCGACGCCGAACACCAGCAGCGCGAGCGTGACGGTGTCCGGGCCGACCCCGACCAGGTCCTGCAGGTACGGCGCGATGTACGTGTACGCGGCGAACTGTGCGGCGAACAGGAACGCGGCGGCGATCAGACCGACACGGGCACGGGGGACGCGGAGCAGCGAGCCGAGCGTCGCGAACCGGACCTGCTGCTGCGCGGGGATGCGCGGCAGCATCGCGAGCTGCAGGACGAGCGCGACCAGACCGAGCACACCGCCGATGACGAACGCGAGCCGCCAGGTGGCGAGCGACGAGACGAGGGCGCCGAGCGGCAGGCTCACGACCGTCGCGACCGAGACGCCGGCGGTGATGAGCGAGGTCGCCCGGATCGTGGCGGCCGGCCGGACCAGTCGACCGGCGATGCCGGCGCCGATCGCCCAGAACCCGCCGATGCCGACGCCCAGGAGCATGCGCGCCACGAGCAGCACACCGAACGAGGGCGCGATCGCCGCGAGCCCGTCCGCCACCAGGAGCAGCACGGTCAGCGAGGCGAGCACGACACGGCGGTCCACGCGCGAGGTCAGGACCGTGACGACCGGCGCCGCGACGGCACCGACGAGCCCGGTGGCGACGACCATGAGCCCGGCCGTGCCGATCCCGACGTCGAGGTCGGCGGCGATGGCGGGCAGGAGTCCGATCGGCAGGAACTCGGAGAGCACGAGGACGAAGGATCCGAGTGCGACGGACGTGACACCGAGCCACCCGCGGCGCTCTGCTGACGAGGTCATGGGTTCGTCAAGCAGTGCCGGTCGCGGGCCATTCCCGCGTGTCGTGTCGTTACTCGGCGGGTACCGGCACGGTGCGGCCCGACGCCACCGACTCCTGCGCGGCGAGCACGATCGACAGTGTCCGCAGCCCGACGTGCACGTCCGGCTGCGGCTGCACGCCCGACCGGACGGCGTCGACGAACGTCCGGAGCATCACGGCGTCGGGGTCGGCACCGGTGCGGGACTCGATCGGCAGCCCGGTCTCCGCGACGATCCCGCGAGCAGCCGCCCCGAAGAAGTCGAGCGACACCGTGCCGCCCGTCCCGGCGACGTCGAGCGTCAGCCCACCCCACACCGCCGAGGTGTCCGGCTTGCTCCACGAGCAGTCGATCGCGGCGACGACGCCGTTCGCGTACGTGATCGTGACGAGTCCGGCGGTCTCCGCCTTTGCCCGGGCCGCGTGCAGCGTGCGGTTCGCCACCGCGGTCACGGTGACGGGTGCCGACCCCATCAGGCCCTCGAGCAGGTCCGCGATGTGCACGACGTGGTCGACGATCGCGCCGCCGCCGGACAGCTCCGGCTCGGTGAACCACGACCGGGTCAGGGGGAGCATGCCGTTGTTCGCGCCGCGGACCGAGAACAGCTGCCCGAGTGCTCCGGAGTCGTGCGCCGCGCGGAGCTTGTCGAACGCCGAGGTGAACCGCACCGGGAACGCCACCATGAGCATGACGCCCGCCGCCTCGACGGCGTCGCGGATCGCGAGGCCGTCCTCCCACGTGGTCGCGAGCGGCTTCTCGCACAGGACGTGCGCACCGGCGGCGGCCGCGGCCTCGACGAGTTCGCGGTGCCGGGCGTTCTCGCTCGTGACGACGACGGCGTCCGGGCCCCAGGCGAGCAGCTCGTCGTAGGTGTCCGCGTAGTCGACCCCGAGCTCGTCGGCCAGGTCGCGGCCGCGGAGCTCGATGACCGTCTCGCCCGTGCTGACGCCGCCCGGATCGGCACCGCGGACCTCGACCCCGGGCATCGCGGTGAGGGCGGTGAGGTAGCCGATCGCGTGGGTGTGGGCGAACGACATCACGGCGATCTTCAGGGCGGTCACGCGCGAGCCCCCGTCGTCAGGGACACCGGCTGCCCGGTGTCCATCGACTCGAGTGCCGCGTTCGCGATCCGGACCGCCTCGGCCCCGTCCGCCGCCGTCACCCGCGGAGCGGCACCGCCGGCGAACGCCCCGAGGAACTCGGCCAGCTCGAGCCCGTACGGGTCGTCGGCGGGGTCGACCTCGGGCAGGAAGCCGTCCGCGGCGTCGGGCACCGCGAGGTCGGCGACGTAGTCCTGTTCGTCGAGCGACCGGTGCGCCAGGCTGCCGCGCGTGCCCGTCACCGAGTACTCGGTCGAGAACGCGAGGTGCTGCGGTCCCCAGATCCCGGCGACGTGGCTGATCGCCCCGGACTCGTGCGTGAGCAGGACGTGTGCTGCCTCCACCGGCTCGGCCTCGGTGCCGGCACGGACGCCGACCGCCGACACCGTGCTGACCGGCCCGGCGACCCACCGCGCGATGTCGAGGTCGTGGATCATCTGGTCCATCACGATGCCGCCGGACAGTGCCCGGTCGGCGAACCACGCGGTGCGGATCGGGAAGGCCCCGGAGCGCACGAACCGCAGGACGGCCAGGTCGCCCAGGAGGCCCGTGGTGACGGCGTCGTGCAGGCGCACGTACGCGGGGAAGAAGCGCACCACGTGGGCCGGGAAGAGCTGTCGGCCAGCGTCCCGCGCACGGGCCACCAGGTCGGCAGCGTCGGCGTCGGTCCGGGCGAGCGGCTTCTCCGACACGACGTCCTTGCCGGCGGCGAGTGCGGCCCGCACGACCTCGGCGTGGGCGAAGGTCGGCGTCACCACGTCCACGACGTCGACGGCCGCGAACAGGTCGTCGAGCGAGTCGACGACGGTGATCGACGACCCCGCGGCGGCTGCAGCAGGGGCGAACGCCGCCGCGAGCTCCGGTGCACCGTCCTGCGCGTACACGACGACCGGGCCGAGGCGGAGCAGGCCGGGCATGTGCGCGTGGGCGATGCCGCCGGCGCCGACGAGGCCGATCCGGGGAGGGGTCGGGGGCATCGGGGCTCCTTCGCGGGGTGGACCGGTCGACGGTGACGGGGACCGGGCCATGCTACCGAGCCGGCGGTCGGAGGGTGGTGCTCAGGCTGAGCCGCGCCAGACCACCTCGGTCGGCAGGATGAGTCCGTGCGGGCCCTCGTCGGCACCGGCGATCTGCGCGAGCACCTGCTGCGCCGCGCTCTCGCCGAGGGTGTGCGCGGGTTGCCGGACCGTCGACAGCGGCGGATCGCAACGCAGTGCCCAGGCGCTGTCGTCGAAGCCGACCACGCCGACGTCACCGGGGACCGACCGGCCGCTGCGCTGCAGGACGTCCATCGCGCCGGCAGCCACGGCGTCCGAGGCGGCGAACACCCCGTCGAGGTCGGGGGCCCGGTCGAGGAGCTCACGCATGCCGTCGGCGCCGGCGGTGTAGCTGAACAGCGGGTTGCGGGCCACCAGCTCGGGGTCGAAGCGGTCGCCGAGGGCCGCGGTGAAGCCGGCCAGTCGGTCCTGCCCCGAGTCGCGGTCGAGTCCGGACGCGAGCATGCCGATCCGCTTTCGGCCGGTGGCGACCAGGCGCCGGGTGATCTGCTCGGCGGCCGCGCGGTTGTCGATGCCGATGTACGAGATGTTCGCGGCGTCGGACGGGTGGCCGACGAAGCACGCCGGCATGCCGATCTCCTCGATCGCCCGGGTGATCGGGTCGCCGTCGCGGGCGGACAGCACGATGGCACCGTCGACGAACCCGCCGCGCAGGTACTCGACGACGCGCTCGTTGTCGCGGGCCGAGTCGACCATGATCGTGACGAGCTGCTGGTCGGCCTGCGACAGCACCGTGTTGGTGCCGATCAGGATGTTGCCGATGTTCGGGTCGTCGAGCACCTGGACCGACGGCTCGTGCACGATCAAGGCGATCGCTCCGGAGCGCCGGGTGACCAGGCTCCGGGCCGCCGCGCTGCGCACGTAGCCGACGCGCCGGACGGCTGCCTGCACGGCTTCGCGGGCTTCGGGCGACACGTACGGTTCGTCGTTCAGGACCCGTGAGACGGTGCCCCGGGAGAGTCCTGATTCGTCGGCGACGTCCTGGATCGTGGCGCGCTGGCGTGCGGTTCGGACCTCGGACATGCGGCAACCATATCCGTCCCAGGACGGGCTCCAGCACGCGTCTTGTTGACAGCGGTCCGCTTCTGGTGTTCACTCTGGGAGCGCTCCCAGAACGATCCGAGCCCGTTCGATCAGACTGGACTGGGAGCGCTCCCAGAACCTGGGTGACCTTCGCCGTCGAAGGGGTCGTCAACGACCGGAGCGGCAGCGGTCGCCCCGATCAGCGAGGACCCTGACGTGACCACGACCACCCTGCCGACGCCCGCCACCGGGGCGCTCGGGCTCGGCTCGACCGGGCTCGCCTTCGGGTGCGACTACAACCCCGAGCAGTGGGACCCTGCGGTCTGGGTCGAGGACGTCCGGCTGATGCGCGAGGCCGGGGTGAACCTGGTCGCGATCAACGTCTTCGGCTGGTCGCACGTCGAGCCGCGTCAGGGCGAGTACGACTTCACCGCGCTCGACACCGTCATCGAGCTGCTGCACGGCGCGGGCATCGGCGTCGACCTCGGCACCGGCACCGCCTCGACCCCGCCGTGGCTCACCACGCTGCACCCCGAGGTCCTGCCCGTCGTGGCGGACGGCACCACGCGCTGGCCCGGCGGGCGGCAGGCGTTCTGCCCGAGCTCCCCGGTGTACCGCGAGCACGCCCTCGCCCTGGTCCGCGCCACGGCGGAGCGCTACGGCGACCACCCCGCGGTCAAGCTCTGGCACGTGTCGAACGAGCTCGGCTGCCACAACGCGCACTGCTTCTGCGACGTCTCGGCCGAGGCGTTCCGTGGCTGGCTCCGTGCCCGCTACGGCACCGTCGACGAACTGAACGCCGCGTGGGGCACCTCGTTCTGGAGCCAGCGGTACTCGGCGTGGGAGCAGGTGCTGCCGCCCCGCGCGACGCTGTCGTCCACGAACCCCGCGCAGACCATCGACTTCGACCGGTTCTCGTCCGACGAACTCCTCGGCCACCACCGTGCCGAGGCCGCCGTGCTCCGTGAACTGAGCGACAAGCCCGTCACCACGAACTTCATGGTCGCCGCGCACATCACCGCGCTCGACTACTGGTCGTGGACGGCCGACATGGACGTCATCGCGAACGACCACTACCTCGACCACCGCCTGCCCCGCCCGCACGCCGAACTCGCCTTCGCCGCGGACACCACCCGCGGACTCGCCGGCGGAGCGCCGTGGCTGCTGATGGAGCACTCGACCGGCGCCGTGAACTGGCAGCCGCACAACGTCGCGAAGGCACCGGGCCAGATGCTGCAGGACACCGTCGCGCACATCGCCCGGGGCGCGGACGGCGTCTGCTTCTTCCAGTGGCGCGCGTCGGTGCAGGGCTCCGAGAAGTTCCACTCTGCATTGCTGCCGCACGCCGGCACCGATTCGCGCACCTGGCGCGAGGTCGTCGCCCTCGGGTCGCTCGTCGAGCGGCTCGGCGAACTGCGCGGATCCCGGGTCGTCGCCGAGGTCGCGCTCGTCTTCAGCTGGGAGAACCAGTGGGCCGCCGACCTGGAGGCCCACCCCACCACTGCGCTCCGGTACCTGCAGCAGGTGCACGCGTTCCACGCCGCGCTCCAGGACCTCGGGGTCACGGTCGACGTCGTCGCGCCGGGCGCCCCGCTCGACGGCTACGCCGCGGTCGTCGTCCCCGAGCTCTACCTGGTGCGCGACGAGCACGCCGCCGTGATCGCCGACCACGTCGCCGCCGGTGGCCACGCGGTCGTCACCTTCTTCAGCGGGATCGTCGACGAACGCGACCGGGTCCGCACCGGCGGCTACCCCGGCGCCTTCCGCGACCTGCTCGGCATCCGGGTCGACGAGTTCCTGCCGCTCGCCGCGGACCAGGCGATCGCGCTGTCCGACGGCACCACCGGCACCGTGTGGTCGGAGCCCGTCGCGCTGCGCGGCGCCACGAGCGTCGTCGAGTACGCCGAGGGCCCGCTCGCCGGCTCGGCCGCGGTCACCCGCAACGACCACGGCGCCGGATCCGCCTGGTACACGTCCACCGTGCTCGAGGCCGACGCGCTGCGCGACCTGCTCCGCCGCGTGCTCGCCGAGGCCGGCGTCTCCCCGGATCCCGCGACCGCACCGGGTGTCGAGGTCGTCCGGCGCCGCGACGACCAGCACGAGTGGGTGTTCCTGCTCAACCACTCCGACCAGCCCGCCTCGCACACCGTCACGGGCCACGAGCTCGTCACCGACCGACCCGTCGACGGCGTCACCGTCCTCGACGCCGGCAGCACCCAGATCATCCGCACCGACAGGAACCGTTCATGACCACCACCACCCAGCGGCCCCGCGCCGTCCGTCGTCGGGGCGGGGGCTCCCGCTACCGCCTGGCGATCGCGATCTTCGTGGTCCCGTTCGCCCTGCTGTTCACCGCGTTCTACCTCGTCCCGATCCTGTACGCCGTGTGGCAGTCGCTGCAGAAGATCGAGCGCCAGGGCACGTTCGGCGCCCCGACACAGGTGTTCGGCGGGCTGAGCCAGTACGCGCTCGTGTTCCAGAACAGCGCGTTCTGGGACTCGGTGCTCCGCGTGCTGCTGTTCGGTGTCGTGCAGGTCCCCGTGATGCTCGGGCTCGCGCTCCTGTTCGCGCTGCTGCTCGACTCCCCGCTGCTGCGCGGAAAGCGGTTCTTCCGCCTGGCCTTCTTCGCGCCGTACGCGGTCCCCGGTGTCATCGCCGCGATCATGTGGGGCTACCTCTACGCCCCGGACCTGTCGCCGTTCTCCGCCGTGACCTCGAAGGTGGACTTCCTGGGGTCCGGCACCGTGCTCTGGGCCGTCGCGAACGTCGTGACCTGGGTCTTCGTCGGCTACAACATGCTCATCATCTACTCGTCGCTGTTGGCGATCCCGGCCGAGATCTACGAGGCCGCCAAGCTCGACGGGGCCTCGCAGCTCCGGATCGCGCTGTCGATCAAGATCCCCCTGGTCGTGCCGGCGATCGTGCTGACCGCGGTGTTCTCGGTGATCGGGACGCTGCAGCTGCTGACCGAGCCGACCGTCTTCCGGCAGTTCACCTCGACGATCTCGTCGACGTTCACGCCCAACATGCTCGTCTACTCGACCTCGTCGGTGCCGAACTTCAACCTGGCGGCCGCGTTCTCGGTCGTCCTCGCCCTCGCCACGTTCATCCTGTCGATCGGGTTCCTCCGACTGACCCAGCGGAAGGCCGCCCAGTGACCGTCCACGCACCCACCCCGGGCGACACCGTGCGCGACGCGGGCCGACCGCTCGAGCCGAACCGGGCCCCCCGTCCGCACCAGCACGGTGCACGCGGGCCGCGGGAGAGCGTCATCTCGCGCAGCGCCGCGATGATCGTGATGGGTGTCTTCACCCTGTACTTCCTGCTGCCGATCTTCTGGCTGCTGGTCTCGTCGACCAAGACGGCCGCGAACTTCAACACCACGTTCTCGCTGTGGTTCAGCGCGACCTCGGTGCAGGACTTCTTCGCGAACCTCGCCGAGCTGTTCACCCGGCAGGACGGCATCTACCTGCGCTGGCTGCTCAACAGCATCGCCTACGCCGGTGTCGCCGGGCTGCTCGGCACCGTGCTGTCGGCGATGTGCGGGTACGCCCTGGCCAAGTACCGGTTCCGTGGGCGTGAGGCGCTGTTCAACACGTTCCTCGGCGGCGTCCTCGTGCCGGCCACGGCGCTCGCCCTGCCGCTGTTCCTCATCTTCAGCCAGGTCGACCTGACCGACACGTTCTGGTCGGTGTTCCTGCCGAGCATCGTCAGCCCGTTCGGCGTCTACCTGTCGCGGTTGTTCGCGGCGTCGAGCGTGCCCGACGAGATCATCGAGGCCGCGCGCATCGACGGCTCCGGCGAGGTCCGCACGTTCTTCACCGTCGCCGTCCGGCTCATGTCGCCGGCGCTCGTGACGATCTTCCTGTTCCAGTTCGTCGCCGTCTGGAACAACTTCTTCCTGCCGCTCGTGATGCTCCGCGACTCGTCGCTGTTCCCCGTCACGCTCGGCCTCTACACGTGGAACTCGAGCGTGAACCAGTACCCCGACCTGCGCACCCTCGTGCTCATCGGGTCGTTCGTCTCGATCATCCCGCTGCTCATCGCGTTCCTGAGCCTGCAGCGCTTCTGGCGCTCCGGCCTCGGGTCCGGCGGTCTGAAGTAGCCACCCGACCAGCACTCCCTCCGCACACCAGCCCTCCCCACACCACATCCCGAACGGAAACAGCATGAAGACAACGAAGTTCCTCAGCGTCGCCGCCCTGGCGGTCGCCGCGACCGTCGCCCTCGCCGGTTGCAGCGCCGGCGGCAGCGGCAGCGGCGGCGGTTCCTCCGACACTGCAGCCGCGAGCTGCAAGCCCTCGAGCGGCAAGGTCACGCTCGACTTCACGACCTGGGTGCCGAACATGGACAAGGTCGTCGCCATCTGGAACAAGGCGAACCCGGACATCCAGGTGAAGACCTCGATCGTCGCGAACGGCAACAGCGGGACGTACCAGAACTTCTTCAACCAGCTCAAGGCGAAGCAGGCGCCCGACATCGGCCAGGTCGAGTACGACACCCTGCCGGCCTTCCGGGTGCAGGGCGGCCTCGAGGACATCGGTGCGTGCTCCGGCATCTCGGCGGCGAAGAAGGACTTCTCCGACGGCCTCTGGAACCAGGTCACCTTCGGCGAGTCGAAGTCCGTCTACGCCGTGCCGCAGGACTCCGGTCCGATGGCGCTGTACTACCGCAAGGACCTGTTCGAGAAGGCCGGGCTCGACGCCCCGAAGACGTGGGAGGAGTACGCCGAGGACGCCGTCAAGATCAAGGCGCTCGGCGGCAACATCACGAACTTCGCCAAGGGTGACGTCAACCAGTTCGCCGGGCTCGTGTCACAGGCCGGCGGCCAGTGGTTCGCGAACTCGGGTGACTCGTGGAAGGTCGACCTGACCGACGCGAAGTCGAAGAAGGTCGCCGACTACTGGCAGGACCTGATCGACAAGAAGCTCGTCAACACCCTGCCGAGCTTCACCGACCAGTGGAACGCCGCGTACGACAGCGGCCAGGACTGGACCTGGGTCTCCGCCGTCTGGGGTGCGAACACCATCTCGAGCGGTGCGCCGTCGACCTCCGGCAAGTGGGCCGTCGCGCCGATGCCGCAGTGGAGCGAGGGCGAGTCGAAGTCGGCCGCCTGGGGCGGTTCGTCGAACGTCGTCTTCGCCGGCAGCGAGCACCCCGCCGAGGCGTCGAAGTTCCTGGTCTGGCTGAACACCTCGACCGAGGCGCTGTCCGCACTGAACAAGGAGGCCAACCTCTACCCGGCGTCCTCCACCGGCGCCGAGCTCCCCGCGCTGACCGAGGGACTCCCGTTCTACGGCAACCAGAAGATCTACGAGGAGTTCGCGACCGCGGCGAAGGACATCCAGCCCTTCACCTGGGGTCCGACGATGACGCAGACCTACTCGGACGTCTCCGACGGTTTCGGCTCGGCGGCGTCCGGTGACGGCACGCTGCTCGAGGCACTCGAGTCCGGGCAGTCCAAGACGGTGGCGGCGCTCAAGGCGCAGTCGATCCCGGTCAAGGGCTGACGCGCTGACGCGCTGACGGCGGACGGGAGGCACGGTGCCAGCTGGCACCGTGCCTCCCGTCCGTTGCTCGGTCACGCTGGCAAGCGCGGCATGTGATGTGTTGCCGTTTGCGATAATCGCAAGTACGCTAGCGACATGGCCGGATCCCTGGAACAACGTGTCGAAGCCGTCATCACATCGGTCGACCTCGGGCGAGCGGACTTCGCAGCCTCCATCGGCATCGACGCGAGCAAACTCTCGAAGTCGCTCTCGGGTCGGCGACGGTTCTCCTCCCTTGAACTGGCCAGGATCGCCGACGTGGGCCGTCGCAGCGTCGATTGGCTGATCACTGGACGTGAGCCGTTCCGACCGGTGTTCGCCCAGCGCGCCCGGCTCGCTGGTGTCGATGACGAAGCGGGGGCGAGGACGGTCGAACTCCTCGCCACTGGCGTTCGTGGCCTCGCAGCGGTCGACCGCCCGTTGGTCCTGCCTGAGCTCCCGCAGCTCGCCCAACGGTCGAGCTGGTACACGGTCGAGGCGGCTGAGCTCGCGCGTCGCTTCGTCACGGAGATCGGTCGACCGCTCGGCGGCCTGTCGACGCACGATCTCATCTCGGCCATCGAACGCGTCTTCGGCGTGATGGTCGTCGTCACCGACCTGCCGGAGGGGATCGACGGTCTCTCGTACGAGGACGCGCACTGCCGGGTGATCCTCCTCGCGACCACCGACCGGCCCCTGCGTCAGCGGTTCACGCTCGCGCACGAACTCGCGCACATCGCCTTCGGTGATGCTCGTCAGGGCATGCTCCAGGAACGAATGGGGACGGCGCGCTCGAACGTCGAGCGGCGCGCGAACAGCTTCGCCGCGGCATTCCTCGCCCCCGCGGACGAACTCAGCGCGGCGATCGGCGGGCGCTCGACGGCAGCGGCGTTCCCGGAGCTGGTCGGGCACTTCCAGCTCTCGCCCGAGTCGATGGCATGGCGGCTCTTCAACGAGAAGCACATCGGCGAGACCGACCGAGCAGGTCTGATCGGCCTGCGCGCTCGCTCGATCTACATGCAGCTCGGGAAAGCGGCCGAGTACGTCGACCTGTCGCACGCTGCGGGGGAGCCACGTCCGAGTTGGCTGCTCGTCAACGCTGCCCTCGATGCCTACCGCGACGGTGACACGACGGTGAAGCCCGTCGCGACGCTCCTTGGGTGGGCACCGCAGGATGCCGAGGAGTTCTTCGCGCTGGACGACGGATCGACACCGGTCCCAGAAGCCGGCATGACCGAGAACTGATCGTGGCGCTCCACTGGTTTCCGGACAACTCGCTGATCTGCAACTTCGCTGCCGTCGACGAACTCGACCTCTTGCGTGCCAGCCTCCACGGTGCAGGGAGGGTTGTGGAAGCCGTTGCGTTCGAGATCGAGCGTTCCACAGCCCATGTTCCGAACCTCGCCCGGCTGGACCTCCACGACTGGTTCGGTCCGGCGATCGAGTTCCGCGATGTAGTCGATCAGCTGCAGATCGAAGCGGTGCGCACGGGCCGCTTCGGCGGTAGCGACGAGAAGCCCCTCGAACACCTCGGTGAGAGCCAGACGCTCCACCTGCTCCGGACCCGCGCGGAGTTCGCGGGAAGCGTCTGGATAAGTGAGGACGGCGGGTCGCTCAGAGTGGCCGGGCGCATGGGCATCGTCACTCGAGACACGCGTGCTGTCCTCGAGGAACTCGTCGCGTTCGGTGAGGTGACGGCGCAGCGGGCTTACACGATCGCCGTCGCGATCGAGCAGGCCGATCGGCCGATCCTCAGGATGCCGACGTCCTCCCGCGACCTGTCGTGATCGGACCGGAGGCGCGCTGCGAGCTGGCGCAGTTGTTCTGAGACCAGTGTCAGGCGTCGAGGGCGCGTCGCGCGGCCGCTACGACCTCGGCGTCGGTCACGAAGTGCGCGGAACCGTCGTCGGCGCCGCCCATCGGGACCCCGGCGTGGGCGCTGTCCGGCGCGGCACGCTTGGCCGACAGGTGCACGGCGGCGGCGCCCGTCGCGACCAACGCCCGGATGTCGGCCGGGGTGACACCGGCACCGGCCATGACCTGCACGGGCCCGGCGGCGTCGACCATCCGGGCGATCGTGGCAGCGCCGGCTCCCGCGGTGGGGGCGCCGCCGGAGGTCAGCACGCGGGTGAACCCGAGGGCGGCGAGCGTGGCTGCTGCGGCGACGGGGTCCACCGCGTGGTCGATCGCCCGGTGCAGGGTGATCTCGGCGGTCGTGCTGACCGAGCGGGCGGCGTCGACGAAGCGGCGCAGGGCGTCATCGTCGAGGGTCCCGTCCGGGCGCAGCGCACCGACGACGACACCGGCGGCACCGGAGCGCAGGACCGTCCGGACCTCGCGCACCATGAGCTCGACCTCGTCGGGGGTGTGCACGAACCCGCCGGGGCGGCACCGGACCAGCGCGTGCGCCGGGATCCCGGTCTCGTGGGTCGTCTCGACCAGGGCCTGCGACGGGGTCAGCCCGCCGAGCTCGAGCCCGACGCAGAGCTCGACCCGGTCGGCCCCGCCGTCCCGTGCGACGACCGCACCCTGCGGCGAGGTGACCGCGATCTCGAGTGCAACGGGCGAAGGGGTCATGCAGAGGCTCCGAGTGGCTGGTCCGAGGCCGGGATGATCCTGGCGGTCAGGTCCGGGGCCTCGGGGAACACTCGATCGTAGGGGAACATCGGCCGCTCGATCCTGTGGTGCCCGAGGCGGAGCAGGTCCTGGTCGACACCACCCGGGGTGAGCGCGAGCATCCAGTCGGCGGCCATGTCGAACAGCTCCGGCTCGAGGTACCCGATCTTCACCACGACGACGTCGGCCTGCCGTGGTGCGAGGTCGAGGTCGGTGAAGTCGTGCTCGTGGTGGTACGGCTTGCGCAGCTTCGTCAGGATCGCGAAGACGCTGCCGACCTGCAGCACGACCTCGGTCTCGGCGTCGCGGTCGCCGTGCTTGACCGCGTGGACCCGCCCGGTCATGGTGATCGGTCCGGCGTGCACGGCATCGACCGACGCACCGGCGGTCACCGTGACGGTCGCACCCACACCGGCCTCGACCGCGGTCGCCACGGCGGCGGCGCCGGGGACGCTCGCGTAGATCAGGGTGGGGCCGTCGGCGCTCGCGAAGGCCGGGTTCGCGAGCACCTGTGTCAGACCCCAGGTCATGTCGCCGGAGCCGCCCGCGGTGGGGTTGTCGCCGGAGTCGGACACGAAGTAGGGGTGTGCGGCGCCGGGCGCGAGCGCGGCGGCCAGGCACTCGTCGAACGTGCCGGTGGGTGCGACGAAGACGAAGTCCTCGCGGACGTCCCAGAAGGCACGGGCGAGGCGCTCGGCCCCGGCGGCGACGGCGGCCTCGTCCCACCCGGTGACGACGGTGACGGCCTGGTCGCGGGGCTGGTCCGCCCAGGCGTAGCCGACCCAGATCGCGGCGTCGAGCACGCCGTCGGTCTGCTCGACGAGCGGCACCTGGGCGTACAGCGAGGCGGCGGGTTCGAGGCGGGTCGAGGTCTGCTCGCCGGGCAGCAGGACGGGGATCGGGATCCAGGCCTTCACGGGGCGCTGCGCTCCGGCAGGACGCGCGGTGAGCACGTCGACCAGGTTCCGGACGGCACGTTCCTTGGTCTCCATGGCGTCCTCGTGCGGGGCCATCCGGTAGCAGGTGACGAGGTCGACCTGGTGGGCGAGCTCGCGCGTGACGTTGCCGTGCAGGTCCATCGACGCCGACACGATGACGTCCGGGCCGATCACCGCACGGATCCGGCCGAGCAGGTCCGCCTCGGCGTCGTCGAGGCCCTCGACGACCATCGCGCCGTGGATGTCGTACCAGAGGCCGTCCACGTGCTCGGCGTCGACGATCGCGCGCAGTCGCGTGACGATCTCGGCCGCGAGCTCCTCGTAGGACGCCCGGTCCACGATGCCGCCGGGCAGCGCGTGCCCGATGAGCGCCCCGCGGAAGTCCGCCGCGTCCGACATCGCGGACAGGAACGGGTACCGCGCCACGACCTCGTCGCCACGGTCTGGGTGGAACGCCGGTGCGTGGGTGCGGGTGGGGGTGAAGGTCGACGTCTCGATGGCCAGTCCGGCGATGGCGACGACCGGACGACGGGCACCGGCGGGGACGGCGGGGACGGCGGGGGTGGCGGGCACGGTCTCAGACACGGACGCTCCTGTTCCTGGTGGTGGACTGCGGGATGGGGGTGGACAGCTCCTCGAGCGACGCGGCGAGGCCCCGCTGCAGTGCGAACTGCCCGGCACCGACGAGCCCGGCATCGGCACCGAGCGACACCGGCTCGATGGCCAGGTGCTGCGTCATGAGCGGGTGGCAGCTCTCGTAGAGCTGACTGCGCACGGCCGCGATGAACGGGTCGAGGGTGGAGAGGATGCCGCCCAGGTAGACGGCGTCCGGGTTGAAGAAGTTCACGTTGGCCGCGAGCACCTCGCCGAGGTACCGACCGGCCAGGCGCACGGCACGGGTGGCCTCGGGGTGGGCGTCCGAGGCGAGTCGGACGACGTCGGCGGTCGAGGAGACGTCGACCCCGGCGCCCGACAGGATCCGCACCAGGGCAGCTCCGGACGCGACGGTCTCGAGGCACCCGGTGTTCCCGCACGAGCAGGGGGTGTCACCGGCGGCGTCGATCCGCACGTGGGTGATGTCCCCGGCCGAACCCGTGGACCCGCGGTACAGGCGGCCGTCGATGACGATGCCCGCGCCGATCGCCGATCCGGCCTTGATCGTGATGGTCTGCCGGCGTCCCGGAGGCTGCACGCTCTGCTCGCCGGCGGCCATGCAGTTCGCGTCGTTGTCGACGATCGCCGGCAGGCCGAAGCGGTCGGACAGCCAGGCGGCCACCGGGAACCCGTTCCAGCCCGGCATCCGGCTCGGCAGGTCGACGACACCGGCCTCGACGTCGACGGGACCGGGCAGGCTGAGCCCGACCCCGCGTAGACCGGCGCGGCCACGGTCGTCGGCGAGCCGCTCGAGCAGGCCGGCCAGTCGCTGCAGGCCGGCGGTCGGACCGTCGGAGAGTGCGAACGGGACGTTCGCGACCGACTCGAGCGCGCCTCCCGGCAGCACGATCCCGACCCGCGCGTGCCCGCCGCCGACGTCGGCGGCGACCGCGTACTCGTCGACGCCGCCGATGCGGAGGACCTTGCGGGGACGCCCGCCGGTCGAGACGTCGGTGCCCTCTTCTGCGAGCAGCCCGTGCGACAGCAGCTGGGTGACGACGTGCGACACCGTCGACGGAGCGGCGCCGAGCAGTGTGGCGATCTCGGTGCGACTCGCGGCCTGACCCGAGGCGACGAGTTCGAGGACGCGAGCAGAGAGGTCCGTCACGACTTTCTCCAATCCGGGGGAAACGACGGTCGAACCGACCGAACACCCGGAGCCTAACCGGCGGAACGGCCCGTTCACCCTTTCGTCCAAACGGCAGAAACGCAGTTTTTACACGAAGATGTTTGTTTTTCCAACGGCTTTGGCCATTGACTGTGTCCGTGCCGCTCGGCACGCGTGCTCCACCTCCCCAGAACTCCCACGCACCAGGAGACACACATGACCAAGCCCCGCCGCTGGGCGCTCCTCACCGGAGCAGCGATCGCCGTGAGCGCCCTGCTCGCCGGATGTTCCGGGGGCGGTTCCGCCACCTCGAACGCGAATCCGGACGAGATCAACTACGCCCTTCCTGCGAACTTCACGCCCAACTGGATCCTGCCGATCGGCACCGCCGCGCACCTCAACACGAACAACGGTTCCATCGCGCAGTCGCTGTACGAGCCGCTCGTCGCGTACGACGGCTCCACCGGCAAGATCGCGTGGAACAAGGACGGGTCCGTCGCCACGGACGCGGAGTTCGCCGACGACGGCAAGAGCGTCGAGATCACCCTCGGTGACCGGCACTGGTCCGACGGCGAGGCGATCACGAGCCGCGACGTCGAGTTCTGGTTCAACCTGATCAAGGCGAACAAGGACCAGTGGGGCTCGTACTCGAAGGGCAAGGCGCCGGACAACTGGACCTCGTTCAAGACCGTCGACGACACCCACTTCACGATCACGTTCGACAAGGCGTACAACTCGGACTGGATGCTCGCCAACCAGCTGAGCCACATCATCCCGCTGCCGCAGCACGCCTGGGACAAGACGAGCGCGAGCGCCAAGGTCACCGACGCCGACGAGACCACCGCCGGCGCGAAGCAGGTCTGGAAGTACCTGAACACCGCGGCCGGCAAGATCTCCGACTACGCCACCGACGACCTGTGGAAGACCATCTCCGGTCCCTACGGCGTGAAGGCGTTCACCACCGCCGGCAAGGTCACCCTCACCGCGAACACGAAGTACGACGGCGGCGAGAAGCCCTCGATCACGACCGTCAACCTGCTGCCGTTCACGACGGCCGACGCCGAGGTGAACGCGGTCCGCTCCGGCGAGGTCGACTACGGCTACATCAACGCCACGGACATGGACCAGGAGTCCTCGTTCACGGCGAAGGGCTACGAGGTCGAGCCGTGGACCGGCTGGGCCATCACCTACATGCCGTACAACTTCAACAACCCGGACATGGGCGCCGTCTTCAAGCAGCTGTACGCCCGCCAGGCCGTGCAGATGTCGATCGACCAGAAGTCCCTGTCGAAGGTCGTCTTCAACGGCACCGCCACCTCGACCTACGGCCCGATCCCGCAGGCGCAGGAGTCCGACTACGTCTCCGACGTGCAGAAGGACAACCCGTACCCGTTCAGCACGTCGAAGGCCAAGGACCTGCTGACCAGCCACGGCTGGGAGGAGCAGGGCGGCACGATGGTCTGCACCGACCCGGGCACGTCCGACAGCCAGTGCGGTGAGGGCGTGAAGAACGGCACGAAGTTCACCATGGGTGTGCTGTCGCAGTCCGGTTCGACCGTGACCGACAACATGATGAGCGCGATCCAGTCCTCGCTCGCGAAGACCGGCATCGGCTTCACCATCAAGACCGCGCCGGTGTCGAGCGTGCTCTCGCAGACCCCGACGTGCACGAGCGACGAGGCCAGCTGCGACTGGGACCTGTCGTTCTTCGGTACCGCGGGCAGCTGGTACTTCCCGGCCTACCCGACCGGTGAGTCGCTCTTCTCGACCGGTGGTTCGGCGAACTTCGGCAGCTACTCGAACAAGCAGGTCGACGACCTCATCGATGCGACCACCACCTCGACCGACGCCACCGCCGTGCAGGACTACAGCGCCGCGGTCGCGAAGGACCTGCCGGTGATCTGGCTGCCGAGCCCCGACTACCAGATCTCGGTCGTCAAGAAGGGCCTGTCCGGGTTCGACCAGGACTCGCTCGCCAACTTCCACCCGGCCCAGTGGAAGTGGAACAAGTAGGACCGTGACCACGGACGGAAGGCGCGGTGTGCGCCCGACGCGCACCGCGCCTCCCGTCCGCTCCGACGCAACAACCCAGACGACGGAAGCCGCATGACCACAGCTCTCTACCTCACCAGGCGCGTCCTGCAGGCGCTCGCGGTGATCCTCATCGTCACGATCGTGGTGTTCTGCCTGCTGCACGCGCTGCCCGGCGGACCCGCCCGCGGTGTCCTCGGCGTCTCCGCGACGCCCGCGCAGATCACCGCGTTCAACCAGGCGCAGGGACTCGACCAGGCGCTGCCGGTGCAGTACCTGCGGTTCCTCGGCCGTCTGCTCACCGGTGACCTCGGCACCTCGTACACGCTCAACGAACCGGTGTCGCAGCTCATCGCGGAACGCCTGCCGAAGACCCTCGTCCTCACCGGCATCTCCGCCGTCCTCGGCCTCGTCGTCGCGATCCCGGTCGGCATGCTCCAGGCCGCCCGCCGCAACGGCGCGGTCGACTACGCCGCCACCGCGCTGGCCTTCGTCTTCTACTCGACGCCGGCCTTCTTCCTCGGCCTCATCCTGATCATCGTGTTCAGCCAGCAGCTGCCGTGGCTGCCGTCGCAGGCGCCGAGCGGCACCACGCTCGCCGAGGTGTTCCAGGACCCCGCCGGGCTCGTCCTGCCCGTCGTCACCGGAGCGCTCGCGATGATCGCCGTGTTCAGCCGCTACATGCGGGCCTCGACGCTCGAGAACCTGCAGGAGGACTACGTTCGCACCGCCCGCGCCGGTGGTGCCTCGACGATGACGATCCTGCGCCGGCACGTGTTCCGGAACTCGCTGACGCCCGTCGTCGCGATGCTCGGCTACTACCTGCCCGTGCTGTTCGGCGGTGCCCTCGTCACCGAGCAGCTGTTCAACTACCCCGGCATGGGGCTCCTGTTCTGGAACGCGGCGCAGTCGTCGGACTACCCGACGCTGCTCGGCTGCGTCCTCGTCATCTCCATCGCGACCGTCATCGGCACCCTGCTCGCCGACGTCGCGCAGTCCCTCATCGACCCGCGAGTGAAGGCGAGCCGCGCATGACCGCCGCGTCAATCATCGACACTGCGTCCACCCATGACGTGAAGGCGAGCCGCGCATGAGCGCCGTACAACTGGCACCCGAAGCACCGGGCGCTCCCGTCACCGTCGCGGCCACCGGGTTCCGGCTCGCCGCCCGTCGGTTCCGCGGCAACACGCTCGCCGTGATCGGCCTGGCCGTGATCGTCGTCATCGTCCTGTTCTGCTTCGTCGGGCCGTTCCTGTACCCGACCGACCAGACCCACACCCTGCTCGAGCAGGCGAACCAGGGTCCGAGCGCGGCGCACTGGCTCGGCACCGACGCCGTCGGCCACGACGTGCTCGGCCGGCTGATGTACGGCGGCAAGGTCTCGCTCATGGTCGGCATCGCCGCCGGGGTCCTGGCCACCGTCGTCGGTACCCTGTGGGGTTCCGTCGCGGGCTACGTCGGCGGCTGGGTCGACGCGCTGATGATGCGCGTCGTCGACGCGGGCATCGCGATCCCGGCGCTGTTCATCCTGCTCGTCATCTCGGCCATCACGACCCCCGGCGTCGCCGGGCTCATCCTGATCCTCGGGCTGGTGTCGTGGCTGGTGCCGTCCCGCCTGATCCGCGCCGAGACCCTGACGCTGAAGAACCGCGACTACGTGCTCACCCTGCGCGCGATCGGCGGCTCGCACGCCCGCGCGATCGGCAAGCACCTGCTGCCGAACTCGGTGTCCACGATCGTCGTCGCCGCCACGTTCCAGGTGGCCGACGCGATCCTGCTCGTCGCCTACGTCTCGTACCTCGGGCTCGGCGTGCAGCCGCCCGCGACGGACTGGGGCGGCATGCTCTCGGCGGGACTCACCGCCGCGTACTCCGGACGCTGGTGGCTCATCGTGCCGCCGGGTCTGGCCGTGATCCTGATCGTCTGCGCGTTCAACGCCGTGGGCGACGGACTCCGGGACGCCTTCGACGTGAGGGGCCGCTGATGACCACCGAACCGATCCTGCGGACGACCGACCTCGGCGTCTCGTTCAGCACCGAGTCCGGCACGGTGTCGGCCGTCCGGGGCGTGTCCCTGTCGGTCGCGCCCGGCGAGACGCTCGCCCTGGTCGGCGAGTCCGGCTCCGGCAAGTCCACGGTCGCGCTCGCCGCGATGGGGCTGCTCTCCGGCAACTCGACCGCGACCGGCAGCGCGCTCGTCGCCGGTCACGAGGTCGTCGGTGCTCCCGAACCGTCGCTCCGTGCCCTGCGGGGCTCGACGGTGTCGATGGTCTTCCAGGAGCCCGCGACGGCCCTCGACCCGCTCACCCGGGTCGGCGCGCAGATCGCCGAGGTGATCCGGAACCACCGAACGGTCACCGCCGCGCAGGCCGCGGCCGAGGCCGTCGACCTGCTCCGCCGCGTCGGCATCCCCGACCCCGAGTCGCGCACGCGGTCATTCCCGTTCCAGCTGTCGGGTGGGCAACGCCAGCGCGTGGTGATCGCGATGGCGATCGCGAACTCGCCGAAGCTGCTCATCGCGGACGAGCCGACGACCGCCCTCGACGTGACCGTGCAGGCCGAGATCCTCGAACTGCTCCGGAAGCTCGCCGTCGACACCGGCACGGGCGTGCTGCTCGTGACGCACAACATGGGCGTCGTCGCGGACTTCGCAGACCGCGTCGCGGTCATGCTGCAGGGCGAGATCGTCGAGACCGGCAGCGTCGAGGACGTCCTGCTCCGTCCGGAGCACGAGTACACGAAGCGGCTGCTCGCCGCGGTGCCGCGGCTCGACGTGGCGGGCGACCGTCCCGCCGCCCCGGTCGACGCGGGGTCCGCTGACGCGGCGGCCGGGAGGCCCGGTGCGGCCCCGGTGGTCGACCTGCGGGACGTCACGGTGACGTTCGGGCGCGGGGCGCGCGCCGTCCACGCGTTGCAGGGGATCGACATCGCCGTGCACGCGGGCGAGACGGTCGGCCTGGTCGGCGAGTCCGGCTCCGGCAAGTCCACCGCGGCCCGGGTGGCGCTCGGGCTCATCACGCCGACGTCCGGCACGGTGTCGCTGTTCGGGCAGGACCTGCGGACCGCGAAGGGCCGTGACCGCCGTGCACTCCGCGCTGGCATCGGCGTCGTGCTGCAGGACCCGGTGGCCTCGCTCGACGCCCGGATGTCCGTGGCGGAGTGCATCGCCGAACCGCTCGCCGTGCACCGCCGTGGGATGTCGTCGGCGGACCGTCGCCGCCGGATCGACGAGGTGCTCGACGCCGTCCGGCTGCCGCGGTCCCTCGCCTCGCGTGCACCTCGCGAGCTCTCGGGCGGGCAGCGCCAGCGGGTCTCGCTCGCCCGTGCCCTGGTGCTCGAGCCGCGGTTGCTCGTCGCCGACGAACCGACCTCGGCGCTCGACGTCAGCGTGCAGGAGACCGTGCTCGAGGTCCTCGGTGAACTGCAGGACGACCTGGGGTTCGCGTGCCTGTTCGTCTCGCACGACCTGGCCGTCGTGCAGCACTTCGCCGAGCGCGTCGTGGTGATGCGCCAGGGTGTCGTCGAGGAGCAGGGCACCACCGGCACGACTCTGCTCCACCCCACGACCGACTACACCAGGCGCCTGCTCGCCGCCGTACCCGTGCCGGACCCCGTCCTGCAACGGCAGCGCCGGACGGAGCGTCTCGCCTCGCTCGCGGCGGTGACCGCGTGACCCGGGTGATCGCCGGCGTCGACGTCGGCGGCACGAACACCAAGGTCGTGCTGACGACCCCGGACCTCGAGGTCATCGACCGCGTCGACCTGCCGACGCCCGCCCACGCGGGCGGGGCGGCGATCGTGACGGCCGCCGTCGGGGCGGTGACGGGCCTGCTCGTCCGGCACCGGGCCTCCTTGACGGGTGTCGGGGTGGGCGCGGCCGGCGTGGTCGACGCTGCCACGGGCACCGTCCTGGTGACGGGCAACTCGTTCACCGGCTGGGCCGGTTACGGCGTGACCCGCGCGGTCAACGACGCCCTCGGCGTGCCGGCGACGCTCGACAACGACGTGAACGCGTTCCTGCTCGGCGAGATCGCCACGGGTGCCGTCGCGGGGGAGTCCGACGTGCTCGGGATGACCCTCGGCACCGGGGTCGGCGGTGCGTTCGTGCTCGGCGGACGGCTGTTCGCGGGGCCGCGCGGCGCCGCCGGTGAGATCGGCCACGTGCCGGGCTTCGGTGACGCGCTGTGCACCTGCGGACAGATCGGACACCTCGAGACGATCGCGGGCGCGCGTGGCATCGCCGACCGGTACGCCGAACGATCCGGCCGGCGGCTGTCGGCGCGTGACGTCGCCGTCGCCGCACGTGCCGGTGACACGGACGCCGCTGCCGTCTTCCAGGCCGCGGGGTGGGGCCTGGCGCGCGCCGCCCTGCTCACCGCGGGGATCCTCGACGTCACGACGATCGTGATCGGCGGCGGCATCGCGCGGTCGTGGGACCTGCTCGAACCGGCCATCACCGCGGCGATCGCGGCCGAGCCCCCGGTGAGCGGTGCGACGATCCGGCTGGCGCAGTCGACCCTCGGGTCGGACGCCGTGGCGCTCGGTGCCGCGTCGCAGGTGCGCGCGCTCGTGCTCGAGGCCGAGCCGGCGTAGCGACGGACCCGGGGCGGGTCGGGTCAGCGCAACCAGACGACGATGCCGCGCAGGTCGTGCAGCACGGCCGCCAGACCCGCGCGCAGTGCGCGGTCGGCGCGCTCCTCCGTGAAGGTGGACGGGTCGTAGTGGCTCGACGGTCCGAGTCCTTCGCCACGGAAGCCGCCGCCGGTCCAGTCCGCGGCCGTCACGTTCGACGTCGGCTCGGCGATCTCGGCACCCACGACCAGGAACTGCTGGTGGAGCGCCGTCGGCGACACCGCGGCGAGCGGGTCGACCATGTGGTTGCCGACGCTGATCACCAGGTCGGACCGCTCGTCGATCGCCCGGGTGACCGCCGCGATCCGGTCGTCGGCGTCCGTCGCCGACACCCTCGTGACGGTGACGTCCTCGTCCGCCGCCCACGACGCGACGGCGTCGAGCAGGGTCCGAGTCGGGGCGTCGTCGGCGTCACCGGCGTCCGACAGGAGTACGACGTCGTAGTCGTCGGGGGCGTGGACCCCGGACCACGAACCCGGCTCCGGGTGGATGGTGGCCTCGGGTGCCGGCGGCTGCGTCGGGTCGGAGAAGCCCGCGCCGAGGGCACCGGCCGTGGCGTGCGCCGTCGCCGACGTGCCGGTGCCGTCGCCGGCGTCGGTTCCGGCTCCAGTGTCGGTCCCGCCGGGTGTCGCCGAGCACCCGGCCAGCAGGGCGACGCCGGTGCTGACGAGGGCGACGGTGGTCAGCAGGACGGTCGTCCGGGCAGCGAGGCGGGTCACTGCATCATCGAAACACGTCGGTGTGCCGCACCGGGCCGGCTCCGGCGGCTGTCCGGCACCTGTCCCACTGCTGGTCACCACCTGTTCACCTGCCGGTCGTCCGAGGGCCGGATCGTCTGCGCGTGCCTTCCGGAACCCCCGTCGCGCTGCTGCGCGCCCGCCCTGCCCGTCCGTCCCGCCCGTCCGCGCTGATCGCACGGGTCGTCGCCGCGCTCCTGCTGCTCGGGGTGCTCGTCGTCGGCGTGCTGGCCGGGGCGTCGCCGGCATCGGCGCACGGCTTCAGCTCGGTCGTCTACGCGAAGGTGACATCGACGGAACCGACCGTCGTGCACGCGGAGCTCGGGCTCGAGTACGACCTGATGCTCGTGTCGGTCGCCACGAGCGAGCACGACGACGCGTTCCACACGCAGGGTCAGGCGGCCTGGGACGACGGCGACTTCCCGGGGATGGTGTCGGCGGCCGAGGCGCACACTGACGCGCTCGGGAAGTACGTGTTCGACCGGTTCTCGGTGTCCGGCGCGGGTGGGCAGGCCTGCACGGGCGTGCTCGGCGACAGCGTCACGGTCGACCTGCAGGACGAGGTGCCGTACGCCCACGTGACGGCTGACTTCACCTGCCCGGAGCCGTCGGAGACGCAGACCGGACACGTCGTGACGTCGACACTGTTCCCGGACAGTGAGACCTTCGTGCGCGACACCAAGACGATCGTCACCTACGACGTCGACGCGAAGCAGGGATCAGCGACGCTCGACGCCTCGCAGCCGTCGTTCTCGACCGAGCAGTCGGCCGGGCAGCGCTTCTGGGAGTTCTTCCGCCTCGGTGCCGAGCACCTGCTGACCGGCATCGACCACATCCTGTTCCTCGTCGCGCTCATCGCCGGGTCACGGCGCCTGCGCGAGGTGGTCTACACCGCGTCGGCGTTCACCATCGCGCACTCGATCACGTTCATCCTCGCCGCGCTCGGGGTGGTCAGCCCGCCCGCGATCGTCGTCGAGCCGCTCATCGCCCTGTCCATCGCCGCCGTGGCCGGCTGGTACCTGTGGCGGCTCTGGCGGCGCCGGTCGCGCGCCGACGAACTCGTGGTCGGTGAACACGGGCACTTCTCGCTCGACCGGGCGGGCTGGACACGCCTGGCCGTCGTGTTCGCGTTCGGGCTGATCCACGGGCTCGGGTTCGCCGGGGCGCTGGGCATCCACGAGGCGTTCTCGTGGCAGCTGCTCGTGTCGCTCCTCGTCTTCAACGTCGGCATCGAGGCCGTGCAGCTCGCGATCATCGTCATCGTCTTCCCACCGCTGTCCCTCCTGCGTCGGAAGGCCCACCGGGTCTCGCTCTGGGTCACCGGAGTCGTGACCGCCGGGGTGTTCGTGATGGGGATGATCTGGTTCGTCGAGCGGCTCGCAGCGGGATGACGGTGGTCCGCTCCTGAACAGCGACGACTTGTCACTCAGCGTTTACCAAGACGTTTCGCAGTGCATGCAGAGTCTTCCGTGCTGCACCATCCCACGTCTGAGAAACGGACCACCATGAGTCTCCTGTCCGGCGCCACCACACGGCGCAGAACCA
This sequence comes from Curtobacterium sp. PhB191, assembly GCF_004346515.1. NCBI lineage: Bacteria > Bacillati > Actinomycetota > Actinomycetes > Micrococcales > Microbacteriaceae > Curtobacterium > Curtobacterium sp. PhB191. Next base: position 153,287 of record NZ_SMBV01000009.1, read on the forward strand.
CCACCCTCCGGGTGTGCGGAGCCGTCCTCGGGGCCGCGCTCATCGCCGGCGCCTCGATGGTCGGCACGAACGTCGCATCCGCCGCGACGAACACCCCCACCACCAACATCTCCACCGGCGGCCCGCTCCACATCCTGCTGGGCGTCGGTGCCACCGAGAGCCAGCGCATCGCCTCGTGGTACTTCCCGACGAACGTCGCGCAGTCGCTCGAGATCCAGAAGACCGCGTCGATGACCGACGGGGTCTTCACCGACGCCAAGTCGACGATCGCCGCGTCGAAGGCCGCCAACACCGCAGTCGACACGAGCACGACGGACTCGAACACGAAGAGCATCGACGGCATCGCCGCCGAGTCGGGCTACATCAACGCCCACGCCACGATCTCGGACCTCGAGCCGAACACCTCGTACACGTACCACGTCGGTGCGGCGGACGGGTCGGCCTGGTCGGCGTCGTACACCTTCACCACGAAGAGCTTCTCCGGCGACTTCGACTTCCTGTTCTTCGGTGACCCGCAGATCGGTTCGTCGGGCTACGTCGACGACGACGGCGCCGGCTGGGCGGACACGCTGCGGTACGCCACGACGACCGAGCCGGACGCCGAGCTCCTGGTCTCCGGTGGCGACCAGATCGAGCACGCCAACAACGAGTACGAGTGGGGCGCGTTCGCCGACAGCAGCGACGTCCTCAAGCGCTACCCGTGGGCCTCGACCATCGGCAACCACGACGTCGGCGGCAAGGCGTACGAGCAGCACAACCAGGTGCCGAACTCGCTCAAGGTGCCGGACTTCTACCCGGGCGGCAACACCACCGCGAACTCGGGTGGCGACTACTGGTACATGTACAAGGGCGTCCTGTTCATCGACATCAACTCGAACGCCTACGCGGCCGGATCGGACGCTGCCCACGTGAACTACGTGCGCGACGTCATCAACCGCTACGGCGACGACGCGAAGTGGACCACGCTGGTCTACCACCACTCGATCTACTCGCCGGCCGACCACGCGAACGACAAGGACAACCAGCAGCGCCGGTTCGACTTCACGCGTGCGTTCTCCGACATGGGTGTCGACCTCGTCCTGCAGGGCCACGACCACTCCTACTCGCGCAGCTACGCGATCAAGAACGGCAAGAAGGCCAACGTCAACGAGCAGCCCGCTGCTCCCGAGGTCTTCTCCGGCCCCGGCGGCGTCATCTACATGACGGCGAACTCGGCCTCCGGCTCGAAGTACTACGACCTGACCGCTCCGGACGCCACCCAGAGCGGCTACGGCGCAGACCCGCTCGACCCGACCGGCAAGCGCCACTGGGCCAACTCGGTCGAGAACCAGGAGCACGTCCGCTCCTTCGTCAAGGTCTCGGTCACCGACGAGAAGCTCTCCGTGCAGGACATCCGCGCCGGCGACTGCACCACGCTCAACTCGGCGGTCCAGCACGGCAACGTCGACAGCTGCGGCGTGACGCTCCAACCGACCGCCACCGCCGACCCGGCCGCGATCGGTTCGACCGTCGACCAGTTCGACCTGCACGCCACGCTGCCCGCGACCGCCACGACGCTCGCGGTCTCCGCCGCGTCGCAGACCGTCAACGCGGCGAAGCCGGCCACGGTCACCGCGACCATCGCCGGTGGCATCGGCAAGCAGCAGGGCACGCTGACGGTCTCGGACGGCAAGAAGGTCCTCGGCACCGTCCCCGTCAAGAACAGCACCGCGACCATGACGCTCCCGAGCGCCCTGGCCATCGGCACGCACTCGCTCACCGCCAAGTTCGTCAACGCGGACTCGACCTTCTCGGGCACCGACTCGGCGACCGCGAAGGCCACCACCGTCACCGTCACGAAGGCCCCGTCCCGGACGGCGCTCAAGTACAGCGGCGGCAAGGCGACCGTGCAGGTCAAGGCCACGGGCTTCACCGTGAACGGCACCGCGCGGATCTACCAGGGCACGAAGCGCCTGGCGACCGTCACCGTCAAGAACGGCAAGGTCACCTCGGCGCTCGCGCTGAAGAAGGGCACGCACAAGCTGCACGCCGTCTTCGCCGGCACCGACAGCCTGACGACGAGCACCAGCCCGGTGCAGTCGATCGTCATCAAGTAACACCAGCGCACCAGCGCACCAGCGAAGGCCCCGCGACTCCGGTCGCGGGGCCCTCGTGCCGCGCGGCCGCAGGTCTCCGTGGGATCGATCGGCTCCGAACGCGTTGTGTGAGCGTTCGGTCACAGATGGTGCTTGTGAGCGATCGGTGACAGCGACCGCGCGCTCCGCGCGGGTCGCGGCTACGCTCCACACCACCGGGGCCAGGGGCGGCCCCACCAGGGGACCAGGGGCACACCATGACGGGACGACGACGCGCGACGGTCGGGATCACGACCGCACTCACACTGATCGGCGTGCTCATCGCGCCCGTCATCGCGCCCGTCACCGCGGCGGTGGCCGCTCCGGACGACGGTGCGCTCACCGTCATGCTGACCGACCCGGAGAAGCGGCCGCTCGCGATGGAGGGCGTGGTCGTCGACCTCCGCACCCCGGACGGCAGCACCGCTGACTCGGCGACGAGCGACCGCCGCGGCCGGATGACGTTCGACGCGGTCCCGGCAGGCACCTGGACGCTGCACGGTGAGCGCGAGGGCTCGTACGGCTTCGACGACGTGGTCCCGGCGGAGCGGACCGGCGTCGTGGTCAGCGCCGGCGGGCACGAGACCGTCGTGGTCGTGATGCGGCGGGGTGCCTCGATCGGCGGCACCGCCCACAACCCGTACGGCGCGGACCTGTCCGGCGCAGCGGTCGTCGTCCGTGGCTGGAACACCGGCACCGTGCGGCGGACCGTCACCTCGCCCGACGGTCACTACTGGGTGCACGGCCTGCCGAGCGACGACTACAGCGTGCAGGTCAACGCGCACGACGAGACGCTCGACTCGTGGCCGGCGTTGCGCAACGAGTCGTGGGGCTTCCACCGCGATCCCGGCTCCACTGCGGAGCGCTCGTACGTCCGGGTCGCGCACCAGGCCGGGGGCCGCACCGAGACGGTCGTGGACGGCATCGATGCGAGCTCGACCCGGGGCGTCACCCTGACCGGGATCCTCAACCCGCAGCTCGACACCGACTTCACCGGCGCCACCGTGCACGTGTACGGGGAGTCGATCGGCAGCACCTTCGACACGCACCTGAGCTACTGGTCGCCCGGTCGGGGCGGGACCTTCGGCGCAGTCCTGAGCCCCGGACGCTACAAGGTCGAGGTCGTCGGCTGGTCGCCGACCCAGCGCCGGTACGTGTCGTACTGGTACGGCGGTGAGGGCAACCGGCCCGTCGCGGACCGCGCGGCGTCGCACACGATCGTCATCCGCGACGAGAGCCGGTCGATCTCGTTCTGGAGCACCCACTGACGGGGCCGCTGATCCGTCAGCCGGCGCGTCCGTCGGTGGGTGCCGGCTCGGTGATGCGTTCACCTGTCGTCGGGTCCCAGCCGACCGTGCGGGGTTCGGCGGGTCGAACGCGGCGCTCGGTCTTCGGGAAGAACCCTCGCGTGGTCGGCAGGTAGCTCAGGACCGTCGCAGCGACGAGGGCGATCGGGTAGAGGAAGCCCACGGCCCCTGCGCCGAGCACGAGCCCGACCACGGTGTTCACCACGGCGAAGCCGGTCACGATGGCGAGCCAGAGCCGTGCGGACCCCGATCCGCGGGCCATTCGGATCGCCAGCCAGACGAACAGGGCCGCGAAGGCGAGGCCGATGAACGCGCCGACCAGTGCGACGGCGAGCCCACCGTTGGTGTTCACCACCGCGACGACCAGGAACCCGAGGCGGACGAGCACCACAGCGCACCAGATGCCGGACGCGATGGTGACGACGGTCGGGCGCGTCCTCCGAGCGGTGTTCGTGCTCATGTCGCTCCTTCGGTTTCCCGGTCGACACGATCCTTGGGCGGCCCCGTCCGCCGAAGTGCGGACTGGCGCGGCCCCCGAACGAGGGTCAGGATGCTGACCAGTTGCACAACGCAACGGGTCAGGTGCTTCCCCCGACAGAGGAGTCGTCATGAAGAAGTCCATCGCAGCCGCGTTCGCCGCCGCGGCCGTCATCACCGCGGGCGTGTTCGCCGCGTCACCCGCCTCGGCACTGCCGGCCAGCACGAAGGTCGTCGGTGGCGAGAAGGCCCCCACCACCTCGTGGGCCGTCCAGCTCGAAGCGTCGGGCGGCTCCATCCCGTCGGGCTACGTCAGCAACTGCACGGGCGAGCAGATCAACGCCTCGTGGATCCTCACCGCCCGTCACTGCATCGACGGCATCGGCGCGATGAACGTCTACCACTCGAACTCCACGACCAACCGGGGCACGGCCGTCGCCGTCGACCGAGTCAGCGCCTCGCCCGCGGGCGACATCGCGCTCGTCCACCTGCGGACCGCCTACTCGCTGTCCACCTACGCGCCCCTCGACCTCACCGCGACCGCCAAGTCGAGCGGCACCGGCACCGTCCAGGGCTACGGCCTGCGCGCGAACGCGACCCAGTCCGACGGGCTCTACCAGGCCACCGTCTCGCTCACCGGTGCGAGCACCGATGCGTACAGCGGTCGTGCGCAGCACCTCACCGGCGTGACCGGCGCCTCGAACCACGGCGACTCCGGCGGCCCGCTGCTCGTGAACGGCAAGGTCGTCGCCGTCTGCTCCACCGGTGACAGCGCCGACCCCGGCGCCGACACCAAGGCTGGCTCGAACTACGCCCTGCTGTCGCAGGCCTCGTCCTGGATCCGGACCACGGCCGGCGTCTGAAGCGACTGATGGACGGGAGGCCCGTGGCGACGCCGCCACGGGCCTCCCGTCAGTCATCAGCCGTGTCCCAGGACCGCAGCGGCTGAACGCGCGTCCACGCGCGACGACGACAGTGGAACGCATGAGCCAGTACGACAAGCGCGACCCGAACACCCTCTACCCGGCCCCGCCGTACCCGAAGCAGGAGCAGTCGCTGCCGGGTGCCGCGTGGAAGATGGACCCGAAGCCCGACCACGGCGAAGAGAGCTACGTCGGCCGGGAACGCCTCACCGGCTACCGGGGCATCATCACCGGCGCCGACTCCGGCATCGGTCGCGCCGCCGCCATCGCCCTCTCGCGTGAGGGTGCCGACCTGGTGCTGTCCTACCTGCCGGACGAGCAGGAGGACGCCGAACAGGTCCGCGACCTGCTCGAGTCCGAGGGGCGTCGCGCCGTGCTCTTCCCCGGGGACATCTCCGACGAGCAGTACTGCAAGGACCTGGTGCAGAAGGGCGTCGACGAGTTCGGCGGCCTCGACACCCTGGTCATGGTCGCCGGCCGGATGGACAGCAACGAGGACATCCTGACCCTCGACACGTCGATGTTCGACTCGACGTTCAAGACCAACATCTACTCGCTGTTCTGGCTGACCAAGGCAGCGGTGCCGCACCTCGAGCCGGGCTCCACCATCGTGACGACCGGTTCGATCCAGGCGTCGACTCCCTCGGCCGACAAGATCGACTACGCCGTGTCGAAGGGTGCGATCAAGCTCTTCACCGAGGCCGTCGCCCAGCAGCTCGCGCCGAAGGGCATCCGTGTGAACTCCGTCGCCCCCGGACCGGTCTGGACGCCGCTGCAGCCGGGATCCGACGACGCCGAAACCGTGTCGCACTTCGGCGAGACCTCGCCGTTCGGTCGGCCCGGACAGCCGGCCGAGCTCGGTGCCGCGTACGTGCACCTGGTGAGCCCGGAGTCGAGCTACCAGTCAGGGTCGACGATCACGATCGCCGGCGGAACGCCCGCGTTCTGATCGGCGTCGTGACAGACGAAGGAGACCACGTGTCAGGAGTGACGCACACCGTGCTGGTCGAGTGGGACGGAGCGGACCGGTCGTCCGAGGCCGACGCCCTGTCGCGCGAGCACCTGCCGCGGATCGACGGTGTCGAGTCCGTGCAGTCGGGGACGAGCGTGAGCACCGAGCGTCTGGAGGGCGGGTTCCACTGGATGCTCGTGGTCCGGTTCCGCGATCGGGCAGCGCTCGCCGGGTACCTGCCGCATCCGGAGCACCGGCCGGTGGCGGAGTTCATCGGTGGTGCGAGTGCCCGGGTCGTGGTGTTCGACGTCGAGGACGCAGCCGCCAAGTAACGCTCTGGTTGCGATGGACGCCGGGGGGCCCGTTGCCCGTCGGGCGTCGACGTACGGTGGATTGCTCGACATCCGCCGTCGGAGGGAACAGACGATGCCCGGCAACCAGAACCCGCGCGTGCAGGACGGTACGAAGCCACTGCTGGACGACGGTGGCGGCCTTGTGAAGGGTGCCGTCCGGACCACCGGGATCATCATTGCGCTCATGGCATCGACTGTGCTGGCAGCATGCTCCGGAGCGCCGGTTTCGACGCCGACCCGGACCGTTATCGCGACCGCGACCGCGAGTGCCGTCGCGCCGCCGGAGCCGACGGCAGACACGAGCACGCCGACCCCCACCGCGACGGAGGCGGCGTTCAGCCTGTCGGACCCCGCCACCTGGACGATCTCGGCGGAGGAGGTCGGCCCGATCGCCCTCGGTGGCGAACTCCAGGGGGAGATCGACGACCTGTCTGCGGCCTACACCCGCAGCTCGGATGCGTGCCCGGCCAGCCCGGAGACTTCGTTCTGGGAGAGCGCCGATGCGCCTTGGCTCGCTGTCGTCCCGCGCGGCGGCAACGTGGCCGGTGTCGCCGTCGGCGGTCTGAGCCCGGAACCGGTGACGACGAACTCGCCCGAGACCGCAGCCGGGATCGGTGTCGGCACTGCGCTGGCCGAGGTGCAGTCCGCGTACCCGGACCTGCAGTACACGGGCACCTACGGCGAGGAACAAGGACCGTTCTCGCTGTGGAGTGTCCAGATCGGCGGAAGTTACATCACGTTCCAGCTCGGGGAGGACGGCGCGACGGTCGGCATGATCTGGGTGGGTGCGGTCGCCATGCCGCCGTACGAGTACTGCGCCTGACGGGCCGTCGTTACCGACTGGGGGAATCGACACCCAGCAGGCCGAGGAGCGCGAGCGCGTCGGCATCGGGTGACCCGGGCGGGGCCGTGTAGAGGACGAGGTGCTGGTCCCGATCCGTCAACGCGAGGCTGTCGCAGTCGACCGTCACCGCCCCCACCGCTGGGTGGTCGAACGTCTTGGTGAGCACCGGTGTCGTCTGCACGTCGTGGCGATCCCACAGGCGCGCGAACACCGGGTTGCCGTCACGGAGTTCCTCGACGAGACCGACGACGTCAGGGTCGTCCGGGTACCGCGTTCGGCTCGTCCTAAGTTGCATGACGACGTGCCGCTGAAACTCGGCGCCGTCCGAGATTCCGTAGGGCCGAGCTGCCTGGTGGACGGCTTCGGTCGGGAAGGCGCGGCGGGCGAGGTTCCGGTCGGCCGGTGCGAGCAACGCGAAGTCCTCCATGAGCGCCGCCGCGAGGGGGTTCCAGGCGAGGACCTCGAAGCTGGCGGACAAGACGATCGCAGCGGTCTGCGGCAATCGTTCGACGAGCGCGAGGATGCTCGGGCGCACGTCACGCTGGACTCGGCCGACCTGCAACGGTGCCGTGCCGGACAAGGCGTGCAGGTGCTCCGACTCCGCCGATGTCAGCAGGAGCGATCCTGCGATTCCGGCGAGTACTTCTGCTGACGGGCGGGGCGCACGCCCCTGCTCGAGCCGGACGTAGTACTCCGTGGAGATGTGGGCGAGGACCGCTACTTCCTCACGGCGGAGGCCAGGCGTCCGGCGGCGCGACCCGGTCGGCAGTCCGACGTCCTCGGGGCGCAACCGCTCACGTCGTGAGCGGAGGAAGGCGGCGAGTTCCGGCTTGTCCATGACCCGAGTCTCCACCGGTTCCGGCCGGAGATCCTGGTACCGCTCGTACCTGTATCCGCACGCTCCCTCGGCGTGACGCTGAGCGCATGACGAACGACATCACATCCAACCCGATCGGCCTCTTGTCCGACAAGGTCATCCTCATCACCGGCGCGAGCCGTGGCATCGGCGCCGCGGCTGCTCGGCTCTTCGCGGATGAAGGCGCCCGTGTGGTCCTCGCTGCCCGCAGCGCCCACGCACTCGAGGGGATCGTCGCCGAAGTCCGTGCGGCCGGGGGCACGGCAGACGCTGTCGCACTCGACCTCGCGGACCCGGACAGCATCCGCGCGGCCGTCGAGCAGGTCGACGAGCTGCACGGCCGACTCGACGGGGCGTTCAACAACGGCGCCGCGATCCAGCAGCCCGGACCGCTCGACACCACCAGCGACGAGGACATCGATACCCAGTTCGCCGTGAACTTCCGCGGTCACTGGGTGGCGATGACCGCCGAGGCCGCGCTGATGCGTCGCTCCGGCGGCGGCGCGATCGTCAACACGTCGAGCATCGGCAGCCGCCGCGCGAACCCGGCGCTGCCGGCGTACGGCGCGATGAAGCGCGCACTGAACAGCATCACCGAGACGGCCGCGGTGACCTGGGCGCCCGAGCACATCCGGGTGAACGGGATCACGCCGGGTGGCACCGCGACCGAGATGATCGAAGCGTGGGAGGCGGCGACGCCTGGCGTCACCGCCCAGATCACCGCTTCGGTCCCACTCGGGCGGATGGCTGAGCCAGCGGAGGTCGCCGAGGTCGCCGCGTGGTTGCTCAGCGACCGCGCGGCGATGGTGACGGGGGCGATCGTTCCGGTCGACGGGGGTGCCGGGGCCTGACGCCCACCGCTACGCTGGAAGCACGACGGGCCGGCTACCGGAACGTCGCCAGCCAAAGGCCCCGCTTGCGGGGCCTTTGTTCGTGCACCCGTCAGTGCTGCTTCCGGCGGCGGACGGCCTGCAGTGCGACGACCGCGGCACCGATGACGGCGAGACCGCCGGCCCAGGGGAGCAGGTGCATCGCGTCCGACCCCGTGTAGGCGAGCTCGCCCGTGGTCACGGTCGGAGTGGCGACCGTGCCCGTGGGGGAGACGGCCAGAGCCGCGGTGGGCTGGACGTCGACCGCGAAGGCGGTGGCGAACCCGCTCGAGGCGACCTCGAGGGAGTGCGTCGACGCCTCGGGGAACGTGACGTCGGTCGCGACCCACGGATCGCGGCTCGGCGTGATGACGTCGGAAGGGTGATCCGAGGTCACCGTGAACGGCACCGGGTAGCCGTCGGCGTCGTCGACCTCGTTGCCGAAGCGGTCGACCAGGTGGCCGCTGACGAGCAGGGTCCCGCCCTGGTCGATGGTGGGCTGGCCGCCCTCGAACCCGGCCCCGAACCCGATGTACCCGCCGTCGGGCTGACGGGTGGTCTCGTTCTCGAACGTCCAGACGGTGCCGTCGCGTTCGATGACCCAGCTGGTGGAGTGCGCGGTGAGGAAGGTGTCCTTGTCCTCGGCGGTGACCTCCACGCCGAGCGGTGCGGCGGCGTCGATCGTGATGTTGACGTACTGCGACGCGGTCGTGGTGCCGCTCGTCGCGACGATGCGGAACGCGTAGGTGCCGGAGTAGCGGGGTTTCCCGGAGAGCGCGCCGGTGGCGTGGTCAAGGGACAGGCCGTACGGCAGGTACCCGGACTCGTCACCGTCGTCCTCGCTCGCGTACGGATCGTCGAGCGAGTAGTAGGCGGCCGAGTACGTCGGTGCGGGGAAGCCCTCTGCGGCGAACGTGTGGGTGAAACGCTCACCTGCGACCGCGGAGAACGTGATCGGGTCGTCTTCGGTCGAGGCCTCCGGGAAGGCCGCCGCGTGCGTGACGACGGCCGTCGTGGTCGTCGCGGACTCGTCGGTGTCGCTGGTGATCGTGACGCTGATGGTCTTGCCGGCGTCCGCGGCAGCGACGACGTACGAGTCGGTGGTGGTCGGCAGGATCGCGTCGCCGCTGGCCCACGTGTAGGTCAGCTCGCCGGTGAAGTCGTGCCCGGTCGCCGTCAGGGTGCTGCCGACGGTCGCGTCCCCGGTGATCGTCACGGTCGGCGTCGCGGCCGGTTCTGCTGTGACGGGCGCGGTGGGATCGGGGGTCGCAGTCGCGGCCGGCGTGCTGACCGGCAGGGACGGTTCCGCGGTGGGATCAGCTGTCGCCTCGGCCGTCGGCGTGGACGTCGCCGCGGGAACCGGCGGAGCCGACTCGTCAGCGCCGTCGGCCGTGCTGTCAGTGCCCTGCGCCGGGGACGCGGTCGCGGTGCTCGTCGGCGCGACGGGCTGCTCGTCGGCGAAGGCGGTCGTGGCCGTCAACGCGCCGAAGCCGGTGCTCAGGCCGATGACGGCGATGGTCGCGCCGATCGCGCAGGCGCGTCGAAGTGTTGCAGTGCTGTGCTGCACGGGTGGTCCCCTCGGGTGTGCAGTCCGGCAGGAGACCGGACGTCTGAGATCGCCGGAAGCCGGCGCTCTCGGATCGTAGCCAACCTTGGAACGGGCTGAGGGCCACGTCGCGAGCATCCCCCACGAATTGGGGGCGAGTGCTCACTCCACCAACGACTGCGTCCCCAGCACGATCGCCAGCGCCAACCGCTCGGCGTCCACCGACCTGGGCACCGCCGTGTACGCCAGGATCCGCAGGTCCTCCGGCCCGACGACCAGGGTGTCGCAATCGAGTGTGATGAGCCCGACGTCGGGGTGGTCGATCACCTTGCGGCGGGCCGTCTCGCCCAGGGCCGTCGCACCCGAGTCCCACAGTTCGACGAACCGCGGGCTCGCCGCCCGCAGGTCCCGCACGAGCTGCTGCAACTGCCGGTCGAGCGGGTAGCGGGCCGCGGTCATCCGGAGTCCGGCGACCAGGTTCTCCTCGAACGCCGCCTGTTCCGCGGGCGTGTGCACGGCGCGGCTGCCGGCACCGACCAGGTGCCGCCAGGCGGTGTTCCGTTCGTTCCCGCGCATCCCGCCGATCGGCCCCATCAGGGCTTCGTGCGGAGCGTTGGTCACGAGCAGGTTCCCGGCGGCGTCGAGCACCGCGACCGGGGTGTCCGCCAGCCGGTCGAGCAGCCGCTGCACGCTCGGCGGGATCCGCGACGGCACGACGTCCGCGCCCGGGGCCGCGTGCCCGGCGAGCCGGTACAGCAGCTCGCGTTCGGCGTCCGAGACCCGGAGGGCACGCGTCAGCGCCTCGACCACCTGGGCGGACGGCGACGTCGCGCGACCCTGCTCCAGGCGGGTCAGGTAGTCGGCGGAGATCCCCGCGAGGCCCGCGAGTTCCTCACGCCGCAGTCCCGCCGCCCGACGTCGTGGCCCGACGGTCATGCCGGCCGCAGCCGGGGTGACGTGGTCGCGGAGCCGTCGCAGGGTGTGCCCGAAGTCCGTGTCCGCCATGCCCCCAGTCTGCGCGCACGTCGCGGCCGCGTCCTGGCCCCACCAGTCCTACGACAACCGGGCGACTCCCTGCCGACCGCGTCGAGCGTGACGCTGGACCCATGACAACGACACTCATCACCGGCGCCACCCGTGGCCTCGGCAAGGAAACCGCCCGCCAGCTCGTCGCAGCCGGCCACACCGTCTGGATCGGCGCTCGCGACGCCGACCAGGGAGCGGCCGTCGCCGCCGAGATCGGCGCCCGCTCCGTGCAGCTCGACGTCCGCGACGACGACTCGGTCGCCGCAGCCTTCGCGCACATCGACGCGAACGGCGGCCTGGACGTCCTGGTCAACAACGCCGGCATCGCGATGTGGGGTCTCAACGGACCGGACGCGCTCGCCGTGTTCGACACGAACGCCGTCGGCATCGTCCGCACGACCGAGGCCGCGTTGCCGATCCTGCGCCGATCGGCCAGCCCCCTCGTCGTCAACGTCGGCAGCGCGCTCGGCTCGTTCACGGCGGTCCACGACCCGGACAGTGCGGCGTCGACCGTGCAGGCCGCGGTCTACGGCGCGAGCAAGTCGGCCGTCTCGATGCTCACGGTGCAGTACGCCCGCATCGCACCCGAGGTGCGCTTCGTGGTGCTCGAGCCCGGCTACACGGCGACCGAGCTCGGTGGGGTGCCGAACCCGCACGGTCGCCCCGTCGAGGTGAGCGCGGCGACCGTCGCGGCCGCCGCGAGCGTGGGCCCGGAGGGCCCGACCGGCGTGTTCCTGGAGGACGGCCAGCCGCTCGGGTGGTGACGTCGTGACGGACTGGAGGCACGGTGCCAGCTGGCACCGTGCCTCCAGTCCGCCGTGCGGTCGCGTCTACAGCAGCTGACGCGCGTTGGTCGACGCGAGGTCCAGCAGCTCGTCGCCGCGACCGGACAGCACCGTGCGGATGGCGTAGAGCGTGAAGCCCTTCGCCTGCTCGAGCGTGACCGCCGGGGGCATCGACAGCTCCTGCCGGTTCGCGCGGACGGACACGAGCGCGGGACCGTCGTGCGCGAGCGCGGCGGCCATCGCGTCCTCGAAGTCGTCGGACACGTCGACCTTGAAGCCCTTGATGCCGATCGCCTCGGCGACCGTGGCGAAGTCCGGGTTCTGCAGCTCGGTGCCGTAGTTCACGAACCCGGCGGCCTTCATCTCGAGCTCGACGAAGTTCAGCGACGAGTTGTCGAACACGACGATCTTCACGGGCAGCTTGTTCTGCACGATCGTGATGAGCTCGCCGAGCAGCATCGTCAGGCCGCCGTCACCCGCGAGTGCGATCACCTGGCGGTCCGGGAACGCCGTCTGCGCACCGATCGCCTGCGGGACCGCGTTCGCCATCGTGCCGTGCACGAACGAGCCGATCAGGCGACGCTTGCCGTTCATCGTCAGGTAGCGCGAGGCCCACACGACGGGGGAGCCGACGTCGGGGATGAACACCGCGTCGTCGGCGGCGATCCGGTCGAGCACACGCGCGACGTACTGCGGGTGCAGCGGCTTCTTCCGGCCCGCGGGGACGGCCAGGTCGTCGAGCTTCTCGCGGGTCTTCCGGTAGTGCTTCAGGGCGTTGTCGAGGTGCGTCGTCGGGTGCGACCCGGTCAGCAGGGGGATGAGGGCGAGCGCGGTGTCCTTCACGGTGCCGACCAGGCCGATGTCGACCGGGTGCCGTCGGCCGAGCTGCGACCCGCGGATGTCCACCTGTACGTGCTTCGCCTTGGCCGGGAAGAACTGCTGGTACGGGAAGTCGGTGCCGAGCATGAGCACGACGTCGGCGTCCTCCATGGCGCGGTACCCGGACGCGAAACCGAGCAGGCCCGTCATACCGACGTCGTAGGGGTTGTCCCACTCGATGTGCTCCTTGCCGCGCAGGGCATGCACGATCGGGGCCTGCAGCCGTTCGGCCAGCGCGATGACCTCGTCGTGGGCGCCGGCGACGCCCGCTCCGGCCAGGATCGTGACCTTGTCGGCGCCGTTCAGCAGCTCGGCGGTGCGGAGCAGCTCGGCCTCACTCGGCACGATGCGGGGCGTCGTGCGCTCGATGCGGGTGGTGCGGTCGTCCTTCGCCTCGGCGAGCAGGACGTCGCCGGGGATGACGAGCACCGCGACCCCGCGCTTCTCGACGGCCTCGCGCATCGCGATCTCGAGCAGGCGCGGCATCTGGGTCGGGTCCGCGACGTACTCGACGTAGACCGAGCACTCGCGGAACAGCTCCTGCGGGTGAGTCTCCTGGAAGTAGCCGGAGCCGATCTCGGCGGTGGGGATGTGTGCGGCGATCGCGAGGACCGGGACGCGCGACCGGTTGGCGTCGAACAGGCCGTTGACCAGGTGCAGGTTGCCGGGGCCGCAGCTGCCGGCGCAGACCGCGAGCTCGCCGGTCAGTTCGGCCTCGGCGCTCGCGGCGAAGGCGGCGGCCTCCTCGTGGCGGACGTGCTCCCACCGGATCGTGCCGTCCTTGCGCAGCGCGTCGGTGAAGCCGTTGAGGGAGTCCCCCGGCAGGCCGTAGACGCGGGCGACGTCGTTCTTGCGGAGGGTGGCGACGATGTTCTCGGCAACGGTTGGCATGCCTCCTGTCTACTCGCGGGCGGCTGCGCTGAGTGCTTTCAGAGGCTCGCCGGGCCCGTGGTCGGAGTCCGGGCTGGGACGATGGTCGGATGACCGACGCGCCGCTGCTCCGCCCCCGCCGACCGGAGTCCGACGGCGCCGGGATCCTCGAGCCGTCGCCCTACCCGCTCGTCTCCGTCGCGATCGCGGTCATCGCCGTGGTCGTCATCACGCTCATCGGGTTCGCCCTCGGCACGGTCGACCTCGGACTGTCGAAGGCACTGAACGCGCTGCACACCGGCGCGATCGGGGCGTTCACCACGGCGGTCTACCACGTCATCAGTCCGGGTCCGGCGATCGGGATCACCGTCGTCGTCGTGGCCGTGATCTGGTGGCGCACCCGGAGTCTCCGTCCGGCCCTGGCCTTCGGCGGCACGATCGCCATCACGTGGGTGCCGTCCGCGGTCGTGAAGGAGATCGTCCACCGAGCCAGGCCCGACGTCGCCGTCCTGCCGCACCCGTTCCCGGTGCAGCCCGACCCCGGGTACCCGAGCGGGCACACCGTCTACATCACGGCGTTCGTGATCGCGCTGATCTGGCTGCTGCGCGAGACCCGGTGGCACCGACTGGCGCTGACGCTCGGGATCGTCGCGATCGTCGTCGTGTTCTTCTCGGTGTCGATCGACGCCGTGCACTACCCGACCGACGCGGTGGCCTCGATCCTGTGGGCGCTCGCCGTGGCCCCGGGGGTGCGGGTGGTGTGGGTCGACTGGCTCATGCCGCGGATCCCGTTCCTGCGGGGTCGGTAGTCGACGGGGCTGCCGACCCGGAACGACGTCCTGCTTGTCGTGCGACGTCGATGATGTCGTTCCGAGTCGGCCCCGACCGAGTCGGCGCCGACCGGGTCAGGCCAGGCGGGTGCGGCCCCGGGCGACGAGCAGCGCCACGACGGCCACCACGGCGGACGCGAGCATCACGATCGCCAGCGGTGCCGCCGTCACCGAGCCGCCGATGCTGACGAGCGGGGACACCAGCGCCGCGAGCCCGAACTGCAGCGCCCCGAGCACGGCCGACGCGCTGCCGGCAGCGGCGGGGACAGCACCGAGCGCCAGCGCCGTGGCGTTGCCGAGCACCAGGCCGAGCGAGCCGACCGCGGTGAACAGCGGGACCGCGAGCCAGAACACGGGTGCCGCGAAGACGACGAGCAGCGCGAACGCGACCGTCGACGCGAACACCAGGGCGATGCCGAGCGACAGCACGCCGGTGACCGAACGGGTCTCGGTGAGCTTGGCGGACACGATGCTCACACCCATCAGGGCCAGCGCGTTCAGCCCGAACGCCAGGCCGTAGCCGACGGTGCCGAGCCCGATCATGTCCTGGTACAGGAACGGCGAGGCGGAGATGTACGCCATCATCACGGCGAACGCGAAACCGAACACGGCGATGTAGCCGAGGAAGGTGCGGGAGCGCAGCGCACGGAGCGGCGAACCGGAGCCCTTCCGCTCCTCGCGCAGCACGTCGCGGTGCGCCTTCAGGTGGGTCTCACGGATGACGGCGAGCACCGCGACGAGCATGACCACGGACAGACCGAGGACGATCGACAGCAGGCCGCGCCAGCCGATCGGACCGGTGAGCAGGCCACCGAGCAGCGGAGCGACGACTGGGGCGACCCCGCCGACGATCATCATGAGCGAGAACGCGCGGGCTGCGGGCTTGCCGGTCGCCAGGTCGGAGATGACCGCACGGCTGATCACCATGCCGGCCGCACCGCCCAGGCCCTGCAGGAGTCGAGCCGCGATGAGCACGCCGATGTTCGGTGCGAACACCGCGGCGACGCTCGCGAGGACGCACAGTGCCGCGCCGGCGATGAGCGGCGGCACGCGGCCGAACCGGTCGGACAGCGGGCCGAAGACGAGCTGGCCGGCCGTGACGCCGACCAGGAACGCGGTCAGGGTGAGCTGCACGGTGGTGGCGCTCGCACCGAGCTCGGTGGTCATCTGCGGGAACGCCGGCAGGTACAGGTCGGTGGCGAAGGGGGCGACGGCGCTGAGCAGGCCGAGCACCAGCAGCAGCGGTGTCGTGATGCCCTGCTGCCTGGTCGTGGGTGTCGCGACGTGCGCGCGGATGGTTCCGGTGTCCGTGGTCATTGTTATGAAAGCATAACTCATTGCCGATCCTCGGTACAGTACGGACATGCACTCCGCCGTGTCCGACCACGTCCTCGCCGACCTCGCCGACGTCGTGCTGCGGATCTCGCGGGAGATCGACCCGCACGGTGCCGGGGCGCTCGACATCGTGCCGCTCACCGGGACCGAGGCGCTCGTGATG
The DNA here is from genome assembly GCF_004346515.1 of Curtobacterium sp. PhB191. NCBI lineage: Bacteria > Bacillati > Actinomycetota > Actinomycetes > Micrococcales > Microbacteriaceae > Curtobacterium > Curtobacterium sp. PhB191. Next base: position 169,416 of record NZ_SMBV01000009.1, read on the forward strand.
CGCTGGGTCGACCGCAACCCCGGCACCTCGCCGAGCGCGACGGCCGAGGCGACGGCACTCAAGCGCAGCAACCTCAGCGTCGCGCTGCGGTCCCTGGTGGAGAAGGGGATGGTCGAACGTCGGCAGGACCCGGACGATGCGCGGACCGTGCAGCTGCACTCGACCGACGTGGCGCGGGAGAGCATCGGACGCCTCCGCGCGCACTGGGCCGGCAAGCTCCGCGACGCGCTCGGCGACGACGACGCCGGGTTGCCCGGGGCGCTCGCGCTGCTCGACCGGATCGACGAGGGGCTGCGCGGGGTCTAGTCCTGCGGGGCGTCGTCCTCGATCGGCAGCAGCCGCCGAGCGCCGTGGCCTTCGTCGCCGAGCGTGTCGCCCGGGTTCACGACCGAGCACGCCCCGAGCGAGACGCAGCCGCACCCGATGCACTGCGTCATCTCCTGCTGCAGCCGCTCGAGTTCCAGCTGGCGGGCCCGGAGTCGTGCACGCCACCGCTCGTTCAGCCGGTTCCAGTCGCGCAAGGACGGCATCCGGTCGGCCGGCAGCGTGCCGAACTGCTCGGCGACCTCGCTGAGCGGGATGCCGAGGCGCTTCGCCACCTGGATGATCGCGATCCGCCGTTCGACGTGCCGCGGGTACATCCGGGTGCCGCCGTCGGTGCGCTCGGGGCGGATCAGGCCCTTGCGCTCGTAGAAGTGCAGGGCCGACGCGGCGACGCCGGTGCGTCGGACGATCTCGCCGATCGGGAGCAGGTCGGTCGGGCGGGGCGGCTGGATCTCGACCATGGTCGAGATCCTACGGTGGATCTCGACGCGACGAACGGGCGGACGGGAGGCCCGTGGCGGGCCCGCCACGGGCCTCCCGTCCGCCCGTCGGTCGCGTCTACCGCTGCTGGAACGACTCCCAGAGCAGGAACGCGGTGAACAGGACGAACGGCGTGCACGCCACCACGTTGAGCCAGCGGTGTTCGACGACCACCGCGACGAATTCGCGCAGGAACGCGCTCGGCACGTAGTACGGCGCCGTCCGCGAACCGACCACCTGCGCCGGCAGGTCGAGCCGGCGGGCCAACGTGGCGGCGCGGAGCACGTGGTAGTTGTTCGTGACCACGACGACCTGACCGTCGCGCCCGGCCTCGGCCTGCACGGCGCGCGAGAACCGCAGGTTCTCGCGGGTGTTGCGGGACTCGGTCTCGGGCCGGACGTCGTCGGGGTCCGCGCCGTTCGCCAGCAGGTACTCCGCCATCGCGGTGCCCTCGGCGCGCGGTTCGTCGTCGCCCTGCCCGCCGGAGGGGATCAGCAGCGGCCGACGCCCGGCGGCCCGTTCGGCGCGGTACACGACGAGTGCGCGGTCGAGGCGGCTGCGGAGCAGGGGCGGCACCTCACCGCGGATCAGTCCGGAACCGAGGACGACGATCGCGTCCGGCACGGTGCCGTGACGCATCCGGCCGTAGACGACGGAGTACACCGCGAACGCGACGAGGGACACGGCGAAGTACCCGCACACGAACACCATCAGCACCGCGACCGCGATCCGGGTGCCGTCCCAGAGCGTGAACCCCTCGCCGCTCGCGGACACGAACAGCGCGATCGCCACCGCCGGCAGCACGAACACGAGCACCCCCGCGACCAACGACAGGGTGTTGCCGAGACTGCGCCCCTCGGAGCGGAGCATCTGGAACCCGTTCGCGATGAGGGCCACACCGAGGACGACCACCGCGAGCGGGACGAGCAGCAGCACGGTGCCGACGACCAGGCTGAACCCGGGGACCACGAGCGTCAGCGCGGTCACAGCCGTCGCGAGCGCGAAGAACGCGGCCGCCGTCAGGAAGACGCCGTTCCGGAGCATCCGCGGGTCGCGCCGGCTGCTGACGACGTACAGCAGCAGGAACACCAGCGCGAAGAGGGCGGGCGCGCCCACAGCGGTCATCGGTCGGCCGAACGGAGCGCGGTCATGCGCTCACGGTACCGGCCGCGGGGTCAGGCGACCGCGCGGCGGATCAGGTCGGCGACGGTCGCCTCGTCCGCCTCGGAGAACTCCGGCGTGATCGCCCACGACGTCGGCCAGAACGTCCCGTCGTCGACCGCGGCAGAGTCCTGGAACCCGAGCGTCGCGTAGCGGGCCTTGAACTTCGCGGCGTCCTGGAAGAAGAACGCCGCCTTGCCGTCCTGGTAGTACGCGGGCATGCCGTACCAGAGCTTCGGCGCGAGGTCGGGCGCGACCTCGAGCGCGATCCGGTGGATGCGTTCCGCGAGCCCGCGGTCCGGCTGGGGCATCTCGGCGATCTTCGCCTCGACGGCGGCGGCGTCCGCTGCCGCCTTCTCCGCCTTGGTGCCCTTCGTGCCGCGGGTGCGTTTGACCTCGGCGGCGTGCTCCTGCATCGCCGCGCGTTCCTCGTCGGTGAAGGTGCCCTCGGTCTTCGTCGTCCGTGCCATGGTGGTGCCCTTCCGTGTCGGTGCGTCGATCATGCACCCGATCGCGCTCGTCGCGCTCGTCGCGCTCGTCCGATGGCGCTGGTTGCGCCCGTCCGATGGCGCTGGTGGCAGGCTCGGACCATGACCTACATCGCCAGCGACGACCGCTACGACTCGATGACGTACCGCCGCACCGGCCGCTCGGGCCTCGACCTGCCGCTGCTCTCCCTGGGGTACTGGCACAACTTCGGTGACGACGTGCCGTTCGAGACGCAGCGCGCGATCAGCCGTCGGGCCTTCGACCTCGGCATCACGCACCACGACCTCGCGAACAACTACGGCCCGCCCTACGGTGCGGCCGAGGTGAACTTCGGGCGCCTGATGCGTGAGGACTTCCGGCCTTACCGCGACGAGATGGTCGTGTCGACCAAGGCCGGGTGGGACATGTGGCCGGGTCCGTACGGCCAGGGCGGCGGTTCGCGGAAGTACGTGCTCGCCTCGCTCGACCAGTCCCTGCAGCGGACGGGCCTGGACTACGTCGACGTCTTCTACTCGCACCGACTCGACGCCTCGACCCCGCTCGAGGAGACGATGGGCGCGCTGCACACGGCGGTCCAGCAGGGCAAGGCGCTGTACGTCGGCATCTCGTCGTACGACGCGGAACGCAGCCGCCAGGCCGCCGCGATCCTGCGCGACCTCGGTACCCCGCTCCTCATCCACCAGCCGTCGTACTCGATGCTCAACCGCTGGATCGAGACCGAGGGGCTGCTCGACGCTGCCGGCGAGCTGGGCTTCGGCGTGATCGGGTTCACCGCGCTCGCCCAGGGCCTGCTCACCGGCAAGTACCTGGACGGGGTGCCGTCTGATTCCCGAGCCGCCGCCGGCAAGTCGCTCGACGCGTCGAGCATCACCCCGGAGGTCGTCGGGCACCTCCGGGCACTGAACGACGTCGCCGCGGCTCGTGGACAGTCCCTGGCGCAGCTCGCCCTGGCCTGGGCGCTCCGTGACGAGCGGGTGACCTCGCTCGTGATCGGGGCGTCGAAGGTGTCGCAGCTCGAGGACAACGTCGCGACGCTGGCGAACACGTCGTTCACCGACGAGGAGCTCCGCACCATCGACGAGCACTCCGTCGGCATCACCGACGTCGACCTGTGGGCGGGAGCGCGTGCCGGCGAGGTCTCCTGACCGCGGACCTACGAGCGGTTCGGTCCGGCGCCCACCGGGGTGCGACCGCGGAGTCGTTCGCGGCTGAGCGCCGGCAGCGCGAACCCGGTGTCCCGTTCGAGCACGTGGGTGCCCGGCGCGACGATCGCGTCGATCGCGTCGAGCAGCCCGTCGTCGAGGACGATCTCGGACGCCTGCACGTAGGCGTCGACGTGCGACACGGTGCGCGGCCCGATCACCACCGAGGACACGTCCGGGTGGGTCAGGGCGAAGGCGACCGCGAGCTCCGACACCGTGAAGCCGGAGTCGTCGGCCAGGCGTCCGAGCCGGTCGGCGACCTCGAGCTTCCGACGGTTCCGCGGGGCGCCGATGTCGTACGCGTCCGGGTGCTCGTCGACGTGCGGTGAGCGTGGTTGGACGGTGCCGTTGCGGTAGGTGCCCGCGAGCCAGCCGCCCGCGAGGGGTGCTCCGGCCAGGACCCCGAGACCGAAACGACGGGCGACCGGGAACACCGTGCGCTCCGCCGTGCGGGTGAGGATCGAGTAGGGCACGTGCGTCGCGGTGGCGCTCTTCGACCCGGACCGGAGCCACTGCGCCTCGACGAGCTCCTCGGCCGGGAACCCGGGGAGGCCGAACGCGCGGATCTTGCCCTGTGCGACCAGGTCGGCGAGGGCGTCGAGCGTCTCGTCGAGCGACGTCGCCGGGTCCGGCAGCGCCGGCTGGTACAGGTCGATGACGTCGGTGCCGAGTCGCTGCAGGCTCCGCTCCACGGCACGGAACATCCACCGCCGCCCGTTGCCCCGGTGCGCCGGGTCCTGGTCGACCGGGGCGCCGAACCGCACCGACAGGAACACGTCCTCGCGCCGTCCGGCGATCGCCGCGCCCACCGCGGTCTCGGCCAGGCCCGCGCCGTCGGCGTCCGAGACGTCGACCGACGTCACGCCGCGGGTGAGCGCCTCGAGCACGAGGGTCACACCGGCCGACGGGTCGTGGGCCGCGACGCCGGCGACGGCACGCGTCCCCAGCGTCAGCGAGCTGACGGGCGCCCCCGTGCGCCCCATGCGTCGCTGTTCCATGCGCGCCACGATATGGGCCGTGCGGGCCGCAGGACGGTCCGGTGACGAAGCATTACCCCTGGCCCCGACCGGAACGGTTGGTACGATGGGCGCAGTTCTGAAACACGCAGTGTGTATCTACCGGCCGCCGGCTCCCCGGCGGACAACGGCGGCACCCGATGGGTCCGCCCCCACCGAACCGGGCCGGGCCGAGAAGGCACACCCCCATGCTCCACACCAGTCCCACCCCGTCTGCGCCCGCCCCGGAGCGCACGGACACCGCGACCGCCGGAGACGCCTCGCTCGTCTCCCTCGCCGGACGCTGGTACTTCCCGGTGGCGTTCATCGCCCGCCTGCCGTTCGCCATGATGGTCGTCGGGGTCCTCACCCTCGTCGTGGCCGCGCGTGACTCCGTCGCCCTCGGTGGCGTCAACTCCGCCTCGGTCGGCATCGGTGCCGCGGTGTTCGGACCGATGGTCGGCGCCGCCGCGGACCGGTTCGGCCAGCGTGCCGTGCTCGTCCCCGTCGGCCTCGTCAACGCCGCGCTGCTCGGCGCGTTCCCCTTCGTCGTCAGCGGCAGCGCGCCGGACCTCGCCGTGCTCGCGATGGCGTTCTGCATTGGTGCGTCCGCGCCCCAGGTCGCGCCGATGTCCCGGACCCGGCTCGTCGCCATCATCGCGCAGCGCATGAGACCGGCCCGCCGCGAGAAGACCCTCAGCGGCACGATGGCGTACGAGTCCGCCGCCGACGAGACCGTCTTCATCATCGGCCCGTTCCTGGTCGGCATCCTCGCCAGCGCGATCGCCCCCTGGGTCGCGGTCGCCGGCGCCTCGGCCCTGACCTTCGTGTTCGTGACCGCCTTCGCGCTGCACCCCACCGGCAAGCTCGTGCTCGGGCAGCACGAGGAACTGACCCAGGCCCCGGCGCGCCAGCTCCTGCGTCCGCGGCTCGTCGTCGTGGTCGTCGGGATCCTCGGCATCGGCCTGTTCTTCGGCTCGACGCTGACGTCGCTGACGGCGTTCATGGAGACCCACGGCGAGGCGTCCCAGGCCGGCCTGCTCTACGGCCTGATGGGCATCGGTTCGGCCGGACTCGCCCTCGGGTCCGCAGCGTTCCCGCGGTCGTTCGGCCTCGGCTGGCGCTGGCTCGTGTTCGGTGTCGTCCTGCTCGGCGGCGCGATCGCGTTCTCGCAGGCCGACTCCGTCGTGGCGGTCGGCATCGTCCTGGCGATCATGGGCGTCGGCATCGGTCCGACCCTCGTCGCCCAGTACAGCCTCGGTTCGGACCGTTCACCGGTCGGCCGGTCCGCGACCACGATGACGATCCTCGGATCCGCCGTGATCGTCGGGCAGTCGATCGCGTCCGCCATCACCGGCGACCTGGCGGAGCAGCACGGCACGTCCGTCGCGATGGTGCTCCCCGCGGCCTCGGCAGCGGTCGTCGTGCTGGCGGCCGTCGTCAACCTGCTGCTGCGGCGCCGTACCGCTGCCTGACGATCAGGACTCGGTGTCGTCGACCAGCAGGTCCTCGTGCCGGTAGTCGTCGGCACGCAGCCCGGCGCGGGCGATCATGTGCGTCGAGACGGGCACCAGGAACAGCTGGAACACCATGATGGGCAGGACGACCCAGAACGCCGTCCAGGTCCCCACCGCGACGACGATCGCGGCCAGCCCGAACGCCAGCCCGAGCACCTGCGGCTTCGCCATGGCGTGCAGGCGGACGAGCGGGTCCGGGAAGCGCACGATGCCGACCCCGGCGCCGAGGGACAGCAGCGAACCGATCAGCAGGAGGGCGAGCGCGATCCACGCCCGCACGCCGGCGCCGTCGAGGAACGCCTGGATCATCTCGGTCACGACTGCTCCTCTTCTTCGGCGGCGTGCTCGGGGGTGGTGACGCTCAGGCCCTCGTCCGACGGGTCCGACGACGGCGTGACCGCTCGGGCCACGGCGACGGTCGCGAACACGCTCGTCGCCGCGATCACCACGAGCACGGGGATCCCGGTCAGGTCACGCCGGACCACCATCGACGCCGCGATCACCACGAGCACGGTCGTCAGGACCATGTCCGATCCGATCATCCGGTCGAGGATCGTCGGGCCGCGCACGATCCGGAACACCGCGAGCGCGAGGGTGGCGCCGAGCAGGGCCAGGACCAGGGCGATGCCGATCCCCATGACGACGACGGCGGCGCTCATCGGGTGACCTCCGGCAGCGGTTCGGACAGTTCGGAGACGTCCTGCTTCGAACCGAGGGCACGGATGACCATGGCCTCGATGCCGAGGGCCTCACGACGGGCGGCCTCGACCTGCTCGACCCGCTCGGTGTCGAGCACGTGCAGCAGCAGGCGCCGGCGGCGGAGGTCGACGTCGGCGACGTACGAGCCGGGCACCAGCGAGATCGCGAGGGTCGCCAGCGTGAAGGTCATCTCGGCGGTGGAGTGCAGCTGCACGAGCGTGATGGAGCTGCGGCGGACACCCCGCGGGCGGAACGCGACCCAGGCGACCCGGAACGACGCCGTGATGACGAGTCCGGACCACACCACGAGGAACCGGACGGCGTGCACGATCGAGAACCGGGCCGACAGCGGGACCGGCGGGAGCGGCAGCGCCTGGGTGACCAGGAGCGCCACCACGATGCCGCAGAGCAGGGTCAGTGGTGTCCACGAGCCCCAGAGCAGGGCCCACAGGACGGTCAGTCCGGCGACGAGCGGCACGTCGTACCGCCACGCCACCGCGATGCGGCGGGCGTTCGCGACGTGTCGGGTGTCGGTGTTCACCGGTCACCCCCGAGGACGGCCTGCACGTACCGGTCGGGCGACTCGAGCGACTCCGCTGCGCGGCTCGCGTACCCGTAGAGCGGGCCCGCGACCACGGTGAGGGCGACGGATCCGAGGACCGCGACCGTCGTCACACCGACGAGCATGCGCGGCAGCCGGACCTTGGTCGGCGCTTCGCCGACCGTCTCGGTCGACCCGGTGGTCGGACGGGAGGCACTGCTCGCGTGGGGTGCGTCGGTGACCGTCACCGAGCCTCCTGGGTGGAAGGCCTCACCCGTCTCCTCGGAGACGGTCAAGGGGGCGGGTTCCGGCGACCGCAGGGCTGCGTGCGGTTCGGCGGTCGTCGCGTGCGGCGCCGCGGCCTCGGCCGCGGGCTTCGGCCGCCAGAAGGCGGCGTCCCACACGCGCATCAGCGCGTACAGCGTGAGGAGCGACGTGACCACGCCGGCGGCGATCGTGACGTACGCCAACGGGGAGCCGTCCTCGGCGGCGGCGCGGAACAGCCCGAGCTTGCCGATGAAGCCGGAGAACGGCGGGATGCCGCCCAGGTTGAACGCCGGGATCAGGTACAGCGCGGCCAGCAGCGGCGCGGCCTTCAACAACCCGCCGAGTGACCGGGTCGACGTGGTCCCCCCGACGCGTTCCATCAGGCCGGACACCAGGAACAACGTGGTCTGCACGACGATGTGGTGCACCGTGTAGAACACCGCGGCCGCCGTCCCCGCGACCGTCCCGAGCCCGACACCCATCACCATGAAGCCGATGTGGCTGATGAGCGTGAAGGACAGCAGGCGCTTGACGTCGGTCTGGGACACCGCACCGAGCACCCCGACGACCATCGTCAACACCGCCACCACGAGCAGCACGTTGTTCAACTGCGGCCCGGGGAAGATCACCGTCTCGAGGCGGATGATCGCGTAGATGCCGACCTTCGTCAGCAGACCGGCGAAGACGGCCGTGACCGGGGCCGGGGCGGTCGGGTACGAGTCCGGCAGCCAGAACGCCAGCGGGAAGACCGCCGCCTTGATGCCGAAGCCGATGAGCAGCATCGTGTGCAGGAGCAGCTGCACGTGCTCGGGCAGATCGGCGACGCGCTCGCTGATCTGGGCGATGTTGACCGTGCCGGTCGCGCCGTACACCAGGCCGATCGCGGCGAGGAAGATCGCCGACGCGATCAGGCTCGTGACGATGTACGTGGTGCCGGCCCTGACCCGCTGCTCGCTGCCGCCCAGGGTGATGAGCACGTAGCTCGCCACGAGCAGCATCTCGAACGCCACGTACAGGTTGAACAGGTCGCCGGCGATGAACGAGTCGAGCACGCCCGCGGCCAGCACGAGGTAGGTCGGGTAGAAGATCGTGACCGGAGCTTCACCGTCGTCGGCTGCGAGCCCCTGGCCGATCGAGAACAGCAGGACGATGAGCAGCACGCTGGCGCTCACCGTGAGGAGCAGGGCGCTCAGGCGGTCGACCACCAGCGAGATGCCGTACGGGGCGTCCCACCCGCCGACCTGCACGACGATGGTGCCGTGGTGGTCGACGAGCACCATGAGGGTCGCGGCGACGGCGAGTGCGACGACGAGCACCACGACGGTGATCGCTCGCTGCAGCTTCTGGTGCCGCAGGAGGCCGAGTGCGACGGCTGCGCCGAGCAGCGGGACGAGGACGAGGAGCGGGACGAGCCAGGTCATCGGTTCACTCCGTCCTGGTGCGGTTGGTGTTCGTGTGGATCGTCGGCGTCCTCGGGGGACTTCGGGTCGAAGTCGGCTTCCGGGTCGTCGTCGGGGTCGTCGCGCGTGCGGCCGATGGCGACGTCCGCTTCGTCGACCTCGACCTCGTCGGCACGGGACAGCTGCCACGAGCGGTGGATGAGGGCGAGCAGGAATGCGCTGACGGCGAAGGTGATGACGATCGCGGTCAGGGCGAAGGCCTGGGGGAGCGGGTCGGTGATGCCCTCGGAGGACTTGCCGATCGGCGGGTTGCCGGCGGCGCCGGACATCACCAGCAGGAGCAGGTTCAGGGCGTTGCCGAGCAGCAGGAAGCCGAGCAGCATCCGGGTCAGGGACCGTTCGAGCAGCAGGTAGACGCCGCAGGAGAACAGCACGGCCATCGCGATCACGAGGACGAGGGTGACGGTCATGTGGCGCTCCCTTCCGGGGTGGGTGCCTCGAGGGTGTCGCGGACGGACCCCTCGGTGGTGTCGCGGGTGGGCGCCCCGGCATCCTCGAGGCGCTGCCGGTCCACCTCGGCGCCGAGGCTGCGGAGGACGTCGAGCACCAGGCCGACGACGACCAGGTACACGCCGATGTCGAAGAACGTCGCGGTGACGAACTCGACGTGGCCGAGGATCGGGACGGTCGCCTCGAAGAACTCGGAGTACAGCGCTTCGCGGCCGAAGAACAGCGGCACGATCGCGGTGATCGCTGCCGTCGCGACACCGAGTCCGAGCAGTCGACCGGCACGGACCGGGGCGGCGGCGCCGAGTTCGGCCGGGCCGCCCGCCAGGTACCGGGCCGCCAGGGCGATGCCGGCGACGAGGCCACCGGCGAAGCCGCCGCCGGCCGCGTTGTGCCCGGCGAACAGCAGGTAGACCGACAGGACGATGAGCCCGTGGAACAGCAGTCGGACCACGACGTCGAGGAGTGCCGAGCGGCCGGTCGGGATGGCGGCGCTCGTCGGCAGCCAGGCGCGCGGCTCACCGTCGGTGCGCTGGCCGTCGGCCGTCAGCTTCTCCGGCAGGTCACGGAGCCGGGGCAGCGTGTCCTCGCGGGAGTTCACGAAGATGAGGCTCGCGACGCCCGTGGCCGCGGCGACGACGACGGTGAGCTCACCGAGGGTGTCCCAGCCGCGCAGGTCGACGAGGGCGACGTTCACGACGTTGAGGCCGTGCCCGAACGAGCTCGTGAGCGCGGGCAGGTCCGGCCAGATCGGGTCGGCGGTGCGTGCCGAGGCGGCGACGATGACGACGATCGCCAGCGTGAGGCCGGCGAGCCCCGCGAAGAGCGCACGAACGATGCGGAACCGGCTCGGGTTCGTCGTCGCGATGCGCGGGGGGAGCCGCCGGAGCACCAGGACGAACGCGATGAGGGTGACGGTCTCGACCACGAGCTGCGTGAGGGCGAGGTCGACCGCACCGTGCAGGACGAACAGGACGGACATGCCGTAGCCGGTCACGCCCACCAGGACGGCGGCGGCGAACCGGGTCTTCGCGGTGAGGACGGCGACGGCGCCGACGGACATCACGATGACGACCGGGATCTGCCCCCACGAGTCGGAGAACCGGACGTGGAACTCCCACGGCCCGCCGAGCACGAGGTTCGCGAGCGCACCCGCCACGAACACCGACAGGATCACCGTCAGGTAGTAGGGGAGCGAACCCCGCTGCACACCGGCGGTCAGGCCCGTCGCGAACCGGTCGAGGCCGCGCATGAGGTGCCGGTAGGTGCCCGAGGCACTCGGGAACCCGGCGAGCTGGTGCTGCAGCGCCTCGACCGGACGTCGGAGGGCGAACAGTGCGAGACCGCCGACCAGGGTGACGGCCGAGATGCCGAGCGCCGGTTCGAGGCCGTGCCAGAGCGCGAGGTGGGGGACTTCCTCGCCGGGGAGCGAGGCCGCCGTCGCGGCGGGCTCGATGCCGTGCGCGACGACCGGGGTCAGCAGGCCGAGGGCGAGACCGGTCAGCGCCAGGATCGACGGCACCACACCCAGGCCGTGCAGGGCGTGCGGTTCCGTCTGGGCGACGTCGGGCTTGCGGGCGAACGCTCCCCAGAAGAAGCGGAGTGAGTACGCCACGGTGAGCACCGAGCCGAGCGTCACGCCGACGAGGGCGAACCAGGCCCAGCCGGCGTCGGGACCGTGCAGCGACTCGGTGAACCCGGTCAGCACGGCTTCCTTCGCGACGAAGCCGATCGTCGGCGGGATGCCGGCCATCGACACGAGCGCGAGGGCGGCCACGACGGCCAGCCACGGTGCCTTCCGGCCGAGGCCGCTCAGGCGCCCGAGGTCGCGGGTGCCGGTGGTGTGGTCGATCGCACCGACCACCAGGAAGAGCGTGGACTTGAACGCGGCGTGCGCCACGAGCAGGGCGACCCCGCCGAGCGCCACCGCGGGCGCGCCCCACCCGGCGGCGAGCACGAGGAACCCGAGCTGCGCGACGGTGCCGTAGGCGAGCAGGAGCTTGAGGTCGGTCTGGCGGAGCGCCCGGTAGCCACCGATGAGCATGCCGAGGACACCGAGCACGGTGATCGTCTCGCGCCAGCCGTCGAGCAGTGCGAACGCCGGAGCGAGCCGGGCCACGAGGTAGATGCCGGCCTTCACCATCGCTGCGGCGTGCAGGTACGCGCTGACCGGGGTCGGAGCTGCCATGGCCGCGGGCAACCAGAAGTGGAACGGCACGATCGCCGACTTCGTCAGCGCGCCGAGCAGGACGAGGACCACCGAGACGGTGACGATCGGTCCGGTCGGCGGGGCGGCGATGATGCCGGAGAGCGAGGTCGTGCCCGCCGTGACCGACAGCATGACCAGACCGGCGAGCATCGCCAGACCGCCGGCGGTGGTGACGACGAGGGCCTGCATCGCGGCCGCACGGCTCGCACGCTTGTCGGCGTCGTGTCCGATGAGCAGGTAGGAGAAGACCGTGGTGGCTTCCCACAGGACGAAGAGCACGATGACGTCGTCGGCGAGGACGAGCCCGAACATCGACCCGGCGAACGCGGTCAGCACGCCCGCGAACCGGCCGATCCCCGGTTCGTCGCGCCCGAAGTACGAGGCGCAGTAGACGAGCACGAGGGCCCCGACGATCGACACCACGAGCGCGAGCACCCACGACAGGGCGTCCATCCGCAGCGTGATCTCGAGGTCGAGCTGCGGGACCCACCGGTGCCGTTCGACGACGCTGCCGTGCAGGGCCGCGTCCGTCTGCAGCACCGTCAGCACGGCGGCGGCTGCGGGCGCGAGGGCGGCCACGTAAAACACGCGGCGGCCGAGGACGGGGGTCAGGGCGGGGACGATCAGGGCGACGATCGCGAACGCGACGAGGACGAGGACCATCGGGCACCTCCTCGGGGTCGGGCTGCAGTCCGGCTCACTGGGCCCTCACAGCCTACGAAGAGTGGGATGTGGAGAACCTGTGCGACCGGACAGCCTGCTCGCGCTCGGTTCACACTGTGAACACCACTCTGCCCGTGCTCCCGGCGGGCTGTCCGGCCCACGTCGCCTCGACGTCCGCCAACCGCACGGCCGTCGCGTCCACCCGGACGGTGCCGTCCGCGATCGCACCGACGATGCCCGGGAGCTCGGCGACGAACCCGGCGCGACCGACCGAGCCCTGCCCGCTGCCGACGATCGTCAGGCCCGAGGCGCGCAGTGCCGCGGACGGGATCGTCGCCTCGTGGCCCGCGGTGGAACCGATCGCGATCCAGTCGAGTCGGCGGCCCGGGTCGGTGCGGGCGGTGACGACGGCGCGCATCACGTCGGCCGCGGGATGGCCCCAGACGTAGTCGATGACCACGTCGACGTCGGCTGCCGCTGCGCCGAGGGCGTCGACGTCGGTCAGCGGCAGCACGACGTCTGCGCCGAGGGCGGTGAGCGCCGCCAGCCGCTCCGGGTTGCGCCCGCTCGCGACGACGTGTGCGGCACCGAGGTGCTTCGCCACCTGCACCGCTGCGGTGCCCGAGGCCCCGGTCGCGCCGAGCACGAGGACGCGGTTGCCCGGGGCGAAGTCGATCCGCCGGCGCAGGGCCACCCACGACGACAGCACCGGGTTCACGCCGGCGGCCACGGTGACCGGGTCGGCACCGTCGGGCAGGACGACGCTCGCCCGCGGGTCGACCGCGACGCGCTCGGCCATGGTGCCGCGGGTGTCGCTCGCGACGGCGAAGTAGCGGAGCGTGCCGTCGGGGAACCGGGCGACGCCGTCGACGCCGGGGACCAGGGGGAGCGCGCCCTCGCTGGTGTAGTGCGAACCGTCGGCCTGCGAGCGGACCCGCGGGTGGAGACCGGCCGCGACGACGTCGACGACGACCTCGCCGGGTCCGGGAGTCGGTTCGTCGAACTCCTGCCAGGTCGGGGCGTGGCCGAACTCGGTGACGACTGCTGCGTGCATGGTGTCCTCCATTTGCTTCGTGTTACGAACAAAGTAGTTCGCATCACGAAGTTCGTCAACTAGGCTGGAGTGGTGCAGGAGATGACCGAGGACGAGCAGCTCGTCGATGCCCTGGGCGAGGCCGCGTTCCGGACGATGGGGCCGCTGACCGGGCTCGCGGCCGATGCCGGGCTGTCGCTGACGCAGCTGCGGGTCCTCGCGATCCTGCGTGACCGTCGTCTGCGGATCGGTGACCTGGCGCAGTACCTGGGGCTCGAGAAGTCGACGATGACCGGGTTGGTGGCGCGCGCGGAGAAGAAGGGGTTGCTCGCGCGGCAGCCGAACGCGGACGACGCCCGCGCGGTGGACGTCGTGATCACCGACGCCGGTCTCGAGGTGGCGCGCTCGCTCGAGGGCGCGATCCGCGATGCACTGCTGCCGCTCACCGCCCGGTTGCCGGAGCGGGACCGGCGGCAGCTGCGCGCACTCCTGGAGCGGATGCTGCGCTGAACCCTCAGCGGCCGTGCGCGCGTGCCGGGATCTGTGTCGCGAGCTTGCCGCCGGAGACGTCGAGCAGGGTGCCGGTGACGTAGCCCGAGGCGTCGCTCGCCATGAAGACGAGCAGGTCGGCGACGTCGTCCGCGGTCTCCCACCGGCGCAGCGACAGGGTGTCGAGCAGGCGGTCCTGGGCCTCGGCCGGCATGGTCGCGAACCCGTTCATCGCCGTCGGGACCATGCCCGGCGCGTACGCGTTGACGGTGATGCCCCACGGGCCGAGCTCCGACGCCAGCACCCGGGTGAACGAGACGACCGCGGCCTTGGACGCCGCGTAGGCAGCGCTGCCGACACTCGGGACGATCGCGGCGAACGAGGCGGCGTTGATGATCCGCCCCCGCCCCGCGGCCTGCATCACCGGCGCGACGGCCTGGCTCATCAGGAAGGTGCCGCCGAGGTTGACGTCCATGCACCGGCGCCAGGCGTCCCACTGCAGTTCGGCGACGGTGCCGTCGACGTTGATGCCGGCGTTGTTCACGAGCACGTCGATCGTGCCGTGCCGGGTGACGACCTCGTCGACGGCGGCCCGGACCGAATCCGGGTCGGCGACGTTGCACACGACGTGGTCGAGCGGGAAGTCGGGTTCGAAGGCCAGGTCGAGGGCGACCACGCGGCACCTCTCGGCGACGAAGCGATCGGCGAGCGTGCGTCCGATCCCGCGTGCTGCGCCGGTCACGACCACCACACGGTCGGTCAGGTCGAGGTGCATCGTCGCTCCTGTCGTCGGTTGCTGCAATAGGCATACTATTGCAGCATGGCGAAGCAACGGGTGCTCTGGGTCACCGGCGGCGGCAGCGGCATGGGCGCCGCGAGTGCCGAGGCCGCTGCGCGCGACGGGTGGACGGTGGTCCTGAGCGGGCGGCGCGTGGACCGGCTCGAGCAGGTCGCGGCGACGATCACGGCCTCCGGCGGCACGGCGGCGGTCCTGCCCCTCGACGCTGCCGATCCCGCTGCCGTCGCGTCTGCGCGGGACACCGTGCTCGAGCGGTTCGGACGACTCGACGCGGTCGTGCTCGCCGCCGGGCTGAACGCGCCGCGGCGCCGGTGGGACGACCAGTCGTTGCCGGACTTCCGCGCGATCGTGGACACGAACCTCACCGCGGTGGTCGCGGTCGTCGACGCCGCACTGCCTGCGCTCCGCGAGTCCGGCGGCGTGGTCGTCGTGGTGTCGTCCTACGCCGGGTGGTCCTTCCAGCCCGGCGCCGGCGTCGCGTACTCCGCCTCGAAGACCGCGCTCGGTTCGGTCGTCCGGAGCCTCAACCAGCAGGAGGCAGACCACGGGGTCCGGGCGACGCACCTGTGCCCCGGTGACGTCGCGACCGACTTCCTCGACCAGCGGCCGTCGGTGCCCGACGCCGCCGCACGATCGGCGATGCTGCAGCCGGAGGACATCGCCCGCGCGGTGTCGTTCGTGCTCGAGGCGCCGTCGTACATGCGCGTCGACGAACTCGTGGTCAGCCCGGTGTCCCAGCGGTGACCAGCACGTTCGACCGCGTCCTCGACCAGATCGGTGCCGACGTCGTCTCCGGCGCCATCGCCGTGGGCAGCCGCCGGAGCATCGACGACCTGGTGGCGTCGACCGGGGCCAGTCGCAGCATCGTCCGCGAGGCCGTCCGCGTCCTCGTCGCCCTCGGCCTGGTCACCGCGCGGCGCCGGGTCGGCGTGACCGTCCTCGGCGTGCTGGAGTGGGACGTCCTGGATCCGCGGGTCGTGCGGTGGCGGCTCCGGGGCCCGGACGGTGACCGCGTGGCGGTCGAGCTCCGCGAACTCCGCGCGGCGGTCGAACCCGCCGCAGCCGCCGCAGCAGCCCGGCGGGCGCCCCTCGACGAGTGCGCGGACCGACGGGAGGCGCTCCGCACCACCGCGGACGAGCTCGCGGCCGCAGCGGCCCGCGACGACCGCCTCGACTTCGTGGCCGCCGACGTGCGGCTCCACGCGCTCGTGCTCGACCTGTCCGACAACACGCTGTACCGACGCCTGCACCGCGTCGTGGGCCAGGTGCTGCGCGAACGCGGGAGCATCCGCCCGGACCGGCACGACGTCGGCCTCCACCTCGCGCTCGCCGGTGCCGTCGTCGACGGCCACCCGGACGACGCGGCCGCGGCGATGCGGGCGATCGTCGAGCGCACGTGAGCGGTGCCCCGCCGACCTGGGAAGATGGAGTCCGGTGCGCTCCTCCGGCGCCCGTGGAGGGTGAGCGTGGACGCAGCACAGGACCTGGTCGTCCAGCTCATCGGCACCCCGTGGACGTTCGTCGTGGTCGGCCTCGTGCTCGCCGTCGGCAGTGTCGCGGTCTTCCTCCCCAGCCAGGCGCTCGTCGTCGCGGTCGGCACGCTCCTGGTGGGCGGTGACGGCGGCCTCCTGCCGGTCCTCGTCCTCGTCGTCGCGGCCTCGATCGGCATGGTCCTCGGCGACCTCGGGCTGTACCACCTGGCGCGCTCGGTCGACCTCGGCTCGAGGTCGTGGTTCGCGCGTCCGAAGGTCCGCAAGGCCCGGGACGCCATCGACGGCCGCTACCGTGCCGCTCCCGGGCGCATCGCGGTCCTCGGGCGCTTCATCCCGATGGGCCGGCTGACGACGAACCTGGTCGGCGCGGACAGCGGGCTCGACGTTCGGCGGTTCCTGGTCAGCTGCGTGCTCGCCGACGTCGTGTGGGCCGCGTACTGCGTCGGCATCGCGGCGGCCACCGGGCGCTGGAGCCGGGAGCAGCCCTTCCTCGTCACGACCCTCGCGGTCGTGGCGTCGATCCTGCTCGGCCTCGCGATCACGGCGGTCGAGAAGGCCGTGCGACGACGCAGCGAGGCGGCGGCTGCGGCCTGACGAACGTAGGGTGGGGACACCGTTCGAAGGAGAACCCGTGCTGCTCGACGACCTCGTACCGGACCCTGACGCGCTCGAGCGCATCGCCACCGGCAGCACGTGGGCCGAAGGACCCTGCTGGATCCCGGCGTCCCGTACCCTGCGCTGGTCGGACATCCCCGGCGACCGTGTCCTGCAGTGGCACGCCGACTCCGGCGAGACCTCCACGTACGCCGAGGGCGTCGAGTTCACCAACGGCCGGACGCTCGACCGCGACGGCAGGGTCGTCCAGTGCTCGCACGGACTCCGGCGGGTGGAGCGCGACCGCGACGGCGTCGTCACGCCGATCGTCGACGCCTGGGCCGGCGTGCGGTTCAACTCGCCGAACGACGTCGTCGTCGCGCGGGACGGCAGCGTGTGGTTCACCGACCCGGCCTACGGCATCACCCAGCCGCGCGAAGGCCACCCCGGCGTGCGCGAGTACGGCGACCACTGGACGTTCCGCTGCGGACCGTCCGGTGAGGACCTGCGCCCCGTCGCGACCGACGTCGACGAGCCGAACGGACTCGCCTTCGACCCGTCCGAGCAGGTCCTCTACATCGCGAGCTCGTCGGGGGACGAACCGGTCATCCGCGCCTACGACCGCGTCGGTGACGGCGGCGACCTGCTCAAGAACGGCCGGGTGTTCGCGCGACTCGAGCCGGGCGAGGGCGCACCGGACGGCATCCGGGTCGACGTGCACGGCAACGTGTGGTCGTCGTCGCACCGCGGCGTCGTCGTGTTCGACCCCTCCGGCGAGCGGATCGGCGAGGTGGCCGTCCCCGAGGTGACATCGAACCTGTGCTTCGGCGGCGACGACGGCACGACGCTGTTCCTGACGGCGACGACGTCGGTCTACCGGATCGCCACGACGACGCGGGACGCTGCCGTATCCTGACTCGGCCATGCAGTGCGACTACTTCGACCGTGGGGTGTGCCGGTCCTGCACGCTCATGGGGCAGCCCTACGCTGACCAAGTCCTCGACAAGGAGCTCCGCACCCGCGAACTCCTGCACGACGCCGTCGAGGCGGCTGGCGGCCCCGGAGCCGTCACGTGGTCACCGGCGATCACGAGCCCCGAGTCCGGGTACCGGAACAAGGCGAAGATGGTGGTCGGCGGCTCGACGGAGCACCCGACCGTCGGCATCCTCGACCACCGGCAGCGCGGCGTCGACCTGCGGCACTGCGGGATCTGCACGCCCGGCATCCGACACGCGCTGCCCCTGCTCGCCGACTTCGTCCAGACCGCGGGGTTGATCCCGTACGACGTCGCTGCCCGACGCGGCGAGCTGAAGTACGTCCTGGTCACCGAGTCGCCCGACGGCGAACTGATGGTGCGGTTCGTCCTGCGGTCCGAGGGGCAGGTGGCTCGGATCCGGCATTACCTCGATGTGCTGCGCGACGCCCTGCCGAACGTGGTGGTCGTCACGGTGAACCTGCTTCCCGAGCACAAGGCCGTGACCGAGGGTGACCGGGAGATCGTCCTCACCGAGCAGGAGACGCTGCCGATGCGCCTGGGCGGGATCACGATGCACCTGCGGCCGCAGAGCTTCTTCCAGACCAACACCGCCGTCGCCACCGAGCTGTACGCGCAGGCCTCGGCGTGGATCGACGAGCTCGACCCGGCGTCGATGTGGGACCTGTACTGCGGCGTGGGCGGGTTCGCCCTGCACGCTGCGCGACCGGGCCGAGCGGTGACGGGCATCGAGACCAGTGCCGAGGCGATCCGTTCGGCGAAGCAGTCCGCGCGCGAGGCCGGGCTCGAGGGGCTCCGGTTCGCCGCCGACGACGCCACCGAGCACGCACTCCGCGCCCGACCCGACACGGTGCCCGAGCTCGTCCTGGTGAACCCGCCACGACGCGGGATCGGCGAGGCGCTGTCGACCTGGCTCGAGGAGTCCGACGTGCAGCACGTCGTCTACTCGAGCTGCAACCCGGTGACCCTGGCGAAGGACCTCGCGCGCATGCCCTCGTTCCGGCTGCGCCGCGCTCGTGTGCTCGACATGTTCCCCCAGACCGGCCATCTCGAGGCCGTCACGCTGCTGTCGCGGGCGTGATCCGGGCCTCCTGGCCGGCATTGCCAGGGAATTGCCAAGGTGACGTACCCGGGTACGGGTCGATGACCATGGCCATGGGCATCGAGGCGTACAGGTTCGAGTGCGGGGTACATAGCACCAACGGGTAGAACCGTTTGTCTCGGTTTGATAACGGTGAAGAGTTTCCTATGGTTGCCGACCGAGGTGCCGCCGGCCCGATGACCACTGCCCCCGGTGGCGCACCCCACAACTGACCGCGATCGGTCGGGGTGGGCAGTGGATTCCGCGTTCGAAGCGGCTCGTGACCCCGGTGGAGCAATCACATGAAGAAGCTTTCCCGTACCCGCACCATCGTCGGCGGCCTCGCGTTCGCCGGCATCGCCGCGACCGGTGTCGGCCTCGCGGCAACCCCCGCGAACGCTGCGTCCGGCTCGACCTGGGACGCCCTCGCGCAGTGCGAGTCCGGCGGCAACTGGGCCATCAACACCGGCAACGGCTACTACGGCGGCCTGCAGTTCAACCTCGGCACCTGGCAGGCGAACGGTGGTGTCGGCAGCCCTGCCGGCGCGAGCCGCGAGGCCCAGATCGCCGTCGCCGAGCGTGTCCTCGCCACGCAGGGCTGGGGCGCCTGGCCCGCCTGCTCGGCCCAGCTCGGGCTGAGCGGCACGAGCGGTGCCGCACCGGCCGCCGCTGCTCCGGCTCCGGCAGCCCCCGCTGCTCCGGCCCCGACGCAGCAGGCCGCACCGGCCCCCGCTGCCCCGGAGCAGGCCGCACCGAGCACCCCGGCTCCTGCGCCGGCGCCGGCGCAGGAGGCCGCCCCGGCAGCCACCACGCCGAGCAAGCCCGCCGCCGTGAAGACGAGCGGCAAGACGTACACGATCGCCTCGGGCGACACGCTCGACACCATCGCCACCAAGCTCAAGATCGACGGTGGCTGGAACAAGCTGTGGGCCGCGAACACGTCGACCATTGACGACGCGAACCTCATCTACTCGGGCCAGGAGCTGCAGCTCCCCGCCTGATCGTTCCACCGGACGAACACGTCGACGCCCCGCGACCTCGGTCGCGGGGCGTCGTCGTGCGTGACCGGTGGTGGGAGCCTGCGGGCGCTACTGCCGGTTGTCGGCCAGCCAACCGGCGACGTCGTCGGACCGCAGCGCCTGTGACAGCGAGCCGACCGCCAGGTCGTTGAGCGTGACGTAGGACTGCCCGTCCGGCGAGGTTCCGGACCCCGCAGTCGGCACCGTGAACGTCTTGAGGTCGTCGGTCCGGACGTCGCGCAGCGACCATCCGAGGCCGACGAGGGTCGGGAAGGTCAGTCCGGCATCGACCGCCAGGTGCTCGCTCGTCGCGGTCACGAAGTCCTGGATACGCCCGGGGTTCGTGATCGTGCCGCGGGAGAGCAGCCCGCCGACGACCCCGCGCATGAACGCCTGCTGGTTCAGCACGCGGGTGTGGTCCGCGTCGGCGAACGAGTACCGCTCGCGCACGAACGCGAGTGCGGCGTCGCCGTCGAGCCGGTTCGCGCCGGCGACGAACTCGTGCTTGCCTGCGGCGAACGCCTGCCCGGAGTCGACCGTGACACCGCCGAGGGCGTCGGTCATGTCCTTGAACCCGGTGAAGTCGATCTCGGCGACGTGGTCGATGCGGACGTCGAGCAGCTGCTCGACGGTCTGCACGGTGAGCGGGACGCCGCCCCACGCGTACGCGGCGTTGATCTTGGCGCTCCCGTGACCCGGCACGTCGACCCACGAGTCACGCATGATCGACATCAGGTACACGGCCTGCCGGTCGGCCGGGACGTGCGCGAGCATCAGGGTGTCCGAACGGCCACCGGCCTCGGATGGCTTGCCGTCCGGTCCGCGTGCAGCTCGTGAGTCGGACCCGATGAGCAGGATGTTCTCGCCGCCGGACGCAGCGGGTCGGGTCCCGCTCGGGAACGGGTTCGCGATCGTGTCGTGGCGGGCGTCGAAGCTGCGCGCCAGGCCGCCGACGAAGATGCTCGCGACGACGGCGATCACGGTGGCGATGCCGACCAGCGAGCCGACCGTCGCGAGCAGTGCGACGAGGAGCGGGCGTCGGCGCCGCGGGTGGCGTCCGCTTCTGGTGGCGGTGTCGGCGGCCAGGCGGGCCGCCCGTCGTTCGGACATGCGGGACTCCAACGGGTTCGCGTCGGCGTGCCACCGACCGACCCATCGTACCGCATCTGGTATTTCAGGTACAGCGTGTCAGTTGTTCGGTTGCCGTGACTTCCCGAGCAGTTCCGTGAGTGCCGTCCGCAGTGCCGGGTCGTCCGGCAGGACCTCGCGCTCGATGTGTCGAGCGGTCTCCCACGCTCGGCGTCCGTGATCGGTCACGGTCACGAGGCGCCGGCGTCGGTCGTCGGGGTGCGGGGTGCGCTCGACCAGGCCGTCCCGCTCCATGCGCTCGAGGGTCCGTGACATCGTCTGCGGTTGCACCCGTGCCGTGCGGGCGATCGTGTCGGCACCGGTGGGGCCCGTGCGGATCAGGATGTCGACCGCGATGAGGGCTGCGTGCGGCAGCCCGATGGCGCGGAGGCGTTCATCCCAGTCCCGCTCGACCGAGCGTGCCGCGGCCGACAACAGCCGGCCGAGGGGCCACTGCTCGGTCGTGTCGTCCATGGGCGCAGTCTACGGTCGCCAGCTGTCGCGGTCGGCGTCGCAGTCGGCGTCGCAACCGGCGTCGCAGCCGTCTAGTAATCAGCATGCTGACGATCGGTGTACGCTCACCGTCGTGTCCCGCTTTCTCCGCATCGTCCTCCCCGCGCTCGTCATCGTGGTCTGGCTCGCGATCGCCTCCGTCGGCGGTCCGTACTTCGGCAAGATCTCCGAGGTGTCGACGAACGACCAGACCTCGTTCCTGCCGGCGTCGGCCGACGCCACGAAGGTGCAGGAGCGCTCGTCGGAGTTCCGGCAGGAGTCGGGCGCACCCGCGATCATCGTGCTCGAGCGCGACGGCGGCATGTCGTCCTCCGACCTGAGCGCGGCGAAGGACCTCGCGACCCAGCTCGGTGACCGCGACGACGTCGAAGCCGTCAGCCCGGTGATCCCGAGCGAGGACGGCGACGCGGTCGAGATCGTCGCGACCCTCACCACGGCAGCCGACACCGGTGACGCGGTCGAGGCGATCCGCGCCGACGTCGACGACGCCCTGCCCAGCGGCGTCAGCGGGTACGTCACCGGACCGGCCGGGTTCACCGCCGACCTGACCGAGGCGTTCGCCGGCATCGACGGCCTGCTGCTCGGGGTGGCGCTCGCCGCGGTCTTCGTGATCCTGATCATCGTCTACCGGTCACCGCTGCTGCCGATCCTCGTGCTCGGCACCGCGACGTTCGCCCTGTGCGCCTCGATCCTCGTGGTGTGGTGGCTCGCCAAGGCCGACATCGTCACCGTCAACGGCCAGGTGCAGGGGATCCTGTCGATCCTGGTGATCGGCGCCGCGACGGACTACGCCCTGCTCTACACGGCGCGCTTCCGCGAGGCGCTGCGCGACCACCGCACCGGCTGGGGTGCGACGAAGGCGGCCCTGCGGGGGAGTCTCGAGCCGATCCTGGCCTCGGGCGGCACCGTCATCGTGGGCGTGCTCTGCCTGCTGCTCTCCGACCTCAACTCGAACAAGGCGCTCGGTCCCGTCGCCGCGATCGGCATCGCGTTCAGCCTGCTCGCCGCCCTGTCGCTGCTGCCCGCCCTGCTGCTCGCGTTCCGTCGCGCCGCGTTCTGGCCGCTCCGTCCCGCGTACGGCAGCGCCCACCCGGTGCTCACCGGTCCGGACGCGCGCGGCATCTGGGCTCGCGTCGGTCGGCTCGTCGCCAAGCGTTCCCGGGTGGTGTGGATCGTCTGCACGGTCGGGCTGCTCGCGATGGGCACGGGCCTGGTCGGGCTCAAGGCCGACGGGGTACCGCAGAGCGACCTGGTCATCGGGGCCTCGCAGGCACGCGACGGGCAGGACGTCCTGGCCGACCACTTCCCCGGTGGCTCCGGCAGCCCGGCGCAGGTCATCGGGTCGGAACGCGACCTCGACGCACTCGTCGACGCCGTCACGGGGGTCGACGGCGTCGACGGGGTCGTCGCCGCCGCGAAGGACGCCCCGTCCGGCACGGTGCCCGTGACGGGCGACTCGCCCTCGAACGGCGCCGCCACTCCGACGGTGTCGCGCGGCGACGTGCTGCTCGAGGCCACGTTGACCGACCCGGCCGACTCGGACGCCGCCGAAGAGACTGTCCGCGACCTCCGCACCGCCGTCGAACAGGTCGATCCCGGCGCGATCGTCGGCGGCGTCACCGCGACGGCCGTCGACACGAACGACACCGGGATCCGCGACCGCACGCTGATCATCCCCGTGGTGCTGGTCGTGATCCTGCTCATCCTGATGCTCCTGCTCCGCAGCGTCGTCGCCCCGCTCGTGCTCATCGGCAGCGTGATCGTGTCGTTCGCCGCCGCACTCGGCGTCGGAGCGCTCGTGTTCGACCACGTGTTCCACTTCCCCGGTGCGGACCCGAGCGTGCCGCTGTACTCGTTCGTGTTCCTCGTCGCGCTCGGGGTGGACTACAACATCTTCCTCATGACGCGGGTGCGGGAAGAGGCGCTGCGGCACGGTCCGCACGAGGGGGTCCTGCGCGGACTCGGGGTCACCGGCGGGGTGATCACCTCGGCGGGGGTGGTGCTCGCGGCGACGTTCGCGGCCCTCGGCGTCATCCCGATCCTGTTCCTCGTGCAGATCGCGTTCGTCGTGGCGTTCGGCGTCCTGCTCGACACGATCGTCGTCCGTTCGCTGCTCGTGCCGGCGATCGCGTACGACCTCGGTCGGCGCGCCTGGTGGCCGTCGCGCCTCTCGCGCGCGAACCATCACATGTGACACGCTGGGTGCATGCCAGTTCCTTCGACGCAGCCCGCCGCCGAGCGCAAACTCCTCCGTGACACCGTGCAGGACAAGATCCGCGACGCGATCATGGACGGCACGCTGGAGCCCGGCGAGCGACTCAACGACGACGACCTGATCGCGTGGCTCGGCGTCTCCCGCACCCCGATCCGCGAGGCGCTCGCGGAACTCGCCCGCGCCGGCCTGATCGAGATGGCACCGAACCGCTACACCCGCGTGGCGGCCCCGACGAAGGACGAGCTCCTCGACGCCTACCGCACGCTCGGCGTCATCTACGGGGGCGTCGTGCGCCTCGCGGTGCCCAACTTCACCGAGCCGCAGCGCAAGAAGATCGTGAAGATGCTCGACGACGTCATCGCGCGGGTCGGCGCCGACGAGCAGGACCAGGTCGCCCGCAACGGCGCCGACATCTACTCGCAGTGGGCGGACGCCTGCGGCAACCCGTCGCTCGTGCAGCTCTGCCGGTCGACCACCGACGGACTGTCCTTCAAGCTCCGGGTCCCCGAACTCGCCGAGCTGATCCCGGCCGCGGTGATCCTGCCCGAACTCGAGAACCTCAAGGCTGCCGTCCTGGCGAAGGACCCGATCGCGGCAGAGCTCGCGATGGAGGCCATCCACCTGCTGCCGTCGCGCGCGTAGCGCCCCGTCGCCCAGCGCGACCAGGAGGCGGACGGGAGGCCCGTGGCGACGCCGCCACGGGCCTCCCGTCCGCCGTCACGCGCGTCTCGGGCGCGAAAGCGACAGATGTCCGCGAACATTCCGCGGCAGACTGTCGCTTTCGCGGGAATCCCGGCGGGCGCCGGGCGGCGGGCAGCGCGTCTCGCGCCGCGACCAGCGCGTCAGTGCGCGACGGCGCTGATCATCCCGAGGCCGACGCTGATGCGGTCGGCGACCTCGATGAGGTCCTCGGCGAGGGAGTCCAGGTCGCGGTCACGCAGCTGCGTCAGGCGCCCCGAGATCGACAGCGCCGCCGCGATCCGCCCCGAGGCGTTGCGGATCGGTGCCGCGATGCAGAACCGGCCGAGCGCGAGCTCCTGGTTCTCCTCGCACCAACCGCGCTTCGCCGAGGCGGCGAGGTCGGCCGTCAGGGCGTCGTGCGTCGCGATCGTGTGGTCGGTGTACCGGGCCAGGTCGTCCCCCAGCAGCGAGCGTCGCTCGTCCGGCGACAGGTCGAGCATCAGCGCCTTGCCGAGTGCGGACGCGTGCATCGGCTGCCGCATCCCGATCATCGTGTGCGACTTCGGCGCGAGCGACCCCTCGAAGTGGCAGAGGTAGATGCACGACGCGGCGTCCTGCACGCCGACGTTGGCGGTCAGGCCGACGCGGTGCGCGAGTTCCTGCGCCGCCGAGCGGCTCTCGCGGTGCACCGGGTTGTGGTTGAGCCCCTGGCTGGCGAGCTCGAGCACGGCCCGACCGACCGAGTACGCCTGGGTCTCCGGGTCGCGTCGGACGTACTCGAGCGACTCGAGCGTCGCCAGGAGCCGCCCGGTGGTCGAGGTCCCCAGCCCGATCGTCCGCGCGATGTCGGAGGCGCGCACCGCGCCGTCGGACGCGCCGAGCGCACCGAGGACCGCTGCGGCTCGCTCGATGCTCTGGTTCGGAGGGGTGGTCGCCATCCCCTCATTCTGGCCCGTCCCGGCGCGCGTCAGGAGATCTTCACGGCGCTCGCGGTGACGAACGGGGACCCGTTCGTCGCGGTCACGACGACCCGCAGGGCGGCCGTGCGCACCGGATCGACGTCGTGGACGCGATGGCGGTGTCGGTTCGCGTCGACCGCGGCGAGCGTCCGCCAGGTCCCGTCGACGCACGCCTCGATCCGGTAGTCGCGGGCGAGTGTGGGCACGGCGTCCCAGGGGGTGCGGTGGTGGTGCAGGTTGATGAGGTCGGCGTCGACGTCGTCGTTCCAGACGATGCGCACCTGGCGGACGTCGACGGGCTCCGCCCAGTCGAGCGAGAGCACGGCTGCGCCGGCACCCGCGTCGGACGACCACATGTGCGGTCCGCCGAACGGGCGCTGGTGGCCGTCGCTGACCCGGGAGGCCCGCCACGCGTCCGTCTCGCCGGCTGCGGTGAACGCGAACGCGTGTCCGCGCAGTGCGCGCGCCTCCCAGTCCGTCACGGGCTGTCCGGACTCCTCGGGGATGTGGTCGTCGAACTGCTCGTCGTCGGCGGCGCGGGCGCGCAGGGCCATCACGCCGTAGGGGTGGCCGTCGGTCAGGACCAGTCGGACGCCGGGCTGCCGACGGACCACGACGACCGCGTTGCACGGTGCGTCCGGGTGGAAGTCCAGGTCGACCACTGCTTCGCCCGGTCCGGCGGCGACGTGTGCGGAGTGCGTGCGGACGTGGTCGATCGGGGCGTAGTTCTGGGGCTTGCCGGTGGTCCAGAGCTCGATGGTGAGGTCGGTTTCGTCGTCCGCCTCGGTGCGGAGCCGGAACTCGCCGAGCGCGGGGTCGGCGGGCAGGAGGATCGCGACGTCGCGGTCCAGGTCGAAGCGGTCGGCGGTCGCGAACGGCGTCGTGTCGATCGTGGTCATCTCGCTGCTCGCGCTGATGCGGGCGGTGCGGGCGAGGTCGGCGGGGTCGTCGGCGCGGACCCCGATGACCGGTGCGTCCTCGCGCAGCAGCGTCTGCTGCAGCAGGGCGATCTGCTCGGTGCCGAGGGACCGTGGCGTCGTGCCGTGCCGGGCGACCAGGTGCGCGGCGGTGCCGGCTGCCTGCCCCTGGGCTGCGCAGGTGGCCATCACCCGGGTGGACCCGAACGCGACGTGCGACGCGGAGATGTCGCGGCCGGCGAACAGCAGGTTCGACACGTTGGCCGAGTACAGCGACCGGAACGGGATGTCGTAGGTGCCGTCGGTGTACCGCTGCTGGGCGCCGGCGGTCTCGGCGTAGACGCCCTCGACGGGGTGCAGGTCGATCGACCAACCGCCGAACGCCACGGTGTCGGGGAACGAACGCTGCTCGAGCAGGTCCTGCTGCGTCAGGGTGTGGTCGCCGACGAACCGGCGGTACTCGCGCTTGCCGGGGATCGCGCCCACCCAGTCGAGCGTCAGGGTGTCCGCGTCGAACGCCCCCGAGTTCTTGATGTGGTCCCAGATGCCGTAGACGACACCCCAGAGCTCGTCGCGGATGCGTTCGTTCTCGGTGACGGTGTCGAGTTCGCCGCCCCACTCGATCCACCAGTAGTTGCAGCCGTTGTCGCCGGTCCGGATCGCCCGGTTCGCCAGGATCGGCGTCGTGCCGAGGTCCTTCGCGATCGACGGCGGCACGAACTTCTCGGGGCGGCCGGTGTCGTGCGTGGAGAAGAAGATCGAACTGCCGAGCAGTTCGTCGTCGGCCGTTTCCGGCGCCCACTCCTCTCCGTGCTCGTCGCGGCCCTCGCGCCCGATGCGGTACTCGGCGCCGGCGAGAGCCCCGACGAGGCCGTCGCCCGTGCAGTCGAGGAACACCGGTGCGGTGAACGTCGTCTCGATCTCGGACCCCATGGTCCACCCCGTGACGGCGGTGATGCGTGGTGCGCCGCTGTCGTCGTCCGTCGTCTGCACCGTCCGCACGTCGGTGTTGAGGTGCAGGTGCACGTTCGGCTCGGCCCGGACCAGGTCGAGCACCACCTGGTCCCAGTAGACCGCGTTGCCCTGCGGGTTCCGGTACTGGTTCTCGAGGAAGAGCTCGCCCATGATCCCGGTCTCGCGGGCGAACCGCTGCGTGCCGTGCGCCGTCGCGCCGACCACCCACACCCGGATCTCGCTCGAGGCGTTGCCGCCGAGGACCGGCCGGTTGGTGACGAGGGCGACGCTCGAGCCGAGGCGGGCGGCGGCGACGGCCGCGCTGACACCGGCGAGACCGCCGCCGACGACCACGACGTCGTGGTGCTGTTCACGGGATTGCATGGTCGGAACGGTATCACTCGGTGGCGTGTCTTTCCCACTGTGTGGCAATGTGTGCCCGGCGAGTGCTATCGTCAACGAATTCTCGACAACGAAGTGTGAGGCCCCACCATGAGCGACGGAACCCGGACGCAACCCAGCGTCGATGCCGCCACCGCCCCCGACGTCCAGGTGGCCCTGGGCGACGACGCACGCCGCCAGGGCATGCGGAAGGTGATCGTCGCCGCCGGCGTCGGACACTTCGTCGAGTGGTTCGACTTCGGCCTCTACGGCACGTTGGCGACCGTCATCTCGCTGTACTTCTTCAAGCAGGGCGACCCGCAGGTCGCACTGCTGTCGGCCTTCGCCGTGTTCGGTGCCGGCTTCGTGATGCGTCCGCTCGGCGGGCTGTTCTGGGGGTCGCTCGGTGACCGGGTCGGCCGGAAGACCACGCTGGCCACGGTCATCCTGATCACGAGCGGCGCGACCGCCGTGATGGGCATCCTGCCGACGTACCAGAGCGTCGGGATGCTCGCACCGATCCTGCTCGTCGTGGTGCGGCTGGTGCAGGGCTTCGCCGCCGGTGGCGAGGGTGCCGGGGCGACGACGCTCCTGGCCGAGTACGCCCCGTCGAACCGGCGCGGCTTCGTGACGAGCTTCATCGACGTCTTCGGCTTCGCGGCGTTCATCGTCGGTGGTGGCCTGGTCTTCCTGTTCACGGCGATCGCCGGGGACGGGGCCCTCGAGTCGTGGGGGTGGCGTGTCCTGTTCCTCGTCGCGGTGCCGCTCGGTCTGGTCGGGTTGTACCTGCGCACGAAGCTCGAGGACACCCCGGAGTTCCGCGCGCTCAAGGCCAAGGGGGAACTCGCGAAGAACCCGCTCCGCCGCTCGCTCCGGACCGGGTGGAAGGCCCTGCTCTTCTGCGTCGGGTTCGTCGTCCTCAAGGCCGTCGGTCACTGGATCCTGCAGACCTTCATGCCCTCGTACCTGCAGGCGGACCTCGGGTACTCGCCGCTCGTCTCGTACGGGGTCGTCGTCATCGGCTTCCTGGTGATCGCCGGCCTCGTCCCGTTCTTCGGCCTGCTGTCGGACAAGATCGGCCGGAAGCCCGTGATGCTCGCCGGGTGCGCGGGGTTCCTGGTGCTGACCTACCCGACGCTCATGCTCATGGACGCCGGCAACTTCTGGGCCGCCGCAGCCGCGATGGTGCTGCTCGGGCTGTTCATGGCGGCGTTCGACGGGGCGGTGAGCGCCGCGATGGCCGAACTGTTCCCGACCGCCATCCGCTACGGGTCGATGGGCATCGCCTACAACATCAGCGTGGCGCTCTTCGGTGGCATCACCCCGTACTTCGCCACGTGGCTGATCAGCGCGACGGGCAACACGTTCGCGCCGGCCTTCTACGTGATGGCTGCCGCCGCGATCACCGGCGTGACGGTGCTCCGGGCGCGCGAGACGAACAAGCGGGGACTCGTCGCCGAGTGAGTCGAGCGCGGGCCGGTCGCAGGGGCTGTGGAGTGACCTTCCAGGCGGATTCCATGTCCCCTGCGCGCGCTCCGGTTATGGTTTCCCGGTGAGCAACGAACCCGAGCAGACGACGGAGCCCGCGCGCCGCGGTGCCGTGACGCCGCGCCACGGGCGCCAGAAGCGACGAGCGGGTGTGGTGTTCCCGGCGATCGCGGGTGTGCTCACCATGGCCGTCCTGCTGAGCGGTGGCTACGCGGCGTACGCGTACAACCAGCTGTCCGGCGGGGTCACGATCGTCAACGCGATCACCGGCAAGAAGGACACGAAGGACGACGTCGACGGCAAGGCGCAGAACATCCTGCTCGTCGGTGACGACCACCGGCCGGAGAACGCCACCCCCGAGCAGATGGCGGAACTCAGCACGACGTCGGACGGTGGTGCGACGAACACCGACACGATGATCGTCCTGCACATCAACGCCGACGGCACGCAAGCGACGATGATCTCGTTCCCCCGTGACTCGTACGTCGACATCCCCGACGTGGGCAAGGGCAAGCTCAACAGCGCCTTCTACTACGGCACGCTCAACGGTGGCGGCGACACCGGAGGTGCGAAGATGCTCATCAAGACCATCGAGAACCTGAGCGGTCTGCAGATCGACCACTACGTCCGCGTCTCACTGCTCGGCTTCTACCAGGTGGTCAAGGAGCTCGGCCCGGTCGAGGTCTGCCTCAACCAGGCTGCCCAGGACAAGGACTCCGGCGTCGACCTGCCCGCGGGGAAGTCGACGCTCAACGCCAAGGAGGCGCTGTCCTTCGTCCGACAGCGCAAGGGCCTGCCGAACGGCGACCTCGACCGCAACGTCCGCCAGCAGTACTTCCTGTCGCAGGAGGCCCGGAAGGTCACGTCCGCCGGCACGCTGCTGAACCCGGTCAAGATGGGCAACATCCTGAAGGCCGTCGGGGGATCGATCCAGACCGACACCAACCTGATCGACCTTGCCTCGCAGATGCGGAACCTGCGCCCCGCGAACATCCAGTCGGCCACGATCCCGACCCTCGGCACGCCGACCATCTACGTGAACGGTTCGGCGCTGTCCATCGTCGAGGTCGACACCGTCGGCCTGCCCGCCTTCGTGCAGGGCCTGGTCGGCGAACCGGAGGCCTACGCCAAGGCCGGTCGCGCCCAGCCGGCGAACACCTCGGTCACCGTGATGAACGGCAGCGGCGTCGAGGGTGCCGCGACCGCAGCCGGGCAGGTCCTGACCAGCCGCGGGTTCCAGGTCGCACCGGCTGGTTCCTCGGCCACCACGAAGGTCACCCAGGTGCAGTACCCGGCCGGCCAGGAGTCGCAGGCGAAGGCGATCGCGGCGGCCGTGCCCGGTGCCGTCGCCGTCCGGACCAGCGCGGTCACCGGCGTCACGCTCGTGCTCGGCACCGACGGCAAGACCGCGAAGGCCGCCAGCGAGCCGAGCGCGACCGCGTCGAAGCCCGCGAGCACCGGTTCCGGGTCGAAGCCGAGCAAGCAGGCGTCCGAGGAACCCGCGCCGAAGTCCACCGACGTGCACAACTACGGCACCGAGGGCACCTGCATCAACTGAGGCCGTGGCCGGACCGGGTCGCTAGGTTCGAGGGGTGAGCAGCGCAACGCGTCCGATCGTCCTGATGACCTACAACATCAAGAACCCGGATCCGGAGCACGACTGGCCGGCCCGGCTCCCCGTGCTCCTCGACGTCATCCGCCGGCACGACCCCGACCTGGTGTGCGTGCAGGAGGCCTTCGCGCACCAGCTCGACGACCTGCGCGCCGGGCTGCCGGACCACGCCGACGTCGGACAGGGGCGTGAGGGCGGCACCGCGGGGGAGCACCCGGCGGTGTTCTACCGACGCGACCGGTTCCGACCGACCGACGAGGGGTCGTTCTGGCTGTCGGACACCCCGGACGAACCGGTCTCGAACACGTGGGGCAGCCTGTTCCCGCGCATCGCGAACCACGCCGTGTTCCTGGACACCGACGGGCCGGCGGTCACGGTGCTCACCACGCACCTGGACCACGAACTCGGCGAGCACGGCGACGAGGTGCGCGGGAAGAGCGCGGCGCTCATCGTCGAACGGCTGGCGCGGGAGACCGGTCCGGTCATCGTCGCCGGGGACTGCAACGAGCCGGCCGGCGCCGGAACCGCGTCACGGGTCTTCGCCGACGCCGGGTTCGACGACACCTGGCTGCTCGCGGGCGACCCGGGGGACCGGACGGCGACGTTCAACGACTGGCAGCCGCCGGTGGACACCGGGGAGCGCATCGACTGGGTGCTGACCCGCGGGGTCGTCGGCGTCGACCGGGTCGTCATCGACCACGACGGGCCGGAGACGTGGTTCGCGAGCGATCACTTCCCGGTGGTCGCGACGATCCGCGTGTGAGTCAGCAGCTCCGCTGCGCGTGCACGGGCATCGGGGAGCCGAGCACCGTGACCGTGGTGTCGTCCGTCAGGGCCGAGACGCCGTT
Source organism: Curtobacterium sp. PhB191 (assembly GCF_004346515.1). NCBI lineage: Bacteria > Bacillati > Actinomycetota > Actinomycetes > Micrococcales > Microbacteriaceae > Curtobacterium > Curtobacterium sp. PhB191. The sequence goes on from NZ_SMBV01000009.1 coordinate 201,068, forward strand.
CGTGCCGGAGGAGTCCTGGTCGTCGGAGGAGCCCCAGCCTGCGCGCAGCAGCAACTGCCACGCGCGGAAGTCGTCCGAGCCGAAGGACACCCGTTCGGAGCGCGGGGCGTCCGCGATCTCGTCGGCGATGTCGTCGCCGACCTGGACGCCGCCGGGGCCGGTCAGCTCGATCCGTGCACCGAGCCGGCTGCGGACCTGGTCGCGCAGCACACGGACCTCGACGGCGTTGCCCGCCTGCGCATCGGTGGTCAGGGCCGCGACCCGGATGGCGCCGCCCCACGTGTAGGTGGTGCCGGCCGGGAAGCACGCGCCGCCGTCACCCTCGGCGGTCTGCGTGCGCGACGGGGTGCCGAGCAGGCGGTCGAGCAGGCTCACGGTCAACCGGGAGTCGCGCATCGACGACTCGACGACGGTCTTCCCGCCGTTGCGGAGCACCAGGGACTCGGCGTCGAGCTCGATGGAGTCGACCCGCCGGAGCTTCGCGTTGGACACGTGCACCGGCGCGGCGTCGTGCGACGTCTCCGCCGCCACGGCGGAGTCCGCACCGAGCCCGGTGGTGCCGTCGAGCGCCAGCGCACCGGCCGAGAAGGCGAGCACGGCAGCGCCGAGCGCCAGCAGGGTCCGAGGGGTCACCGTTCGACGGTACGACCCTGATCCGTCCAGGACGACAGGTGTTACCGAATCGGGTCCTGGCCGTCACCGGACCGTGACAAACGAGGAAGACGCAGTTGCGGCCCTGGAGCGGTGCGGCCGGCGGACGCTGGCCGCACCGCGCGCCGGGGGACAGCCTCCTGGACGGCCCGTGGTGCGGCCCTGCGTACCGTCGGCGGCATGACGGACCAGCAGAACGACCAGGCAGGGCTCGACCAATACGCCATGCAGGACCCGACGAAGATGTACGCCGACAAGAAGCCCGACGAGCAGTACCTCGCGGGCGCCGGCACCGACGCCGAGATGGCGGAGAACGTCCCCGCCGACCACGGCGAGGACACCTACCGCGGCTCCGGACGGCTGACGGGCCGCAAGGCCCTCGTCACCGGCGGCGACTCCGGCATCGGCGCAGCGGTCGCCATCGCCTACGCACGCGAGGGCGCCGACGTCGCGATCTCGTACCTGCCCGAGGAGCAGGAGGACGCCGACCGCATCGTCGCGCTCATCGAGGCAGCCGGCCGCAAGGCCGTCGCGCTGCCCGGCGACATCACCTCGCTCGCGGTCTGCGAGCAGATCGTCGCCGACACCGTCGCGCAGCTCGGCGGGATCGACATCCTGGTGAACAACGCGGGCAAGCAGCAGAACGTCTCCTCGATCGAGGACATCTCGGACGAGGAGTTCGACGAGACCTTCAAGACGAACGCCTACGCGACCTTCCGGATCACGAAGGCCGCCGTGCCGCACCTGCAGCCGGGCTCGACGATCATCAACACGACGTCGATCCAGGCCTACGCGCCGTCGCCGCACCTGGTGCACTACGCGGCCACGAAGGCCACCGTGAACAACCTGGCGAAGGGCCTGGCTGCGCAGCTCGCGCCGAAGGGCATCCGCGTCAACGCCGTCGCACCGGGGCCGATCTGGACGCCGCTGCAGCCGGCCGGCGGGCAGCCGCCCGAGGCGCTGCCGTCCGCGGGCGAGCAGACCTACCTGGGCCGCTGGGGGCAGCCGGCCGAGCTCGCGCCGGCCTACGTGTTCCTGGCGAGCGGTGAGTCGTCCTACGTCGTGGGCGAGACGCTCCACGTCGACGGTGGGATGCCGACGCCGTAGCGCGTCGCTGCGGACGGGCCGACGGGCCGACGGGCTGACGGGAGGCGCGGTGCCGGTGGGTACCGCGCCTCCCGTCGTCCGGGTGGTCCCGTCTGCGGGCCGTGGCGACGTCAGCAGGTGACCGCGCGCGCCATCCGCTCGAGGAGTTCCCGCGCCGACAGTGCTGCCGCGAGCTCGACCTCGACCGGGTTGATGCCGGTCGCGTGCTCGAACGCGCGGCGGCGGGCCTGGTCGGCGATCGGCACCTCGGGGCGCTGGGGCAGCACGGCGATCGCCTGAGCCGCCGCCCCGAACGCGCCCGCGGGCCGCCCGAGCTGTTCCCACATCGCGCGGACGTCGTGCGCGACCTGCTCCGGGTCGCCGCCGAACTCGAAGCCGGCCGAGGCCATCGTCGCGAGTCCCTGTGCGGTGGGGTCGTTCGGGGTCATGCCCGGCATCGTCACACGGATCCGTGCGAACGCGCTGGGCGTGGTGTCGGTGTCCGTGTCCCCCCATGTGCTGACACCCGTACCGGGGATTCTGTTGTCCCCCGTTCTGCGTTTGGATGGACGTGCCCCGGACTCGGGGAGACCTCGGACAGGACGTCCGTGGAACGACGGAGGGCACGATGCTCGAGAACACCAGCGCCGACACGCAGGCCGCAGCGGCCGCGGCGGCCACCCTGCACCTCCGGATCACGATCGTGGGGGCCACCGTCGACCTGCTCCGTGACGTCCCCTTCCACGAAGCACGCGCCGTGCACGTGGCCGAGCGGATGGGCATCTCCGTCGAGGAGCTCCAGCAGCACTTCCCGTCCTGGGACGGCTTGGTGCTCGCAGCCGTCGACCGCTGGAACGGCGGTCGGATGGACGAGGTCACCCGCGAGGTCGGCGACGGTTCGACCGTCGAGCTGCTGCGCGCGATCGTCGCGTCGAACGCCGAGGACCCCGCGCTCATGCGTCTGCTCGTCGCCCTGCTGTCCGTCGCGGGCAACCCCGAGCACCCGATGGCGACCTACCTGCGGTCGCGCTACCAGCTCTTCTACGCCCAGGTGAAGCGCGGCCTCGAACACGACATCGCCGTCGGCCGCGCCCCGCACACCATGGAACCCCGGCGGGGAGCCGAACAGCTCATCGCGCTGTACGAAGGCCTGCAGCTCCAGGCCCTGCTCCGCACGGACCTCGACCTGGTGCCGGCGTTCGACCGTGCGGTGGCCCGACTCGAGCGCGGCTGGATGGAGCGCTACGAGCCGCAGGCAGCCCGCCGGCACGCGACGTGGAGCGACGGCGACGACGGCAGCTGGGACATCTGAGCCCGGACCGGCAGCGCCCGTCCGGAGCGCCGCACCGTCAGCGTCCGTCCGGAGCCGACCGTGACCCGCGCGGCACCGAGCCGTCGCCGGGGTCGTACCCGGTGTCGCGGATGACCCGGAGCGCGGTGGTGTCGTTGTGGACCGAGTGCACGACGACCCGACGGGTCCGCCGGAGCGCACGGCGCGCACCAGGTGTCGCGAACAGGCCGCCGAGCACGAGCCCGGCGCCGATCCCGAGCGCCACGGAGACCGCGGCCACGAAGTCGAGGGCCGCACTCGACGAGCCCGACATGAAGTTGAGCAGTGCGTTCGACACGGCGACACCGGGCAGCAGCGCTCCGCAGAACGCCGGCACCGCGATCGCCGCGACCGCGGTCCGCATCCGCGCCGCTGCGTAGGTGGACAGCACGCCGAGCAGGACCGCGGCCAGGAACGTCGCGCCGAGCAGCGGCAGGCCGAGCTGCCGCAGCCCCCACAGCGAGGCCCCCGCCGCCACCGAGAACACCACGGCGACGGGGATCACCCGCGCACTGGCCTGCTGCACGAAGCAGTTCGCCCCGGCCGACACCACCGTGAGCGAGAGTGACGCCCACAACGGCAGCGCCTGGGTGACGATGCCCGACGGGTCGACCTCGAGGTGCAGCCACTTCGTCATCGCGATCCCCGCGGGCACCCCCACGACGATGGCGGCGATGACCAAGCCGATGTAGAACGCCCGGGCGACCGCCATCGCACGGAAGCCGGAGATCGCGTCCTGGGCCCACGTCACGAGTGAGACGTGCGGCAGGAGCAGCACCACCAGGGCCGCCACCATCGTGGCGGCACCCGCCGGGTGCAGGACGCCGACACCGATGGCCAGGGTGCCGATCACCGACGCGACCGCTCCCTGCGCCCCGGACACGAAGAACTGCGGGTAGCCACGACCGGTCAGCCAGCGCCCGGACAGGATGATCCCGAACATCAGCACGAAGGCGCCGATGCCCGCTCGCCATCCGCCACCGGCCTGCATCGCGATCGAGGTCCCCAGGATCGAGAGCCCGACGTCGGCGAGCCACGTGGGCCAGCGCGGCGGCATCCGCAGCACCGCCACGAGGGCGCTCACGCCCGAGGTCATGTCCCGTTGGTCGTGGATCAGGTCGTCCACGATCTGGTTCGCGCGCGCGAGTCGGTCGAGGTCGGAGCCGTCGGAACTCACTGTCCGGACCTTCACGAGCGGCGGGATGTCGGCCGGCGCGTACTGGATCGTCACCGAGCTGCCGGAGAAGTCGAGGTCGAGCGGGGCCAGGTTCCACTTCGTCGACACCGCGACGACGGCGGTCTCGACGCTGCGGGTGTCGGCGCCGGAGGCGAGCATCACCTCGGCCAGGTCGAGGCAGAAGTCGACGATCTGGGCGGCGGTGTACTGGTCGCGCCCCTTGGCGTCGGGTTCGACGTGCTCGTAGATCGTGCCGCGCAGTCGGGCACGTGCGTCGCGCAGGTCGTGCTGCGCCAGGCTGCGGCGTCGGGGGCGGGGTGGCCGGTGTGGGCGCCCCGGCTTGGGCTCGCCGGGGAAGTGCTGCTCGGCCATCCGACCATGGTGCCAGTCGCGATCTGGACGCGACCAGAGCGGACGGGAGGCCCGGTGCCAGTGGACTGGTCCCCGGTTCTTGGACTGATTAGTCGGTTCGAGATCCGGGGATGGTTCGTGTGGGTGGTACCGCGTCGTCGTTGACGAGTGCGCAG
>NZ_SMBV01000010.1:0-200018 GCF_004346515.1 Curtobacterium sp. PhB191
ACCCGAACCCCAAGTCACGCGGGCCGTCTCGCGCACCCGCGACGTCCCGACACCGAAGGAAGCGATTCCGACGACACGGAGCGAAGCTGCCCACACCGAAGGAACTCGGCGGGTACCTGGAGATGGGGACGGGAGCCGTCACGGCTCTGCTCGACCGTCTGACCAAGCGAGGCCTGCTCGATCGTGTCCGCAACCCGGACGACCGCCGGAGCGTGCGGATCGAGCTGAGCGCCGACGGGTTCGCGGTGGTCGGGACGCTCCGGGCCGCCTACCGCCGGGCACTCCGGCAGTCCTTGCCGCCGGAGAGCACGGATGTGTTCATCCACTTCACCGAACGCGTGTCGCACGCCTTCCGCGAAGCCAGCGTCGACTGAGGACGACCGACTCCCTCACGCGTCCCCCACGCGACTCACGGGAGTGGAGCTCCTCCGGCCCGACGGTGCGACGTGACGATGTCGATCTCCTCCCGCCGGGGCCCCGCCTCGACGCGGTGCTCCTCCGTGACGGTGTGGGTCGTCAGGGTGACGCGTTCGACGGGGACGACTGCTGTCGAGACCGTGATCTGTTCCTCGCGGAGGACCACGACGATCGGTTCGGGGACGGTGTCCGTGGTGCCGGCCGACACCGGTACCGCGCCGCCGATCGGCTCACGGACGAGTCGGATCTCCTCGTGACTGACGTCCACTGTGATCGTCCGCTGCTCGGTGACGATGACCCGCTCGAGCCGGACCCGTTCGATGGCGTGGCGTTCGGTGCCGATGACGAGTCGCTCTTCGCGTCGGACCACGTCGAACTGGTCCGTCCGGTCGTCACCACCCGGAGCGTCGCGCGGTGCGTGGCGGGAGGTCATGGTCTTCTCCGATGCTGGGGGCACGGTCCCGAGCGAACACGGGAGCGCGGGGATGGCCCTCGGCCCCGCCCATGGTGAGCGGGGCCGACACACAGGGCGCGCTCAGTTCGAGCGATGGGAACTGGTCGTCGTCGAGGCAGCTCGCTTGGCCTTCCCGGCAGCCTCTTCTGCCTGCTCGACGACGGACGGCGCACGCTGGGCGTGCTGCTGGATCTTCGGGGCTTCGGCCTCGGCCTTCTCGAGGATCGCCTCCCAGCGGTGCTGCATCGGCTTGATGAGTCCGCCGCCGGCTCCGACGATGACGACGCCGGCGATGATCGCCAGGACCGCGATCAGGAGCGGGGTGGTGACCGAGGTGGCCACGTCGATCTGGTTCAACGCCGCGGTCGCTCCGATGAAGACGATGAAGACCGCGACGATGTTGCCCAGCAGCTTGCCGTAGGAGAGACCACCGAGCGTGTTCTGGATCAGGCCCTTCGCTCCGGCCGCGATCGCCGCGGCGACCACGATGATGATGATCGCGACGATGATCTTCGGCAGGAACCCGATGATGCCGGCGAGGAGATCACTCACCGGGTTGGACCCGAAGACGCCGAACGCAAACTGGAGCACGAACAGCACCAGCGTGTAGTAGATAATCTTCGACACGATGTCGGAGGCGTCGAGTTTCGAGTTCGCGAGGGCCTTCTTGATGCCCCCGCGTTCGACGGCACGGTCGAAGCCGACCTTGGTGAGGAGACGCGAGAGCCCCTTCTCGATGAGCTTCGCGACGATCAGGCCGACGACGAGGATGAGCAGGAAGAGCAACGCGAGCGGGACGAACGCGATGACCGCGGCCAGTCCGTTCTGCAGAGCGGCGGGGAAGTCCATGGGGTGAGCCTTTCGGGTGAGGGTCGGGTGGACAGGGCGCAGAGGAGGCGTCCTGTGGTGGCGACGGACGTCCGGCTGTCGCTGAGCGACCGTCGCCCAGCACGATCAGGAACGGGCGTCGCGGTCCGCGATGGTCTCGTCGGTCACGGCGGTGTCGTCGAGGACGATCTCCTCGTGCGCGACGTCCTCGGTGACCTCCTGCTCGCCGGCGATGGTCTCGGTGCCGAGCCGGACGCGCTCGACCGGGACCGTCTCCTTGGCGGTGACGACGCGCTCCTCGGTGAGCACGACCTCGTGTTCTTCTTCACTCAGGGCGGGCCCCGACAAGGCATCGTCGGCGGTCGCGTCGGTGATCGGCTCACGGCTGAGGGTGACCTCCTCGTGGCTGACGGGCACGGTCTTGGTGACCTGCTCGGTGACGATGTGCTTGCGCAGACGGGCACGGCCGGACTCGATCCGCTCGGTACCCACGTGCAGCCGCTCCTCGGAGCGGGTCATGGCGTCGTCCGTCGTCGGACCGGACGTGTCGTGTCCCTGGACGTCGGCGGAGTCCGTGCTCCGGTCGGCGCCCTGGTCGTACAGACCCGCATCCGCCGACGCGCTCGACGGGTTGCCGTAGAAGGAGTAGAGCGACTGCTCCTCGTCCGCGCTGAGCGCCCCGTCGGCGTCGACCCGCGGGGCGTCCTTCACGAAGGACTTCTCGTAGGCGACGTGGACGGCGCCGGCTTCGAACGTCGCGTCGTTCAAGGGTGCGAACGACTCCGAGGTGCCGAAGAGTCCGGTCCGCACCGTCACCCAGGTCGGAGCCTGGGTGTCGTTGTCGACGTAGACCTGGCCGACCGTGCCGATCTTGGCGTCGTCGCTCCCGTAGACGTCGGCGCCCGTGAGGTCGTTGATGCTGCTGCTGTCGATCATGGTGGTGCTCCTCTTCCCCGGCAGGTCGCCTGGGGTTCGATGCGGAGTGGATCCGAGGTGACGGCGGCGCACGGCCCGCTCGATCGGCGGAGACCACCACCTCGTGGACTTACGGCGTAAGCCCAGCGGGAGCTTACATCGTAAGTCGCGATAGCGTGGGTTTGTCGGCCGCGAACTCGGCGCAGCGCCCGTTGTCAGCCACGAACCGCGGATCGGCAGGGAGATCAGCCGTGGCAGCACGATCGAGGGCGAACCGTTCCGAGACGAACGCACCGAGGCTCAGCCGTGACCTCATCGTCGAGACCGCGTTGCACCAGATCGATCGGTCAGGTCCCCAGGGACTGTCCATGCGGTCACTCGCGCAGGAGCTCAGCGTGGAGGCGATGTCCCTGTACCGCTACGTGCACGGGAAGGAAGACCTGCTCGAAGGCGTCGTCGCCTCACTGATGCGGGATCTCACCTCGCAGCTCACCGAGGCCGAGGAAGCACACTGGCAAGGGTTCCTGCAAACGGTCGCCCATGCCGTCCGGCAGATCGCCACGGACCACCCGAAGGCGTTCCCGCTGGTGGCGACCCGCCACCCTGCAGCCCCTTGGCTCCGCCCGCCGCTGCGGAGCGTCGAGGTCGTCAACACGTTCCTGACCGCGCTGACGGGGAACGGCTTCACGGACGCCCAGGCGGTCAACGCGTACCGAGCGTTCAGCAGCTTCCTGCTCGGCCAGCTCCTCCTGCAGTCAGTGGTCAGCGGTGCCGAAGCAGGCCCAGCCGAGGAACCGCTCGACGAAGGAGGCGCCGCCATCCCCGAGGGCGACGGCAACACGTCCCTCGACGTCGCACCGGAGGTCCGCCGACTCCGCACGTTGTTGAGCGAGGACCGCAGCGACGAGGAGTTCGAGGTCTCCCTCGAGGCACTCCTCGACCGACTGGACCGCGAACTGTCGCAATGACCCGCGATCGCGGTCCGGCGACGCGGCCGTCAGACGTGGGCGTCGAGGTGCCCACCCCACACCTTGTACGTGTCGCGGTACCGGTGCTCGTCCGACTCGGGCCGCCACACCGACCGCGTCAGCTCGTCCGGGAACCCGACTGCGCGCACCCGTGGACAGGCTTCGACGACGAGTCGAGTCCGCGCGTTGAGGCGACGACCGTGCACCCCGGCTGCGAGCCGAGCCGGCCGGGACAGACTCCCGGCGTTGTCGAGGGGTGGGATCTCACCGATGACGACCTCGGCATCCACGGGCACCACTTCGCGCAGGGCAGCGATCGTGTCGCGGACGCGTTGTTCCCACACCCTCGTCGGCAGGACCCGGAGCGCATCCGTGATGCCGACCAACACGACGACGAGGTCGCACCGCCCCAGGTCCTCGCGGTGGGCGGCGATGACGGATGGGAGTTCCCGGACACTCGCCGAAGGTGCGGGGAGCATCTTCCAGGAGACGCCGCGCGCGGTCCGTGCTGCCCGGTGCCGAGCGAAGAACGCGGGGAGCGAGAGCTCGTGGGTGCGGACGCCGAGCGACAGTTCGCCCCGCTCACCCACGAACACCACGCGATCCGGGTCCGGGCCGGGCACCGTGCCCTCCATCGCGTCGTCCGGGTAGAAGTCCCCGGTCGCGTCGAGGCGACGGAACACGAACTCGACGACGCGCGCACTGCGCGACGGGAACCTGAACGCAGCGCGGCGCAACGACTTCGTCCGTGACACTGCCCCACCTCTTCCGAGCACCTTCACCGACCGGGACCCGGTCGGTGTCCGGTTCCTCCAGCGTAGGCAGCGGCCCACCGCCAGGACACCGCGCCATCCACCTTGCGCGCCGGCCACGGGCCACAGACGACAGGCGGAGCACGACGCGATCGGCACGCCTTGCCATCGGGGCAGGTGTGCGCCACTGTGTGGAACACAAGCTCGCTTCGAGGAACAGGGGCCACATGCTGTCGTTGGTGTACGTGAGCACGATGAGCCGACCGGTCACGGACGAGGAACTCGCCGAGATCCTGGTGGTCGGTCGCGAGAAGAACCTGCAGCTGGGCATCACGGGGATACTCGCCCACCAGGGGAGCAACTGCATCGGCATCATCGAGGGCGACGACGAGGTCGTGCGGGAACGGTTCGAGGGCATCCGTCAGGACCCCCGTCACACCAACGTGCGCCAGGTCGCCGCGGACACCGTCACGACGCGGTCCTTCCCGGAGTGGTCGATGGCGTTCCAACCGGCGGACCCGTTGATCAAGGAGATCCCGGGGTTCCTCGACCTCTTCGCCGACGGGCATGCGCCCGACCCCGCCACCGGGACGTCCCGCGCGACGGCCCTGCTGGAGTGGTTCCGGAAGCATCCCCTGGCGCCGCTGACGAACCAGCTCGGCGACGACGGCATCGAGCTGCGCACCCGGATCGTCAACGCGACGATCACGGCGCTGCACGACACCGGGGTCGAGCAGGTCGACGTCGACACCGTCGCCGCCCGGGCCGAGATGACCGTCGACGAGCTGCGCACCCACTTCCCCACCCGCGAGAGCCTGCTGACGGCAACGGTCGACCGGTGGTCGAGCTCCGTGTCACGGCCCCTGCGGCCGATCGCGGACACGCACGGCGCGGTCGCCTACCTGCACGCGCTGGTCGTGGCGTACTCGGAGGAACCGGCGCTGATGCGACTGCTCGCCTCGACGCTCGCCTCGAGCACCGACCCCGGGCACGAGGGCGCGGAGTACTACCGCACCCTGTACCTCCGGTTCCGTCGGACCGTCCGGGAAGCACTCGAGCGGGACATCCGGGTCGGTCACGAACCGGCCACCATGGATCCCGCGCGTGCCACCGAGCAGCTCCTCGCGCTCTACGACGGTCTGCGGATCCAGTCGCTCCTCATCGAGGGGTTCGACATCATCGCTTCCTTCGACCGTGCGGCGTCACGGCTGCGGCGGGGGTGGGCCGAGGACTACCGGCACACGGACCTCTTCGAGATCCCGGTCGAGGGCACGGGCGATCACAACGCCCGCGAGAAGCAGACCGACTCAGGGTCGTCGCGGTAGGGCCCGAACGGCTGGATCCGCACGAACCCGTTCCGGCTGAACAGCGCGGCGGCGTGCGGCTGCAGCACGCCGAACTCGGCGACGACCGCCGGCGCCTGCAGCTCTTCGGCCTGCGCGAGCAGTTCGAGCACCAGCAGGTCGCCGACGCCCTGCCCGCGGGAGTCCGGTCGGACGAACAGCCGCCGGATCTCGAAGACCCCGTCTCCCGCGGCACTGAGCGACGCGCTACCGAGTGCCAGACCGGAGGGGTCGCGGGCGATGACGTGCACGGCGGCGGTCGCCTCGGTCAGCGGACGGCCACGGTCGGCCGGGCGGCCGTAGATCCGGTCGACCTCGATGCGCGCCGCGGCGCGCAGCCGGACGGCGTCCTCGTGGTCGAAGGGCTCGGCCGCGACCGAGAACGTCAGGTGCTGCATCGTGGTGTGTTCCTCGCCCGGCGCCGCGTCGTCGCGGGTGCCCCGTGGGTGATCGGTGTGCGTGCCGCCGCTCGAACCCGAATCGAGCGGCGGCACGGTGTGCGCACTTCCGCTCGAACCCGAATCGAGCGGCGGCGCGTGCAGACGGCTGGCGTCTGCCCTCGGACGCCCTAGCGTCCGTGGTCCGTGGCGCGTGGTAGGTCCGGGTCAGCTCACCAGGTCGAGGTCCCACACGGGGGCGACGTACTCGCGGGACCATCCCTCGCGCAACCGGGTGACTGCCCGGTCGAACGCTTCGAGCAGGTCCATCTCGGGGCGCACCATGGACTGCAGCTGCAGTCCCTCGTAGGTCGCGAGCAGCTGCTCGGCGCCGCGCGACGGCTCCATGGTGCTCGGCTCGCGACCGAGCAGGCTGTCGCGCTGCAGGGAGTCCTGCACGAAGGCGTGGAAGCGGCGCCACCGCGCGTGCAACATCGGCGCGAGCGGGTGCTCCGGTGACGCCGCGATGTTCAGGGTGGCGGTGAGGAAGCGCATCAGGGACGGGTCGGCGATGTTCGCGGTCACGATCGCACGCAGGAACGGCACCGTCCCGAACCGTTCGGCGAGTGGCATGAGCGGTGCGGTGCGCTGCTCGTTCCAGTGGTCGATGGTGGCCAGGAGCAGACCGTCCCAGCTGGGGAACGTCCGCTCGACCACGTCGACGTCCTGGCCGGCGTGGTCCGCGACGACGGCCGGGGTCACCTCGTGGAGCGGACGTGTCCGCAGTGCCGTGATCATCCCGTCCACGACGGCCGATCGGAGGGCAGCATCGTCCGAGGTCCGGCGCGATGATTCGATGTGCATGCATACACCCCACCAGGCACACCGGTCCCACCCAAGCCCCCGAACGGGGATCGCGCGCAAAACGGACCAGCACGATCCGGCCACGACACTTCCCACCGATCGACCTGCGAGCGATACTCATCCCGTGCAGTGGGGAAGGATCGTACCGGTCGTGGTGCTGGCCCTGGTGGTCACCGGCGGGCTCGCGGGGTGCGATGCGGAGGGCCGGGTCCAGCCCCGCCGGGACACCGAGGAGAAGAGCGTGGCGTGTGCCTCGCGCATCGCACTCGACACTCCGGCCGAACGCCGTGCAGCTGCTGACCTCGTCGTCGATGCGGAGGTCGACAAGACCGGCCGCACCGTCGAGTTCCAGGGCGTCTACGACGTCTACGACGCGTCGGTCACCGACGTGTCGAAGGGCGACGACCCCGGCCACACCATCCAGGTCATCAGCACCTCGGACCAATGCGAGACGAGTGGCGAACCCGTCGAGTACTTCGACGGCGACGTCCTCGAGGACGAGGGCCGCTTCCGCCTCTACCTGACGAAGGCCGACCCCGAGGACGACGACAGCGTCTGGCGCCTCGTCGTCCCCGGCGCCGCCGAGCCGCTCACCACCGGCTGACGGCCGGCACGCACCACACGTGCCCTACGGCTCGGGGACCGCCACGATCCGGTTCTGGTACGCCCACACCACGGCCTGCAACCGTGACCGCACCCCGAGCTTCGGGAGCATCCGCGCCAGGTGCGACTTCACGGTCGAGACCTCGAGCACGAGTGCGACCGCGATCTCCTCGTTCGACATCCCCTGCGCGAGCAGCAGCAGGACCTCGCGTTCGCGGGCGGTGAGCACCCCGTCGGCCCGGTCCCCCGACACCGGCTGCAGGCTCCGTCGCGACACGAACTCGCGCAGCACCCGCCGCGTCAGGGCCTGGTCGAGCGTCCCGTTCCCCGCGGCGACCTGCCGCACGGCGTCGACGATGGTGTCCGGCTCGGCGTCCTTCAGCAGGAACCCGGAGGCACCGGCCTCGAGCGCACCGAACACGTAGTCGTCCAGGTCGAACGTCGTGAGCATCAGCACCGGGATCGCCGGGTCGGCGTCGGGAGCGCAGAACAGCCGCGCGAGCTCGATGCCGTTCAGCACCGGCATCCGGATGTCCAGGCAGGCGACGTCGGGCCGCAACGAGCGCGCCAGCGCGAGCGCCTCGCCGCCGTCGGCGGCCACGCCGACCACCTCGATGTCGGCCTCCGCGCCGAGGAGCGCGGACACCCCGGCCCGGACCAGCGGCTGGTCGTCCGCCACCAGCACGCGGATCACGCGACCACCTCGTCACCGTCGGCGGCCTGCGCGACTGCGGCAGGTGCCTCCCGTCCGAGCGCCAGCTCCACCATCCATCCGCCGGTGGCGGTGGGACCGGTCTGGAGGCTCGCCCCCACCAGGTCCGCCCGCTCGCGCATCCCCCGCAGGCCGTTGCCGCCCGACGGTGAGGTCGGCGCTGCCGGAGCGGCGGCCGGTGCGTTCTCCACCCGGATCACCACCCGGGTCGGGTCGCGGTCGTCGACGGTGACCGTGCACGGTGCGGACGGGGCGTGCAGGGCGGCGTTGGCCAGCGCCTCCTGCACCGTCCGGTAGGCGGCGAGCTGCGCGAGCGGGCCGACGCCGTCGGCCAGTGCCTGCGCTCCGCGCTGGTGGTCACCAGCGAGCACGTCGAGGCGGACGTCGCTGCGGAACCGGGCACGCTCGACCAGGTCGACGATGCCGGCGACCGTCTCGACCGCGCGTTCGGCGGGGACGTCCTCGCGCAGGAGCCCGACCAGGCGGCGCAGGTCGTCGAGGACGGCGGTGCTCTGCTCCCGCACCTGACGAGCACCCTCGTGCGCGCGCTCCGGGTCGCTGTCGATCTGCCGGTCGATCACGGCGGCCATCAGGGCGATGCCGGACAGGTGGTGGGCGGCGATGTCGTGGAGTTCGCGGGCCATGGCGGCCCGCTCGCGGGACACCGCGGCGTCGACCAGGGCGTCCTGTTCGCGGAAGACCGCGCTCGCCTCGGCGGTGCGGGCGGCGCGGACCTCGCGGCGGGACCGCACCAGCAGGGTGACGAGGAGCGGGAGCCCGACGGCGCCGACGGCCTGCAGGACGCCCTGGCCGAGTGCGCCGGACAGGACCGCGCTGCCCACTGCCACCAGCGCGCCGGCGACCAGCAGGGTCGGCCACAGGCGTGCGAGCGGGACACGGAGGGCGGCGAGGACCACGGCGACGACCACCGGCAGGGCGGTGAGGCCGAACAGGTCGAGCGACTGCGGAGCGAGCGCGGCGACCAGCACCGGCAGCGCGGACACCGCGACGAGCACGGTCCGTGGTGCCCGACGGGCGGCGAGCAGGGCGGCGGACTGGACCAGCAGGCCGATCGCCAGGACGGTCCACGCGGCGGTGAACGGAGCCGGCACCCGCAGGGCCAGGGCGGTGCCGTCCGGCTCGAGGGCGTCGAGCGGCGGCAGGCCGATCAGCAGGCCGAGGGCCACGACGGCCGTGCCGAGCGCGACGAGCACGTCGACGCGGCGGTCGCGGGTGCGCGGGTCGCCGTCGCGCGACGTGCGCGTGCGCGGGTCAGCGGAGGCCATCGTGTGATCCTACGAGGCGGGTGCGGGCGGGGACCGGGGCGTCGATCGGCAGCGCGCGGCGAGCCGGGTCGTAGCCCAGGCGGCCGCGGGTCACGACGAGGAGCACCGCGGCAGCGACGGTCGAGGTGATGGTCAGGCCGATCATCAGCGTGCCGGCGGTCATGCTCGGGTACATCTCCGGGAACAGCGTCGAGATCGTGTTGTTCACGCCGACGTGCAGCAGCAGGGCCAGGGGCAGACTCTCGCCGGTCTTGTTGAACACCTGGATCATCACGACGTTGAACGTGATCGTGAACAGGGCGAAGACCACGGGCTCGCTCCAGTGTGCGTTCGGCCACCCGCCCCAGTCGCTCAGGTAGAGCGGCATGTGCCAGAGCGCCCAGATCGGACCGAGGACCGCAGCGGCTCCGAGCCCTCCGAAGCGGTGCTGCAGCCGGGGCAGGGCGAAGTCGCGCCAGCCGGGCTCCTCGCTCAGACCGGTGGAGAACAGTTGGATGACCAGGCCGGGCACGAGCATGGCGACGGCCAGGGCCGAGGGGGCACGGACGTCACCGCCGGCGAAGGGCAGCGCGGACGCGACGATCACGGCCGGCACGACGACGAGCGCCAGGGCGTACCAGTACCAGGCGACCCGCCAACGGAACAACCGACCGACCCAGCGACGCAGCCCCGGACGGCCGTCGGCGACCGCGGTGACGATGAACGCGCCGCCCAACGGGCCGAGCAGCGCCCCGGGCAGCACGCCGGTGAACTGGGCGGTGCCGAGGACCTCGGGGAAGTGCAGGTCCCACACGCCCAGGCCGTGCGGCGACAGGATGTACGGGATCCACGCCAGCCAGCTGAGGCCGAGCGCGAGGGTGAAGAAGGACGCGAGCGGGTGCCGGGCGATGACGCCGCTGACTCCCCCACGCCCCTGCGGAGTGGTGCCGGCGGTGGGCCGGACTTCGGTGGTGTTCGTCATGCACACGACGCTAGGAACTGCGGCGTCGCGGGACGACCGGCTTCGGGATGCACCTGCCGGACTTGCATCGAAGGATGCAGGTGGTGGCGCGGTGCGGCGGCGGCTGCCGCCTGGTGCGAGGTTGATCACTCCGTGCGCGGACAGAGCCCTGCACCGAGTGGTCAACCTCGCACCAGGCGCAGCGCGGCGGCTGCCGCAGCGCGGTGTCAGGCGCAGCGCGGCGTCAGCGCAGCGCGGCCCGGAGGGCGTCGGCGATCAGCGCGAGCGCGGCGTCGATCTCGTCCGCGACCCGAGCGTGGGTCGCCTCGGACCGGCGGTAGGGGTCGTCGACGTCGTCGTCCGCGGGGTCGACCGGCGGCGGGACGGTGCCGCGCAGGCGTGCGACCCGTTCGACCAAGGCCTCGGGCGAGTGCACGTCGGCCAGGTCACCAGGCTCGAGCCCCGCGAGCACCCGCGCGAACTGCTTGATGGTGAACGCCCGCTTCGTCGCCCGGGGTACGAGCGACACCACGGCCGCGCGGTGCGACCGTTCGGCCGTCAGCACCAGGTCGGCCTCCTCGACGATCGCGGCCGTCAAGTAGCGCGAGCCGTGGCCGGACGGGTCACCGCCGAGCCGGACGGACTGTGCCGCGGCAGCGCCGTCCATCGCAGCACCGTCGTCGGCGATGGTGCCGGCGGACTCGACCACGAACGCCGCAGCGTCCGGGCCGAGTCGCGCCGTCAGGACCTGCGCGCCGAGCGGTGAACGACAGATGTTGCCGCTGCAGACGAACAGGACCCGCATCGTCAGGCGCCGGCGCCGAGCAGGTCGTGCCGGACGACGATGGCGTCGCGGCCCGGACCGACACCGATCGCGGAGATCCGCGCGCCGGACATCGCTTCGATCGCCAGCACGTAGTCCTGGGCGTTCTTCGGCAGGTCGTCGAACGAGCGGGCACCGGTGATGTCCTCGGTCCAGCCGGGGAACTCTTCGTAGACGGGCTTCGCGTGGTGGAAGTCGGACTGGTTCACGGGCACTTCGTCCACGCGGACGCCGTCGACCTCGTACGCGACGCAGACGGGGATCGTCGACAGCCCGGTCAGCACGTCGAGCTTGGTCAGCACGAAGTCGGTCACGCCGTTGATGCGCGCGGTGTACCGGGCGATCGGGGCGTCGTACCAACCACAGCGGCGCGGACGGCCCGTGGTGGTGCCGAACTCGAAGCCGTTGGCGCGCAGGAACTCGCCGGACTCGTCGAACAGCTCGGTCGGGAACGGACCGGCACCGACGCGGGTCGTGTACGCCTTGACGATGCCGATGATGCGCTCGAGCTTGCCCGGGCCGATGCCGGAACCGGTCGCTGCGCCACCGGCGGTCGCCGACGACGACGTCACGAACGGGTAGGTGCCGTGGTCGACGTCGAGCATGGTCGCCTGACCGGCCTCGAACAGGACGGTGTCGCCACGCTCCAGTGCCCGGTGGATCTCGAGGGCGGTGTCCGCGACCATCGGGCGCAGGCGCTCGGCGTAGGACAGCAGCGACTCGACCACTTCTTCGGCGTCGATCGCACGGCGGTTGAAGACCTTGACGAGCAGGTGGTTCTTCTGGTCGAGGGCCGCTTCCACCTTCTGCCGCAGGATGTTCTCGTCGAAGATGTCCTGGATGCGGATGCCGACGCGGTTGATCTTGTCGGCGTAGGACGGGCCGATGCCGCGACCGGTGGTGCCGATCTGGCGCTTGCCGAGGAACCGCTCCGTCACCTTGTCGATGGTGCGGTGGTAGTGCGTGATGAGGTGGGCGTTCGCCGACACGAGCAGCTTCGAGGTGTCGACGCCGCGGGCCTTCAGCGCGTCGAGTTCCTGGAACAGCACCTCGAGGTCGACGACCACGCCGTTGCCGATGATCGGCGTGACGCCGGGCGTGAGGATGCCGGAGGGCAGCAGGTGCAGCGCGTACTTCTCGCCGCCGACGACGACGGTGTGGCCGGCGTTGTTGCCGCCGTTGAACTTCACGACGTAGTCGATGCGGGAGCCGAGGAGGTCGGTGGCCTTCCCCTTGCCCTCGTCGCCCCACTGGGCTCCGATGATGACTGCTGCGGGCATCTGGTTCTCCTCACGTTGGCGGAGGACCTCACGCGACCAGGCGGGCCGGTGGTCCACCCGAGTCTATCGGCTGGTCACTCGCGCGCCACCCATCGGACACGGTCGCCCGCACCGTCGCCGCGTCGGTGAATTGTCCTCATTACGCGTCGGTGCATGCCGAACGTCCCCACAAGGGGGGGACAAATAGTTCCAGGCCGGAACATCTCGGGAAGCACGACGTATCGTGCACCGCGACGTCGGTTTCCCTGTCGGCGTCACGTCGGAGTCCAACCCACTCCGTTCAGCCAGCGCGAGATTCGCGTGAGCACCACCGGACGCTGCAACGCGCCCGGATGCATCAGAACAGTCGTGCCCTCATGCAGCACGGAAAGAAGAGTTCGACGATGAACAAGGCTCTCTGGAGCAAGAAGGCGCTCGCGCTCCCCGCGTGCGCCGCGATCGTGATCGGTGGCGTCACCTTCGCCGCCGCCCCCGCGATGGCCGACCCGGCCGACCTGTCCATCACCAGCCAGTCGGTCTCCGGCCGCGTGCTGACCGTGAGCGGCACCGGCACCCCCGGTGAGAACATCCAGCTCGACGAGGACTTCCGCAACACCCGCCAGGAGATCCCGGCGAGCGGCACCTGGACGATCTCGTACACGATCCCCGGTACGGACACGACTGCGCAGACGTACACGTTCGAGCAGCTCAAGGGCCTGAACCAGGACGGCTCGGTGACGGTCACCGCCGCCCCCGAGGCCACGGACAAGCCCTTCGCCGTCACGTCGCAGTCGGTCTCCGGCCGCACGCTGACGGTCTCCGGCACCGGCGCAGTCGGCAACACCGTCAACTTCGACGCGGGGTTCCCGGTGCAGCGCACCGCCATCAAGGACGACGGCACCTGGACCATCTCGTACGAGATCCCGGGCACCGACACCGACGAGCACACCTACACGATCAACGAGCAGCGCGCGAACCTGTCGACGGTCGAGTCGCTGACCGTGACCGCTCGTGCGGAAGCTGCCGTCCTGCCCTTCGCCGTCACGTCGCAGTCGGTCTCCGGCCGCACGCTGACGGTCTCCGGTACCGGCGCCGTCGGCAACACGGTGAACTTCGACGTGGGCTACCCCGTCCGCCGCACCCCGATCTCCGACGACGGCACCTGGACGATCTCGTACGAGATCCCGGGCACCGACACCGACGAGCACACCTACACGATCAACGAGCAGCGCGCGAACCTGTCGACGGTCGACTCCGTCACCGTCACGGCTCGCGCCGAAGCCGCGGTTGCGGACTTCAACTTCTCGCTGACCAGCCCGACCGACGGCGACACCGTCGACTCGCGCACCGTGACTTTCACCGGGACCGGCGCCGTGGGCGACACCGTGAACGTGCTGGACACCGATGGCAACCGCGCTGCTCCGCAGACGATCGTGGACGCCGACGGCAACTGGTCCACCACGGGCACCTTCTCGGACTCGGCTGCTGTCGAGCAGGACCTGAGTGTCAACCAGGTCGGTGGCGGCCAGGGCCAGGGCAACATCGAGTTCTCGATCACGCTGCCCGCCGTGGCAGCGGCCCCCGGTGACGGTGGCGACGAGGGCACGACCCCGGGTGACGGCGGCGACGAGGGCACCACCCCCGTCGACGGCGGCGACCAGGGCGCGACCCCCGGCACCGGCACCGGCACCGGCACCGGCACCGAGACCGGCGCTGGCGCCGCTCCGGCCGTCGGCCGCACCCCGGCCGTGGGTGCACTCCCGGTCGTCAGCGGCTGACACCGGAACCATCCACCGAGCGGGGGCGCGACGGATCGTCGCGTCCCCGTTCGCCGTCCCGACCCGGAATCCGCACATGCACGCAACCCGCTCAGCTCGCCTCGTCCTCGCCGTCGCCGCCGGAGTGCTGCTCTCGCTCGGCCTGGCGTCCTGCCACGCTGATCCCGCCCCGACCGCTGCGAGCAGCACGGGTACCGCCACGGCGACCCCGACGGCGTCCGCCGAGCCCTACCGCGCACCGTCGACGAAGACGGTTGCAGCACTCCCCGAGGCCCGGTACGACGCGGTCATCGGCGGGCTCCTGCCCTCGTACGACCCTGACGTCCCGAAGGCCGCAGGACACGCGTACACGATCCAGCGCGACGCGCCGCTCTACGGCGACGACCGCACCGAGCCGGTCGCGAGACTCGCAGCCGAGAACTTCCTCGGTGACCCCACCGTCGTCGTCCCGCTGCGGTTCCAGGGCGACTGGGCCCTCGTCATGACCCCGAGCCGACAGGCACTGCCGTCAACTGCACCGGGCGGCGCTCCAGCGCAGACCGCCGGCTGGATGCGCCGCGACCTGCTGCACCAGGGCGACGCGCTCGACGACCACGTCGTCATCTCCGTCGGTGACCAGACCGTGTTGATCGTCGCTGCGAGCGGCAAGGTCGTGCACGAGTTCCCGGCCGGCGTCGGTGCCGGGGACACTCCGACCCCGACCGGTGTCGTCGGCTACATCCAGGCGAGGTACCTGGATCCCGCCCAGGACCAGACGGTGCACCAGATCAACCTGACGACGCTGCACTCCGCAGCGGCGGACGAGCCGTTCGGCGGTGACGACGGCGGGCTCATCGGCGTGCACTACGAATCCGTCGCCCGCGGAGCGGTGTCCCACGGGTGCGTCCGCCTCGACGGTGATGCCGTCGATGCGATCAACGCACTCCCGCTCGGCACCGTCGTGCAGATGGTCGCGTAGTCACCGGTACCGCGACCTCTCGTCCGGACCACACAGGCTGCGTGGACGCTCGGTGGCTCCGGAGCACCGTCGGACCGGTCAGATCCACCATCGGAAGGAGCACGACATGAGTGACCTCGGTGACAAGGCCAAGGACTTCGCGAACAGCGACAAGGGCGAGCAGGCGTCCGACGCCGGCCTCGACAAGGCAGGCGACGCGGCCGACAAGGCGACCGGCGGCGGCCACGGCGACCAGATCGACAAGGCCCAGCAGGCGGCTGACGACAAGGTCGGCGAGTAACGCCCGGTACGCACCCTGGTGACGGACGGGAGGCCCGGTGCCAGCTGGCACCGGGCCTCCCGTCCGCATGTGACGTGCGTTCCGCGATCAGGCGCGGAAGAAGTCCTGGTACGACGGGTCGCCGACGGGCTGCGAGTACCCGGGCTCGGCGAGACGCTGCTCGATCATCGCCTGGACGACGTCGGGCGGGGTGAGCCCCCGCCGGCGCCACTCGGTCGGGTTGGCCCGGAGCTGGCTCAGCGTGTTCTGCATGCTGCAACCCTGGCACCCAATAACTAGTTTGTCTAACTACCTGTCCCGATTCCGCGTTCCCGGGGTCCCGGTCCCCGGCCCCGGCCCTGCTTCGTGAGCAGAAGATGTCGGGTCCGAACGCGGGACCCGACATCTTCTGCTCACCATGTGCGGCGCGCGGACGCGCTCGCGGCGACTACTTGCGCGACACCTTCGCGGTCGACTTGGACGTCGCGGTGCCGTCCTTGTAGCCCGAGGCGTGCGCGGTCACCTTGACGGAGAACTTGTGCCCCGCGTCGGACGTGCCGAGCTTGTACGTCGCACCGGTGGCCTTCTTCACGACCTTGCCGTCGCGGAGCCACTGGTACTTGTACGTCGCCTTCGTCGTGCTCCACTTGCCGTGGTTCGCCGACAGCTTCGAGCCGACCTTCGCCGTCCCGCTGACCGTCACCTTGCTGCCCGCGGCGAGCGCGAGCGTGGGCGGGGTCACCGAGATGGTCGACGTGCCGGCCTGCTTGCCCGACGCGTTGCCGAGGTGCAGGAGCAGCACGGTGGCCTTCGTGACACCCGAGGCCCGGGTGACCCGGAGGGCGCCGGAGTCGGCGAACAGGACGCCGGTGCTGCGGCCCTGCGCGAAGGACAGCGCCGGCTTCGACGGGTCGAACGAGGCGCTCTTCGTCTCGTCCACCACGGAGGAACCCGTGGTCGCGGCACCCGGGGCGTACGCCGACTCGGTGAGGACCGAGTAGGTGAACTTGCCCTTCGCGCCGATCAGCGCACCCGTGGTCGTGAGCACCTTCACCGAGCTGTCGAAGGTGTTGACGTCCTGGCCGGGTGCCCCGCCGTTCAGCGGCTGGACGTCGACGACCGGGTCGACGTCCGGGTCGTCCGACGCGGCCTTGGCCAGGTCGATCGTCGTCGCGAACGTCGCGTCCACCGCGGCGGACTTGGCGTTGTAGACCAGGTAGTCGGGCTCGCCGTCACGGTTCGTGTCGATGAGCACCTCGACGTTGGTCACGGCGCCGGGGTTGGCGTCGGGACCGGCCGTCTGGATGCCGAACGCGATCGTGTCCGAGGCCTTGTCGTAGCTCGCGCCGTAGGAGCGGATGTCCGCTGCCTGCAGCGAGCGCTTCGCCGAGCCGGCCGGGAACGATTCGACCGGGTCGGTCCCGCCGAGCACGAACGGTGCGACGGCGGCGTGGTAGCCGGTCGTCAGGCCGCCCTGGTCGACGGTGCGCCCCTTGAGCGTCAGGTCGGCCGACTTGCCCGGGCCGGTGAAGGCGACGGTGGAGCGACCCTGCACGGAGCTGACGGGCTTCGGTGCGAGGTACGCACCGACGCGCAGCGGCACCGCGGTCGTGTCGGTCGGCGTGAACGCCACGATGCCCGAGGCGGCGCTGACGAACTCGCGCTGGTAGCCCTGCTGCACCGACTCCTGGGTGGGGTCGATGACGCGGCGGAGCTTCGTCGGGTCGGCGATCGAGAAGGTGAGCTTCACCGTCGCGGTGCGGTTCGCCGGGACGGTGACCCGCTTCGTGTTGAGCGCGAACGTCACGCCGGGCTGCGACACCTGCGGCTGGTAGGCCACGTCGTAGGTGTGCGCGACGCCGTCGGTGTTCGCGATCTGCAGGGTGCGGCTCTCGGTCGTCGCGCTCGAGACCTCGACGACACCGAACGAGGCGGTGACGAGCAGGTCGTTCTCGACGCTCCGGACGGTGGTGCCGGCGGTCACGGCCTGCAGGGCGTCGACGCGGCCGGTGCCCTGCCGGAGCAGGGTCGCCGAGCGCGAGCCGTCCTTGACGTCGTGCGTCGCCGTGTTCATGAGCGCCGCCTTGACCTGCGGTGCGCTCCACTCCGGGTGCGCCTGGAAGGTCAGCGCCGCGATGCCCGCGACGTCCGGCGTGGCCATCGAGGTGCCGCTCATCGACATGCGGCCGTCACCGGTGCCGTTGGCCGCCGAGATCACGTTGACCCCGGGGCCGGCGATGTCCGGCTTGACGATGTCGTTGAACGACCCGTGGACGCCCCGGCTGGTGAACCCGGCGAGCGTGTTCACGGCCTCCGGGTCGGTGGCGAGTTCGAAGCCCTTGAGCTCGTCCGCGAGGCGCACGTGCAGGGTCCCCGCCTTGGCAGCTGCCTGGAGGCTCGTGGCGGCGTCCAGCGTCAGCTCGGCTCCGGGGATGGTCGCGTTTCCGGCGATGCCCGAGTCGAAGGTGTTGATCGTGCCCGCGAGCAGGACGCCGATGCCGCCGGCGGCCTGGACGTTGTTGAAGCGCACGCCGGAGCCGCACTCGAGTGCGCCGTCCGTCCACTTCAGCCAGACGACCTTGCCCGCGATCTTCGCGGCGTCGGCGGCGCTGAACGCGGCGCAGCCGTCGATGTTCGTGGTCGGGACGACGACGTCACCCTCGACCGGCAGCGTGCCCGTGAAGTTCTGCGAGTACTGCGACCGGTAGGTCTTCGCGACGTTCGCGGGGGCCGTGGCCTGCACGCCGTCGTAGAGCGACTGACCGGTGGCGCTCGCGGCGACGGTGAGCGCACCCTCAGCGTTGCCCGGCGAGCCACCGATGTCGGTGAAGTCGTCGGCGTTGCCCGAGGCGATCACGGGCAGGACCCCGCGTGCGGTCAGCGCGTCGATCTTGGCGTTGTCGGGGTCGTCCGGTGCGCCGTAGTCGGAGCCGAGCGACAGGTTCAGGACGTTGATGTCCTTGCCCTCGGTGAGCGCCTGGCCCACCCAGTCGAGCGCGGCGCCCGTGACGTCGGTCGAACCGCCGCCGTCACCGAACACCTTGAGGGCGTAGAGGCCGGCCTCGGGCGCGGTGCCCGGGCCGATCCACATGTCCTGCACCTGCTGCGTGGTGAGCTTCGTGTAGTCGCCGTCGAACTGCTGCTTGTCGGCGGTCAGGCCGTAGCCCGCGATCGAGCCGGACACGTGCGTGCCGTGGTCGCCGCCCTTGCCGTCGATGGGGTTGTCGTCCGGAGCCGGCACCGGGTCGTAGGCCGGGTCGGTCGGGTCGGCGTTGTAGGTCGCGCCGGCGAAGTCGTACCCGCCGAGGAACTTCGACGCGTCGTACAGGCTGGGGTCCGGGGCGCCGGAGCTCGCGTTCGCCAGGGCCTGCTGGTAGGCCGCGGTGGTGCCGGGGCCGCCGAAGTCGGCCTGCGTGTAGTCGAGGCCGGTGTCGAGGACGGCGACGTTGACGTCCTTGCCGGTGTGGCCGGTCTGCTGCCAGGCGTTGAGCGAGCGCGTGTAGACGTCGCTCGCGGCGTTCTTCGGCGAGACGCCGTCGGCGCCCGGCTTCACGAGGCTCGGGTCCACACCGGACGGTGCGGCGCTCGCGTCGGCGTTGACCGTCGGCTCGACGATCTTCTTCGGCGTGAGCGGGATGATGCTCTCGACGTCGGAACGCTTCGCGATGTCCTGCAGCGCGGAGACGTCGGCGACGACCGCGACACCGGGGACGGTGTACTCGGTCGAGTAGAGCTCGGTGGAGTCGGCGTCGGAGCGCTTCACGGCGGCGCGGACGGCCGCGGTCGTCGACTCGATCGCCTTGACGCGGCTCTTCGCTGCCGAGGACTGCGTCTTGGACTTGGTCAGGTCACCGCCCTTCGCGTTCGCGTCCACCTCGAGGGCACCCTGGCCGGTCGTGCGCACGAAGGCGGCGACGGTCTTGGTGGGCTTGGCGTCGCGCAGTGGTGCGGAGAGCTTCAGGTCGGCCACCGACACCCCGGCCGGAGCTGCGGAGGCCGCGCCCCCGACTGCGAGGCCGCCGCACGTCAGGGCCACGGCGGCGATGCCGGCGGTCAGGACGCGTGCGATGCGATGGGAGTTCGGGGTCGGGTTCGGGTCGTGGTTCGGTGTTGCACGGTTCAAAGAGGGCACTCCAGGCTCAGTCCGTGGTTCGCATGAGATTGCTGTGAAGTTATGCGCTTACATTCAGAAAGGGCAGTCCGCACTTTGGGGGACACCCCCGTTCGAGGGCCGGTCTTCCTGTTAAGTTGCACACACGTGTGCACGTTATTACGATGGGGTTCGTGACCACTGCTTCCCACCCCGCACGCGCACCCCGCCGCGACGCGACCGAGAACCGGGCAGCCCTCCTCGACGCAGCACGGACCTGCCTGCAGCACGATCCGGACGCCTCCATCGAGACGATCGCCGCGGCCGCCGGACTCTCGCGCCGCGCGGTGTACGGACATTTCCCGTCACGTGACGACCTCGTGCGCGAGGTCGTGACCTCCGGCGCCGCTCGCATCGCCGCGGCCATGCCGACCACCTCGGACCTGCAGGAGCTGCCGCCGGCCGCCCGGCTCGCCGCGATCGCCGTGACCCTCTGGACCGAGGTCTCGCACGTCCGGTCCATGGCCCGGGTCGCCGTGCGCAGCCCGTTCGCCGAGCCCGTCGCCGAGGTGTTCGCACCCCTGCGCGCCCAGGTCCGTCAGGCGTGCACGCTCGGGATCGCCGAGGGCGCCATGCGCGACGACGTCGACCCGGCCACCCTCGGGCGTCTGGTCGAGGGTGCGTGCATCGCCGTCCTCGACGAGGCGACCCGGTCGGGCACCCCGGACGAGGCCGGACGGCGCATGGTGGTGCTGTCGGCGCTCGGCATGGCCGGCATCGACTGGCGCACCGCACTGCTGTCCGAACCCGCGGCCCCGGCCACCGGCTCCGCTGTCTCCCCCGTGAAGGACCCCGCATGACGCTCGAACTGGACCACGTCGGCATCGGCGAGGAGCCCGGCGCGGCACTGCCCGTCGTCTCCGCCGTCGCCGCACCCGGACACCCCGGGGTCGTTGCCGTCGAGACCGAGCAGGCCCCAGTGCTCGCCTCGCTCGTCGCCGGCGGCCGGATGCAGCCCGACACCGGGCGGCTGCTGCTCGACGGGCACGAGGACGCCGCCGCCGTGCGCCGCGCCTTCGCCCTCGTCGACACCCCGGGCGTCGCCGAGCCCTTCCCCGTGATGACCGTCAAGCAGATCGTGCGCGAGGAGCTCGCGTTCGCCGCCCAGCGCCCCTCGCGCGACCACGTCGACACCGTGCTCGAGGAACTCGGCCTGGGGCACTACGCGGACACCCCGGTCCAGCGGGTGCCGACCGCCGTGCGCGTGCGGCTGCTCGTCGAGCTCGCCCTGCTCCGCGACGGCGTCACCGGCCTCGTCGTCACCGCGCCCGAGCGGCACGGCGGCGCCGTCGAGGAGTGGTTCGCGGTCCTCCGCGACGTCGCCCGACGCGGCGTGACCGTCGTGCTCGTCACCTCGAAGGCCGCAGCCGCGACCGTCGAGACGCTGCTCGACACCGTCGAGACGACTGAAACAGAGGGTCCCGACGACGCGGCCCTGTCCGGCGGAACCGAGCCGGGCCTCCCGTCCGGCCCTTCCGTCACCGCAGAATCCGCAACCGTCCCGACGGAGGCAACCCCGTGACCACCACCTCGCTCGTCCGCGCCGAACTGGCGCGACTCACCGCGACCCCGCTCGCACGGCTGGCGTTCATCGCCCTGATGATCGTGCCGCTGCTGTACGGCGGCGCGTACCTGTGGGCGAACCGCGACCCGTACGCCAAGCTCGACCAGATCCCGGCGGCGATCGTGAACCTCGACGCCGGCGCCACCCTCGACGGCGACCAGGTCGACTACGGCACCGACGTCACGAAGGAGGCGATCGACGGCGCCGACTTCAAGTGGACGAAGACCAGCGCCGCCGACGCGCGCTCCGGCGTGCGGAACGGCACCTACGACTTCGTCGTCACGATCCCGCACGACTTCTCCGAGCACCTGGTGTCCGCGCAGTCCGACGACCCGACGCAGGCGAAGCTCGTCATGACGACGGCCGACACGAACTCGTACCTGGCCTCGACCATCGCGGAGCAGGCGGGCAAGACCATGCGCACGGCCGTCGCCGAGCGCGTCGGCAAGCAGGCGGCGAAGACCCTGCTCGTCGGGCTCGCCGACGTCCGCGACAGCCTCGGCGACGCCGTCGACGGGGCCGACGAGCTCGCCTCCGGCACCGCGAAGGCGGACTCGGGGGCTCGCAAGCTGGCGGACGGCACCGGCAAGCTGTCGTCCGGTGCGGCGGAGCTCGCGTCCGGCACGGCGTCGTTGCCGTCCCAGACCCAGCAGCTGGACAGCGGGGCGCAGCAGGTGGCGTCGGGTGCTTCCACGCTCGCCTCGGGCCTGGCGAGTGCGCAGCAGCAGACGGCGGCGCTGCCGTCGCAGACGCAGCAGTTGAACGACGGCGCGCAGCAGCTGCAGACCGGACTGCACCAGCTCCGCGACCAGACGTCGACCCTGCCTGCGGACTCGGCGACGCTCGCGTCCGGTGCATCGAAGGTCGCCAGCGGCAACGCCGAGCTCGCCGACAAGGCCGCACCGTTCATCGCGGGCGTCCAGCAGCTCTCTGCGCAGTCGCCGGAACTCGTCGCGTCGCTGAAGCCCGTCGTCCAGGCGTCCACGGTGCTCACCGCTGAGCAGAAGACCCAGCTGCTCGCCGGGCTCGACGACCTGCAGACCGGCAGTGCCGATCTCAGCACCGGTGCCGGAGCGCTGTCCGGCAACCTGCAGAAGCTCAAGACCGGCAGCGCGCAGGTGTCCGCCGGAGCGTCGCAGCTCGCCGAGAAGGCTCCGGCGCTGACGAGTGGCATCCAGCAGCTCTCCGACGGCTCGGACACGCTCGCCGCCGGGACGTCGAAGCTGGCCGCGGCGGCGCCCACGTTGACCTCGGGCATCTCGTCGGCGGCGGACGGCGCGTCGACGCTCGCAACGGGTGCCTCGAAGGTCGCAGACGGCACGTCTGCGCTCGCGTCCGCCGCACCCACGCTGTCGTCAGGTGCTTCGTCACTCGCCTCGGGCGCAGCGTCCGCCGACAAGGGTGCTTCGTCGCTCGTCTCCGGCTTGGACGAGCTCAAGACCGGGTCGTCGAAGCTCGCCGCGTCGCTCGACGAGGGCCGCACGAAGATCCCCACGTCGAACGCCTCGGAGCGCGAGTCGCAGGCCTCGGTCATCTCCGACCCGGTGAAGGTCGGGGACGACAACGTCGCCGCGGCGTCGAACTACGGCGCCGGCCTCGCGCCGTTCTTCATCTCGCTCGCAGCCTGGATCGGCATGTACGCGCTGTTCCTCATCCTCAAGCCGATCTCGAAGCGGGCGATCACCGCGGTGCGGAAGCCCCTCGCGGTCGTGTTCGGCGGCTGGCTGACCCCGGCGCTGCTCGGCCTGGTGCAGATGGTCGCGCTGTTCTTCATCGTGCGGTTCGCCCTCGACCTGAACGTGGTGCACGTCGGCGGCACGATCGGCATCATGGTGCTGGCCTCGGCGACCTTCGCGGCGGTCATCATGGCGCTCAACGTGCTGCTCGGGTCGGTGGGACAGTTCCTCGGCCTGGTGCTCATGCTCGTGCAGCTCGTCACCGCCGGCGGCACGTTCCCGTGGCAGACGCTGCCCGGACCGTTGGCAGCGCTGCACTTCGCGCTGCCGATGACGTACTCGGTCGACGCGATCCGGCAGACGATGTACGGCGGGAACCTCGGCGCCGCGTGGTCCGACGCGGGCGTGCTGCTCTGCTGGCTGCTCGGGGCGCTGCTCGTGTCCTTCGTGGTCACGGCGCGGCAGACCCGCTCCCGCACGCTGCGCGACCTGCGCCCGAGCCTGATCGGGTAGCGGGGGCGCGGGGGCGCGGCAGCGTCGCGTCGCGGGTCGGGCGTTCGCATGGTGAGCAGAAATGGTCGGGTGGCGTCAGGCCACCCGACCATTTCTGCTCACGAAGTACTGCGCCCGAGGGGCAACGACACCATCTCGCCGCCGAGGAACCGCAGGTCCTCCGGCGGCAGGTCCGCCCGAGCGTCGGGGTCGAGCGCCCGGGACGCGTCGTCGCGCGGGACGAAGCCGATGCGCTCCCCGGCGGTCAGGTCGGCGGGCGAGCCGGTGTTCCGCGACAGCGCCCACACGACGTGGTGCCCCGGTTCGCGCAGGTCGACGGTCGCGAGCACCAGGCGCGCCAGGTCGTCGGACGAGCTCCACATCAGGAGCGCTCGCGACGACGACGGGTGCTCCCCGAACGCCCCGATGCGCGCCGAGACGATCGACATGTCGTACCGGTCGGCGAACAGGCTGCCGAGCAGTTCCATCGCCGCCTTCGTCACGCCGTAGTAGGTGTCCGGCCGCGGCAGTCGGTCGCCCGGCACGCTGCCCGGTTCGTCGAGCGGCTCGGGAACCCGGCCGACCGCGTGGATCGAGCTCGCGAGCAGCACCCGGAGCACACCGTTCGCTGCCGCACGCTCGAGCACGTTCTTCGTGCCGGTCAGGTTCGCCTCGAGCAGGTCGTCCCACGCGGCCTCGGTCGGGATACCGGCCAGGTGCACCACGGTGTCGACCCCGGCGAGCGCGTCGTCCAGCGCAGCGGGGTCGTTCACCGAGCCGGAGACGAACCGCTCCCCGGCGACGACCGGGTCGTCGGGCGTCCGTTCGTCGAGCAGGACGAGGTCGTGTCCGGCCGCCAGGAGCCTGGACCGGAGAGCCGCCCCGATGCGTCCTGCGGCCCCGGTGATGAGCAGCGTCGCCATGCGGCGGACGCTACCCCCGGCGCGCGAGCAGTTCCCTCAGGTGGTCCACGGCGCCCGCCGCGTGCACGCCCAGGTCGGACTTCGTCCACCGCACGACCGCCCAGCCGAGCTGTTCGAGATCGCGGTAGCGCCGCAGATCACGACCCCATTGCTCGGCGTCGGTCCGGTGCTGGTCCCCCTCGTACTCGATGACGATGCGCTGCTCCGGGTACGCCATGTCGACGCGCCCCACGAAGCGCCCGGCCTCGTCGAGCACGTCGACCTGCAGCTCCGGCTCGGGCAATCCGGCGCGCACGATCGTCAGTCGCGCCAGGGTCTCCCGCGGCGAGCCCGCACCGACCCGCACGAGCTCGAGCACCACCCGCAGCTTCCGGACTCCTGCGCGCGCCCCGGCCCGGTCGAGCGCTCCGCGCAGGTCGTCGATCGTCGTGGCACACCGCCGGATCGTGACGATCGCATCGCCCAGTGCAACGAGCTGGTCGATGCTCAGGAGCGCACCGCAGTCGACCCACAGCGCCGCCGGGGTGCTCACGGGCATCCCCCAGCGCTCGGCGACGGCAGCCCGGTCGGCGGTGATGCGGTGTCCGACGACCCCGGTCCGGCGCGGTTGGGCGGCAGGGATGGGACTCGTGATGTGCACCGGCCCTGTGGCACCGACGGGCACCGGCAGCTCCCACAACACAGCTGCCGAGAGGTGGCTGACGAACTGTCCGGGCAGCAGGATCGAGCGGAATGCCCGGATCCGTTCGACGCCGTCGGGTGGGCGTCCCCGCGCCCAGCGGATCGATCGGGTCGGCCGGACCAGGTCTCGCCGTCGGAGTCGTTGGCGGCTGACACCCGCACGGTCGGCGGCCCTGACGTCGAACGATCGGTACCGGAGCCGGGGTGGAAGTGGGCGTGCTCGCATGCCGTCCACACTCGCGCCCCGGCGCAAGGTCCACACGCGCGAACGCACCTTCCGTGCACAACGTGCCCCGGGCCTCCCGTGTGGAGGAGTGACCACGCGCACATCGTGAGCAGAAATGGTCGAGTCAGCACCACGGACCCGACCATTTCTGCTCACGAAGCGCACCGACCACCGCCCCCGCGCACCGCGCCCCACCCCCCACCCCGCGCATGTCACGTCAACCGCTACGATCGACGGACGAACCAACGGAGGTCGAAGCGCATCATGGGAGACGGCAAACCCGCGACCATCTACGACGTCGCCGCGCGCGCCGGGGTCTCGAAGTCCCTCGTCTCCCTGGTGCTGCAGCGCTCCCCCCGGGTGAGTGACCAGCGCCGGGCCGCCGTGCTCACGGCGATCCAGGAGCTCGACTACCGGCCATCCACTGCCGCGGTGTCCCTCGCCGGCACCCGCAGCCGCACCGTCGGCGTGGTCCTCGACGACTTCCGGAACCAGTGGTTCGTCGACCTGCTCACCGGGCTGCGCGAGGCCCTGCAGGACCAGGGCCACCGTCTCGTCGTCGCGGACCGGTTCCTGAACACGGGGCTCGACGCCTCGCCGGTCGAGGGCTTCCTGTCCATGCGCGTCGAGGGCATCGTCATCGCCGGCGAACCCGACACCGACCTGGCGATCCCGGCCTCGATGCCGGTCGTCATCGCCGGCGGGCGCGTGTCGATCCCCCGCGCGGACACCGTGGCGAACGACGACCGGGCCGGCGGCGGGATGGCCGCGGAGCACCTGCTCGCGCTGGGCCACACGCGGCTCGGCTTCGTGGGGGCGAGCTCGGCGGCGTCGAAGGAACGTCGCGCCGGGTTCGAGGCAACCGTCGCGGCCAGTGCGGGTGCAAGTCCCGCCGTCGTGGTCCTGCCCGGCGAACCCACCGAAGAGGCCGGATCCCGCGCCCTCGGCGCCCTGCTCGACGACCACCCCGACGTCACCGCGGTGTTCGCCGCCAACGACGTGATGGCCCTCGGAGCACTGTCCGAACTCGCCGAACGCGGACTCCGGGTCCCCGAGGACGTCTCCGTCATCGGCTACGACGACACCCCCGTCGCCGCCACGCGCTACGTCGGCCTGACGAGCATCGACGATCGCAGCGTCGAGATCGGCCGCGGCGCCGGCGAGCGCCTGCTCGCCCGCATCGCCGACCCGGGGCTGGCCGCCACCGAGTCCCTGGTCGAGCCCCGCCTGGTCGCTCGCCGCACGACCGCCCCGCGCTGACGCGGCTGACGGGAGGCCCGTCCCGCGTCCGTCACGCCCGCCTCGTGAGCAGAAATGGTCGGGTCCAGGGCCCGTACCCGACCATTTCTGCTCACGAAGTCGCGTCGGCAGGCGCCGCGTGCTGCACGATCCAGCTGTGCATGACGATCGCAGCCGCCGCCGAGGCGTTGATGCTCCGCGTCGACCCGAACTGCGTGATCTCCAGGTGCCCGGACGCCCCGGCCACCGCTTCGTCGGTGAGCCCGGGGCCCTCCTGGCCGAACAGGAACACGCACCGCTCCGGGATCGCCGCGGTCTCGATGCGATCGGCGCCAGGGGTGTTGTCGATCGCGATCACCGGGCGCTGCTCCTCGGCCATCGCGGCCAGGAACGCCTGCACGTCGGGGTGGTACCGGACGTGCTGGTACCGGTCGGTCACCATCGCGCCGCGCTTGTTCCAGCGCCGCCGCCCGATGATGTGCACCGTGCCGGCCAGGAACGCGTTGGCGCTCCGCACGATCGACCCGATGTTCAGGTCGTGCTGCCAGTTCTCGATCGCCACGTCGAACGCGTGCCGGCGGGTGTCGAGCTCGGCGACGATGGCGTCCATCGACCAGTACCGGAAGTGGTCGAGCACGTTCCGCGAGTCCCCCGCTGCCAGCAGCTCCGGGTCGAGCCGTGGGTCGTCCGGCCAGGGCTCCGGGTGCGGGCCGACGCCGTTCGTCGTCAGTTCGTGCGTCGGGGCGGGCTCGTCGGTCACGCCTCCAGGGTAGAGCCGCGGCGAACCGGGCCGGTCGGCGCGAGTCCCACGACCGTGTTCCAGCCGAACGCCCGCCGCGTCACGGTGTCACTGCGTACCCGGGCGGAGGAAGTCCTCCGGAACGGCACCGGCGTTGGTCGCCGCGAAGATGCGCTTCCGATCACTCGGACGGGTCGGGTCGAACACGACGACGACGGTCGCTCCGAGCACCGGGCCGGTTCCGTCGCGGAACCCTTCGGTCCGGTCGACCCAGCGCTGTTGTCCCTGGAGGTCCGTGAACGTGAAGGTCCAGCGCAGCAGCGTGAAGGAGGCGTCGTGGGCGGTCGAGCCGCTGACCGCGGTGACGATCCCGTCGACCCGGCGTCCCGCACGCAGCAGCTGTTCGAGCCGACCGCGTCGGCCGCCCTGCCCGCGGCGTGCAACCGTCCCGCCGATCAGGGCGACCAGCGCCAGCGCGGTGACCAGTGCGGGGATCCACCACGCAGCGGCGTACCAGATCCAGCCGCCGATGCCCCAGACTTCGTCGCGGCCGAACGCCGGGTCGACGGTGGTCCCGACGCGGTCGACGGGCGCCCACTGCGTCGCGGTCGTCCACCAGAGCCCGGCTGCGGCGCCGACGAGCCAGATGCTCACCGGTCCCACCCCGACGAACTCCGACGCCCGGCCTGCGAAGCGGTGGTTCCACTTCGAGTACATGCCCAGCGTGACGATCGACCCCGTGACCGCGACGGGCATCGCCCACCACGGGTACTCCGGGTCCGGCGTGTCCGAGAACACGCTGTTGACGGTCATGTCCCGGATGGTGCCGAGGACGGACCCGAGCGCGTACCCGGCGACGACGCCGACGGCGAGCAGGAGCGCCGCCCACACGATCGTCAGGACGAGTGCACGGGCGCTGCCCTGCTGCGCGGCGGCCTTCGCACGGAGGGCGGCGGCCGGATCGGTGGTGCTCATGATCGACGTGCGTGGTCGGTCAGTACGAGTACGTCGGATCGGGGGCGTTCGCCGCGAGGACCGCGATCGTCACGAACAGCCCGATGTACAGCAGCGTGACCACCCCACCGACGATGACCGCGGCGAGCGCGAGGCCGCGGCCCCCCTCGGATCGTCTGCGCGCCTGCGACATCGCGACGAGACCGAGGATGAACCCGATCAGCGGTGCGACGAACGCCGCGACGAGCGAGATGATCGCGAGGGTGTTCGTGCGGTGCGGGACGGAACCGTAGGGCTGCGGAACGGAAGACTGTGGGGATTGGTACTGAGTGGACATCGTGAAAGACGGTATCTCACATCTTTTTTTGTTGGGAAGCGTACCGAAATTCAGCGGACGCGCGATTCGATCCCGGCGACGAGGACGTCGAGCCCGAGCGCGAAGCGTGCGTCGTACGAGTGCTCCCCCAGGAGCTCTCCGACGAGCGCGTGCCGCTCGGGGCGTCCGGCCTCGGCGTCGCCCCGCCCGATCTCCACCGAGGTGTGCCCGACCACGAAGTCGTACACGACGAAGAACGCGTACATCGCCTCGGCATCGGCCAGCCCGGCGGAGCGGAGCGCCCCGACGACCTTCGCCACGACGGCGTCGGACTCGGTGGACACCAGGGCCCCGCGCCGGCTGTGCGACTCGAGCACCAGGGGGTGGGTGCGCATCAGGTCGCGGAACGTCGTGGCGAAGGTGCGCACCACGGCGTGCCACTCGTCCGGCCAGACGAAGGTGGCGGTGAACTCGTCGACCGTGCGGCGCACGAGCTCGGCGTGCAGGTCGTCGAGGCCGCCGATGGTCCGGTGCACGGTCATCGGTGCGACGCCGAGCCGCACGCCGAGCGCACGGAACGACAGGCGGTCGAGGCCGTCCTCGTTCGCGATCGCCGTCGCGGCGTCGATCACCTGCTCGCGGCTCAGCACGTTGGGCCGTCCGCGTCGCCGCCGCGGTGTCGCCTCGACCAGATCGGGAGCCGCTTCCAGGTCCGGCACCGCAGCAGGGCGGGGCGTGGCGGTCGGGGATCCGGGTTCGACGAGCACGGCGGGTTCTCCTTGATTCGGTACGTGTCCCGAAAAGCCTAGGGCAAAGCCGAGTGGCGTTCGGTGACTCGACCATCTCGGGTCCGTGGGCGACGCGCAAGAGCCGATCCGCGCCTCCCGGCCCCTTCGAAGGAACCCGGCCGACGGGCCGGCCCGTCGGCCGTGCGCAGTAGGGTGAGCCCATGGCGACCCGCGACGACGTCGAGTGCTGGCTGACCGACATGGACGGCGTGCTCGTCCACGAGAACCAGGCCCTCCCCGGTGCCCCCGAGCTCATCCAGCAGTGGCTCGACGAGGGCACCGAGTTCCTCGTCCTGACGAACAACTCGATCTTCACGCCGCGTGACCTCAGCGCCCGGCTCCGGAGCTCGGGCCTGCACGTCCCCGAGGAGCGCATCTGGACGAGCGCCCTCGCCACCGCCGACTTCTGCAAGTCCCAGATGCCCGGCGGCTCCGCGTTCGTCATCGGCGAGGCCGGCATGACCACCGCCCTGCACGAAGCCGGGTTCATCATGACCGAGACCGCCCCCGACTACGTCGTCGTCGGCGAGACCCGCAACTACTCGTTCGAGGCGATCACCAAGGCCGTCCGCCTGATCCGCGACGGCGCCCGCTTCATCGTCACCAACCCCGACGCCACCGGCCCGTCGGCCGAGGGCGTCCTGCCCGCCACGGGCGCGATCGCCGCGATGATCGAGAAGGCGACCGGCAAGCAGCCGTACGTGGTCGGCAAGCCGAACCCGATGATGTTCCGCTCGGCGATGAACCGCATCGGCGCGCACTCCGAGAACACCGGCATGATCGGCGACCGGATGGACACCGACGTGCAGGCCGGCATCGAGGCGGGGCTGCACACCGTCCTCGTGATGACGGGCATCAGCGACCAGGCCGAGATCGACCGCTACCCGTTCCGTCCGAGCGAGGTCATCTCCGGCGTGCACGAGCTCGTGCGCACCGCCCCCTTCGAGGTCGAGCTGTAGCGATGCGCTGGGACCCGTCGCGGTACGCCGCGTTCGCGGACGACCGTGGGCGTCCGTTCCACGACCTGGTCGCGCAGGTCGCGTGGCCAGCGGACGATGGACGGGAGGCCCCGCGTCGCGTCGTCGACCTGGGCTGCGGTCCCGGGTCCCTCACCGCCACGCTGGCAGCGCGGTGGCCTTCGTCGCCGGTGGTCGGGATCGACAGCTCGGCGGAGATGCTCGCGTCGGCTGCGGCCGACCCCGCTCTGGCGGGCCTGCCGAACCTGTCGTTCGAGCTCGGTGCGATCGAGGACTGGACGCCCGGGCCGACCGACGACGTCGTGGTGACGAACGCGGCGCTGCAGTGGGTGGGGTCGCACGTGGTGCTGCTGCCGCGGTGGCTCGACGCGATGCCGTCCGGATCGTGGTTCGCGATGCAGGTGCCGGGCAACTTCGGGTCCCCGTCGCACGCCCTGATGCGGTCGATCGGGGCGTCCGGGCCGTGGGCCTCGGCGCTCGACGGCGTCCTGCGCGAGGACCCGGTGCTCGACCCCACCGGCTACCTCGGCATCATGCTCGACGCCGGGTTCGCGGCCCGCGCCTGGGAGACGACCTACGCGCAGCTGCTGCCGGGCGAGGACCCGGTGCTCGACTGGGTGCGCGGCACCGGGCTGCGACCGGCACTGGCGGCTCTCGACGCCGCCGACCCCTCCGGTGCGCTGACGGCGGAGTACGTCGAGCGGTACCGGGCGGCGCTGCGCGAGGCGTACCCGGCGAGCGCCCACGGCACCGTGTACCCGTTCCGCCGCGTCTTCGCGGTCGGTCGCAAGCCCTGACGGACGGCGCCACCGGGCGCTGCTGCGGGCGCCGGGCCGGGCGTGGAAGCGCGCCGGGCTCTGGAGCCGGGCGGCTACCGGGCCGGGGTCGGCGCTGCCAGGTCGCCACGGGCCTCCAGGGCGAAGGCCGCCATCGGCGGCACCGAACGCCACCGCTTCGCCAGGCGACGCGGCCGGTCGTCGCGCCACGCGACCATGCCGCCCGCGACGATCCCGAACGCCAGGACGGCGAACGAGAACAGCCCGATCAGGCCGAGCACCACGACGCGACCCGTGTCCGACGGGTCAGCGGTCGCCGAGTACCCGATCGACCCGAAGTCCCAGAACGCGTGCAGCAGCACCGGGACGAGCAGCGAACCGGTCACCCGGCGAGCGACGTACAGCGTGGAACCGAACGACGCCGCGAACACGACCTGGATCATCGTCGGGCCGATCCCGGCCCCGGCGAGGGCGTTGAGCAGGTGCAGCAGCCCGAACAGCACGCACGACAGCGCCCACACGCCGAACTCGGGCACCCGGCGACGCAACCCGACCAGGAGCATGCCCCGGGCCATCAGCTCCTCGAACACCCCGACGAACAGCACCCCGACGGTGAGCAGCAGGAAGTAGTGCGCGGGCAGCGCCGTCCAGTCGATCAGGGGCAGCCGCACCAGGCACACCACGAGCACCAGCCCCGGTGCGAGCGCGGACCAGCGCAGCGGCGTCCGGGTGCGGTCGACGGTCGCGATCCGCCACCACCCGAGCCCGGTGACGACCACGGCGAGCGCGACGGCGGCGATGCCCTCGGGGATCACCAGGGCACGGACGACACTGTCGACGGTCTGGCCGAGTGTCGGGTAGTCGTCGCTCGGCCGTGACCGCCACGCGCTGATCGCCGCGAAGACCACGAGGGGCGCGAGGCCGATGAGCAGCGAGGGCGGGACCGGCCAGCGGCGACGACGGGGTTGGTGCACGTCCCGGTTGTACCAGTGCAGCCGTACGATTGGCGGTATGCGCCTGCCCTCGTTGTCGACCATGGCCGAGGACTACGTCAAGCTCATCTGGAAGGCCGGGGAGCGCGGCGGCACCGGACTGGCCACGCGGGACATCGCGGCGACGCTGAAGGTGTCGGCCTCGACGGTGTCCGGCAACCTCAAGAAGCTCGACCGCGACGGCCTCATCGAGCACACCCCGTACTACGGCGTCGTGCTCACGCCGCTCGGGCAGCAGGTCGCGGTCGCGATGGTCCGGCGGCACCGGCTGATCGAGTCGTTCCTGGTGTCCCGCCTCGGCTACACGTGGGACGAGGTACACACCGAGGCCGAGGCGCTCGAGCACGCGGTGTCGGAGCGGTTCCTCGACCGGGTCGACGCCGATCTCGGGCACCCGACGCACGACCCGCACGGCGACCCGATCCCCGCCGCGGACGGCACCGTGCCCGCCACGCTCGGCACGCTGCTCGGTGCGATCGAGCCCGGTGCGTGCGGCACCGTCGACCGGGTGTCCGACGACGACCCCTCGCTGCTGCGGTACTTCGACGAGCTCGGGGTCGGCCTCGGCACACACCTGCGGGTCGAGCGGGTGCGGGACTACGCCGGCGTCATCGCGGTCTCCCGACGTGGGGCCGACGGCGCCGAGGCGCTCGTCGACCTGCCCGCCGCCGCCGCGACCGCGATCTGGCTGGCTCCCGACGCCGACTGAGCGGGCCCGCCCGCGGGTCGGTCGGCCGGTCGGGCGGTCGGGACACCCCGCTCACGTCCGCCGAGCGGTCACCATCTGTCGCCCGGCAGCCCCGCAACCGACGGTTCACGACCACTCGGCACCCAGGGCACGGGGCGTCGCGACCGCACCGCGGCCCGCGAACGCGCGTGGTGTCGGACGGGAGGCCCGGTGCGCGGCCGCCACGCGCCTCCCGTCCGTCGCCCCCACTGGTCACGACACCCCGCTCACGTCCGCCGAGCGGTCAGGGACCGCCGTCCGACAGCCCCGCGACCGACGGTTCACGACCACTCGGCGCCCAGGGCACGGGGTTTCGTGACCGCGCGACGCGCCCGCCCCACCACCGCGACGACGACGGTTCTCGACCACTCGACGCGCCCAGCCGGGCGCGCCCACCGGCCCTAGCCCTTCACGGACCGGGTGCGGCCGAGCGCCACCTCGCGCCGAGCCCGTTCGAGGGCGAGCGCGGACGCAGCGTCCGGGTCGTGCAACAGCCGCTCCGTGTCGGCGACGTGGTCCCGCACGGCGTCGGAGCCCCGGGCTGCAGCCGCTGCGAGCACCGGCGCCACCGTCTCCTCGCCCAACCCGACCAGTGCCCGCGACAGGCTGAGCCGCCGTTCGCGCGGACCGACCCCGAGCTGCACCGCCAACGTCCGGGCCAGCTCGCCCCGCTCGTCGTCGGGCACGAGTGCGACGGCGGTCCGCCAGGCGGCGCGGAGCACTTCGTCGTGGTGGTCCGCGAGCAACGGGCGCACCGACGGCCAAGCCGACGGGTCGCCGACCTTCGACAGGGTGTGCAACGCCTGGCTACGGGCCTGCGGCTCGGAACGGGTGAGCGACGGGACCACCCGCGTGACGACGTCGGCCGACGGGTGCCGGGTCAGCGCCCAGGTGAGCATGTCGCGGACGAAGAAGTCCGGCTCGACGGCGCACTGCTCGACGAGCACGTCGAGATCGGCGGCGTCCGGGGTGGTCCCGGCGGCCATCACGGCCTGCAGCCGCACCGAGGAACGGGGGTCGGCGAGGGCATCGGTGAGTGCGGTCATGGGTCCATGCAACCCGCTGCCACCGGGGCCGTGTCAAGCCTCGGGGCATAGCGTCGGCCGAGGAGCGGTTCGCATCGAGGACCGCTCGCCCGACCACGAAAGGACCCCCGTATGCCCCGCATCGGTACCAGCGACCTCCACGTGTTCCCCCTCGCCCTCGGCGGCAACGTCTTCGGGTGGACGTCGGACGAGTCGACCTCCCACCAGGTCCTCGACGCCTACACCGCGGCGGGCGGCGACTTCATCGACACCGCCGACGTGTACTCCGCGTGGGCCCCCGGCAACGAGGGCGGCGAGTCCGAGCGGGTCATCGGTTCGTGGCTCGCGGCCTCGGGCAAGCGCGACGACGTCGTCATCGCCACGAAGGGCTCGCAGCACCCGCAGTTCCAGGGCCTCGGCGCGGACACCGTCGCCGCTGCGGCCCGTGCCAGCCTGCAGCGCCTCGGCACCGACCGGATCGACCTGTACTACGCGCACTTCGACGACCAGTCGACCCCGCTCGAGGAGACCGTCCGCGCCTTCGACCAGCTCGTCACGGACGGCATCGTCCGCTACACCGCGATCTCGAACTACTCGAAGGACCGCGCCGAGGAGTGGATCCGCATCGCGACCGAGAACGGCCTCGCGCAGCCGGTCGCGATCCAGCCGCACTACAACCTCGTCACCCGCGAGCCGTACGAGTCCGAGATCGCCCCACTCGCCCACGCGCACGGCCTGGGCGTCGTGCCGTACTTCGCGCTCGCCGCCGGGTTCCTGACCGGCAAGTACCGCACGAAG
This sequence comes from Curtobacterium sp. PhB191, assembly GCF_004346515.1. NCBI lineage: Bacteria > Bacillati > Actinomycetota > Actinomycetes > Micrococcales > Microbacteriaceae > Curtobacterium > Curtobacterium sp. PhB191. The sequence goes on from NZ_SMBV01000010.1 coordinate 34,580, forward strand.
GACGACTTCGCGGGCAAGGACCGCGAGGGCCAGGTCTCCGGGTACTTCAACGACGAGGGCCTCGCGGTCGTCGACGCGCTGTCCACCATCGCCGAGGCCCGCGGCACCGAGCTCGCGACCGTCGCCCTGGCCTGGCTGCAGGCGCAGCCCGACGTCGTCGCGCCGATCGCGAGCGCCCGGAACACCGAGCAGCTGCCCGCGCTGCTCGCCTCGGCCGAGCTCGAGCTCAGCGCCGACGAGCTGCAGACCCTGTCCGACGTGTCGGCGAAGGTCCCCGCGGCCGCCTGACCCGGCGACCACCGACCGCGGCCTGGCTCGCGCGCCACGGATGCGTGTGCATGTTCCGACGATCCACCAGACGATCAACTCGTGGAACGTCGCTCATTGCACACGCATCCGATGCGTGCGCATGTGCCGACAGAACACGCGTCGATCACGTCGTGGATCGTCGGAGGATGCGCCCGCACGCACCCCGTCCAGCCGGCCGCAGCCGCCCTACGCCCCCGGCGCCAACGACGCCGTGAGCTCCTGCCCCGACGACCGCGTCACGAAGCACGAGATGAACCGGTCGCCCTGGTCCCACGTCGCCTGGTCCGGCGCGTACGACCCCTGCACCTGCACGTCCCCGACGGCCGCAGCCGCCGAAGCGTTCAGGGCCGCGTCCGACTGGCACTGGTCGGCCGCCTGCGTCGCGAGGGCCTCGCCCCCCGGGTACGCATCCCCGTCGACGGCGATCCGTGCGGTGAGCTGCCCGATGTGCGGCGTCGCGCAGTCGACCACCGTGAAGCTCTGCGCCCAGGCGTTGGTGAACGGCGACAGGCACTCCCCGCCGGCCAGGTCGGTCCAGGCGTGCTCGCCCGGCAGCGCGGGCGTGGTGGCGAACTGGAGCGTCGCAGCCGGAGCAGCGGCCTCGTCCGAGGGAGCGGCAGACGCCGCAGTCGAAGGAGTCGCCGGAGCCGATGACGCTGCCGCCGGGGACTTCGTCGGCGCGATCTCCTGGTCGGAGATGTTGTTGCCGAGGATCCACTTCGACAGCAGGAACACCAGGACGATGAGCACGACGATCAGGGCGATCGAGCCGTAGACGAGCAGCTGCTTGCCGCGCTTGCCCTCGCTCCGCAGGCGCGCAGCACCCTGGTTGATGAAGTTGTCGCGCTCGACCGGCGGGCTGGATGACACGGGCGCAGGCGACGACGCCCCGGCACCCGCACCGGCACCGGCAGCAGCCGACGGCACCGCGGCCGCCGGCATCATCCGCGTCCCGGTGTCCTCCGGGTCGTAGCCCGTGCCGCCGAGCTGCCCGACGGCCTCGGTGCCGAACAGGTCCTTGATCGCACTCGTGTCGCTGGTCTCGCGGCCGTCCCACTCGGACTGGTCCAGCTCGTCCGGCGCCGCGGCCGGCAACGCCGTGGGCTGCGCCCCCGTGTCGTCCCGGCGCAAACCGAGCACGGCGTCGAGGTCCTGGCCCACCGCGGGCGGCAGGTGCGCCGGGTAGGCGGGCGACGCAGCGGGTTCGACGAGGGGCGGCGCAGCGGTCGGCGGCACGGTCGCGTCGGGTTCGGACCACCAGGGCGTCCCGGCGACCGGCAGTGCGGTGGTCGCGGCGTCCGGGAGGCCCGTGGCCGCGTCCGCCCCGTCACCCTCGGCAGCGGAGCGGGTCGCGTCCGGGGCCTCGGTCGGCTCCGCGGGAGCCACCGGCCCGGCATCGGGAACCGCCGTCGGCACAGCAGCAGGCGGCACGGCAGCAGCAGCAGTCGGCACGGCCGGGGGCACCGGGAACGTCCGAAGCGCCTGCGGCACCCCGTCGACCGGGGTGTCGACCTCGCCGGAGACGACCTCGGCATCGGCATCGGTCTCGTCCGCCAACGACCACGAGCCGCCGCCACCGAACGCCGTCGTGTCGAACGAGTCGCCGGTCAGGGTCGTCGGGACCTCGCCGGTCTCGTCGTCGCGGATGGCCCAGTCGAACGGCCGGTCCGGTCCGGCGCCCTGCGTGGGCACGGACCCCATGCCGGCGATCCGGAGCAGGTCGGTGAAGCTCGGCGGCTCCTCGGACGGGGGCAGCACGTTCTCGACGCCGAGCGGCTGGTGCGCCACGGGTCCGGCGGGCGGGACGGGTGCGCCGGAGCCGGTCGCACGGCCGAGCCAGTCGACGTCGGCACGGCCCTCGCCGAACGGGTCGACGCGGCGACGTTCGTCCTCGATGGCCTGCGACGCCGCGGCGCGCTCGTCGCGGTGGGTCTGCGCGGTCGGGAGCACGATTGACGAGGGGTGCGGCGCGGTGGGGTTCGGCGGCACGACGGCGGCCGGCGGGATGCGGTCGTGCAGGGTGGAGCGCTCGTGCTCGGCGGCGGCGTCCGGGCTCTCGGACGGCGCCGACAGCTGCTCGGGCATCGAGATGGCCTGCGTCGCGCCGTCGTCCAGCACCGGAGCAGCAGGCGCGGTGGGTGCCCCGGGCGTCGGCGCCTCGGGGGCCGAGGCCTCGGGTGCCGACGCCTCGAACGGCTCCGGCAGCGGTGCGCCCGTCTCGCGCGCGGTGCGCTCGGCCTCGCGGCGCTCCCGTCGCGAGGGCCAGTCCTCCTCGCCCCGCGGGGCGCCGAAGATGTCCGCGGCGCTGCGGAGACCGTGGAACGGAGCGTCCGGGTCGGACGCGCGCCGGGCCTCCTGGCCGTCCACCCCGTCGGCACCGTCGGCCGCCGCTGCGGGGCCGGCCGTGTCCTCGGGGTCGCGCGCGTCGTCCGGACGCTCCCCGCTCACGCGGTCAGCCCCAGATCAGCCAACCCGATGGCCGCGAAGTAGGGGTACCCGGCTGCCTCGATGGTCTCCTTGGCGCCGGTGTCGCGGTCGACGACGACCGCGACGGCGGCGATGATCGCGCCCTCACGCTCGAGCGCTTCGGCCGCCTTGAGCGGCGAGCCGCCCGTGGTGGAGGTGTCCTCGAGCACGACGACGCGCTTGCCCTTGAGGTCCGGGCCCTCGACCTGCTTGCCGCGGCCGTGGTCCTTGGGCTCCTTGCGGACGACGAAGGCGTCGTAGGTCAGGCCCTGTGCGGCAGCCTGGTGCAGCACGGCGCTGGCGATGGGGTCTGCGCCCATGGTGAGTCCGCCGACGGCCGAGACGTCCGGCACCTGCTGCACGAGCTCGGCCATGACCTGGCCGATCAGCGGCGCGACCCGGTGGTCCAGGCTGACCTTCCGCAGGTCGATGTAGTACGTCGCCTTCTTCCCGCTGGTCAGGGTGAAGTCGCCGTGGAACACCGCTTCGGAGGAGATGTACTGGATCAACTGTTCGCGCGCGTCGGTCACAGCGCACAAGGGTAGCCGGTCGGACTCACAGCGCGCTCCCCCGTCCTGTGGGGTCGTCCCGAGCAGCCCTCGGTACGCTCCGGGACATGCCCCGAGCACCGCGTCGCTCCGCCGTGGCGCCGGCTCCGTCCGGCGGCCGTCGGTCCGGCGGTGTGGCCGGGGCGATCGGACGGGAGGCACTGGGCGCCCTGGTCGCGCTGGCTCTGTCCGTCATCGCCCTCCGCCACGTCGTCGCCACGGAACGGGTCGCCTTGCTCTGGTACGACGGCGACTCGGTGCTGCTGCCCCTGGTGCACCGGTCGATGCAGCTCGGGCAGCCGTTCGAGTGGGCGATGTCCCCGGCGCTGTTCTTCTTCCCCGAGTTGCCGGTCTACCTGCTCTGCGCCCTCGTCACGGGTACCCCGCAGCAGGCCCTGGCGCTGAACGGGGTGCTCGTCCTGCTGGCCGTGTACGCGCTGGTGCGGGCTGCCGCGAACGAGCTCATGCCGTCGGCCGGACGAGCGGCCCGCATCACGGTGTCGGCGGTGAGCGTGGCGTTCGTGACCCTGCTGGTGCTGACGGAGTCGTCCGGCACCGCGACGTCGCTCGAGCTGGCGTCCCTGCTGCTGACCACGACGTACTACTACGGCGTGGTGCTGGCGATGCTCGGCACCGCGGTGCTCGTGCTCCGCGCCGTGCGGGTCGGGCGGGCGTCGGTCGTCGTGCTCGTGGTGCTCGGGCTGGTGGCGCTCTGCACGACCGCGTCCAACCCGCTGTACGTGCCGTGGTCCGCCGCACCCGTGGTGGTCACGCTCGTGCTGCTGGCGGCGGTGCGCCGTGTGCCGTGGCGTCCCGCGCTGCTGCTGTCCGGCACCGTGACGGCCGGGTCACTGCTCGGGTACCTGGTGCGGATCCCGCTGCAGCCCTTCGTGTCGCTCGACCCGTCCACCTACGTCCGGCCGTCGCGCGCGGTGGAGACCCTGCAGTTCTTCGCGGCGCTGACCGACGTGCGAGCCGGCACGGCGGCGGGCGACGCCGGGCTGTTCCTGATGTTCGTCGGGGTGCTCGTCACCGTCGGCGGCACGGTGTGGGCCTGGCGGGTCCGGACCGCGCGCACCGTGCTCGTCGCGACCGCGTTGCCCCTGGTGACCGTGGTCGCGGCGTCGATCGGGGTCGTCCTCGTCGGGTCGGAGACCCCGCGGTACCTCGAGCCCGTCGTGACCGCCCCGCTGCTGGCCCTCGTCGCGGTGGCCGAGCTCACCCGCACCGCGGTCCGCCGCACCCGCGTGCACCGGCCGTTCCGCGGGGTCCGCGCCACCGTCGCGATCGCCGCCGTCGCCGTCCTCGCCGCCGGGGTCGCCACCGCACCGAGCACCGCGCACGCCGTCGCCACCGCCCGGTACACGCCGTCGTCCTGCCTGGACCGCTGGGCCGACGGACGATCGGTCACCGGGGTCGGCCAGTTCTGGACGGTGCGGCCCCTCGCCACGTACTCCGCGACGAACGTGCAGCTGCTGCAGGTCCGCGACACCTTCGACACGTACCCGTGGCTCGTCGACCTCGGGGCCTACCGGGACGCCGACCCGACCTTCGTGGTGGTCGGGTCGCACGACCTGTGGACCACCGCGGTCGAGGACTCCCTCGGTGCCCCGGCGACGATCACGCACTGCACGGGGTTCGACGTCTACGACTACGCGGGGACCTCCGGCGCGGACGTCCTCCGGCGCGACGTGGTCGGCAGTGCGGACGAGATCCGGCAGGAGCGCGGGTTCTAGGAGTTGTCCACAGCGGCGCGTCGGCGTCCGATCTTCTCTGTACGGATGTATAGGCTCGTGGTCGATGTCTCGCCCCACCAGCCACCGCACCCCTCGTGCCTCCGTGCGCCTCCGCCTCGCCGTCACCGGACTGGCACTCGCGGGCCTCGTCGGCACGGTCGTCGTCGATGCGCCCACAGCCCAGGCGGTGACCTACCCCACGTGGGACGAGGTCAAGAACGCCCGTGGCAAGGAATCTGCGAAGCAGGGCCAGATCACCGAGATCAAGGGCATCATCAGCGACCTCGACGCCAAGGTCGAGGCCGCACAGGCGAAGGCGAAGGAGCTCGGCGACGTCTTCTACGAGGCACAGAACGTCTCGCAGAAGAAGGCGGAAGAAGAGCAGAAGCTCCGCGCGAAGGCGGACGAACACGCGAAGGTCGCCGAGCAGAGCGCCGCGCAGGCCGGCCAGTTCGCCGCGCAGATGGCCCGCTCGGGCGGTGCCGACGTCACGACCTCGGTGCTCACCAAGGGTGACGACGCGCGCGACCTGCTCTACGACCTCGGCGCATTGAGCAAGCTGTCCGAACAGGCCGAACGGGTGCAGGCCGCCGCGGCCGTCGACGCCGGCGTCACCCGGTCGCTCGAGGCCCAAGCCGACCGCGCTGCTGGGGAGCTCGAGCGGCTCGCCGCGAAGGCCGAGGCCCGCATGCAAGAGGCACAGGCCGCCTCCGACGCCGTGCAGACCGCGTACGACGAACAGCAGTCGAACAAGGCCCGGCTCGACGCCCAGCTCGCGACCCTGGTCTCCGGCCGTGTCCGGACCGAGGCCGAGTTCGCCAAGGGTGAGCGCGTCCGCAAGGCAGCTGAGGCGAAGGCCGCGCGCGAGGCCGAAGCCCGTGCCGCCCGAGAACTGGCCGCGGCGGCAGCGGCAGCGAACGCCGGCGGCGGATCGTCCGGCGGCGGTGGCGGCTCCGGCAGCAGCGGCTCGGGCAGTGGCGGCTCCGCCGGCTCGGGTGGCGGTCAGGGCTGGGTCCGTCCGGCCAGCGGCTACGTCATCAGCCCGTACGGCTACCGCGTGCACCCGATCTACGGCACCGTCATCAAGCACGACGGCACCGACCTGGCCAGCGGCTGCTCGACGCCCATCGTCGCCGCATCGGCCGGCACCGTCGACTACGTCGGCTGGTACGGCGGCTACGGCAACTACGTGCGCATCAACCACGGCAACGGGGTCCAGACGGCCTACGGCCACATCGTCAACGGCGGCTTCCGGGTCGGTATCGGCCAGCAGGTCTCCGCGGGGCAGCTCATCGCGCTCGTCGGCTCGACCGGCCAGTCCACCGGGTGCCACAGCCACATCGAGGTGCACATCAACGGCGCCACGACCGACCCGGTGCCGTTCATGTCCGCGCGGGGCGTCGCCTTCTAGTCCCCGAGGTCGTCCACGTCGGCGTTCCACAGCGCCCGGTACCACGCCGTCCGCTCCGGATCCTCGGGCACCCCGTACGCCTCGTGGAACAGCGACTCCCATCCGGGCCCGTAGTTCCACCCGAGCGCCATCGTCGCCACCCCCAGGTCCGCCCAGCGGTCGGCGACACCCGTGGCGTCCAGGTCGACGTGCCCGCTCCACCGACCGTCGGCACCGATGAGCGTGTTCGGCGTGCACGGGTCTCCATGGCACACCACCGTCAGGTCGCGGGGAGGCTCCGGCCCGAGACGATCCGTGTCGGCACCCGCCGCGCGGGCCCGGTCGAGCCGCGCCACGGTCGACCACCTGAAGGGGCAGTCGTCCACCGGCAGGGTGTCGTGGAACGCGCGGAGGCCCTCGCCCACCGCGACCACCGCGGTCCGGGGTTCGTCGTGCCACCGCGGGTCGACGGCACTCCACCCGGGGACTGCACGGGTGTGCAGCCACACGCCGTCGTCGTCCGCACCGTGGTCGAGCACCTCGGGCACCCGCACGTACCGTGACGCCCACTCCAGTCGCGCGGCCTCGTTGCCGATCCACCGGCCGTAGGCGTGCGGCAGGACCTTGACGAACTCGTCGGCGTGCTCGTCGGGGCCGATCCGGAACGTCGTGCCGCCGATCTCGTTGTGCCAGACCAGGGCGACCTCGCGGCCCCGGGCGGCCTCCACGACCACCCGCGGCACGGGGACGACGGAGTCCGGCCCCGGCAGCCCGCCGATCGACCGCACCACGACGGCCTTAGTGCACGCGGTCCGGGCGCGAGGACCCGGCCCCACCGCGTGCGATCTCGAGCAGGACCGGCAGTCGTTCGCCGAGCAGGGCGTCCAGGTCGGCCACGACGGCCTCGACCCGTTCGGTGACCTCGCGCGGTGAGGCACCCCGGCGCGGACGGACCCGCACCCGGATCGCCCGGCCGCCGCGGACGCGGTAGACGTCGACCGCGAGCGAGGCCACCTGCGGCAGCTCCCCGATCGCCGACGACAGCGCGTGCTGCACGGCCGTGGACTCGACGCGCACCGAACCGGCGACGCCGTCGGAGGATCCGTCGCTCTCGACGACGGTGCCCGCACGGCCACCGCCGAGCGTCGTCAGCACCACGATCGCCAGGATGCCGACGACGACCCCGCCGCCGAGCACCCACGTCCACGACAGCAGGGAGTCATCGCGCGACGTGTCCGTGCCGAGGCCCGCGAGTGCGTCGCCGGCCGTGCGCCACCAGGACGCCACGAGCGGCAGGCCCTGGGCCGTCTGCACCAGGATCGCACCGACCCCGGCGACGAACAGGACGAGCCCGACGACGACGAGTGCCGTCCGGCCGAGCCCACGGTTGGTCGCGTTCATCCGTCCACCCGTCCGGTCGGCTGGACGCGCACCCGTGCAGCGAGGGCGGGCAGCGCGTCGATCCCCGCGAACTCGTGCTCGACGGCCTCGGTCGCGGCCACTGCGGGAACGTCGACGCCGGCGGCGGGACGCAGCACCACCTCGACGGTCCGGCGGCCCACGGTGCCGACGGCGGCATCCGGCCCGAGCCGCGTGACGGAACGGGCGGCACGTGCCGCGGCGGAGGCGAGCACCTCGTCGTCGACCACGACGGCGAGCCGGTCGGATGCCATCGCGTGGCGCGGACGCCGCTGCGGCAGGAACCCCTGCAGCAGGAGCACCAGGCCGACGAGGGCGACGATCGCCGCGATCCCGACGACGAGCGTGGTGTCGAGGCCGTCCGGCGCGGCGAGGGCGGCGTCCACCACGGCACGCGGGTCGACGCCGAGGACGTTCTGGTCGAGCAGCACGAGGGCACCGGCGAAGACGGCAGCGGCGGCGAGCACGAGGGTGATGAGCATCGCGATGACGACGGCACCCGACCGGGACACGTGGGTCTCGCGGCGGAGCAGACGGCGGTAGGTGGCGGCGTGGTCGGTCGACGGTGCGGGGCCGGCTTCGGGGACCGATGCGGTCCGGTCGTCCACGGCGGTCACCGGACTCTCCGCGGGACGTCGACGACCGACGACGCGAACGTCACGGTCACCCGGGACACCTGTCGGCCGGTGATGGTCCGGAGCCGCTCGGCGATCGTGCCACGGGCCCGGTGCGCGCTCGTGACGACGGGTTCGTCGGGGACCGCGTGGCTCCCCAGCACGGGCAGGGTGAGCGGGGCGGTGATCTCGACCGCCAGCGCGCCGCGGCCGTCGTCGGAGACCCGGGCACGGACCTCCCGGAAGGCCACGCGCAGCGATTCGGCGGCGACCGCCTGGGCGGTGTGCACGAGCGCCGACGTGCCGATGCGGTCGGAGCCGCGGAGCCGGACGCCGCTGTCGCCGACCGTGGCGACGGCGGCGTCGGTCACGACGAGCTCCGGCGTCCGCGCAGCACGTCGACCAGGCGACGCACGTCGACGTCACCGGCGACGATGCGGGCGACCAGGCCGCCGACGGCCATGCAGACGGCGACGACCACGAACGCCCAGAACCCGAGGGTCACCGCGACGATCGCGAGGAGGGCGCCGACGCCCATCCCGACGACGGTGGCGTTCACCGGACCCGGCCCTCGCGGACGTCGCCGTCGAGGTCGTCGGCGGTGCCGTTCAGTGCCGGGATGTTGACGTCGTTGATCGCGATGTTGACCTCGGTGACCTCGAGCCCGACGAGCTCGGTGACGGCGCTCGTGACGGCGGCGCGCACGGCGGACGCGACGTCCATCATCGGGATCGGGTAGTCCACGACGATCGTCAGGTCGACGGCGACCTGGGTCTCGCCGACCTCGACACGGACACCCTGGCCGAGCGCGCTCGAGCCGATCGCGTCGCGGATGGCGCCGAAGGCCCGCGAGGCGTTCCCGCCGAGGGCGTAGACGCCTGGGACGTCACGCGCGGCGATGCCCGCGACCTTGGCGACGACGGTGTCGTCGATGATCGTCTTGCCCTTGGCCGTGACCTGCGTGGTGGTGGTGCCGGTCGTGGTGCCGGTCGTCACGGTCCCGTCGACGCGGTTCGTCGTCGATGCCATCAGTGCCTCCTGCGCTCGCTTGCTGGACTTCCAGCGAACACCATCGTGCCGCGCTGCGCCCGAGAGCGGCAGGCGGCGCGCTGCACGGCGGGGTCGGTCGTCCCCGGTAGGTTCGATGCCATGCGCGTGGCGACCTGGAACGTGAACTCCGTCCGCACCCGAGTGGGGCGGGTCGTCGACTGGCTGGTGCGCGAGGACGTCGACGTCCTCGGCATGCAGGAGATCAAGTGCAAGCCGGAGCAGTTCCCGGTGCAGGCGTTCGAGGACGCCGGCTACCACGTCGAGGCGCACGGCCTGAACCAGTGGAACGGTGTCGCGTTCGCCAGCCGGCTGCCGATGGAGGACGTGACCCGCGACTTCCCCGGCCAGCCCGGCTTCCTCAAGGGACACGAGGGGCCGGACCTGCCCGTCGAGGCCCGGGCCATCGGCGTCACCGTCGACGGCGTGCGGCTCTGGAGCCTGTACGTGCCGAACGGGCGCGAGGTCGGCGACCCGCACTACACGTACAAGCTCGACTGGCTCGCGCAGCTGGCCGACCGCACCGCCGAGTGGATCGCCGCGTCGCCGGAGACCCCGCTCGCGCTGATGGGCGACTGGAACGTCGCACCGCTCGACACCGACGTGTGGGACGTCCGCGTGTTCGAGGGCCACACCCACGTCAGCGAACCCGAGCGCGCCGCGTTCCGGGCGTTCGAGGCGAAGGGGCTGCAGGACGTCGTCCGGCCGATCGTCCCCGACGGCTACACCTACTGGGACTACAAGCAGCTGCGGTTCCCGCGCAACGAGGGCATGCGCATCGACTTCGTGATGGGCTCGCAGGCCTTCGCCGACGTCGTCACCGATGCCTCGATCCACCGCAACGAGCGGAAGGGCGACGCCCCGAGCGACCACGTCCCCGTGGTGGTCGACCTCGACCTGGACACGTCGCTCGACGACGACCGCCCGATGATCTTCTGAGCGATCACGCGGTCGTGACGCGTTCTGTTACGCCCGGCGTCCGCCCTCGTTGAGCAGGTGACGGCGCCGACGTAGATTTCCTGCACCGAACCCCTTCGAGAGCAGGTGAAGCCATGTCCCGCACGACGATCCTTCCCATCCAGCGCGTCATGGCGAACGCGGCCCCCGGCGCCTGGCGCGACGGAATCGTCGTCGAGACCCGTCCCGCCGACGCCGTCGTGGTGTTCCTGGACGGCGGCGTGACCCAGCTCCGGGTGGCGGACGCCGACGCCTTCTTGTCGGTCGGCGATCCGGTCGCCCACCACCCTGTGGCGGAGATCCTCAGCGCCGGCGGTCGTCAGACCACGGCACGCAGCGCGTAGCCCGTCGGCTCAGGCAGACATCGAGGCAAGCATCGCCTCGCACTTCGCGACCATCTCGTCGCAGGCCATGGCGCAGTACCGGCACGACTCGTCCATGTCCATGTGCTTCCGGCACTCGGCGGCACACATCGTGCCCATCGTCATCACGGCCATGAGCATCGCCTGCATGCTCGGCAGGTCCATGCCTGCCGGACGCATCATCATCCGCATGCCGGTGTCGGCCATCATCGCCGTGTTGGAGCACATCGCGGCGCACGTGGCCATCTCGCCGCCCATGCGCATGTCGCTCGCGGAGCACATCGTGGCGGCCATCGACGCGGCGTTCATCGCCATCATCGTGTCCTGCATCACGTCCATGTCCATCTCCATGGGCATGTCCGTCATCGACATGTTCTTCATCATCGCCATCGTGTCCATCGGAGGTCTCCGTCCGTCGTGGTCCCGAGGCGGGTCCGCCCCGTGGGTGTCAGCGTACGCGCGCCCCCGATGCGCTTCGTGAGCAGCAATGGTCGGGTCGGTGACCGCGACCCGACCATTTCTGCTCACCATCCGCGGTGCACGCGACCCCACGGCGGACGGGAGGCACGGGGCGGCCCCGCCACGGGCCTCCCGTCCGCCTCGCGGTGCGTCCAGGGCGCGCTACGGGTGCAGCAGGGCCGCGATCGCGACCAGGACGGGGACCGAGCCGATCGTCGAGATGAGCACCACGTCGCGGGCGACGGGGACCGCCGCGTCGTACCGCTGCGCGTAGTTGAACACGTTCTGCGCCGCCGGCAACGCCGCCAGGGTCGTGAGCACGAAGACGTCCTGGTCGCCGAGCCCGAACACGAACCGTGCGAACACGTACGCGACCGCCGGCATCACCACGAGCTTGATCGACGACGCCACGATGACGTCCGTCCGGATCGCCGGGTCCCGCAGCGGCGCGGCACCGTGCAGGCTCATCCCGAACGACAGCAGGACGACGGGCACGGCAGCAGCGCCGACCAGCGAGAACGGCTCGAGCACCGGGTCGGGCAGCGTGGTGCCGGTCGCCGAGAACACCAGGCCGACCAGCGAGGCGATGATGATCGGGTTCCGGAACGGCCCGGAGATCCGGCGTCCCCAGCCGCCGGCGCCCGAGGTCGCGGCGTCGAGGATCGTCAACGCGACCGGCGCGATGACGATGAGCTGCAGCAGGATCACCGGCACGACCGCGGTCGCCTGCCCGAGCACGTACCCGGCGACCGGCAGGCCGATGTTGTTCGCGTTGACGTAGCTCGCGGCAAGGGCCCCGACCGTCGTGGTGGTGACCGGTCGCCGCAGCACGAACCGGAAGACGGCCGCCGCTCCGAGTGCGACCACGGCGGCGCTCAGCAGCGAGACCCAGAGCATCGGGGACAGCAGCGACTCGATGTCGGCTGAGGCGATGGTGTGGAAGAGCAGGCAGGGCATGAGCACGAAGAACGCGAGGCGACTCATCACGAACTGCGCGTGCGGGCCGAGCAGTCCGATGCGCCCGACGACGTACCCACCGGCGATGATCGCGCCGATGATCGCGAAGCCGGTCAACACGCCACCCATCGCGTCCATCCTTGCACCATGTGACGTCGCTCAGGTCGGAAATGCGTTCGCATCGAATACCGTTGCAGGCACCATGACCTCGACGAACGCCGACACCCTCACCCGGTCCACCGACTCCAGCCAGCCCCTCGTACCCCTGCTCGAAGAGCGCTGGAGCCCCCGTTCCTACGACGAGACCGCGACGATCTCGGACGAGCAGTTCGACGCCGTCCTCGAGGCCGCCCGCTGGGCCGCGTCGGCGATGAACTTCCAGCCCCGCCGCTTCATCGCGGGCCGTCGTGGCACCGAGACGTTCCGCAAGATCAACGAGAACCTGCTCGGCTTCAACGCCGCCTGGGCCTTCCGTGCCAGCGCCCTCGTCGTCGGCGTGCTCGAGACCGTGACCGAGGACGGCGACGAGCGTCCCTTCGCGCAGTACGACCTCGGCCAGTCGCTCGCGGCGCTCACCGTCCAGGCGCACGCCGACGGCCTGCACGTGCACCAGATGGCGGGCATCGACGCCGCGGGCCTGCGCGCCGCGTTCGACCTGCCGGAGCGCTTCCTGCCCTTCACCGTGACCGCCATCGGCACCGTCGCGCACCCGTCGCAGCTCGACGAGAAGGCGGCCGAGCGCGAGGTCGCACCGCGCACCCGCCTGCCCCTCGACGAGGTCGTGCTCGTCAAGGAGTAGTCCGCGGTACCAGCACGCGGCCGCGTCCCCACCGGGGCGCGGCCGCTGCCGTACCCGCTGCCGCGTAGAATGTCGTGACATGCAGCCCGAGATGAACTTCTACACGCGCAAGTGGGTCCGCCCCGAGGACCTCAACGCCAACGGCACCCTGTTCGGCGGCAGCCTGCTCCGCTGGATCGACGAAGAGGCCGCGGTCTACGCGATCATCCAACTCGGCAACGGCAAGGTCGTCACGAAGTACATGTCGGAGATCGAGTTCGTGTCCTCGGCGAAGGAGGGCGACATCGTCGAGATCGGCCTCGTCGCCACCCGCTTCGGCCGCAGCTCGCTCACGATGCGGGCCGAGGCGCGGAACCTCTTCACGCACCGCAGCATCCTCACCATCGACGAGGTCGTGTTCGTGAACCTCGACGACGACGGCAACCCGGCGCCGCACGGCTACACGGACATCACGTACGACCGCGACCGGGTCCCCGCGACGCACCGCGCCTGACCCGCGTGACCGCGCGTGACCCCGCAGACATCGCGCACGTGCCGGGCGCGGTGAGCACCGCACCCGGCACGTGATCGGTGGCCTCTGGCAGGATCGGGGCATGACCACGCCCCGCCTCGTCGCCTTCGACCTGGACGACACCCTCGCCCCGTCGAAGTCCTCCCTCGACCCCCGCATGCTCGAGACCTTCGCGTCCCTGCTCGAGGTCGTGCCGGTCGCGGTCATCTCCGGCGGCAACTTCACGCAGTTCGAGCAGCAGCTCGTCACCCCGCTCCGCCACCGCGACGGCCTGACCCTCGACGACCTGCACCTCCTGCCGACGTGCGGCACGCGGTACTACCGCTGGGCCGACGACGACTGGGCCCTGCAGTACGCCGAGGACCTCACCGACGACCAGAAGGCACGCGCCCTCGCAGCGGTCGAGTCCGTCGCGAAGGACGCCGGCTACTGGGAGTCCGAGACCTGGGGTGACATCCTCGAGGACCGCGGCTCGCAGATCACGTTCTCCGCGCTCGGCCAGGCCGCTCCGGTCGACGTCAAGAAGCAGTGGGACCCGACCGGCGCGAAGAAGGACGACCTCCGTCGACGCGTGCAGGCGGAGCTCCCCGACCTCGAGGTGCGATCCGGCGGCTCGACCAGCGTCGACATCACCCGCAAGGGCATCGACAAGGCGTACGGCATGCAGCGTCTCGCCGAGATCACCGGCATCGCGCTCGACGACATGCTCTTCGTCGGCGACCGGCTCGACCCCGAGGGCAACGACTACCCGGTGAAGGCCCTCGGTGTGCCGTGCCACGCGGTCGAGGGCTGGGAGGACACCGACGCCTTCCTGACCGAGCTCATCCCGACCCTGCGCTGACCGCGCGGCAGCCGACGGCGCGGCAGCTGACCCCGCGTCAGCCCAGGCTGCGGACGGCCTCGACGAACGCGCGGATCTTGGCCGGGTCCTTCACGCCGCGCTCGGACTCCACGCCGCTCGACACGTCGACACCGTCGGGGTCGAGCGCCTCGACCGCGGCGACGACGTTGGCGGGGGTCAGGCCGCCCGCGAGGATCCAGGCCTCGTCGATCCCGCCCTCGATCACGGCGGGGTCGATCAGCCGACCGCTGCCCGGCACGGCGGCGTCGAGCAACAGCAGGTCGTGGTCGTACGAGGCGCGCTGCTCGGCGGTCTCACGCAGGTAGTCCTCGGCCGCGAGGGCCCGGATGGTGAAGAAGCCGGCGTCGCGGGCCCGGGCGAAGTCGGTCGCGGCTTCGCCACCGTGCAGCTGCAGGGTGGTGAGCCCGACCTCGGACGCGATGCCGACGATCTCGTCGATCTTCTGGTCGCGGAAGACCCCGACGGCGTCGATGCCGTCCGGCAGCCGTTCGACGAGTTCCTTCGCCAGGTCGGCCGTCACGGTGCGGGGGCTGTTCGCGGTGAAGACGAACCCGACCGCGTCGGCGCCCGCGTCGACGGCGGCGTCCACGGTGTCGGGCGTCGACAGGCCGCAGATCTTGATCCAGCGCTGGTCGGTCATGCTGTCCATCCTGCCAGGGACCACGGACGAACGGGACGAGCTCGCGACGTCAGTGCAGCATGCCGGCGACGTAGGCGGAGCCGCACGCGACCAGCACGCCGAACGCCGCGAACGAGCCGACGAGCACGTTCCGCCGACGCCAGCGGCGGACGGCCGAGAAGGTCCCGCGCTTCGCGTGCCGGTGGGCCGCACGGTGCATCCGGTGGTCGCGCTGGTGCTTGACGCGCTCGGGTCCGAGCGGCACCGGGCCGGTGACCTGCGTGGAGCCGCCCCGCAGGGCGTTCGCGATCGCCACCGCGGTCGGACGACGCTCCGGGTCGCGGGCGGTCATCCGGCTGAGCAGTTCGCGCCACTCCGAGGCGACGTCGTCCGGGATCTCGGGGTCGTGCCGCAGGCGGGCCAGTGCCGCCTCGATCAGGGTGCCGGAGTACTCCTGCTTGCCGGTCAGGGACTCGAGCAGCACCAGTCCGAGCGAGTACACGTCGGTGGCGAAGCTGATCGGCTCACCCGCGACCTGCTCGGGGCTCAGGTACGCCGCCGTGCCGATGATCGTGCCGTCGTTCGTCAGGCGCGAGCCGTCGACGAAGTGCGCGACGCCGAAGTCGGTGAGCTTCACGGTCCGGGCGAAGCCGGACGAGCCCTCGTCGCTGATCAGGATGTTGGCGGGCTTGACGTCCCGGTGCACGATGCCGCGCGAGTGCACGTAGGCCAGGGCGTCGGCGAGCTGGGCGCCGAGGTCGGCCACCTCGTAGTTGTGCAGGGCCCCCTCGGACAGTCGGCGGAGCAGCGTCGTGTCGGCGATGAGCTCCATCACGATGAACCGGTGCGGGCCGTCGGGGAAGTCGTGCGTGCCGGCGTCGTAGAGCGGGATGAGCCCGGGGTGGGACAGCATGCTGAGGAGCCGGATCTCGCGCTCCTGCCGGACGCGGTCGGCCGTCGTCATCTTGTCCGGCGTCGCGAAGAGCTTCACGGCGACGGCGCGGTAGGTGTGCTCGTCGCGGGCTTCGTAGACGGTCCCCATGCCACCCGTGCCGATGAGCTTCACCAGTCGGTACCGGCCCGACAGGACCGTCTCCGTCCGCAAGCCGTCGAGCAGGGTCATGGTGTCCGTCGTTCCGTCGGGAGCCGCAGGTTCCGCGGCTGCTGCCGGCGTGTTGGCTCACGAGAAACGGTACGCGTCCGACCCCGCTTTTGGGCGGGTGTTATGACATCGTGATCGGCGTACTTCCCTGTGTTCATGCGGATGCATCAGGGTACCGTTCGACCTCCGACCAGGGTGAGCGATCACGCAAGGAGGACAGCGATGGCACTGACGAAGGGTGACGAGGTGCACTGGAACACCTCGCAGGGACGGACGACCGGGAAACTCGTGCGGAAGCGCACGAGCGACTTCGAGTTCGACGGTCAGACGTTCAAGCCGACCGACGACGATCCGTACTGGATCGTCGAGTCGGAGAAGAGCGGGAAGCAGGCCGCGCACAAGGAGTCGGCGCTGACCAAGGCCTGACGACGACCGACTCAGTCGCGGGCGGGCTCGGCGCGACGACGACCTCGTGCGCCCCCGCTCGCGGCACCGTCGCCGTTGCCACCTCCGTCCGCGCGGCGGTCTGCCCGCCACCGTCGGACCCGCCGGACCACGAACGTGACCACGACGACCGCGATCGCGACGTAGAGCACCCGGTCGATCCACTCGGTGTACTGCTCGACGCGGTCGTACTGGGAGCCGAACGCGGCACCGAGCAGCACCAGGGCGCTGTTCCAGATGCCGCTCGCGATGATCGTGAACACCGAGAACGTGCCGAGGTGCATGCGGTCAGCACCGGCGGGCAGTGAGATGAGGCTCCGCACGATCGGGACGAACCGGCCGAAGAACACGGCGCTCTTGCCGTGCCGGTGGAACCACGCGGCGGCCTTGCGGAAGTCGTCCTCGTCGACCAAGGGGAGCTTGCCGAACCACCGCGTGGTGCGCTCGAACCCGATCTTCGCGCCGAGCCAGTAGAGCACCAGCGCACCGAGGTAGGACCCGAGCGTCGCCAGCACGAGGACGAGGACGAGGTTCATCTGGCCGGCGCCCGCCAGGAACCCGGCCAGCGGCAGGATGAGCTCGGACGGGATCGGCGGGAACACCGTCTCGATGAAGAGCATGAGCGCGACGCCCCACTCCCCCAGGGCGTCGATGATCTGGAGCACGAGGCCGGAGAGTCCGCCGAGGTCCGAGGGAGCGGTGGAGTCGCCGGTGGCGACGGTCATGGCACGGGCGGTCACGGCAGTCGTCATGCCCCCAGCATCCCTGAGCGCCCTGTCAGGACCCGGCGCGGTACCTGAACGTCAGCCGAGTCCCATGTGCGAGGTCCGCACGTGCGTCAGCGACCGCGCGAGGGCACCGCGGGCGACGGCGTCGCGACCCACCGTCGACGGCACGATCTCGACGGGGTGCCGGAGCTGGGGCATGACCACCGCGGCGAGCGCCTCGGCGAACACCGACGCCGCCGGCAGGACCTCGCCCCCGACGACCACGATCTCGGGGTCGATCGTCGTGACGAGCTGCACGACGCCCGGTGCCACGTCGTCCGCGAAGGCGCGGACGACGTCGACCGCCGCCGGGTCCGGACCGTCCTCGCCGACGCGACCCGGCGCTGCGCCCCCGCGCCCGGCCGCGGCGAAGACCGACTCGAGGTCCGTGTCGGACGCGATCCGGGCCTCCAGGCGGGCCGGCGCACCGGGCCACCCGGTCGAGGCCAGGCCGCCCATCTCGCCAGCCGCACCGCGCGCCCCGCGCGCCAACGCCCCGTCGATGACGTAGGCCGCACCGATCTGCCGACCCATCACCAGGTACAGGCCATCCTGGACGCCCCGGAAGCGCCCCCACATCGCCTCGGCGGTGGCGGCGAGCTTGGCGTCGTTGTCGAAGAACGTCGCGATGCCGGGGAAGAGGTCCTGGATCCGGCCGGGCACGCGGCGCTCGACCCACTCCGGCACCGCGACCGTGTAGTCGATCTCGCCGGCGCGGTCGACGACGGCGGGGACGCCGAACGTGGCGGCGAGGACCGGGGACGCCTCCGAGCCGACCGTCAGGCGGCGGACCACGTCCTGCACGCTCGTCCAGGCCTGCTCCGCGTCGGCGAGGTCGGCGTAGCGCTCCTCGACCCGGGTGAGGGTGTTCCCGCGCAGGTCGGCGCGGATGCCGACGATGCCGTGCAGTCCGAGGTCGACGCCGAGCACGGAACCGGCGGTGGCGTCCGCGGCGAAGCGCTTGGCCCGGCGGCCGGCCTTGTTCGGGGTGGCGATCGCCTCGGCCTCGGTCACCCAGCCCTCGTCGACCAGGTCCGCCAGCGCCGCCTC
Organism: Curtobacterium sp. PhB191; assembly: GCF_004346515.1. Classification (NCBI taxonomy): domain Bacteria; kingdom Bacillati; phylum Actinomycetota; class Actinomycetes; order Micrococcales; family Microbacteriaceae; genus Curtobacterium; species Curtobacterium sp. PhB191. The sequence goes on from NZ_SMBV01000010.1 coordinate 52,998, forward strand.
GACCGTGGGGCGGGAGAGCCCGACGGTGCGGCTGAGCTCGGTCACGGTGCGCGACGCGTCGTCGCGCAGGAGCTCGTCGAGGATGGCGCGGGAGTTCATGAGTCGGAGCACACCCGGCGTCGTCCCCACGACACTCGGGATCGTTGACACGGTCTCGTCCACGGCCATAGCCTCCACATTACGAAAGATCATTGAGGAATGGTGGACTCCGACATGCTCATCCCACGACCGCGCCGCGCCGCCCCCGGCACCGGCGCCTTCGAGATCACCCCGTCGACCCGCATCGCAGCGGACGCAGCGAGCGGATCGGTCCGACTGTACCTGCAGCAGACGCTGCGGGCGTCGACCGGCCAGCCGGTCCGCGACGCAGCGGAGGACGTGGCGCTCGACGGGGCGGCCTCCGCCGACGGGTCGGTGCGGACGGGCGTCATCTCGCTGCGCGTCACCGACGATCCCTCCCTGCCCGCCGGTCCGCCGTCGCCCGAGGGCGAGCGCGCCGAGTCCTTCCGCCTGACCGTCACACCCGACGGTGTCGACGTCGCGGGCGGCTCGGCCGCCGGCGTGTTCTACGGCGTCCAGGCGCTCCTCCAACTGCTGCCCGCCGACGTGTACCGGAGCGGCCGCGTCGGCACCGGGCCGTGGTCCGTCCCGTCGACCATCGTCGAGGACGCCCCCGCCTTCGCCTGGCGCGGCGTCATGCTGGACGTCGCGCGGCACTTCCGCACCAAGCACGAGGTCATGCGCGTCGTCGACCAGCTCGCGGCGCACCGGATCAACCGGCTGCACTTCCACCTGACGGAGGACCAGGGCTGGCGCATCGAGATCCGGAAGTACCCGCGCCTGACCGAGATCGGGTCCTGGCGTCGCGAGTCCCAGGTGGGCGCACACGTCCCCGACGCCGACGGCGTGCTGCGCCCGGCATCGTTCGACGGCCGCCCGCACGGCGGCTACTACACGCAGGACGACATCCGCGAGATCGTCGCCTACGCGGCAGACCGGTTCGTCACCGTCGTCCCCGAGATCGAGACCCCCGGACACGTCCGTGCCGCGCTGGCCGCCTACCCGTCGCTCGGCGTGCACCCCGAGACGCCGGTGGAGGTCTGGACCGAGTGGGGCATCGCCGACGACGTCCTGAACGCCGACGACAGCACCGTCGACTTCTTCAAGGACGTCCTCGACGAGGTCATCGCGCTCTTCCCCTCCCGCTACATCGGCATCGGCGGCGACGAGTGCCCGAAGGTGCAGTGGGTCGAGGACCCCCGCACGCAGGAGCGCATGCGTTCACTCGGGCTCGAGGATGAAGAGCAGCTGCAGGCCTGGATCATCGGGCAGCTCGCGGCGCACGTCGCCTCGCACGGGCGGCAGGCGTTCGGCTGGGACGAGATCCTCGAGGGGGGCACGCTCGACCCGTCGGCGACCATCGTGTCGTGGCGCGGTCTGACCGGCGCCCGGACGGCGGCGAAGCGCGGGCACGACGTCATCTCGTCGCCCGACGACCAGGCCTACCTCGACTACCGCCAGAGCGACCTGGCGACCGAGCCGATCCCGGTGTCCATCGTGCTGACGGTCGACGACGTCTTCGGGTTCGACCCGGTGCCGTCCGGCCTGACCGAGTCCGAGCGCGCCCACGTCATCGGCGGCCAGGGCAACATGTGGACCGAGCACGTCGACACCGCGCGGAAGCTCGACTACCAGCTGTTCCCGCGGGTGGCGGCGTTGGCCGAGGCGCTCTGGTCGGCGGACGTCACCGGACCGCGCGACGTCGCCGAGTTCCGCGGGCGGTTGGCCGAGCACACCGCGCGGCTCGAGGCGATGGGGATCGAGTACCGGCACGAGGCCGGGCCGTTCCCGTGGGAGCAGCGTCCGGGCGTCCCTGGGCGGCCGCACTCGCGCGAGGACCGCGCCGCCTACATCGACGCGATCACGGCCAACATCGCCGAGTAGGGGGACGCGCGTGCTCCTCGCGTGGTCACGACACCCCGTTCAGTGCCGGCGCGCGGTCACGTCTCGTCTTTTGGGCGCCACGCCAGCGACGGAACGTGACCGCCCGACGTGCGGCCGGCGGTGCGTCGCGACCACGGACGGACGGGAGGCCCGGCGCCAGCTGGCTCCGGGCCTCCCGTCCGTCACGCGGTGACGTCGACTACACGGCGACGGCCACGCGGTCGTCTGCCGTCTCGGACACGGCGGCGTCCGCCGCCGGGGCCCGACGCACGAACTTCTTCAGCCCGACGAGCACCAGCGCGGACACGATCGTGCCGGCCAGGATCGCGACGATGAACATCGCGACGTCCCCGATGGCGAAGAACACGAAGATCCCACCGTGCGGCGCCCGCGAGGTCACACCGGCAGCCATCGAGATCGCACCCGTGACCGCGGCACCGACCATCGACGCCGGGATGACGCGCAGCGGGTCGGCCGCGGCGAACGGGATCGCTCCCTCGGAGATGAAGGACGCCCCGAGCAGCCAGGCGGCCTTGCCGTTCTCGCGCTCGGGCTTCGTGAAGCCCTTGCGGTACAGGACGGTCGACGCGAGTGCCAGGGCGAGCGGCGGCACCATGCCGGCAGCCATCACGGCAGCCATGATCTCGAACGGCACGACGTTGGTGGCGGTCCCGGCGCCGAGCCCGGCGACGGCGAACGCGTAGGCGACCTTGTTGACCGGGCCGCCGAGGTCGAAGGCCATCATCAGGCCGAGGATGATGCCGAGCAGGATCGCCGAGGCGCCGGACAGCGAGTTGAGGAACTCGGTCAGCTGGGTCATGAGCCAGGCGATCGGTCCACCGAGCACGAGCAGCATGAGGCCGGAGGCGATGATCGAGGCGAACAGCGGGATGATCACGACGGGCATCAGGCCACGCAGCCAGCGCCAGGTCGGGATGCGACCGATCCAGTACGCCGCGGCACCGGCGATGAGGCCACCGATCAGGCCACCGAGGAACCCGGCGTTCATGAAGACGGCGATGGAACCGGCGACGAAGCCGGGCGCGATGCCGGGTCGGTCGGCCATGGCGTAGGCGATGTACCCGGCGAGCGCTGCGACGAGGAAGCCGAGCGACACGGAGCCGATCTGGAACGCGGCGGCACCGAGGTAGTAGCGCAGCCCCTCCGGCGGCAGGTCGACCAGGTTGTAGTGCTGGAGCGCGAAGACCGCGTTGTTCACGCCGTCGTCACCGTGGGTGAGCGCGATGCCGTAGCCGGCGAGCAGGAAGCCGAGCGCGATGAGCAGCCCGCCGCCCGCGACGAACGGGATCATGTAGCTGACGCCGGTGAGCAGCCAGCGCTTGAGCGCTTGGCCGAAGTGCTCGTTCTTGGCGGTGGACGCACCGTCGACGGCTGCACCGCCCTGGACGCGTGCGGCGTTCGGGTCGTCCGAGGCACGGATGGCCTCGGCGATCATCTTGTCGGGCTCGTCGACGCCGCGCTTGACGGGGCCCGAGACGAGCGGCTTGCCGGCGAAGCGACCGCGGTCGCGGACGTCGACGTCGACCGCGAACACGACGGCGTCGGCGCGGGCGATGAGGGCCGGGTCGAGGGGCTCGACCTGCGAGGACCCCTGGGTCTCGACGTGCATCTCGGCACCGGCGCGCTGCGCCGCGGCGACGAGGGCGTCGGCCGCCATGTAGGTGTGCGCGATGCCGGTCGGGCAGGCGGTGACGCCGACGAAGACCTTGCGGCCCGGCGCGGGTGCGGCGGTCGGACTGGAGGCGCTGCTCGCCTTCCCGACGCCGGCTTCGGACACCTCGCCGCTCACCTCGCGGTCGACGAGCTGGACGATCTCGTCCGGGGTGGCTGCGGCGCGCAGGGCGGCGGTGAAGTCGTCGCGGATGAGCGCACGGGCCAGGGTCGAGAGGACCGTCAGGTGGTCCTTGTCGGCCCCTTCGGGTACGGCGATCATGAACACGATGTCGGCGTCGCCGTCCGGGGCGCCGAACGACACCTTCCGGGCGAGACGCGCGAACGCCAGGGTCGGCTCGGACACCGACGCCGATCGGGCGTGCGGGATCGCGATGCCGCCGGGAACCCCGGTGCCGACGCTGGCCTCACGCTTGATGGCGTCCTCGGCCAGGACCCGGCCGTCGGCGGCGCGGCCGGTCGCGGCGACGCGGTCGGCGAGGACGCGGATGACGTCGGCCGAGGTGGCACCGAGGTCCTCGTCGAGGCCGACGAGCTGGGCGCTGATGAGGCGCGGACTCGAGTCTGCGGACATGTGCTTGCTCCTTCGCAATGGCGCTGATCGCGCGGGTCGTGCAGGTGTTCGGGGAGTGGGGGTGTTCGTGGAGTGGGGGTGTTCGGGCGGGGTCAGGCGGGCTCGGGTGCCGGGTGCGTCGTGAGCACCCGGACCGAGATCGCCGTCGGGTCGGTGTGGTCGAGGGCCGGCACGTCGCTGCCGGGCAGGGCTGCGGCGGCGGCTCCGGTCGCGACGGCCTGGGCGAGGCGCTGCTCGGGGGACGCTCCGGCCACCTCGGCGAGCAGGTAGCCCGCGAGCGAGGAGTCCCCCGCGCCGACGGTGGAGCGGGCGACGATCCGCGGTGCTGCGGCGGCGAAGGCGCCCTCGTCCGACACCAGTACGGCGCCGGCGCTGCCGAGGGTCAGCAGCACCGAGCCGACGTTCCGGTCGCGTAACCGCTCGGCAGCGGCCACGGCGGCGTCGCGGTCCTGCTCGTAGGTGTCGGGGTCGCCGCCGACGACCTCGGCGAGCTCCTCGGCGTTCGGCTTGACCAGGTCGATCCGCTCGCCGGACTGCAGCAGTGCGGTGAACGGGACGCCGGACGAGTCGACCGCGATCCGGACGTCCTCACCGTGGCGTGCGCGGACGGCGCGGACGAGCACGGCGAGCGCGTCGTCGGGGAGTCCGGGCGGGAGCGATCCGGCGAAGACCACCCAGCGGGCGGCGGGTCCGGTGGCGGTCGCCGCGGCCGTGTCGGCGACCAGGTCGGCCAGGTCGTCCAGCCGGCCGGCGAGCGAGGGACCGGGCTCGTTGAGCTTCGTGGTGGTGCCGGTCGGCTCGGTCACGGTGACGTTCGAGCGGAGCGGCGCACCGATCGGCAGGGCGGCGGTCGGGATGCCGCGCGTGGCGAGGCCGAGCAGCACGGGGTCGAGCTCGTCGCCGGGCAGCACGGCGATGGTGTCCCCACCGCTCGCGACCACGACGCGGGACACGTTGACGCCCTTGCCGCCGGGCTCCGCGGTGGAGCGGATGGCACGCTGGACGGCGCCGCGCTGCAGTTCGCCGGAGAGCTCGATGGTGCGGTCGAGGCTCGGGTTCGGCGTGACGGTGACGATGCGGCGGCTCATGCGACGACGACCTCGACGTCGGCGTCGGTCAGGGCGCCGGCGAGGTCGGCCGGCGGCTCCTGGTCGGTGACCACGGTGTCGATCTCGTCGAGCCGGGCGAAGCGCATCAGGGCCTCGACCCCGTGCTTCGCGGCGTCGGCGAGCACGACGGCTCGGCGGGCGGCGAGGACGTAGGCGCCCTTGACCGCGGCCTCGTACTCGTCCGGGGTGCTCAGCCCGAAGCCGGCGGACAGGCCGTTCGTGCCGACGAACGCGATGTCGGGCCGCAGGGCGCTGATCTGCTCGACGGTGGCGGTCCCGACGGCGGCGCTCGTGACCCCGCGCACCCGGCCACCGAGCAGGTGCAGCTCGACGTGCTCGCTGTGCTGCAGGGTCGCGGCGATCGGGACGGAGTTCGTGATGACGGTGAGGGTCGCGCCGGCGGTGGCGGGCTCCCAGCGTGCGAGTTCGGCGGCGGCGGCGGCGCAGGTGGTGCCGGCGTCGATCGCGATCGAGCCGGTGAAGGTCGAGGGCACCAGGCGCATCGCGGCTCGGGCGATCTCGGACTTCGCGGAACCGTGCTGCCCTTCGCGCTCGGCGACGGAGAGTTCGACGACGCTCGAGCGGCCGATGGGCACCGCTCCCCCGTGCACGCGGCGCAGGACCCCGGCGGACTCGAGGGTGTCGAGGTCACGGCGCACGGTCTCGGTGGTGACGTCGAAGTGCTCGGCCAGATCGGCGACGGAGACCCGGCCGGCGTCCTGCAGCGCTGCTGCGATCGCGTCGTGCCGCTCGGTTGCGTACATGCCCGAACTCCTTCGTTCCCGTGGGTTTCAGGAACCATAAGCCACAAACCCACACAAACACAACCACCCGCACTCGTCCCGCTCCCCCGCTCCGTCCCCGCCCCCTCCCCCGAGGTTCCGAAATCTCGGCATCTCGCGGCGCCCACAGCCCGTCCGTGGAACCTCGGCGTCCAGCACGCGGCATGTCGTGGAACCTCGACGGACGGCACACGCACGAACACCCCACACGCACGAACGCCCCACACGCACGAACACCCCGCCGCGTGTGCGACGGGGTGTTCGGTCGAGCGCGTCAGCCCTTGACGGCTCCCGCGGTCATGCCGCTGACCAGGCGACGCTGCACGATGAGGAAGAAGACGACCACGGGGATCGAGAACAGCACGCTCGCCGCCATCAGCCCGCCGAAGTCCGTGCCCTTGTTCGTCGAGAAGCCCGCGAGCCAGACCGGCAGCGTGTACATCCCCTGGTCCTTGAGCATCACGTACGCGATCAGGTAGTCGTTCCACGCCGCGATGAACGCGAACACGCTCGTGGCGATGACTCCCGGCATCACGAGCGGGAACAGCACGCTCCACAGGATCCGGAAGGTGCCGGCCCCGTCGACCTTCGCGGCCTCCTCGATCTCGACGGGTACAGCTACGAAGAACCCGCGCATCACCCAGATCGAGAACGGCAGCACGCTCGCGACGTACGCCAGGATCAGCCCGACGTAGCTGTTGAGCAGACCGAGCGTCTGGAACGACAGGAACAGCGGGATGAGCAGTGCGCCCGACGGGATCATCTGCACGAACAGGATGCCGACCAGGATCGCCCGCCGCCCGCGGAACCGGAACCGCGACAGCGCCGCCGACGCCAGGAACCCGACCACGATCGACAGCAGCACGGCGGCCACCACGACGATGGTCGAGTTCCGCAGGTAGACGAGGAAGCCCTCTTGGGTGAGCGCGCGCGTGAAGTTGTCGAGCGTGGGGTGCAGCGGTGCCCAGATCGGGGTCATGGTGGTGACCTCGTCCGCCGGCTTGAAGGCGGTGTTCACCATCCAGTAGATCGGGAACACCCACACCAGGCAGAACACCACCGCGATGGTGTTCGCCACCACGCGCGGCTTCCGCTTCCGCGCCCGCACCGGCGCAGCATTCGAGACGGTCACAGGTCCTCCTCCCCGCTGCGGACGAGCCGGCGGATGTAGTAGCTGGTGAGCGCGCCGAGGATCACGGTCGAGATGACGGCGATCGCGGCGCCCTGGCCGTACGCGTTGGAGACGAACGACTTCACGAACGTCCAGATGCCGAGCGTCAGGGTGGCCTCTTCCGGACCACCCCTCGTGAGCAACCAGATCTGGTTGAAGACGTTGAAGTCCCAGATCACCGACAGGATCGACACGAGCAGCAGCGTCGGGGCGAGCGCCGGCAGCGTGATCGCGCGGTACATCGTCCACGTCGAGGCACCGTCGAGCGCCCCGGCCTCGTAGTACTCCGGCGCGATCTGGGACTGTGCGGCGTAGAGCGTCAGGGCGACGAACGGCACGGCCTGCCAGATCACGAGCGTGAGCACGATCGTGTACGCCTGCCCGGGGTGCGACGCCCAGTTGTCCTGCGTGTGGTCGCCGAACACCCGCAGCTGCGTGATGAGCCAGTTGAGCACGCCGTAGAAGGGCTGGAACAGCCACTGCCACACCAGGCTCGAGGCGACGTTCGGCATCGCCCAGGCCAGCACGAGCACGACGCTGACCACGGTGCGCATCGCGACGCCCAACCGGGTCAGCAGCTGCGCGACGCCCATCCCGATGACGATCGTGCCGAGCACCATCGCTCCGGTGACCAGGACGGTGCGCAGGATGACCGGCCAGAACGAGGCGTCGGTCAGGACGTTCGTGTAGTTCGAGACCCCCGCGAACCCGGCTTCCCCGGTGAAGATCGCCCTGAGTCCGTAGTCCTGGAACGAGATGACGACGAGCCGGACGAGCGGGTAGACGACGAGCGCGAGCAGCAGGATCGCCGCGGGCGCCAGCAGGACGAGCGGTGCGCGCGACGCCACCGCCGACCGACGACGCGCCCCGCGGCCGGGACGGACCGGCCGCCCCGACCCGGCACCGCCGGTGCCCCCGGTGCCCGCGCCCCCGGTCCCCCCGCCGCCGGCGACCGGCTCGGACTGCTCCGAACCGGTCGCCTGCTCTGCAGTGGAGGTCATCGACTACTGCTGCGCGTTCAGCGCGGTCGTGAGGTGCTTCGAGAAGCCCTCGGCGGCCTGCTCCGGCGACTTCCGCCCGGTGGCGATATCCGCGAACATCGACTGGAACGACGCGTCGCCCTCGATGGTCGCCCAGCCCGGCGTCGCCGGGGTCGGACGGCTCGTGCCCGCTGCCGCGAAGTACGGCTTGTGCAGGGTGTCGACGTCGTCGGCCACGGCGTCGAGCAGCTCGGTCGAGTTCGGCTCCCAGCCGTCCACGCCGAACACCTGGTCCTGCTGGAACTCCTTCGAGGTCAGGATCTTCAGGTAGTACAGCGCGAGGTCCTGGTTGGCGGCCTTCGCCGGGATCCCGAGGTCGGAGCCACCGAGGAACACCGGCTGCGTCTTGCCGTCCGTCTGCGAGGGCATCGGGAACGTGCCGATCTGGTCGGCGAGCGCCGGCTTCGCGGTGGTGATCGAACCGATCTCCCACGCCGAGCCGAGGAACGCCGAGGTGTTGCCCTGCGCGAAGACGTCGCTCTGCGAGGGCTTGTCGGTGTTGATGTCCTGCGTCGACTTCGCGGAGTAGTCGTTCTGGAACGTCTTCCACGCCGTCAGGCCCTGCACGGCGTCGTCGGAGTCGAGCTTCCCGGTCCACTTGCCGTCCTTGTCGGAGGCGATCTCGCCGCCGGCATCCCAGACCCACTGCAGCCCGCCGTACCAGTACTGGCCGGGCATGTAGAAGGCGGAGAAGTCGCTCGCCGTGTTGGCGGCCTTGACCTTGTCCAGGTCGGCGGTGAGCTCGTCGTAGGTGGTCGGCACGTCGGTGACGCCGGCGTCCTTCCAGACCTTCTTGTTGTAGACGACGGCACGGTTGCCGGCGAACAGCGGAGCACCGTAGAGCTTGTCGTCCACCGTGGCCGGCCCCTCGAGCCCGGTGAGCCAGGTCTGGCCGTCCTTGAGTTCGTCGCGGTACGGCGTCAGGTCCATGAGACCGCCGGCCGCTGCGTAGACCGGCACCTGGGTGTTGCCGAGGTCGACCACGTCCGGGGCGTCGTCCTGGGCGAGCGCCGTGGTGAGCTTCGTGGTGATCCCGTCCCACTGCTGGGTCTGGATCTTCACCTTCGCCCCGGTGTCCTTCGTGAACTGCTTCTGAGCTGCGTCGAGGACCTTGTCGCTCAGGTCGCCGTTCATCATCCAGACGGTGATGGTCTTGCCCTTGCCATCGGGTGTGCCGATGGCCTTCGTGCCACCGTCGGAAGCTCCGTTGCTTCCGGCGGAGCACCCGGTGAGGGCGAGCGCGGCCGCCAGGCCGAGCGCACCGAGTGCGGCGAAACGCGTGCGTGTCACGTTGACTCCCTTGGTCCGGCCTTTATGAAAGGTCGTTGCGTATTCGCAATAGAAGACCTTCCGAGAGCCCTTGTCAACCGTTGGATCGGTCCCTGTGAGCGGGTTCGATCCGCGTGTTTCCGGGGGATCACGGATGGCGAACAGATCGTCGCCAACGCTTGACGCGACTGGTCATGACCAGGCATGATCTGCGCCACGCGTCGACGGGGTGGACGGAACGACCGGGAGGCCCGGTACCGGTCCCGCAGACCGGCACCGGGCCTCCCGGATCACCACCACGGCCTCAGACGGCCGCCAGGGCGGACGTCGGTGGGATGCGCGCTGCGCGCGCGGCCGGGTACCACCCGGACACTCCGCCGATCACGACGGTCGCGCCGAGCCCGCCGCCGACGGCCCACAGCGGGATCGCCACCGGCCATCCCTGCGCCAGGGCGAAGGCGACCGTCACCCCGACCCCGATCACCACACCGGCCACCCCGCCCAGGAACGACAGCAGCAGCGACTCGACGAGGAACTGGTCGCGGATGTTCCGCCGCCGCGCTCCGAGGGCTCGCCGCACCCCGACCTCGGCACGACGTTCCAGCACGGTGATCACCATCGTGTTCGCGACGCCGATGCCGCCGACGAGCAGGGCCACACCGCCGATGCCGACCAGCAACCCGGTGAACGAGTCGTCGGTGGCGTCCTTCGCGGCGAGCGCGTCGGACGGTCGGGTCACGCCGACGTCCTGCGGCGCTCCGGGGCGGATCGCGTTCGCCAGGACATCGCGAGCCGGTGCCACCGGCGGGTCGACGCGGGTGTAGACGGCGGTCGGCGCCCCGTCGAACCCGAGCTGCCGGCCGAGGCCGCGGGGGACGAACACCTGGCTGTCCAGGTCGTCGGCGAGCGCGATCGGCTCCAGGATCCCGACCACCTGCACCCACTGCCCGCCGATCCAGACGCGGCTGTCGGCACGGACCCGGTCGATGCCGAGTGCCGACGCGGCGGCCGCACCGAGCACCACCTGCGGCGGAGCCACGACCGAGTCATCGATCCAGCGCCCGGACCCGAGCTCGCCGCCGAGCACGCGCGGCACGTCGCCCCAAGCCGCCATCACGCCGATGCCCTTCGTCTCCGGCGGCGGGATGAACTCGTTGCGGTAGACGGCCGCGTCGACCACGGTGCCGACCGCGGCAGCCGACTGCACGTCGTCCTGGCGGAGTGCCGACTCGAGTGCGGTGGACGGCAACGGCGGCACGTCACCGAACCCCTGGGCCTGCGTGGCGGTGAGCACGTTCGTGCCGAGGGCGTCGAGCACCTGGTCGAGCTTCGCCTTGCTCGACGACGAGATCCCGACGACGGCGATCATCGCGGCGATGCCGATCGCGATGCCGAGCGCCGACAGGACGACACGGCCGGGTCTGGTGCGCAGCCCGAATACCCCGAGCCGGAGCAGGTCAGCGGCACCCAACCGTGCTCGCACGCCGGTCACCAGCCACCCCCGATGGAAGCGGCGATGTCCCCAGCCGGCCCGACCGCCGAGTCGTGCTCCACCAGACCGTCACGCATCCGGACCTGCCGCGGCAACGAGGCTGCGAGGCCCAGGTCGTGCGTGATGACGAGGACCGTGGTGCCGGTGGCGTTCAACGCACGCAGGAGCGTCACGATCGCCGCACCGGAGGCGGAGTCCAGCGCGCCGGTCGGCTCGTCGGCGAGCAGGATCGTGGGGTTCCCGACGATCGCGCGGGCGATGGCCACGCGCTGCTTCTCACCCCCGGAGAGCTGGGTCGGGCGGTGGTCGGTGCGGTGCCCGAGGCCGACTCGTTCCAGGGCCTCGTGGGCGCGTCGGCGCCGTTCACGTCGCCCGGTCGCCGAGTACAGGAGCCCGTCGGCGACGTTCTCCGCCGCGGTGGCACCGGCCTGCAGGTGGAACTGCTGGAACACGAAGCCGACGTGCTCAGCTCGCAGCGCGGACAAGGCGTTGTCGGACATGGTCGCGACGTCGTTCCCGGCGATCGACACCGAGCCCTGCGTGGGACGGTCGAGGGTCCCGACGATGTTGAGCATCGTGGACTTGCCGGACCCGGACGGACCGACGACCGCGACGAGCTCCCCGGCGGCGACGTCGAGCGTCACCCCGCGGAGCGCGCCGACGTCGCCGTAGGTCTTCGTGACCTCGCGCAGGGCGAGGACCGGCCCCGTGCCGCTCATCCCGGCACCACCACGCGGTCGCCTTCCGCGACGTTCCCGGTGATCGCGATCCGGCCGTCGGCGATGAACCCGGGGGTCACGGGAACCCGCTTCGTCGTGCCGTCGCGCCGCACCACGTCCACCGCGTACGCGCCGTTCCCCGTCGTCACGAGTGCCGCGACCGGCACGGAGAGGACGTCCTTCTCGGTGGCTCCCGCGGCGTCGATCTGCGCGGACGCCGCAGCGGGCAGCCGTCGCGAGCCGGGGTCGAACGCGACGGACACGTCGACCTTGGACCCGGCGTCGTCTCCCGAGCTCGGTTGGACGTCGGTGACCTCGCCCGTCATCGGTGCCCCGGCGCCGTTGATCCGGACCCGCACCTCCGTGCCGACCGCGAGCCGTTCGGCGTCGCGCTGGGAGACGGTGGCGACGACGATGCGCTTCGTGCTCGTGACGGAGAGCACGTCGCCGCTCCCTCCCTCCGCCGGCTGGCCGAGCTTCCCGTCGACGGTCGCGACACGCACGTCCCCGTCGACGAACGCGATGTCCGCCGAGGTCAGCACGCCGGTGACCTCCTGCCCCCGGTCCTCCTGCCACTGCCGCACGGCGCGCTGCGTCCGCGGGCCGAAGGAGTCGTCCTGCGCGACGTCGTACCCGAGCGCGGCGAGGTTGTCGTTGAGCTGCTGCACATCGGTGCCCGTCAGCCCGCGTTCGAGCGAGCGCCACATCGGCACCGTGCCGTGCATCGCCCGCACCCCGCGCTCGTCGACCGCGTACAGGAACTCGTCGCTCCTGATGACCTGCCCGGGCGCGGGGAGCCAGGTCAGCGTGCCCGAGGCGGCGCCGGGGACCCCGGTGGCCGTGCCGTACCCGAGGGTCCCGGCGAACACCTTCGAGTCCGTCAGGTCGCCCTTCGTGACCGCGGCGGTCGGGTGCTGCTGCTTCCCGGACTCGGCTGCTGCCGAGGACGGCGCAGCCTGCAGGTCGATGAACAACCACGTGCCAGCGCCTGCGGCGAGCACCGCGACGAGGCACGCGCTCGTGACGAGCGCTCGACGCCTGGTCAGGACGGTCGTCACGGCTGCACCGTCGTGTTCGAACCGGAGCTGCCGCCCTTGCCCAGGACCTCGTCGAAGCACGTCGACGACGCGTCCTGGAACGCGTCCTGGTCGTCGGGCCGGTACGTGGACATCGCATCATCACCGTCGGGGTAGTCGGCGAACCCGTTCTCACGGATGCACTCCGCGATCTGCTTCCGCTGTTCCGGCGTCCCGGCGGGCTTCGCCGCCTGGAACCCCTCACCGGCTCCGGCGTCGCCCATGCACTCCTGCAGGTCCGCCGTCCACTGTTCGTCGTCGATGCCGTCCGGAGCCGACAGGGACAGGGTGCTCCCATCCGACGACGGATCCGGCATGTCGTACCCGTGGTCACGCATGCAGGACGCGAGCGAGGCCCCGGCCCCCTTGCCGCCGCCCGAGGCCGTGTCGGTCGAGTCGCTCGACGGCGCTCCGGAACAGCCGGCGAGGAGGCCGGGCAGGAGCACGACGGCTGCGGCGACGGCGATGATGGTGGTGGTGGTGGAGTGTTTCGTGGATGGCTTCATGGGACCAGCACAGCGGACCCGGTGTTTCGTCCCCGGTACGCGTGGGGTCACACCGACGAAACGTCGATGCGCAGGCCGCCCTCACGGCGCGCGGTGACGACGAGTCGCCACCCGTGCGCGTGCACGATGGACGCGACGATCGACAGGCCGAGGCCGCTGTGCCGGCCGCCGGATGCGACCTCGGGGCAGCGTCGGAACGGTTCGACGAGCAGTGGCGCGACCTCGTCCGGCACGACCGGCCCGGAGTTCTCCACGACGAGGCCGTCACCGCGCGTGGTGACGCGGACGAAGCCGCCGGCTTCGTTGTACTCGACGGCGTTGCCGACGAGGTTGACGAGCAACTGCCGGACGAGCATCGGCTCACCGGTGATGGTGGGTCTGCCAGGAGGCGCGGCTCGGCCCTCGTGGGTGATGGTCACGCCCGCCTCGTGCGCACTCCCGGCGGCTCCCGCGACGACCTCGTCGGCGATGGCCACGAGGTCGATCGACGTCCCGACGCCTGCGAGCCCTCGATCGGCCTCCGCGAGCACGAGCAAGGACTCGACGAGGTGCTCGGTGCGCCGGTTCTGCGCGAGCAGTTCCTCGCGCACCACTCGGACGTCATCGGCGCCGGCACCGTCGTGCAACCCGATCTGCATCGCGGCACGCTGGACCGCGAGCGGGGTCCGGAGTTCGTGCGACGCCTGCGCGACGAACCGTCGCTGGCTCTCGAACGCGGTCTGCAGCCGGTCGAGCAGGTCGTCGACGGTGCCGGACAACCGTCGGAGTTCGTCGTCCGGGCCCTCGAGTGCGATGCGTTCGTGCAGGTTCGACGCCGTGATCCGGTTCGCCGTCGCGGTGATCCGGTCGATCGGTCGGAGCATGCGCCTGCTCACCAGCCACCCGACGCCACCGGCGACGAGGCCCGCCCCGGCGATGCCGATCGCGGACCACTGCCACTGCTGCACGGCGACGAGCCGGACCACCGCGACCGTGGTGGAGGGTGCGTCGTTCGCTGCCGAGCGCTCGCCGATCGGCACCGGCGAGGCGGTCACGAACGTGTCCGCCGGGGAGGCACCGCGCATCGCCGTCGTGTCGAGACCCGCGCCGACCCCGGCCAGGGACATCACGTTCGAGAACACCACCACCCCGGTGGCGAGCGCCATCGCCGCGAGCGCGAACGTCAGCGCCGTGCGGGCCCGGATGCTCCAGGTCCGCCGGAGCCGTCTCACAGCGCGTAGCCCTCGCCCGGGACCGTCCGGATCGGATCGGGGCGGCCGAGCTTCTTGCGGAGCTTCGACATCGTCACCCGTACGGCAGCGGTGAACGGGTCGATGTTCATGTCCCAGACCTTCTCGAGCAGTTCCTCGGCGGAGACGATGCGACCGTCGGCTCGCAGGAGCGCCTCGAGCACCCCGAGTTCCTTCGAGGTCAGGTCGAGCGGTCGGCCGTCACGGGTGACCATCCGACGGTTCGTGTCGAGGACGATCCCGACGCGTTCGAGCACGGGCGCGACCGGGGCCACGCTGCGCCGACCGAGCGCGCGCACCCGGGCGACCAGTTCCGGGTACTCGAAGGGCTTCGCGAGGTAGTCGTCCGCGCCGAGTTCGAGCCCGTTGACGCGGTCGGTCAGGGTCGCCGCCGCGGTGAGCATGAGGATGCGGGTCAGGCTGCCGCGCGACGCCAGCCGACGTGCGACCTCGTCGCCGTGCACCCCCGGGACGTCACGGTCGAGCACCACGACGTCGTAGTCGTTCACCGCCAGCAGTTCGTCGGCGTGGTCGCCGCGGTAGGTGACGTCGACGGCCATGTCCTGCCGCGACAGGCCCTTCGCGACGAGGTCGGCGAGGGCTGCTTCGTCATCGACGACCAGGACCCGCACGGCTGGTCACGCGGCGGTGAGGTCGAGTGACACGACCCCCGCCGCCTCGTCGATGTGGACGATGAACTCGAGGCCGCCGCGGGCGGGAAGGCCGGTCAGGGGAACGGTGTCGGTGCTGAGTCGATCCATGGGTCGAGCATTTCACGTACCGCGTTTCGTCCACATAACGTTTCCGTATCAGTGGTCACGCGTCGAACGGCACCTCACCGTGGTCGCTCACGCCGGCGCGCTGGCGGTACGCCAGGTGTCCGCCGAGGTACCCGCCCACCCCCACGACACCGAGCGCGGCGAACCCGAGCAGCTTGCCGGCGCCGTGGTTGCCGTTCTTGCGCTGCCACCACGACAGGCCGTACAGCGAGATGCCGACCCAGTTGACGGCCTGGTGCACCCATCCCGTGCGCAGCTGCTCGCGGTCGAGTTCGGACCAGTCCACGTACCCGGCGAGGCTCGCACTGCCGGAGGACACGAGCCCGACGCCGACGAGGGTCTTCGCGGCCTTCGCGTTGCCCTTCCCGCCGAACACGTCGAGCACGGCGGCCGAGATCCAGGCCCCGAGCGGTACCTGCACCATGAGCGGGTGCAGCGGGTGCCCGAACGGCACACCGTGCAGCAACTGCCGCAGGGCCTTCGGCCGGGCGAGGGCGTTCACGACCGAACGGTCGATGTCGACGGCCTTGTCGAGCACGCTCGCGTGCTCGACGGTGTCGGTGAGGCGACGGATCGCGCGGATCTCAGGCATGCCCTGCAGCCAACCCGGGAGGCCCGTGCCGGGTCCCAGGAACCGGCACCGGGCCTCCCGTCGGTCACCCCACCCACCGCGGCCGTCGCCTACTCCTCGACGACCTCCGCCAACTGGAACGGCTCGACAGTCAGACCGTCGCCGTCCTCGGCGACGTCCACCCGGACGGTGTCACCGTCACGGACGTCACCGGACAGGATCGCGCGCGCCAGCTTGTCGTCGATCTGCCGCTGCATGAGGCGGCGGAGCGGCCTCGCACCGTAGAGCGGGTCGTACCCGCGTTCGGCGAGCCAGCCGCGCGCCTCGGGCGTGACCGCGAGTTCGAGCCGGCGGTCGGTCAGGCGACGGGCGAGCCGGTCGACGTACAGCGACACGATCTGGCCGAGGTCGTCGGCCGTCAGGGCCTGGAACACCACGATGTCGTCGAGACGGTTGATGAACTCCGGCCGGAACGCCTGCTGCACGAGCTCGCGCACGGCGTCCTCGCGCTGCTCGTCCGTCAGCGTCAGGTCGGTCATGAACTGCGAGCCGAGGTTCGACGTCAGCACGAGGATCGTGTTCCGGAAGTCGACCGTGCGCCCCTGCCCGTCCGTCAGCCGGCCGTCGTCGAGCACCTGGAGCAGCACGTCGAACACCTCGGGGTGCGCCTTCTCGATCTCGTCGAGCAGGATGACGGAGTACGGGCGACGCCGGACGGCCTCGGTGAGCTGCCCGCCGGACTCGTAGCCGACGTACCCGGGCGGGGCGCCGATCAGCCGCGAGACCGAGTGCTTCTCGCCGTACTCGCTCATGTCGATGCGGACGAGGGCCTTCTCGTCGTCGAACAGGAACTCCGCGAGCGCCTTGGCCAGCTCGGTCTTGCCGACACCGGTCGGTCCGAGGAACAGGAACGATCCGGTCGGACGGTCCGGGTCGGAGATGCCGGCACGGGTGCGACGGACGGCCTCGGACACGGTGTTCACGGCGGTGCGCTGCCCGATGATCCGGCGGCCGAGCTCGTTCTCCAGGTGCAGGAGCTTCTCGGTCTCGCCCTGCAGCAACCGGCCGAGCGGGATGCCCGTCCACTGCGCGATGACGGCGGCGATGTCCTCGTCGGTGACGCTGTCGTTCACCATGCGGTCGGCGGACTCGGCCTGCTCGGCGGCCGCGAGCTCCGCTTCGATCCGGGGCTTCTCGGCGTACTCCAGGCGCGACACCGTCGCGTAGTCGGCTTCGCGCTGGGCACGTTGGCTGCGCATGTTCAGGTCGTCGAGCTGCTGCTTCAGCTCACCGATGCGGTTCAGGCTCGCGCGCTCGGCCTGCCAGCGCTGCTCGAGCTCGCCCAGTCGTTCCTCGCGCGTGCGCAGCTCGTTCCGCAGGGTCTCGAGCCGCGCCTTCGAGGCGTCGTCCTTCTCCTGCTTGAGCGCGAACTCCTCGACACGCAGCCGGTCGACGTTCCGCTTCAGTTCGTCGATCTCGACCGGGCTGGAGTCGATCTCCATGCGGAGCCGGCTGGCAGCCTCGTCGATCAGGTCGATCGCCTTGTCGGGCAGCTGGCGGCCGGAGATGTACCGGTTCGACAGGCTGGCCGCGGCGACGAGGGCGGAGTCGTTGATCGTGACCTTGTGGTGCGCCTCGTAGCGCTCCTTGAGCCCGCGGAGGATCGCCACGGCGTCCTCGACGCTGGGCTCCCCCACGTAGACCTGCTGGAAGCGGCGCTCGAGGGCGGCGTCCTTCTCGATGTACTCGCGGTACTCGTCGAGCGTCGTCGCCCCGATGAGCCGCAGTTCGCCGCGCGCGAGCATCGGCTTGAGCATGTTCGAGGCCGCAACGGACCCCTCGCCGCCACCGGCGCCCATCAGGGTGTGCAACTCGTCGATGAACGTGATGACCTGGCCGTCGGAGTCGTTGATCTCCTTGAGCACGGCCTTGAGGCGTTCCTCGAACTCGCCGCGGTACTTCGCGCCGGCGATGAGCGAGGAGATGTCGAGCGAGACGAGCCGCTTGTCCTTCAGTGAGTCGGCGACGTCACCGGCGACGATGCGCTGCGCGAGCCCCTCGACGACGGCGGTCTTGCCGACCCCGGGCTCGCCGATGAGCACGGGGTTGTTCTTGGTGCGGCGGGTGAGCACCTGGCTGACGCGTCGGATCTCGGAGTCGCGTCCGATGACCGGGTCGAGCTTGCCGCTGCGAGCGATCGCCGTCAGGTCGACGCCGTACTGCTCGAGGGCGGTCTTCTGTCGCTCTTGCGAGTCAGGAGCACCCTGGAGGTTCGCCATGCGTTCCGTCCTTTCGTTGCGGTGGTGTTGTACTTGAGTCTACTGCACTCAACTTACGTCGGCGCCGGGAGATTCCGGATCCCGACGGCGCTGACGACCGCGCCGGCCAGCAGGAGGACGGCCATCACGACGACCGCCCGGTGCAGGCCGGCGACGCTCATCTCGCCGCCGAGGACCACGCCCGCGAGCGCCACCATCACCAGGCCGGCGATCCGCGCGATCGCGTTGTTCACCGCCGACCCGACGCCGGCCTCGGACTGCGGCACCGACCCGAGCACGGCGCTGGTCAGCGGTGTCACCATGAGCGCGATCCCGAACCCGATGAGCACGAGCCCGGGGAACACCGCGATCCAGTACCCGTCCGGCTGCGCACCGACCAGCAGCATCAGGAGCGCACCGACCGCTGCCACCGCCGGGCCCGCGGCCATGAACCAGCGCGGCCCGAACCGTCCCGCCAGCCCGCCCACGGCCGAGGACACCAGCAGCAGGACCACCGTCGGGGGCAGCGTCGCCAGGCCGGCGAGCCAGGCCGGGAACCCCCAGACCTCCTGCAGGAACAGGGTGACCACGAAGAAGACCATGCTCAGGGCGCCGTAGATCGACAGGGTGGCGAGGTTGCCCACCGCGAAGTTGCGGGCCCGGAACAGCGCGAGCGGCACCAGCGGCGAACCGGTCGTCCGGATCACGTGGAGTTCCCACGGCACGAAGGCCCCGAGTGCCAGGGCACCGAGCACGAGCGCGGTGACCACCACGGGCGCGCCCCACCCGAGCCGCTCCTGCTCGATGAGCCCGAGCACCGCCCCACCGACCCCGACGACCGCCAGCACGGCGCCGACCACGTCGATGCGCGGTCGGATCGCGGGGTGTACGTCACCGGTGATCCGCAGCACGAGCGGGATCGTCACGGCGATCGGGACGGCGGTCAGCACGAAGATCCACCGCCAGCCGATGCTGTCGACCACCATCCCGCCGAACACGGGTCCGAGGATCGTCGACGCGCTCGACCAGGCGGTCCACGTGCCGATCGCCTTCGACTGCGCGGCCCCGCGGAACGCCGCCACGATGAGGGCGAGCGCGCTCGGGGTCACCAGGGCGCCGCCGACACCCTGGAACGCCCGCGAGACGATCAGGAACTCCCCCGTCGGGGCGATCGCACACGCAACCGAGGCGATCCCGAACACGACGAGCCCCCACGTGATGATGCGCACCCGGCCGAACACGTCCGACAGTGATCCGGCGACGAGGATGAGCGAGCCGAGCGTCACCAGGTACGCGTCCACGGTCCACTGCTGCACGACGAGTCCGCCGCCGAGCTCCTGTCGGATCGCGGGGAGCGCCACGTTGACGACGCTCGAGTCGAGCCCGACGACGAACGACGACAGGATCGCCACCACGAGCACGGTGCGCCGGTCGTCCCGGAGCGGCGCGGTCGCGCGGGGTGCGGCAGTGGTCATGTGCTCATCCTGCGCCCCCTCGGACCGCTGCGCGCCCCGCACGACGAAGCCCCCGCGACCGATGTGGTCGCGGGGGCTGCCGACAGGACGGGGCTGGGTGTCCTGAGCTGGTGTTCTAGCGCCGGGAGTCGGTGTTCGGCTGCGCGCTCGGGCCGGGGTTCAGGATCGGACCGGCGGCGGGCTCGGCGGGAGCGTTCGGCACGGTGCTGGTCGGGGCCGCGGTGTTCTGCACCGTGGTGTCGCCTGCCTGAGCCTTCTTCTCGTCGTCGGTCATCTCCTTCTTGAAGATGTTGATCGACTGCCCGAGGCCCTTGGCGAGCGCCGGGAGCTTCGTCGCGCCGAACAGCAGGATGACGATCCCGAGGATGATCAGCAGGTGTACGCCGCCGAGGTTTCCGAGCATCATGACTCCTTGATCTGGAACTGGTCGCCGTTCGCAGGTCTTCTTCGACCCACGCGGCGGAAGTCCGTGTTCTCCCCATCGTAACTCTCCCGCTCCCCGATGCCCAGGCCGAGGACCGGAACGGACACCGTTCGCACAGGGAAGGCGCCGGGCCGATCCGCCGCAGCACCCTCAGTAAGCGCCGCGCGACCGGAGCACCGACGGCACCGTCCGGGCGAGGATCACCAGGTCGTGCAGGAACGACCAGTTCTCGACGTAGTGCAGGTCGAGCCGCACACCCTCGGCCCAGTCGAGATCCGACCGGCCACTGACCTGCCACAGGCCGGTGATCCCCGGCGTGACCAGGAGTCGGCGGTCGGCGAAGTCCTGGTACAGGGCGACCTCGCGCGGGAGCGCCGGGCGGGGTCCGACCAGGCTCATCGAACCGGTGAGCACGTTCCACAACTGCGGCAGCTCGTCGAGCGACGTCTTCCGCAGGAACGCCCCGACCCGGGTGACGCGGGGGTCGTCCTTCATCTTGAAGAGCGGGCCCGCACCCTCGTTCGCTGCCTGCAGTGCGGCCATCCGCGCTTCGGCGTCCACGCACATCGTGCGGAACTTCAGGATCGAGAACTCCGCGCCCCCACGGCCCACACGGGTCTGGCGGAAGAACACCGGACCGCGGTCGTCGAGCCGGATGACGAGCGCGATCACCGCGAGCACGGGCGCCAGCAGCAGGAGACCGAAGCCGGCTCCGACGACGTCGAGCAGACGCTTGCCCGTGCGACGGCGGTAGTCGGGGGTCTCCACGTGCATCAAGGGCAGGCCGTCGACGGGACGCTCGTGCACGCGACCCGCGGCGATGTCCGCGAGGGGCGACGACACGACGAGCTCGACGCCGTGCTCCTCGAGTTGCCACCCGAGGCGGCGCAGTCGCTCGTGCCCGCCGCGTACGGCGCCGGCGACGACGACCGCCGAGACTCCCTCGAAACGAGCCAGCGCGAGGACGTCGTCGATCCCGCTGACCACCGGGACGGACGCCGAACCGAGGTCGATCGTCGCGCCCACCGGCTCGCAGTCGGTCACGACCGCGCGGACCCGGTACCCGGCGCTGGGCGTCGCGGCGATCCGTCGCCCGACGTAGCGGACGTCCTCGGTGTCACCGACGATCAGGACGTCCTGCAACCGTTGCCCGCGAGCACGACTGCGCGCCAGGACGGTGCGGACGGCCTTCCGCCCGACGGCGAGGAAGAGGAGCCCGAGCGGGAAGGCGATGGCCACGTACCCCCGGGCCAGGTCGAGCTGCGCGGCGTACGCCACGACCGCCACCACGGCGACGGCGACCAGACTCGCGGTGACGAGCCGGCGGTACTCGTCACTGCCGATGCCGGCGATGCGTGGGTCGCGGGTGCGGAACATCGACAGCAGGGCCATCCAGACCAGGATGATCACCGGAGCCGTCGCGAACTCGATCCAGCCGGCCTGGGGTCGCACGGCCGACAGCTCCCAGGGGAAGCGCACGACGTGGGCGACCGCGAACGCCAGGACCAGCAGTCCGACGTCCAGCAGGGCAACGGCGGGGGCGAAGCCTCGGCGACCACCCGCGGGTGCCGACGGCGGCGCGGTGGTCGGTGCGGCGGCGGGGGGAACGGTGATGGCAGCGGTGGGTGGGCGCATCGCGAGCGACATGGTGGGGTCCTCCTGTCGACCGGGCCGACGGGAGGTCGACCGGACGCCGGAGTCGTCGGGTCACGACAGCGAGCGGCGCGCCACCAAATATATCACTGTGTCATTCTGTATATCAATGTTCGAGTGCGCGATCCAGGCTCCACAGGACGGGTTCGGCACCGAGCGCGGGGATGTCGGCCTCGGTCACGCCGGTGAGCCGGAAGGTCACCCGCTCCCCGGGCAGCAGGGTCATGAACCCACGGTCCACCGCACCGGCCGCGGTCACCCGGTCGGGCTGCACGAGCAGGTCGCGGACGAGCGTCTCGGCCTCGACGGTCAGGTCGAGCCCGCCGTCGACGGGCGAGAACGAGGTGCGGTACCGCGCGGGTTCCCACCGCACGTCGACGTCGGGGCCCGGTGTCCAGACCGCCCGACGCCAGTCCATGTCCGCCACGATGAGCTCCCGCGCGGGGTCGTCGACCACGCCGACGGACTCGGGCAGGGCGACGACGGCGACCCCGGCGGACGACAACCGCACTGGCAACGACGCCTCGGCCAGGATCGTGCCGGCCGTGGTGACCCGTCGCACGCGCACCACGCTGTCGTGGCCGCCGCGCGTGGACCGGACGGCGACCTCGACGGGCGAGGACCCGAACGCACCGGGCGAGACGCCGAGGGACAGGGTGTCCGCCACGTCGCCCAGATCAGCCGTCTCGCCTGCGGAGGCCGAGTGGCCGGGGTGATCTGGGCCTCCCGTCCGATCCGCACCAGACGCGACCGGTGAGACGGGCGACGACGCCGGCGAAGCAGCCGGCCCGGAGACGGCGGACGGCGCGACCGCCACCCGCGACACGGGACGGATCGTCAGCAGGACGTCGTCGTACAACCGACGCAGCTCGTGCGCGAGCGGCTTCAGCCGCCCCGCCGAGTCGATCGCCGACCACGACGACACCGGCCACAGGTCGTTGAGCTGCCACATCACCACGCCCGTGTTGCGCGGCCAGTGGGTGCGCCAGTGCTCGACGCCCGTCGCGATGGCCCGAGCCTGCTGCAGCTGCGTCAGGTAGTGCCACGCATCGAACGAGAAGGGCTCCGTGCCGAACCGGGGCTCGATGCCGCGGGCCAGCTTGCCCATCCCGTCGGCAGCCTTCTGGTGGTGCACGACCCCGGGTGCGTCCTGCGACAGCACCTCGTCCGCGACCCCGTCCCGCAGCGTCCGCCAGGCGGGCGGCGCCTGCCAGCCGAACTCGGACACGAACCGCGGCACGGATCCGCGGTAGGCGGTGTCGGGCAGGCGGTTCCAGGCGTCCCACGAGTGGTGCGTCTCGTGGTCGACGTCGTTCGCGGGCAGCGACTCGGCGCCCGACCACGGCGAGGCCACGGTGTAGAAGCGCGACGGGTCGACCGCGTCGACGATCGTCGGCAGCAGGTCGAGGTAGTAGTCGAGGCCCCAGCCGCGGTCACCGAGCGAGTCCGCCCAGCCGTCCACGTCGTGCAGCCAGATGTTCTCGTTGTTGCCGTTCCACAGCACCAGCGAGGGGTGCCGCGCGAGGCGGGCGACGTTGTCGCGGGCCTCGGCGATGACCTCGCTGCGGATCGGTTCGACCTCCGGGTACGCCGAGCACGCGAACGGGAAGTCCTGCCAGACGAGCAGGCCGAGCTCGTCGCAGACCTCGTAGAAGTCGCGCGACTCGTACACACCGCCGCCCCACACGCGCACGAGGTTCGTGCCGAGCGAGGCCGCCGCGGTCAGACGGGACTGCAGGCGCGCGCGGTCGACGCGCGAGATGATCACGTCGTCGGGGATCCAGTTCACCCCGCGCACGTCGATCAGCGTCCCGTTGACGTGGATGCCGAAGGGACGACCCATGTCGTCCACCTGCGTGTCGATCCGCGTCGACCGGAAGCCGGTGCGGAACGTGTCGCGGTCGAGCACCTCGCCGTCCACCGTCTGCAGCTCGACGACCACGTCGTACTGCGCCTGCGCGCCGTAGCCGCGGGGCCACCAGCGCAGCGCCTCGGGCACGCGCACGGTGACGACGGTCTCGTCGTCCTTCGGTGTCAGCTGCGCCCGCGACCGCTGCCGCGTCGGCGTGCCGTCCTCCTTCAGGCCGCTCACGGTCACGACGAGCACCAGGTCGTCGTCCTCGCCGTCCTGGTCCAGGTCGTTGAGGCCGGAGCGCTCGACGGTGATGTGGGCGTCGAGCACGCCCTCGCCGGCCTCGACGTCGACGAGCGGGCGGACCTCGCGCAGCCGCGCGGTCGACCACCGCTCGATCGCGACCGGTCGCCAGGGACCGCTCGTGACGGCGGTGAGCCCCCAGTCCCAGCCGAAGTTCGAGGCGTTCTTGCGGATGTACGGGAACGGCTCGTCGTACGGGCCCGGCATGCTGCCGGCCTTCGCGGCGACCCGGCCGGCCTCGCGGTACGGCGACTCGAACAGGATCTCGAGGTCCTTCGTCGTCGCGCCGGACCCGGTCTGCACGCGCGCGTCGAAGCGGTAGCGGCGGTGCATGTTCCGGGTCGTGCCCACGACGACGCCGTCCAGGCTCAGTTCGGACACCGTGTCCAGGCCGTCGCAGACCAGGTCGACACGCTCGTGGCCGCGCGGGTCGACGTCGACCGCGGTCCGGTAGGCCCAGTCGGCCCGGCCGACCCACTTCGCCGCCTGCTCGTTCAGGTGGAAGGTCGGGTCCGGCAGCAGGCCCTCCCGCTCCAGGTCGGTGTGCACCTGCCCCGGCACCGTCGCCGGGATGCTGCGTCCCGCGACGCCGTCCGGCGCGCCGGTTCCTCCGGCCATGGTCACGGTCCAGCCGTCGCGGAGTTCCTCGCGTTCGAGGGTCATGCAGGTCCTTCTCTTCGGCGGACGGGGTGTCCGTCGCCTCGGTCGGGACGCCGGCCGGTGGCCCGCCCCGTGGCCGGTTGGTCGGCCTGGAGGCGCGGCACCGGTTGCCCGGGCGTCGTCACGTCGCGCGCGCGATCGGGTGGCGCTCGCGCGTGGGGGTGCTCGGCGATGCTAGTACGGGATGCTTTCGGCAACCTACGTGGTGACAGCGCGACTTCGTGGTGACAGCGCGGTCTCGCGCGTGCAGGGTGGGGAGGTGATCACCGTTGCACTCGCCAGGACCCTCCGCGACGCCGGCCTGCGCTGGCACCCCGAGACGGGCGACCGCTTCGTCATCGACAAGCCCGAGGTGGACGAGGACGTCTACACCGTGTCCGAGATGACCGTCGAACGACACGACTCCCCCACCGGCACGATCCTCGGCTTCAACGGGACGACCGAGTGGGCGCTCGACTCCGTGACCGCGTCGGAGTCGCTCTGGCTGCCGCGTGAGGACCAGTTGCGCGAGCTCCTCGGTCCGTCGTTCATCGGGTTGACCCGGGTGTCGGTGAACGGCCGGATCGTCTACACGGTCACCGCGACGATCGGCGGCGCTGACCGCAGCTTCGCGTCCGAGGTCCCCGCGATCGCCTACGGCCAGGCGCTGCAGGCGTACATCGCCGCTGCGCTGGAGTGACGGACCGCCCCTGTCCCTGGGCTGGGACAGGGGGCGGTCCGTGTTGGCTGCGCTGTGTCGTGCCGGCGCCGCTGCGCGTCAGACCTGGCGGTCGTCCGGGCGGCGCTGGCGGCGCCAGAGCAGCAGGACCGCTCCGGCGAGCAGGAGCACGATCGTCGCGGGGACGCCCATCGCGAGGACGGTCGATCCGGTGAACGCGAGTTCCACCGGCTCGGCGGAGGGCTTCTCGGCGGCGGGCACGGGCTGCGGCTCGGCGTGCAGCTTCGTGTGCACCTCGAGCGAGAACACCCAGACCGGCTTCGTCGACGCCGCGGCGGTGGTCACGCCGAACGTCGCTGGCGTCGCGGTCTGCCCCGTGCTCGCAGCACCCGGCTCCTCGGTCGTGGCACCGTCGGCGCGCGTGACCTGGCCGGCCACCTGACCGGTGATCGCGGCCTCGCCGGTCGCTGCTTCTTCCTCGGTCACGACGTGCGCGTCGCTCTCGCACGTGGCACGCTGCCCCGGCTCGACCGTGGACTCCTCGCAGGTCACCGCGGGCATGCCCTCGGCCTGCTGCAGGTCGTGCACCGCGAGGTTGCCGGTGTTGAGCACCTCGTAGCGGACAGACACGCGGTCGCCCGGGCGCAGCACGTGGTCATCGGCGACGACCTTCGTGCTGCCGTCGGTTCCGTGCAGCACCGGCTCGGCGGACAGGTCGAGGGCGCTCTTCGCCGTCAGGCCGACCTGGACCTCGTCGCGCGAGGTGACGGAGTCTCCGGCGGGACCGGTCGCGTCGAGCACCGCTGCGACCGTCACTGTGCCGTGGTCGACGTCCGCCTGGGTGAGCACGTACTGCGGGGTCGTGCAGCCGATCGACGCACCCGGTGCGACACCCTCGCCGACGCACTCGACCGGTAGACCGGCGAGTTCGACGACCTCGGCGCGGGTCCCCGTCAGCGTGACGTTCCCCGCGTTGGTGGCGCGGATGCCCACGCTCACGTGGTCACCGGCGCGCGGCGCCTCGTGCTCGGACTCCGCCAGGTGCGCGGTGACCTGGACCTGCACGCCCGGGGCGCGCTCGATCGCAGTGCCGGCCTTCGCGCCGGCAGTCACGGTCTGGTCGTCCGGGCCGACGGCCGCTGCGGTGAGGGCGAACTGCACCTTGCCCGCGTCGACGTCGCCCTGGGTGAGCGCGTACTCCGCCGCTGCGCAGTCCGCCGAAGCACCGGGAGCGACCCGCTCGGCGGGGCAGGCGACCGTCGTGCCGGCCCGCTCGTCGACGATGCCGCTCAGGTCGTGCACCGTGACGTTGCCCGTGTTCGTGATCGACATGCGGACCGATGCCGTGTCGCCCGCGGTCGGGGCTCCGTGGTCGGTGTCGTCGAGCGCAGCCGTGGCCGTCGTCGTGATCGACGGCGCTCGCACGATCGAGAGTGTCGTGTCGGCACGGGCCTCGACGCGCTGACGGTCGGCACCGGTCGCTGCGCTCGACAGCACGAACCGGACGGCACCGCTGTCGACGTCGCTCTGGGTGAGGGTGTACTCGGACACCTCGCACGTCACCGCGGCGCCCGGGGCGAGATCGTCGTCCGGGCAGTCGACCTCGAGGCCCGCACGGTCTTCGACCTTGCCGCGGATGCCCGTGACCGTGACGTTGCCGGTGTTCCGGATCGTCATCGTGACCGTCGCGGTGTCGCCGGCCAGGGGGACCTCGTGCTCGTTCGCATCGAGGACGCTCGTCGCCGACACGGCGATGGCCGGCGCGCTGACGAGCTCGACCGCCACGGTGTCCGATGCCTGGGTACGCGAACCGCCGGGGCCGTTCGCGTTGACCGTGAGCGCGAAGTCGACGGTGCCGGCGTCGATCTCGTCCTGCGTCAGGACGTGGTCGCCGACGGAGCAGGTCGCCGCGGCGCCGGGGGCGAGCGCACCCTCGGCGCACTCCACGTCCAGGTCGCGGCCGTCCACCTCGGCAGCGAGGCCCCGCAGGGTGGTGTTGCCGGAGTTGCGCGCCGAGACGGACAGCTCGACGTGGTCACCGGCCTTCGGCGCGCGGGACTCGTCGGCCAGGCCGGCGGTCGCGGTCGCGACGATGCCGTGCTGGCGGTCGACGGTCACCGACGCAGAGTCCGAAGCAGTCACGCGACGGTCGTCGGGTGCGGTGGCGGTCGAGGTCAGGGCGAACCCGACCGTGCCGGCGTCGATCTCCCGCTGGCTCAGGGTGTGGTCCGGAACGGTGCAGTCGACGCTCGCGCCGGGTGCGAGCGGGGAGGTCGGGCAGGAGACGGGCATGCCGTCGCGGTCCTCGACCTCGGCGGCGACGTCGCGGAGCGTGACGTTCCCGGTGTTGCGTACGGCGACGCTCAGCGTGACCTCGTCACCGGGAGCGGGGGTCTTGCCGGCGGTGTCGAGCGCCGGGGTGACGGTCGTGGCGAGCGCGGGGGCCTGGGCGACCGTGGTCTGTGCGGTCCGGGCGTCACCACGGACCGGCTGACCGGCGGCGTCGACTGCGGTCATCGTGGCGACGAACGTGACGGTGCCGCGGTCGACGTCGTGCTGCGAGACGGGGTGCGAGCCCTCGACGGCGCACTCGATGGACGCGCCGGGCGCGAGGCGGGTCGGCGGGCACGCGACGGTCATGCCGGGCTCGTCGGCCACGGTCACCGCGAGGTCGCGGATCGAGACGTTGCCCTCGTTGGTCACCGTCACCGTGAGCCCGATGTCGTCACCGACCGCGGGGGCACCGCCCCGCACGACGGGCGTGATGGCGAGCAAGGCGCGCGAGGTGGTGCTCGAGGTGGGGACGGTGGCGGTTGCGCTGGCCGTCACGGCCTGGCCGGCGCGCGATCGTGCAGAGACCGTGGCGGTGTCGTCGATCGAGCCGTGGTCCAGGTCGTCCTGCGTGACCGGGCGGGGAGCGGTCGCGCACGCGGCGGATGCTCCGGGGGCGAGCTGCCGCACGTCGCAGTCCGCGTCGCCGTTCGGGCTGGTCAGCGTGACGTCCCGCACCAGGACGTTGCCGGTGTTGTCGACGGTCGTGCGGAACGAGACGGTCTCGCCGAGGTCGGCGACGGCGTCACCGTTGCCGCCGGACAAGACGGCCTGGTCGGTGACGCGCAGCTCGTTCACCTCGGGGGCGAAGGTGATGCTCGCCGAGCCGGTCGGCAGGTCGACGCCGGTGCGCTCGGTCACGGCGTCTGCACCGATCGTGTACGTGCCGGGAGCCGAGGCGCTGACGTCGAACGTCACCGTGCAGTCCGGTGCGTCGATGTCCAGGTCGCCCGACGCACCGATCGTCGTGGCATCTGCCTCGACGTCGAGGTCCGCCGCGGCGCAGGTGGTCGCGACCTTCGGGTCGGACGCGACGCTGAGGCCTTCGGGCAGCGCCTCGGCGAAGGACCAACCGGGCTTCGAACCGTGCTCGCTCGTGTTCACGACGCGCGCCGTCATGCGCGCGGTGTCCCCGACGATCGGGGCGCCGGAGAACTCGTTCGCCAGGGTCGGGGTCGAGTCGACGATCGTCACTCGGTCGATCGCGCCGTCGTTGCCGCTGTAGGACGACTGGGCGTTGCGGAGACGCCATCGCAGGGTGTCGCCGGAGAAGAGGACGCCGCCGTTCGAGACGAACTCGCCGCCCTTGTACGTGTTGCCGCCCGCGGTGAAGGTGCTCGAGCGAGGGTCGTTGCAAGGGTCGAGGGGACGCTCGGACACCGGGTGCTCGGCAGATCCGTCCACCAGCAGGAAGTCGAGCAGCGGGTGGTCGAACCCGACACAGCTTCCGGCGGCGGCGCTGACACCGAACGACACGAAGCGTCCGGTCTGCCCGAGCGAGAAGTCATCGCGCGACTCGATCTGAACGGCGTTCCGCGGCAGGTTGCGCGACGCGGTCCAAGCACTCACGACGTGGTTGGTCTCCGGGTCCTCGCCGGTGATCTGCCCGAGGACCGACCCGAGCTGCTTGAGCTGGGGGTTGGCGTCGCAGGATGCCATGTCGGAGCTGCTGGCGCTCGTGACGATGCCGTTGCACTCAGCGGCGTTGATCCACGCCGGGTCGGCCGTGTAGGTCTCACCGTTCGCGCCCTTGTACGCGTTCAACAGCACCGGCGTCGTCGTGACGCCGTTCTCGAAGTCCTCGACGAACAGGATCGTGGAGTCGGCGGCAGAGTCGGTCCGTGCGGATCCGGCGTCGGCCGCGGGGGCCGGGACTGCCGTGGCGGCGAGCGGGGTGGCGAGCGCGGCGACCAGGCCGGCCGCGGTCGCCACGGCGGCGACGCGCGGCGCGGTGCGCGCACGAGGGCGTCGTGAAGCGTGTCGGTTCATCACGCCAGAATACCAATATTCTGCATTTGACTTGAACGGTCCTGGGAGCGAGCGGAATGCCTGGGAGCTGGTCGGGTGTTGTCTGGACTCATGACCGTTCCGAACATCACCCTGAACGACGGCAAGACCATCCCGCAGCTCGGCTTCGGCGTCTTCCAGATCGACCCCGCGTCGACCAAGGAAGCGACGCTCACAGCGCTCGAGGTCGGCTACCGCCACATCGACACCGCCGAGATGTACGGCAACGAGAAGGAGGTCGGCGAGGCCATCGCGTCGTCCGGCATCCCGCGTGACGAGATCTTCGTCACCTCGAAGCTCAACAACGGCTTCCACGACCCTTCGGCAGCTGCCGAGAACGGCAAGAAGTCAGCTGACCTGCTCGGCGGCTACACCGACCTGTTCCTCATCCACTGGCCGCTGCCCACCGTCTCGGACTTCGTGCCGACGTGGAACGCGCTCGAGGAGCTCTACGCCGCTGGCACCTCCCGCTCGATCGGCGTCAGCAACTTCCAGGCCCACCACCTGCGACGCCTGCGTGCCGAGACGGACGTCCCGCCGGCCGTGAACCAGATCGAGGTGCACCCGTACCTGACCCAGGACGAGCTCCGCGCCGTGAACAACGAGCTCGGCATCGCGACCGAGGCCTGGTCCCCGATCGCCCAGGGCCTCGTGCTCGACGACGAGACCATCACCCGCATCGCCGGCGCCACGGGCAAGAGCCCGGCGCAGGTCGTGCTCCGCTGGCACATCCAACGCGGCGACATCGTGTTCCCGAAGTCGGTCACGCGTGCCCGCGTCGAGGAGAACTTCGCGATCTTCGACTTCGAGCTCTCCGACGAGGACATGACGGACATCACGACTCTCGACAAGGGCCACCGAACGGGTCCGGACCCGGACACGTTCGACTACGTCCCGGCCTGATCGCTCGGAACACACGACGAAGCCGCCCGGGGAGACCCGGGCGGCTTCGTCGTCTCCGTCGCGTCCGGAGTCGTACCGGTGTGGATCAGGCGTCGGCGTCCGGGCCCACCTCGAGTCGGCGACGTCGAAGCGTCAGGAGCACGCCACCGGCGGCCGCGAGCCCCAGGCCGAGGACCGCTGCGACGAGCACCCCGTCGGAGCCCGTCCACGCGAGCCGGTCCGGTCCGCCGGACGACGGTCCGCCGACGGTCGACGCGTTCTGGGGACCGTCCCCGGGCCCAGCGGCGGAACCGGCACCCGGTACCGCGGTCGTATCGGCCGTCGGCCCCGCGGTCGGCGCCGTGGTCGGATCCGGCGTGGGTTCCGCCGTCGGCTCCGGCGTGGGCCCCGGCGTCGGGTCGACCGCACCGGCCTCGATCTCCACCCGGAGCTCGGCGGACGCGACCTGCCCGGCGTTCGACGTGATCTCGTACCGCACCGGCGACGCGACCCCGCTGAAGCCGTCCTCGGGCGTGAACGTCACCCGCCCGGCGTCGTCCACGACGTACGTGCCCTCGCCCGGAACGCGCAGCTGTTTGCCGTCGTCGGACAGCTCCGCACCGTCGAGTCCCTCGTCGGTGAGCCGCAGCGAGCCGAGGTCGACACCGCTGCCGTCGAGCGCGTCGTTCCCCACGACGTCCACGACCACTGGTTCACCCTGCTGTCCGGTCGCAGCGTCATCCGAGGCGACGGCGTCCGGCAGCACGACGTCGAACGCGATCGTGTCCGTGTTGTTCGTCAGGTCGACGTCGCTCACCGAGCCGTCCCGCGCGAGCGCGGCCCGCCCTTCGTCGAACCGGCCGGTGGTGAAGTCGGTGACACTCTCCACCGGCGCCGAGTACGTCCCGCTCCTCGTGGTCGCCGGCACGGTCCCGCGGGCCAGCAACTCGATCTGCCCTCCGGGCGGCGCCGTCCAGTCGGTCGCCACGACTCCTGCGCCCTGATCGGCACCGCACGACGCGCCGCCCGTGGCCTCGCACGACCAGGTGACGTCCTCGAGCGGGAGCGCATCGATCAGTGCCGTCGTCCGCGCCACTGCGTCGGTGGGCCCACCGATCGTGGCCGGCCCGTCGTTGACCGATCGGACGCGGAACGACACGTCGTCGCCTGAGGTCACCGGCCCCTCGGTGTCCACTGACGCCGTGGTCACGACGTCGGTCGGCTGTGTGGCCCGCACGTTGCGGATCTCGTGGAACTCGGCCCGCCCGCCGGTCGACGCGCTGAACCCGAAGCGCATCTGGCCAGGCAACGCCGTCGCCGGCAGGTCGGTCGAGATCAGGTGGTGCAGCTCCGCCGGCTCCGAGCCGACGGGGGTGGCGTCCGACATCGTGACGATGGCCGTGATGCCACCGGCGTCCCGGGGCACGACGTCGACCTTCACGTGCCGGTAGGTCGCCGTCTCGGCGTCGACGCCGCGGTCCTCGAGGAACCCGTCGCCGCGGTTGCCCGTCGTCGCCAGCACGGGGTAGCACTCAGCCTCGGCCCCGCGGACGGTGACGGCGTTCTGGATGAACTCCGGCAGCGCGAAGTTGCCGAACCGGTCGAACCCGACGCCGACGACACCGCCGTCCAGTCCTGCCGAGCAGGCGGACTTGCCGTCGAAGTAGCCGAGTCCGCCGCCCACGGGGCCGATGGAGTCGAGCGGCATCGCGGCGTCCTGCAGGAAGAACCCGATGCCGTCGGCGTACCCGGTGTCGGTGGGGCTCCACATCCGCTGGTCGAACTCGACGGTCAGTCCGTTGCTCGAGTCGTACGGCACCTCGTTGTACACCGCCGAGGCCATGTACTTGGCGTTGTCGGTCATCCGCAGCCACTTGCCCGCCGAGCCGTTCTCGACGATCGCGGCCTGCTGGTCGTTCGAGGCGATGCGAGCCCAACCCGACGGCATCGTGGTGCCGACGGGCAGGTCCACGAACGGATCGTGGACCGGGAACGGGTCGACGGCGTGGGCCGGTGGTGCATCTGCGACGACGCCCGCGCCGGCGACGAGCGCGCCCAGGGCGACCATCGGGACCAGCGCGACGGTGACGGCCGCGCGGGACGGACGGGCACGAGGCGGACGGGCCGGCGGTGGAAGAGCACGGGTGGAGCGAGTGTGCATGGGAGTCCTCTCTGACGGTGCAGGAGACGACTGTGCACGGGCCGCGGAGTGGTCCGCAAGTATTATCCGTACGATATTCCGCGTTCGGTATGGCGGGCCTCAGTGCGGGGCAGCGACCGACGCCGTGACCGTGAACTTCGGGGTGCGCAGGACCTGCCGCGTCGGCCCGACCAGGCGCTCCAGTACCGGCCGGTAGCGCAGGTGCCCGTTCCACACGCACCACAGTTCGCCGCCGGGCTGCAGGACGGTGGCCGCGTTCCGGAACATCGCCTCGGCCGCGTCGGTGGTCACCGTGGTGTCCGCGTGGAACGGGGGGTTGCAGAGCACGAGCTGGGCGGACCCGACGGCGAGCTCGTCCCCGGCGTCGGTGTGCAGTGCCGTCACCCGGTCAGCGACGCCGTTCGCCTCGGCGGTCGCCCGTGTGGACGCCACCGCGATCCGGGACACATCGGTCGCGATCACCTTGACGTTCGGCCGCCGCAGTGCGATCGCCGCGGCGATGACACCGTTGCCGGACCCGAGGTCGACGACGGTCCGCGCGGTCGGCACCGCGGCGTCCATCGCCTCGAGCAGCACCCGGGTGCCCTGGTCGAGCGAGGTACCGGCGAACACCCCGCCGTGCGCGACGAGCGTCATGCCGAGGTCGTCGACGTGCACCGATCTGGGCCAGGGATTGGTCGCGGCCGCACGGTTCGCCTGGGCACGCAACGGGTCTTGCGCGATGAGCAGGCGCGACTTCCCCCGCCCCCGCGAAGCCGTGACCTCGCCGAACGAGCGGCGCAGCACGTCGTTCTGCGACAGGTTCATGTACTTGACGTTGCCGCCGCACAGCAGCACGACGTCGGGAGCGGCGAATCGCGCGACGGCCCGGGCGATCTCGTCGAGGCGGTCGTGTGACTTCGACAGCCGCAGCACGACGAGCCGGACGTCGCGGAAGGCGTCTTCGAGCGAGTCCGGGTGGTGGAATCCGCGCAGACCGAACGTGCCAGCGTTGGCCTCGAGCGCGCGTTCCCCGACGAGCGAGTCCTGCACGACGCGGATGTCCGATGCGCCGTACTGCGTGATGAGCCCGAGGGTCAGGACTCCAAGACGGTCATCGACGACCGCCACCTCGCCGGGCTGCCGCAGGGCGTCCCCGTGCACGTGCGGCGCCTCGTCGATCAGGAACCGGTCGGTGCCGTCGATCGCGATGAGGTCCGGGGCGGTGTCGTCGCGGCGGCGGAAGAGGTCGGCGAAGTCTGGCACCGCGTCAGCGTACCCATCCCTCGACGGCGGACCTCGCAGCGGCGCGGACGACCGCGTCCAGTTCACGCGGACCAGCGTGCGACTGCACGTCGCCGCCCGAGCTCCACGACGGCAGGTCGGTCCGGGGGCGCTCCTCGTTGCAGAGGACTCAGCCGGTGGTGCCCTCCGCACGCAGCTCCAGCGACGAGTCGCCCGCGACCGCGTCGGCCGGGACACGGACGACCGGCTTCCAGCGAAGCGTCGAACCCGGGGGCATCGAGAACCCCGAACCCGTCTGCAGCGTGAACCGCATCGTCGTGCCGCCGTCGGCGAGCGTCCCGCCCCGCAGCACGAGGTTCGCGCTCGTCCGCCAGTCCTCGCCCGGCTTCCGGTACATGCCGGCGAGCGTCGACTGCCCGGGTGCGAAGGTCGTGCCGTCCGGACTGGTCAGCGTGATCGCCCCGGTGATCGTCGAGATCTGGGCGTGGACCTGCAACCCGGCCTCGACCTCGACGTCGGCGCCGCGGGTCAGGGCGGTCTTCGGGCCCTGCAGTCCGGACAGGGACTGCCACCCCGGGATCGCCTCGGGCGCGGTCAGGTGCAGTTTGCCGTCCGCGATCCGGAACGCCTGGGGCGCGCTCGAGTCCGAGATGAGCGAGTCGGAACGGTACGCGGCGAGGAGCGTCGGTTGCGCGTGCAGGACGAGCACGAACTCGCCGTCCGCGTACGGGCGGTCCCGGAAGGTCTCGTCGAGGACCTTGCCCGTCTGGTTGCCCTGCACCGTGCCCGTGGCGAGTACCGTGCCGTCCGCCGCGAAGTGCGTGACGGTCAGGTAGGCGTTCGATCCCCAGGACCAGTGCGCGTCGTAGGACGTGACCGCCCGCCACCGGAGTTCCTCGTTCCGCTGATCGAGCCACAGGTCGCCGACGACGCGGTTCGACGCCCCGCGCAGCACGATCGAGTCCCCGCCGACGGCCGCAGTCCTGACGACGATCGTGTCCTCGGCGCCGGTGTCGCTCCGGAGCCGCACGAGGAGCCGTCCGGTGTCGGTACCGACGGCATCGGCGACCGCTGCGGCGTCCACGGCGGTCGCGCTCCCTCGGCCGCTCGCGGTCCCGAGCCCGGTGACCGTCGGCGCGGCGACCACGTGCTCGCCGACTGGCACGGGCGACACTGCTCCGGTGACCACGCCGACCGGCGGGTCGTAGTCGGGGACGAGTCGTTCCACGATGCGGTGTCGTGAGTCGACGTTGTCCCAGATGGGCTCCCGCAGGTCGGGGAGCGCACCGATGACAGCGCGGGTCGCGTCCGACATCGGGAACCCGAGCTGGTCGTAGAACGGCGCGAGGTCGCGGTCGGCCACCCGCGAGGCGACCTCGACGAAGATCGCGTGCTTGTCGTCGATGGTCAGGGCGTTCACGTTCGTCTTCGCCGCCTCGGCACGCAGCGCCGCGAAGAACCTCGGCAGGTAGCCGTCGCCGAACGCGCGGCGCAGCTGTTCCCATGCCAGGAGCCGGACCCGGTCGTGGGCGCCTTCCCAGTCCCGGTCCGCGATCGGTGTGGTGAAGTACCGCTCGAGGAGCGGGATGCTCTCGTCCCACCGGCTCCCGAACCCGAGTCCGTCCTGCACGGCGAGCGCGGACAGGTTGGTGATGGTCTCCGCGGTACCCGGGAAGATGTTGATCGGAGCTTCGTAGGTGTGGCCGATCTCGTGCCACAGCCCCCACAGCCCACTCAACGGAAGCCGGAAGAGATCGGCGGCAGCACCGGTGCCGGTCTGGAACATGATGCGCGCGTTGCTCGCGTTGGCGTACCCGGCACCGGAGTCGGGTGAAGCGATGTGGATCCGGTGCGGGTACTTGTGCGAGGTCCCGACGGCACGCTCGTCGAGGCCGTACGTCTCGTTCGTGAGCTCGATCACCCGGTCCCAGTTCGCGGTGCGCTCCGCGAGGTCGGCACCGGCGATGGCCGTGCCGGTCTTCGGCTTCTGGAAGTCGCCGAACATCCGGTTCGACACCACCTCGACGAACGGTGCATCGGCGAACCGCCGGAGGTCCGCTGCGAACGAGTCGGCGGTCGACTGGCCCCGGACGTAGGTCGGGACGGCAACACCACCGGCGATCGTGACCGTCGCTTCCCCGGTGTCCGCCGCGCTGACCATCGAGACCATCCCGTCGTGCGGAGCCGTGACACGGTTCACGCCAGCGGTCAGTCGCGTCTGCTGGTACCCGACATCGGCGCCCGAGTTGTGCGCCGCGTACGGGCCGATCAGCCCGATGGCGACGTCCATCGCCGGCGCACCGGTCGGTACCGACACGGTGACGACGTCGCCGGCGGCGACGAACCGTCCGGCAGGCTGCAGATCACTGTGCCGGAACCGCCGTCCCTCTGCTGTGGCCGCGGCCGCCGCATCACCGATGCCGTGCACCAGGACGCTCGTCGCGTCGCCGTTCGCCGAGTGCTCGATCACCGTCTCGTGGACGTCGACTCCGCCGGTTGCCGCTGCGGCGACCCCGCCACCGATGGCGAGTGCCGTGACGACGAGGACAGCAGGGAGGGCAGGAAACAATCGCATACAGATATTTTACATGCGGTATGGCGATTCGGGAAGGGTCAGCGCGGCCCGCGGTACAGCACGATCTGCGTGTTCCGCTGCGGCCGCGCACCGGCCCGCAGCGACACCGCGGCACCCGTCGTCGTCGCCGCGAACACGCGCGCGCCGGGCCGGTTGATGAGCTGGTCGGCCAACGCGGTCTCGAGCTCGCGCACCCGGTCGCGCAGGTCCTTGTTCTCGTTCTCCAGGTCGAGCACCCGCCGGATCCCCTCCAGCGACACCCCCTCGGAGCCGAGGCGCGCGATCTCGCGCAGCTGCGCGACGTCGCGCATCGAGTAGCGGCGGGAACCGCCGCGAGTACGGCCGGGTACGACCAGGCCGAGCCGGTCGTACTGCCGCAGCGTCTGCGGGTGCATCTCGGACAGTTCCGCGGCGACCGCGATCGCGAAGACGGGCGAGTTCTCGTCCATGTCGGTCATGGCGTGCTCCTTCCGTCGTTCGCGTGGGGTGAAAACCAGCCTGGAGGCGCGGTGCGGCTTCCTGACGGAGCCGCGCCGCGCCTCCAGGCCGGGTCTACTGCATTCGGTGCGTGACGCTAGTCACGCGCCTTCGCGAGGATGTCCTCGCGCGGGTTCTCGTCGGGAAGTGCCTCGGCGAGTGCCTCGACGGCCTCGCGCTGCTTGTCCGACAGGTGCGACGGCACCGCGACCTGGACGGTCGCGAGCAGGTCGCCCGTGCCGTTCTTCGTCGCGACGCCACGGCCCTTGACGCGCAGGACGCGACCCGACGGCGTGCCGGGAGCGACCTTCAGCTTGACGGGCGAACCGCCGAGCGTCGGGACCTCGATCGTCGCGCCGAGCGCTGCCTCGACGAACGTCACGGGGACGTCCACGCGGAGGTTCAGCCCGTCGCGCTCGAACACCGGGTGCTTGCGGACCGAGACGGCGACCACCAGGTCACCGGCCTCGCCGCCGTCGGGCGAGGGTTCGCCCCGACCGCGGAGCCGGATCTTCTGGCCGTCCGCGACCCCCGCGGGGATGCGGACGTTCACCGGGCGACCGTTGCCCTGCGACAGCTTGACGGTGTCGCCGGCGATCGCCGTGGTGAAGTCGAGCGTCGTCGACGCCGTGACGTCCCGGCCCTTCGTCGGTCCGCCGAAGCCGCGGTAGCCGCCGGAGGTCTGGCCGAAGCCACCACCGCCGCCGAACATCCCGCCGAGGATGTCCTCGAAGCCGCCGGCGCCGCCCGGGCCGCCCTGGCCGAAGCGGACGCGCTGTCCGCCCCCGCCCTGCTGCTGCCCGAACATCCCGCCGAAGACGTCCTCGAAGCCACCACCCTGGCCTCCGCCGCCCGCTGTGAAGCGGGCGCCGGAGCCCATGGCACGGACCTGGTCGTACTCCTGGCGCTGCTCCTTGTCGGAGAGCACCGAGTAGGCCTCGCTGATCTCCTTGAAGCGGTTCTCCGCCGCGGCGTCACCCGGGTTGGAGTCCGGGTGGAACTGCCGCGCGAGCTTCCGGTAGGTCTTCTTCAGCTCGGCCTCCGACGCGTCCTTCGACACTCCGAGGACCTTGTAGAAGTCCTTGTCGAACCAGTCCTGACTGGCCACTGGTACCTACCTTCCGTTCCGGCTCAGGCCGGGACCGCCACCGCGACCTTGGCCGCACGCAGGACGCGCTCGCCGAGCTTGTAGCCCGGCTCGACGACGTCCGCCACGGTCTGGCCGGTGGCACCCGGGGTCGGGAGCTGGACGATCGCCTCGTGGATGTTCGGGTCGAAGGCTTCACCCTTCTCGCCGATCTGCACGAGCTTGAACTTGTCGAAGCCCCCGCGGATCTTCTGGCCGATGACCTGCATCGGACCCTCGGCGAGGTCACCGTGGGCCTCGGCCCGGGTGAGGTCGTCGAGCGCCGGCAGCAGGGCCCGCACCACTTCGGCGATGGCGACCTCGCGGTTCGCCTCACGGTCACGCTCGACGCGCTTCCGGAAGTTCACCAGCTCGGCCTGCGCACGGAGCATGTCCGCACGCATCTCGGCGACGAGGTCGCGGTCCGTGTCGGACAGCTTGTCCTCTTGGATACCGCGGGCTGCGTCGTCGAGCAGGGCCTGGTCCTCCGGGGAGAGGTCGTTCGCCGCGTCCGTTGCCGGGCCGCCGGCGGCGGGGCCGTCGGTCGGTACTTCGACGTCGGGCCCCTCCGCCTCGATGAGGTCCTCGGGCTCGGCCGCGTTCGTGGCGTCGCCCTCGACCTGAGGGTCTTCCTCGTTCGGCACGTTGTCCTTGGGATCCGTCATCGTTACTTCTTGTCCTTGTCGTCCTCGTCGTCCACGACCTCGGCGTCGACGATGTCCTCGTCGTCCGCCGGCTGCTCACCCGCGGGCTGCTCGCCACCGGCTGCACCGGCTGCTGCATCCTGCTGGCTGTAGATGGCCTGGCCGAGCTTGCCCTGCGACTCGTTGAGCTTGTCGAAGGCCGTCTTCACGGCGTCCTCGTCCTCGCCCGCGAGCGCCGACTTGAGCGCGTCGACGTCGGCCTGCACCTCGGACTTGACGTCCTCGGGGAGCTTGTCGTCGTTCTCCTTGATGAGCTTCTCGATCGAGTAGACGAGCTGCTCGGCCTGGTTGCGACGCTCGTTGGCCTCACGACGGGCCTTGTCCTCGGCCGCGTGCTCCTCGGCTTCGCGGACCATGCGCTCGATGTCCTCCTTCGGCAGCGACGAGCCGCCGGAGATGACCATCGACTGCTCCTTGCCGGTGCCCTTGTCCTTGGCGGACACGTGCACGATGCCGTTGGCGTCGATGTCGAAGGTGACCTCGACCTGCGGGACGCCACGGGGAGCCGGCGCGATGCCGGTGAGCTCGAACGTGCCGAGCGGCTTGTTGTCGCGGGTGAACTCGCGCTCGCCCTGGAAGACCTGGATCGCGACCGACGGCTGGTTGTCGTCAGCGGTCGTGAAGGTCTCGCTCCGCTTGGTCGGGATCGCGGTGTTGCGGTCGATGAGCTTCGTCATCAGGCCGCCCTTGGTCTCGATGCCGAGCGACAGCGGCGTGACGTCGATGAGCAGGACGTCCTTGCGCTCGCCCTTCAGCACACCGGCCTGCAGTGCGGCGCCGACGGCGACGACCTCGTCCGGGTTGACGCCCTGGTTCGGGGACTTGCCACCGGTGAGCTGCTTGACGACCTCGGCCACGGCGGGCATGCGGGTCGAGCCACCGACGAGCACCACGTGCGCGATGTCGTTGACCGAGACACCGGCTTCCTTGATCACGTCGTTGAACGGCTTCTTGGTGCGGTCGAGCAGGTCGGAGGTCATCTGCTCGAACTGTGCGCGCGAGATGGTCTCGTCGAGGTTGAGCGGGCCCTCGGCCGTGAGCGTCAGGTACGGCAGCTGGATGTTCGCCGACATCTGCGACGACAGTTCCTTCTTGGCCTGCTCAGCGGCTTCCTTCAGGCGCTGCTTGGCGATCTTGTCCGTGGACAGGTCGACGCCGTGCTCGTCCTTGAACTTCTTGATCAGGTAATCGACGATGCGCTGGTCCCAGTCGTCGCCACCGAGGCGGTTGTCACCGGAGGTCGCGCGGACCTGGATCGTCGAGAAGTCGTCGTCCTTGCCCACCTCGAGCAGGGAGACGTCGAACGTGCCGCCACCGAGGTCGAAGACCAGGATGAGCTCGTCTTCCTTGCCCTTGTCGAGGCCGTAGGCCAGAGCGGCCGCGGTCGGCTCGTTGATGATGCGGAGGACGTTGAGGCCGGCGATCTCACCGGCGTCCTTCGTGGCCTGGCGCTCGGCGTCGTTGAAGTACGCCGGCACGGTGATGACCGCGTCGGTGACGTCTTCACCGAGGTACTGCTCGGCGTCGCGCTTGAGCTTGCCGAGGGTGCGGGCCGAGATCTCCTGCGGCGTGTACTTCTTGCCGTCGATCTCGGTGGTCCAGTCGGTGCCGACGTGACGCTTGACCGACGCGATGGTGCGGTCGACGTTCGTCACGGCCTGGCGCTTGGCGGTCTCGCCGACCAGGACCTCGCCGTCCTTGGTGAAGGCGACGATCGACGGCGTGGTGCGGAGGCCCTCGGCGTTCGCGATGACGGTGGGCTCGCCACCCTCGAGAACGCTGACGACCGAGTTGGTGGTTCCGAGGTCGATGCCTACTGCACGTCCCATGTGTGGTGCTCCTTCTTGCTCGAGGTAAGTCGTTGGACTTGCGTCCGATGGACTCAACTCTACTCAGGACCCGGCTCGCGTCAACTCAGGGCGGCCGAAGTTGCGTCGATCCCACTCAACTCCCAGCCAACAGCGCGCCATGCAATGTTTCGCATGTCATATGCCATGTGATATTCTGGGCTTGCAGGCTGGCCGAGAGGTCCTGGACTGCGATCCCCCACCGTGCCGCGGATTTACGGCGGCCCTCCCCGAAAGAACGTCACATGTCTCGAAAGAAGAGGGCAACGGCCCTCAAGTCCTTCGGCGCGGCAGGTCTCGCCGCAGCCACGCTCGTCTCCGGCTTGTCCTTCGGTCCGGCCGCCTCCGCCGCTTCCGCGGCCCCGTCCCCCACCGCATCGGGTGATCGCCTGACCGGCAAGATCGTCTTCAAATACCCTTTCAACGAGCAGTACGCCGCTGTTGATAAGAACTTCGGCTCCAAGTGGTATTCGACGTACGAAGCGGCACTGCAGAACGCCGCTCCAGGATGGGAGATCCCCGCCAAGGGATCAACAGGCATCATCAAGAACAGCGACGGTCGCTGCGTACAGAATCCTGGCTGGGACTTCGGCGGACGGCTGTTCTTCATGGGAGCCTGCGACTCGGTTCAAGCTCAGAGTGGCACTTACTACTCCACCGGTCAGCTGGCGATGGCCCCGTGGGCGATGTGGCACAACGGTTCAGGCTTGTCGACTGGCAACCAGTCGAGCCTTGAACTTGCGAGCGGCAAGGACATGCGCCCCGCGCAGTCCCCACTCGTTGCGAAGGTCGACTCCGTGGACAACGTCGCGAAGACTGCCGTCGTCTCCGGCACCGCCACCCCCGGCGCCGCGATCACTGTCAGCGGCACCTCGTTCGCGACCACCGCGGACGGCACCGGCAAGTGGTCCCTCACCGTCCGCGACCTCCCCGTCGGTGCGAACGGCCGCACCATCATCCAGAAGGTGAACGGCACCGAGGTCGACCGCGTCAACGTCACGATCACCATCGGCGCGCCCTCGACGACGCTCGGGACGTACAACCTCACCGGGAAACCCAACACCGGCGACGCCTTCGCCAACGGCACCCAGGGCACTGTCTCCTGGAACGCACGAGCCAAGACCGGCGAGACCGGCGTCGACATGGAGAGCGGAACCTCGTACTCCTGGCTGTTCACCATGCCCCGCGGCTACGAGGTCTACGACCTCCCCGCCGGGACGAACAACGGCGTGTGGAAGGACGAGTGGATCACCGGAACCAACTCGAACGGCCTCCAGACGCTGACCTACAAGGCCACCAACGTCTCCGCGGTCACGCAGAAGAACGTCGCCACGGGCGTCGCCACCCGCACCTTCAAGATCCGTGCGACCACGCAGCCGACAGCCGACGCCACCCTGTCCGCCGTGTTCACGGCACCTCCGGGATACACCTCCACCACGCCCCAGGCCTCCACCATCCTCAAGGCCGGCGTCGGGAACAGCGTCGTGGTCCCGGAGACGACTCCCCCGGTCGCACTCAACCGCGGCGCGACGACGACCGTCCCGGTCACCGTCAAGACCACCGGCGCACGCTCGGGCGTCAACGCCACGATCGTCCTCTCTGCGCCCGCCGGCACTACCTTCGCCAACGCCGACACGCGTGCCGTGCAGTACAAGACGCCGGACGGCAACTGGACTGACTCGTCGTACCTCGGGATGCGCAACGGTGTCCGCTCCGACAGCAACACGAAGCTCACATACGCCGTCAACGGCTCCGGCTTCGATGTCCCCGCCGGCACGCTCATGCGGTTCAACACCCTGGTGTCCACGCCCGCCCAGGCCGCTGGCGGCAACAGCACCGTCGGCTACGTGTTCGCTGGCACGAGCACCCAGGGTGCCTTCAGCGCGACGGGGTCGACGGTCACCACGCTCACCGCTGCCGCCACGAGCCCGATCACGGCGAAGGTCGATTCCGTCGACAACGCCGCGAAG
Source organism: Curtobacterium sp. PhB191 (assembly GCF_004346515.1). Classification (NCBI taxonomy): domain Bacteria; kingdom Bacillati; phylum Actinomycetota; class Actinomycetes; order Micrococcales; family Microbacteriaceae; genus Curtobacterium; species Curtobacterium sp. PhB191. The sequence goes on from NZ_SMBV01000010.1 coordinate 95,538, forward strand.
ACCGCCGTCGTCTCCGGCACCGCCACCCCCGGCGCCGCGATCTCCGTCAGCGGCACCTCGTTCGCGACCACCGCGGACGGCACCGGCAAGTGGTCCCTCACCGTCCGCGACCTCCCCGTCGGTGCGAACCCCCGCACCATCATCCAGAAGGTCGGCGGCGTCGAGATCGACCGCACCAGCGTCACGATCACCATCGTCGAGAACGGCCCCATCATCGGCGTGCCCCAGCCGAACGTGACCCTCAGCCGCACCACACCCACCAACGTGCCGTTCGTGGTCGAGAACCAGGCGACCCGCACCGGCATGGAGGGGACCGTCACGGTTGCCGCTCCAGCCGGCACCACCTTCGCGCCCGGCCAGACCACGGTCACCGGACAGTGGCGCAACGGCTCCAGCGGCGCGTGGGCGAACTCCGAGGTTCTCAACCTCAAGAACGGCCGCCTGTTCGACAACAACCGCCAGATGGAGTTCAACTTCGGCAAGACCGGCGGCTCGCAGAGCGCCGGCCAGCAGTTCCGCTGGAACCTCAAGGTCGACGCCTCGAACGCCACGACGACCTCGAGCCAGATGAACTACCTGTTCATGGGCACCAGCTCCATCGGCAGCTACCGCGTCAACGGCTCGACCCCGACGACCCTCGAAGAAGCTCCGGCGAACCCGGCACCGCTCATCGTCCAGACCCCGACCAACGGGTCCACCGTCACCACCAAGCGCCCGGTGTTCTCCGGCACCGGCGACGAAGGCGCAACCATCGAGGTGAAGGGCAACGCCGGCCAGATCATCGCCACCGCAACCGTCAAGGACGGCAAGTGGTCTGCCCCCTCGGACATCGACCTCACGAACGCCGCCTACGACCTCACCGTCACCCAGACGCCCGTCCGCGGCGACACCTCGAACGCACGCGTCAACTTCACCGTCGAGGCGGCTCCGGAGTCGACCACCCTCGGGACGTACAACCTCACCGGGAAACCCAACACCGGCGACGCCTTCGCCAACGGCACCCAGGGCACTGTCTCCTGGAACGCACGAGCCAAGACCGGCGAGACCGGCGTCGACATGGAGAGCGGAACCTCGTACTCCTGGCTGTTCACCATGCCCCGCGGCTACGAGGTCTACGACCTCCCCGCCGGGACGAACAACGGCGTGTGGAAGGACGAGTGGATCACCGGAACCAACTCGAACGGCCTCCAGACGCTGACCTACAAGGCCACCAACGTCTCCGCGGTCACGCAGAAGAACGTCGCCAAGGGCGTCGCCACCCGCACCTTCAAGATCCGTGCGACCACGCAGCCGACAGCCGACGCCACCCTGTTCACCGTGTTCACGGCACCTCCGGGATACACCTCCACCACGCCCGTCGCGATCACGACGCTCAAGGCAGCCGAGATCCCGGCCGACCCGGCACCGCTCGTCGTCCAGACTCCGGCCAACGGCTCGGTCGTGGACACCAAGCGTCCGACGTTCTCCGGTACCGGTGACGAAGGCGCGACCATCGAGGTCAAGGGCAACTCCGGCCGTGTCGTCGCCTCGGCGACGGTCAAGGACGGCAAGTGGTCCGCTCCGGCGGACTTCGACCTCGGCGAGGGCTTCTACGACCTCGGCGTGACCCAGACCCCACTCACGGGCTCCGCCGAGACGAAGCGCGTGAACTTCACGATCCGCACCGAGGCCCCGGCGAACCCGGCCCCGCTCGTCGTCCAGACCCCGGCGAACGGCTCCACGGTCGACCAGAAGCGTCCGGTGTTCTCCGGTACGGGTGACAAGGGCGCACGTGTCGAGGTCAAGGGCACGTCCGGCCGCGTCGTGGCCGCTGCAGTGGTCGATGACAACGGCAACTGGTCCGCCCCGGCGACGTTCGACCTCGGCAACGGTGTCTACGACCTCACCGCGACGCAGACCCCGGTCCGTGGCAACGCCGACTCGAAGCCCGTCTCGTTCACGATCAACGCCTCGGAGTTCTCCACGGCGCTGACCGCCACCGGCGCCTTCGACCAGGACGTCACCAAGCCCGCGACGATCTCGGGCGCGGCGACCACCGGCGCGACCGTCGTCGTCAAGGACAGCCTCGGCAACGAGATCGGCCGCGTCGTCGCAAGCGACGGCCGCTACACGATCCCGGTCCCGGCGAACCGCGCACAGTTCGGCGTGAACGAGTTCAGCGTCACCCAGACGCTGAACGGCAAGACCTCCGCAGCCGTGAACGTCTCGCTCGACTACGGCACGCCGACGCCGATCAACATCACCTCGCCGGCGAACGGCGCGACCGTCAACAAGGAGGGCCTGACCTTCACCGGCACCGGTCAGACCGGCGCGAAGGTCACCGTCCGTGGCACCGTGAACGCGATCGCCAGCGGCGACGTCGTGAACGGCGAGTGGACCGCCAAGGTCGACTTCCCGCTGACGAGCAACCTCTACAACCTGTGGGCGGTGCAGACCACCAAGGGCGGTCTGACCACCCAGCAGGCGATCACCGTGACGGTCACGGACGAGCAGGCGGTCACCCCGCTCACCGCAACGGCGGCGTTCAACACCACCGACGAGAACCTGCCGGCGACGGTCTCCGGCGCGGCCCAGATGGACGCGACGGTCACCGTGAAGGCTGCTGACGGCTCGATCGTCGGTACCGCGAAGGCGACCGGCGGTCGGTACACGATCACGATCCCGCCGGCCAAGGCCGCGTTCGGTGTCAACACGTTCACGGTCACCCAGACCGTCAACGGCGCCGTGTCCGCCCCGTTGAACCGCTCGCTCGACTACGGCAACCCCGTCGCCCCGGTGATCTCCACCCCGGCGAACGGCGCCACCGTGACGAACGGCCAGATCCGCTTCACGGGCACCGGCGCCACCGGCGCCAAGCTCGACATGCGCGGCAAGACCTCGTCGATCGGTGACACGAAGGTCGCCAACGGTGCCTGGACGGTCGACGTCTCCCGGCAGCTCACCCCCAACCTCTACGAGCTGCACGCGCTCCAGACGAGCAAGGGCGGGCTGACGAAGCAGGCCGAGATCACCGTCACGGTGCAGGACAAGCAGGTCACGGAGCTCACCGCGGCCGGCTCGTTCCAGGCCGACGTCGAGAAGCAGGCCACGATCAGCGGCAACGCCCAGACCGGCGCGACCGTCGTGGTCCGCGAGGGCAGCACCGTCATCGGCACCACCACCGGCGCCGACGGCAAGTACTCGCTCTCGATCCCGGCCACCGTCGCGGGCGTCCGCACCTTCACCGTCACCCAGACGGTCGACGGTGAGGTCTCCCCCGCCAAGACGGCGACGCTCGACTACGGCACGGCGACCCAGGTCGTCGTGAACACCCCGGCCGAGGGCGCACAGGTCCCCGGAACCGGCATCACGTTCACCGGTACCGGCCAGGCCGGCTCGAAGGTCGTCCTCGGCGGCACCACGAGCCGACTCGGCGAGGCCACGGTGAACTCCGAAGGCGAGTGGTCCATCACGATCAGCCGCACGCTGACCCCGCAGGTCTACGTGCTCTACACGAAGCAGATCACGAAGGGCAACCTGATCGGCGACGCGGTGGTCACGACCATCAACGTCACCCAGTAACACCCCAGCAGGACCCGACGGCCCGACCCCACCCAGGGGTCGGGCCGTTCGGCGTTCCCGGCACCTGCGCAACGCGCAATGCCACCGGCACCGGCACCGGCACGACAACCCAGCAACCGCAACCGCACCGGCCCACCACCCACCGCCGACCGCCCTGCCACAGCCCACAGCCCACAGCCCACAGCCCACAGCCCACGTTCACCAACGACGAAGGCCGCCGCCCGTCGTGACGACGGGCGGCGGCCTGGCCGCTCAGCGGCGGACTGCGATCAGAAGGCGGCGATGCGGTGCCGCACGGAGCCTGCGAACCGGCCACAGGTAGCGCCGACGCGCGAGGCGGCGGTGATCCGGGCCTCCTGGCCGGTGCCGGCGAGCAGAACGGCTTTGACCGTCGATGCGAGCTCACGGACCCCGTCGACCGCGCGCCACCGTGCACCGGCGGCGCGGTGTGCCCGAAGGAGGCGCGCATCGTCGACGCCGTAGCGGTACGCCTGGTGGAACGCACCGCGGGCCGCGCTGCGCAAGCGGTACTGGACGACCGCCTGCGGGACGAAGACGATGGGCGAACCAGCCGCAGCCACCCGCCAGCAGAAGTCGATGTCCTCGCCGCAGTGCAAGGACTCGTCGAAGCCGTCGACGGCCTCGAGCAGCGCGCGGGTCACGCCGAGCGCACAGCTCGGCGTGTAGGGCAGGTGCCGGAACTTGACGGGCAGCTCCGTCGTCGACGCGGTCACCCGGGCCGCGAGCGCGGGTGCGTTGAGCAGGTCGTACGCCAGTCGGCCGCCGCCGATGCCGTCTTGCTGCACGGCCGCAGCCATCGCCGAGATCCATCCGGGTTCGAGCACGTCGTCCGCGTCGCAGAACAGCACGATGTCGTGTCGTGCGGCGCGCCAGCCGACGTTGCGAGCGTGGCTCGGCCCACGGACGTCCGTCGCGTCGACGACGCGCACGGCCCAGCCGGATGGCCACTCCGTGGCGTCGACGAACGGGCGCAGGACGCTGGGCCTGACGCCGTTGGCAGCGAGGACGACTTCGACGTCGCCCTCGTGCTGTTGCACGGCGATCGCCCCGAGCTGCGCGCTCAGGGCGGTGTCGGGTCGACCGACCGGGACGACGACGGAGACGGGCACGGCGGAGACGGGCACGGCGGACTCGCTCTCTCAGGGTGTGGTTGCGGCGGTGCGCCCGAACCGGGCGGGCACGACGTGGCGCGCCATCGCGATGACGTCGCGGCGGATGCCCGGCAGCACGACGGCAAGGGCGAGCACGACGAGCGCAGAAGCGCCGCCGACCGTGATCGCGAGCCAGGGGCCGAGGTCGAGCAGCCGGGTCAGGAGCGTGACACCACCCACCGCCACGGCCACGATGCCGGGGCGGACGATCGGCGTGACGAGGTCACGGAGCCCGAGCCCTGGGCGTCGACCAGCGACCACGAAGCCGGGGACGACGAGGACGAGCGAGCTGACGGAGAACGCCCACGCCATCCCGGTGACGCCCCACGGCAGGCCGACGAAGAACGAGGCGAGGACGAGTGGACGGCTGACGAGCGCCCAGATGGTCTGACGAGCGCCCTGGCCGGTCGCGACGAACACCCAGACGGTGACGTAGCCGAGGGTCTGCGCGATGCCAGCGAGCACCAGCACGCGGAAGATCGGTACCGAGCCCGCCCACGCGGGGCCGAACAGCACGGTGACGACGGCGTCGGCGAGCACTGCCAGCACCGCGAAGGTCGGCCACAGCACGTACCCGGTCAGGGCTGTGAGGTGCCGGTAGTAGCGCCGGAAGCGCTCGCGGTCGTCGGCGACCTTGGCGAGCACGGGGACCGCGACGCGCTGGAGCGGCCCGTTGACCTGCTCCAGCGGGATCGTGAGCAGCTGCCCGGCCTGTGCGTACAAGCCGGCGGCGAGCGGGCCGAACGACGCCCCGACGATCACCTTGTCGAGGTTGCGGGCCGCGAAGTTGAGGACCTGGACCGCGGTGACGTTCGCTGCGAAGCCGAGTTCCGGCCGGACGGCGGACCACCGCGCGGGGCGGGTCGGGCGCCAGGGACACACGGCGATCGAACCGATGCCGAGCACGAGCGAGAAGAGGAGCGCCTGGGCGACGAGCGCCGACGAGCCCGCACCGGCGATCGCGAGCACGAGCGCCAGGGCGGCGCCGGAGACCATCGACGCGACCTCGAGCAGGGCGAGGGCACGGAAGCGGAGGTTGCGGGCGAGCAGCGCCGTGGGGACCGCGCTGGCCCCGGCCACCACGAAGGGAACCGCGAGCAGCATCACGGACCTGCCGGACGCTGGGAAGCCGAGGACGACCGCGAGTGCCGGCGCCGACAGGGCCAGCGCAGCGCCGACAGCGAGTCCGGCTGCGGCGCTGAGGAGGTGGAGCGAGGAGGCGACGCCGGCGGACAGGCGCGGCGCACGGATGACGAGGGCTCCGATGCCACCGATGCGGAGGAGCTCGGCGAGACCGCTGAGCAGGAGCACGACGACCGCGAACCCGTACTCGGCGGGGCCGAGGATCCTGGCGATCACCACGACGGTGACGAGCTGCACGAGGAACCGGGTCGCGGTGCCGGCGGCGGTGACGATGCCGCCACGGGCTGCCGCGGTCGCGAGCGGAGCGGAGGACTGCCAGTCCGGCAGGGTCGTGCGGGTCATGGCAGTCCTCCGTTCGGGTCGGGTCGGACTCAGCGGGTGACGAACAGGTTCTCGGCGCCCTTGTCCGTGACCTTCGGCTTGCCGTCCGTGGTGACCCGGTTGCCGTTGCCGCTGACCGTGACCTTGCCGATCTCCTTGGCGTCGACGTCGTTGATGGTGCCGCTCATGACGAGCGCGTCGACCTTGCCGAGGTGGACGACCGCGTTGCTCGCGGTGATCTCGACCGAGGCGCAGTCGCCCACGGTGACGTCCTTGTTGCTCTGGTCGATGACGACCTTGCCGTCGGCGCACTCCGCCGTCGCCTTCTGGATGTCGGCCGGCGGCGTCGAGAAGCGGTCGTCTGCCTTGGCGCTCGAGCTGGCCGTCGGCTTCTTGGTGGGCTCGTCGCCGCCGGTGCCGGAGCACGCCGTGACGACGGTGAGGATCCCGATCGCAGCCAGGGTCGTGGCGGCGATGCGGGCGGTGCGGGAGGTGTGACGCATGTCGGGTTCCGTTCTGGGATCGCGGCGAGGCGGATGACGCTTGGCACTGTCGCCCCGGTGACGTTTCAATGTCACGCTCTATAGAATACTGGTATTCTAGATGCATGACAACCCGGAACCTCCCGCTCGTCGCCATGCTCACCCACAGCGCAGCACTGTCCGGGGCGGAGCTCCTCGTGGCGCGGGTGGCCGCCGCCCGGGTCGAGACCGAGGTGATCGTCGTCCTCGGTGAACACGGGCCACTCGAGTCCCTGCTCTCCGGGCTCGGCGTCGAGCACGAGGTCGTCGCGCTCGACCCGTCCGTGACCGAGCACGCAGCCGATGCGGCCGGGGGCCTCCTCGCGAAGGGAGTGTCGACGCTCCGCTCCACGCGGGCCCTCGCGCGACGGCTCCGCGACGTCGGCGCCGACGTGGTCGTCACACACTCGGCGAAAGCGCACGTGTACGGCGGACTGGCCGGCCGGCTCGCACGCATCCCCGTCGTGGCGTACGTCCACGACGTCGTCGGAGCGGCCGGTGCCTCCCGCGCGAACACCCTGGTGCTCCGCGCGGCGCTGACGACGCTCCCCGCAGCCAGAATCGCCAACTCACGGACGACGGCCCGCTCCCTCGGCCGGTCCGGTCCGGCACCCGCGGTGATCGGCTGCCCCGTGGACCTCCCGGACCAGGCCGCCCCGTCGGCACCCGGCCCGTTCACCATCGGCATGGTCGGGCGGCTCACCCGTTGGAAGGGGCAGGACATCGCGGTCCGCGCCTTCGCCGCGGCCCGCGCGCTCGGTCTCGACCCCGATGCGCGGCTCCGGCTGATCGGCGCGGCGCACTTCGGGACCGACGACCACCACGCCGCCGAGTTGCACACCCTGGTCACGGAGCTGGACCTGACGGCGGTGGTCGAGTTCCGGGGACACCGGCAGGACGTCGATGCCGAGATCAGCGCGTGCGATCTGCTCGTGCACGCCAGCCGCCGCCCGGAGCCGTTCGGGCAGGTGGTCACCGAGGCGATGGCGCTCGGTCGACCGGTCATCGCCGCGGACGCTGGCGGCCCTGCCGAGGTGCTCACGCACGGCGAGGACGGGCTCCTCGTCCGTCCAGGCGACGTCGATGCCCTCGCGCACGCGATCCTCCGGTTGGCCGGTGACGAGCAGGAACGGAACCGACTCGCCCGCAACGGGCGCCACTCCGCCGCGCGCTACGCGACGCCGCACATCGTGGCGCAGATCGAGCGCGTCCTGGTGAGCGCAGCCAGGTAGCGACCGACTGGAGGCCCGGTCCACCCCCGCGGACCCTCAGCCGGTCCGGCCCCCCACCGGGATGCCGGTCCACTCCGCGATCTCGCGCTGGAACCGCTCGGTCGAGAACGCGGCGGCGCGCGCACGACAGGCCGCTGGGTCGAGTCGCACGGCACCGTCGACCGCTGCGGCCAGGGTCGAATCCGCGAGGTCGTGGAGGAGCGTGCCGCTCGTTCCTTCCTGCACCGAGTCGCGAGCCCCACCCTCGGCGTTCGCGACCACCGGCGTGCCGAGGGCCAGCGCCTCGACGGGCAGGATCCCGAAGTCCTCGACGGGAGGGAACACGTAGACCGCGGCACGCTGCAGGAGCGCCGCGAGCATCGCGTCGGAGGGCGTGCAGACGAAGCGCACCTCGACCCTCGACTCGGCAGCCAGCGCGCGCAGCCGCTCGGCATCCGGACCGTCGCCGGCGAGCACCACCGGACGCCCGGACGCCCGACCGGCATCGATGACGACGTCGAGGCGCTTGTACGGAACGAACCGCGAGGCACCGAGGACGAAGTCGGCAGGCAGCGCCTCGAGGACAGCGCGGTCGCGCTCGTCGAGCACGGACGCCCAGTCGGCGACCGCAGCGAGCCGCTCCACGCCGACCGGCGGGTTGATCACCTGAGCGTCGATGCCCCAGGTGTCGCGGATGCGCTGCTGCACGAAGCGACTGTTCGCGGCGACGTGACGGAGCCCCTGGGCGCGACGGCGGTCGACGGAGCGGAGTACCGGCGAACCCGCGCGGGCGAGCATGGTCGATCCGCGGGCATCGAGTTCCGGGTTCCAGAGGTACCGGGCCGGCGTGTGCACGTAGGTGAACTGCCGGTCCGGGGCGACCCCGGTCACACGGGCCTGGTGGGCGAACAGGTGCGAGCTCACGATCGCCCAGTCGTACTCGCCGACGGTGCGCAGGCCGTGACTCCACAGGGCCGGGAGGAACGGCATCGACAGCGCCTTCCTGCCGCGGAGGGGCGACCGCGCCAGGACGCTCTCGACCACCCGCCGGTCCGCGTATCGCCCGGGGGCGTCGTTCCACAGCCCGAACACGTCGGCGGCAGGGTAGGCATCGGCGAATGCGTCGACGACACGCTCGGCGCCGCCCACCGCCTCGATCCACTCATGGACGAGCAGTCCGCGCACGGTCGGCTCCGTTCTGGTCGGCGGCGGCGCGTTCCGCGCACGCCGCGATGGTCGCGATGGCGGAGATCGCCCGCTCGCGCATGGTCAGGAAGTCGTGCTCGTCGCCGCGTACCGGGTCGGCGACGTCGTCGAGCGCCGGGTCGGTCGGGGCCGTCGCGACCCGGAAGCGGGACACGAGGCGCGGGAGTTCCGCCCAGAACCGCTCGTCGACGGCATCGGCGTCCAGCAGGGGGCGGACGAGACGGTCGAACTCCGCCATCGTGAAGGTCCACCGCAGGAGGTGCGGCGCGAGGTCGAGGACCTGCGCTCGGTGCGCGCGCTCAAGCGTGAGCACGAGGTCCCTGTCGCGCAGCACCGCGGCGGTCAGCGGCGTCGAGACGAAGGCGTCCGGGTCGCCGCCGTCCTGTCCGACAGCGGTGGCGGAACGCGGGAACATCGGCGTACCCGCTGTCGCAGCGGTGCCGGCGCTGTCCACGCGGAAGACTCCGGGCAGCACTGCGTCGAGGCGCGCCCGGAGGACGCGTTCGACGTACGGCGAACGGCAGATGTTGCCCTCGCAGACGATGAGGATCGAGATCACTGATGGGCTCCTGTCAGGGTGACGGGTCGTGCACGGGCGGCGTCCGGTCCCGGTTCCGGCGGCTCGGCGACGGGGCGCCAGACGCTCGAGGCACATGCGGCGAGGAGCAGCCAGAGGATCGGCGTCGAGAGGTCCGGGGTGCCGACGAGCTTCGCGACGAGCACCGCGGCGAGCGCGACCGAGGCCGGGACGGTCGCCGGTGACCGCGCCGCGCGCACGAGCACGCCGAGCGCGAAGACGGCGAACGCGATCGTGCCCGGGATCCCGACGCAGGTCAGCAGCGTCATCCCGAAGGACGACGGCCGGTTCGCGCCGAGCCCGGCGCCGATGCCGAGGGTGTCGGCGAGGACCCCCCAGCTGAAGCCGTCCGCGCCGGTCCGGGAGTCGTACGACTGACTGCCGACCTTGTCGTCCACGATCGCCTCGACCGGTGCGGCGAGCTGCGGGCCGGCCGCGAGCAGCACGATCGCGATCGTCAGCCCCCCGAGGACGAACCAGACGGTGCCGCGTCCACCCCGGACGACGTACCGCACGGCGACCACGAGCAGGCCGACGGCGATCACGACGGCGGAGGCGACGACAGCGGTGCCGGACGCCGCCTGCAGGAGGTTCGCGCACGACAACGCACTCGCCGCGGCCCAGATCATCCGCTGCCCGCCGGACGACCGCAGTGCCGTGACGGCGAAGTACGCGGCGGCCGGGAGGGCGAACGCTGCGAGCTCGCTCGGTTCGCTGAAGACCCCCCGCAACCGCTCCCCCGGGAGCGCCCACGCGTAGGCGACCCCCGGCAGCGTGTCCATCAGGGGTGCCAGCACGTCCGCACCTGCCTGCACGAGCACCCCGCGCACGGTGGTCACGACCGTGCCGACGACCAGCGCGATCCGGAGCGCGGTCTCTGCCGCCCCGACGCGGACGAGGTACAGCAACGCGCACACCGCGAGCAACAGGTACCCGAGCTGCGCGAGGTTGCTGATCGAGTAGGTGAGGTACCCGGGGTCCAGCACCTGACCGTCCACACCGCCACGTGGGACGAGGACACGGACGCCGGCGAACATCCAGGGGGCGACGGCGGTGGCGATGGTCGCCCACGCGACGAAGGCTGCGAGCGCGTTCGCCGACCAGTGCGTGGTGCGCAGCGGGCGGGTCCCGAGGAGCGCGATGCCCGACGCGAGCGCCGCAGTCGAGAACAGGGGCACGCCGTTCCCTCCGGCGACGACGGCAGCCGTGTACGGCAGGCCGCCGGCGACGCCGATCACCGCGGGGAGCCACGTCCGACGGGCGATCAGCGCAACGGCGAGCACAGCCGTGAAGACGGCTCCGAGGACCGGCATGATCCCCCTCCATTCCACTGTCGCTTGCGGTGGTATTTCATATCATCTACGATAAGTATCACACATCCGATCGCCTCCCGGAAGGCCCCCAGTGACGCTCTCGCAGTTCCTCGAAGTGATCAGACGGCGATGGATCTCCGCGCTCGCGCTGGTCCTCCTCGCCACGTCGGCTGCCGTCGGCGTCACCCTCGTGCAGGCGCCGGAGTACCGCGCCTCGAGCGAGGTCTTCGTCTCGGTCGCCGCCGGCTCGTCGGTCACCGACCTCAGTCAGGGCAACAACTTCTCGGCGGCGCGCGTGAAGTCGTACACGGCGCTGGCACTGACCCCGCGCGTCCTCGGCGCCGCGGCGAAGCAGCTCGGACTCCCGGCCGGCACCGACCTCTCGAAGGTCGTGACGGCGTCCTCCACTGACGAGACCGTGATCATCTCGCTCAGCGCGACGTCAACGTCGCCGGCCCGTGCGGCGGCGATCGCCAACGCGGTCACCACGCAGCTCGTCGCCGTCGTGGACGAGGTCGAGCGCTCATCGCAGCAGAGCGACCTCGTCCACCTCAGCGTGTTCCAGCAGGCGAAGGCACCGACGATGCCGTTCGCTCCGCGGATCCCGGTCAACCTCGCGATCGGCGTCCTCGCGGGCCTCGCACTCGGTGTTGCGCAGGCAGTCCTCCGCGAGGTCCTCGACACCCGGCTGCGGTCGTTCGACGCGCTCCGGCGCCTCACCACGGCGAGTGTGCTCGGCGAGTTCGGGGTGGACGACACCATCGCGAAACACCCCCTCGTCGCCGTCGACAACCGCTACAGCACCCGGGCCGAGAGCTTCCGGCAGCTGCGGACGCACCTGACGTACACGAACCTCGACGGCGGTCCGCAGAGCATCGTCGTGACGAGCGCGACCCCGGGCGAGGGCAAGTCCTCGACCGCCGTGAACCTCGCGCTCATGCTGGCGCAGAACGGGTCGCGGGTCCTGCTCGTCGACGCCGACCTGCGACGCCCGACGACCGGGACGTACTTGGGGATCGAGAGCCGCGTCGGCCTGTCCACCGTGCTCACCCGACAGGTCGCGCTCGACGATGCCATCCAGGAGGTCGGTGGGGACAACCCCCTGCACGTCCTCGCTGCGGGGCGGGTGCCGCCGAACCCGAGCGAACTCCTGAGCTCCAGCCGGATGGCGGACCTCGTCCGCGAGCTCGAATCCCGCTACGACGTCGTGATCGTCGACGCCCCGCCGCTCCTCCCGGTGACCGACCCCGCCGTCCTCGGCGCCATCTGCTCCGGGGTCCTGCTCGTCGTGAGCGTCAACGGACAGACACGGCGCGCCGACTTCGTCGCGGCCGAGCAGACCCTGCGGCAGGTGGGCGCACGACTGCTCGGGCTCGTGGTGAACCGCCTCCCAGCCCAGCGACGCATGAAGACCTACTACAACTACGAGCCCTCGGCGCCGGTGAGCGAGAGCCCTCGCCGCTCGTCACGCGCACGCAACGACTCGACCGCCACCACCGAACAGAAGGAAACCCGATGACCCGCAGCACACCGCCCCGATCGTTCGTCTACCTCGGCTGGCAGGGGTACGGCAACTTCGGCGACGACCTCCTGCACGAGACCTGGCGTGCCGCGCTCCGTCACCCCTTGGACGTCGAGGCGCCCCTGACCCGGCGGGACTACGCTCGCCGCTCACCGCGCTTCGTTCGCGACCGCGCCCGGCTGATCGGTCGCGAGCGGCTCGTGCTGCTCGGTGGCGGCACGACCGTCGGGTTCGCGTCCTGGGCCGGACACGTCGACCGTGCGACCCGGTACTTCGGCGCGACCGGCACCATCGGACTCGGTCTCGGGGCAGCTGCCGCCGACGACAGCTACTCGCTCGGGACACAACCGCAGCAGTGGGACGCCTGGCGTTCGCTCGACCGGTTCGCGCTGCACGGTGTCCGTGGGCCGCTCACCGAACACGAGGTCACCACGAACCTGTGCCCGGTCGACGTCGTGGGCGATCCGGCGCTGCTCTACCCCGAGCTCGTCCACGTCCAACGCACCGTCCGGCCCGACGGCCGGATCGGCGTCAGCATCGGATCTGATCCGACCACGAGGTTCGACGTCGACACGATCGCCGAGGCGGTCGACCGGCACGCGGCCGCGACCGGCACCACCGAGGTCGTCGCGTTCGCGCTGTCCGGGGCCGACCGCATGGCGGCGCACGGGTTGGCCGCCCGCCTGCGCACACCGGCGGTCGTGCACGAGTACATCGACGTCCCGACGACGATGGCCGCCATCGCGGGATGCGACCTGGTCGTGTCCGAACGACTCCACGGCGCCATCGCGGCGGTTTCGCTCGACGTGCCCACTGTCCCGCTGTCGTACGCGTCGAAGTGTGACGACTTCTGGCGCAGTGTCACGGACGGCCCCGCGCCGCTCACGGTGGGCCACGACGTCGACGAGCTCGTCCACGAGATGCAGATCGCCACCCGACACCGTGACGGGATCCGCGCCCGGACGGCCGAGCTCCGGGAGCGGCTGGGCTCCGTCCAGCAGCGCCTCCTCGACTGGCACACCGCAGGCTCGCCGACAGCCGAGCTCTTCGCCCGCACGAAGGCCCACGCGTGAACGCCGACCACCGCTTCCACCTCGTCGTCTCGACGATCCGGACGCCGGACCACCTCGCCCGCTGCCTCGAGACGATCGAGCGCGCCGGGGTGTCGGTGTTCGTCACCGTCGTCGAGCAGCGACCGACTCCGGATGCACTGGCCGTGCTGCAGCCGCTCATCGACGCCGGGCACGCCGAACACGTGCACCAGCCGGACGTCCGTGGCGTCAGCCGGGGCAGGAACGCCGGGATGACTCGACTCCGCGGTGAGGTGATCGCGTTCCCGGACGACGACTGCTGGTACCCCGACGGCGTCCTGGCGACGATCTCGCACCGGTTCGCGACGCAGGGGCTCGACGCGGCCTCGATCCCCTCCCGCGGAAGCGACGAGCAGGGCACGATGCTCCGCTGGCGCCGGCGCCCGGGTGACGTCACGAGTTGGCGGGTGCCGCGGACCGTCGTGAGCTCGGGGATCTTCATGCGTCGCGACGTCCTCGAACGCCTCGGCGATTTCGACGAAGACCTCGGTACGGGCTCCGGAACGCCCTTCGGGGCCGGCGAGGAGACCGACATGGTCCTCCGCGCCCTCGCCTCCGGTGCGCGGATGCGCTACATGCCGGACCTTTCGGTGCGGCACCCGGACTTCCGTGACGCCGGTATGACGACCGAGACCCTCGCGAAGGTCCGCCGGTACAACCGCGGCTTCGGTCGGGTCCTCCGCAAGCACGGTCTGTACGGGCAGGCCGCGTACTGGATCGGTCGCGGCCTGGTCGGGACCGTCGTCCGGACCGTCCGTGGCGACCGCGACGGAGCGCGCTTCCAGCACACGCAGATGAGCGCTCGGTTGCAGGGATGGCGGGGCCGGGACGACGAGGGCCGGGTGTACCCGGCCTGTGGAACCGTGCTATTTCGTCCACAACATACCGAGAAGTAGGATCCCGACGAGATGCGCCACGACACTGGCCCGATGCACCATCGATTCCACTTGATCATCGCCACGAACCGGCCGCCCGAGTACCTCGACCGAGCGATCCGGTCGATCCAAGCCGAGCCGTACCGGGTCTTCCTCTCGGTCGTCGCGCAGCGCCCGGTCCCCGAAGTACCCGACCGGCTCGCGGCGATGATCCGGGACGGCGACGGTGAGTACATCCACCAGCCCGGCGCCAGCGGTGTGAGTACCGCCCGGAACGCTGGGATGCGAACGCTCCGCGCTGACCTCGTCGGGTTCCCGGACGACGACTGCTGGTACCCGACCGGCGTGCTGTCCGCGATCGATGCCCGGTTCAGCAGGGTGGACGAAGAACCCCGGCTCGGCGGTTTGTGCATCCCGACGAAGGACGCGACCGGCCGAGGCACCATGCTCCGGTGGCTCGGGCGATCCCGACGGATCCGGGTGCGGGACGTCCCGCGCACCGTCATCTGCTCCGGGGTGTTCTTCCGGCGAGAGGTCCTCGACGACATCGGGGACTTCGACGACACGCTCGGGTCGGGTGTGGAGCCCTTCGGCTCCGGCGAGGAGAACGACCTGGTCATGCGCGCGGTCGAGGCCGGGGTGCGGGTCGACTTCGACGCGGACCTGCACGTGCACCACGGCGACTTCCGCGACGACGGACCCACCACCGCGGTCCTCGCAAAGGTCAGGCGGTACAACCGCGGGTTCGGGCGAGTGCTCCGGAAGCACGGTTGCTGGGGGCAGGCGAGCTACTGGGTCAGCCGATCGGTGGTCGCGCTCGTGATCGCTCGCGTCCGGCGCGACGCCGCCGCGGTCGAGCAACAGCACGCCCAGCTCGCCGGGCGGTGGCAGGGGTGGTTCGGCCGCGATGACGCCGGGCACCGTCACCCCGTGCACCCACGCACGCGCTGAGGTGCGCCGGCCGCGGGACGGGTCGTGGGGTGTCTGCCCCACGACCGTGTCGCGCGGAGCACCGGCCGCTCGAGCAGGTACCACGATGCCGAGGCCACACCGATGCCCACCAGAGCGAGCCCCAGGCGCACCACACCGGTGGACGGGTCACCCCCGGGCTCGATTCGGAGCAGCGGGTAGTGCCACAAGTAGAGCCCGTACGAGATGGTCCCGAACCAGCGAGCGATCGCCAGGTCGAGCGCGGGAGCACCACCGAGCGCCCCTGCGACGACGACGAGCGCTGCGACCGCCACCGCTGCCGTCTCGACCCAGCGAGCCGCACCGGGCAGGGACCCGACCGTGATCGGCAGCGTGCACGCCGACAGCACCACGAGCAGTGTCGCGCCCACGCCGCCGACCCCGAGCACGACGGCGCTCGGACGTCCGGTCCGCAAGTCGATCTGACCGAGACCGCGGAGACTGCCCGTGCGCACGGCGAACGCGGCGAGCGCACCCACGAGCAGGGCGGCGGCGCTCGTGTCGAGCCCGTACGCCAGGCGGTCGTACGGCAGCACGACCGTGCCGACGACCCGCCAGGTGACCGCAGCACCGACGAGTCCGCAGAGCGCGACCACGGCAACGCGGGGCCGAGTGCGGGCGAGGACGCCGAGCAGGATGAGGACGAGGGGCCAGACGAGGTAGAACTGCTCTTCGACGGCGAGCGACCAGGTGTGCTCGAACGGTCCGAGCTCGACGCCGAGCACCCGGGCGTGGTTGCCCGTGTAGGACCCGACGGTGGCGAGGACGCGGGGCAGATCACCGCGGATCGGGTCTGCCAGCACGATCACCGCGACGGTCACCACCACCAGGACGGCCGTCCACGCCGGGAGCAGCCGTGCCGCGCGGCGGAGCCAGAACCGGCCGAGGTGGATCTGCCCGGCACGCTCGGCCTCGTCGAGGAGCGCCCGGGTGATCACGAAGCCGGAGAGCACGAAGAAGGTCGTCACCCCGACGACCCCGCCGTAGGGGACGACCGACTCTGCGGTGTGCGACGCGACGACGAGCAGGACCGCGAGGCCGCGGAGCCCGTCGAGTTGCGTGAGGCGGTCCGCCGGTTCACCCATTCCAGACCACGAACCGGGGCTTCCACGTCGCCGACATCGCGAGCTTGCCACCGGTTCCCCGGACGGCTTTCGTGCCCCCGTAGGCGTCGACGATGGTGCCGTCGCCGGGCAGACCCACACTGATGGGCAGTTCGTCGAACCGGTCAGCGGTCTGCCACACGACCCGCACCGAGCGTGTGCCGTCGGCCGAGACGAACCGGGCTTCGCGCACGGCACCCGTCACGAACTGACCGGCGAACCGCATGCCGGCGAGCTGGCGCTGCATCGTCGCGTACGCAGCGGCAGCGGGCTTCGGCTCGTACGCGCGGCTCGGCGCGTCGACGAGCCCGAAGGTCCTGGCACTGCCGTCCGGATCAGGTTGGTCCGGGGCGGCCATCTCGAACGAGAACACCCGCTCGACGCCGTACTGCGCGGCGAGCACGTGGGTCCGGACCAGGAACGCCGCCTGGTCGTCCTCGGAGACCCAGCCTGGCCTGCCGTTCGGGGTCGGCCATCCGACCTCGGTGATCCAGATCGGCAACGGTTCGCCGTTCGCACGGGGGTACTTCGCCGCTTTGTCCCGGAGCCAACGAAGCGCGTTCTCGATGCACGGGTTCGTCGCGACACAGTGCTCCGGCGCGTACGGCTGGTTGTACGGGTGCACGCTGATCGCATCGATGTGGTCGGCACCACCGAGCCGGAACCACTCGTCGAGCCAGCGGAGTTCGCCCGACGACACGGCGTTCTCGGCCGGCCCGACGATCCGTGCATCCGGGTCGACGCTCCTGATCGTCGCGGCCGTGACCCGTGACAGCGCGATGTACGCGGCAGGGTCGGCGGAACGGGTGCCGTGGGTGTTCGTCCACTCGTTCCAGATCTCGAACGAGCGGTCGGCGTCCGGGTACCGGTCGCGCATGTGCGTCACCGCCTCGGACACGAACCGGCGCCAGGCTGCTGTCTGCGCCGGGTCCGAGACGTCCGGCGGGGTCATCGCGCCGCCGGTGTACGCCATGTGACCGTAGTCGAGGACGAACAGCGGAGCGACGCCACGGTCGCGCACGATGGGGTCCACTCGCGCATCAGTGCTGCGGAAGTCGAACACGCCCGGCACCTTCTCGACGGTGGACCACTGCAGGTCCTGGCGGAAGCCCGCGGCGCCCAGCCCGTCGAGTGTCGGGAGCGCCGCGGCGACCGGCCCGGGCGAGCCGTTCATCGTGACGTTGAAGAAGGCGTCACGGTGCTCGACGCCCGGCGTCCGGACGAACCGGAAGGACGTCTCGGGCAGAGCGGGGCCGTGCGCCGTCACGCGGTACGTGCCCGCGTTGAGACGTCGAGTCGGACGGATCTCCGCTCGTCCGGAGGAACCGACGACGGCGTCGCCGGCTTCGACGAGCACGCCTCTGGCGTCGGTGATCCGCCAGCCCACGTCCGCGAGCGCCGGTGTCCCCGCGGCACCGACTGCGAACGTGACCGGTTGATCCGGTGCGAAGAGACCGTTGGCCGACATCGGCTGGATCGTCGGTCGAGCGGTCGCCGTCGATGCTCCGGCGGCGTGGGCCGGCTGCCGCACAGTCGCTTCGGCGAACAGCAGCAGGGTCGTCGCCGCGGCGAGGACGACGACGCCGGAGGCTCTCCTGCGGGGACGGGTCGCGGGAGGTCGAGAGTCGGACGGGACGTGGGTCGATGGCATCCCACCACGCTCGCCCGGTGCCGGTGCCGGTGCTGACGCCAAACATGTTGAATGACGCCGAGTTCGGAAGTGGCGTCAACTAGTGTCGGGCCGTGCGATGGAGTCGAGTGAACTGGCCGTCCGTGGGCTACGTCTCCCTCGAGGACTTCGACGGGCAGCGGGAACACGTCGCCCGCGTGCTCGAGGACGCTCCCCCGGCCGTCGCCGCACTCCTGACCGTCAAGTGGACGGACTCCCGCATCGCACGATGGGACGTCGAGCACCCGGATCTCGCGCACCCGGACCTCGCGCACCCGGACGACGAGGACGACGACGACACCGCGACGACGGTCGACCTGCCCGGGCACGGTGTCCCCGACCCGGTCGTCGTGCACACCGAGGTCATCGTCCGCAACGACGAGGTGCTCGACACCCCCGACGGCCTGTGGCGCCGGTGGAACCACGCCAGGGTCACGCTCCGACTCCGCGACGCCGTGGTGGACCCACCCCACACCGACCCCGCAGCACTGCTCGCCGGGGACGCCCACGTCGTGCGCGGTGAGCTCGAGTACCTGCACGAGCTCGACCAGTGGGAGCTCCGCCTGCTCGTCTCCCCCGTCGGCGAGGTGGCGATCCGCTTCCGGGGCGTCCGGGTCGCGATCCGCAGCGTGCCCGAGTCCGTCTACACGGAGCTCGACGCACGGCCAGCGCGCGGCTGGCACGGTCCGGTGCCGGACGGCTGGGTCGAGTACGCCACCGAGGTGGTGCGTGCCGCCGCGTACGGCGACCTGGGCGGACTGCACCTGGCCGACGACGCGAGTGACGTCGACGACGTCGACCCGCGCTGGGGCTTCGCCCCGCTGCACGCCGCCGCGTGGTTCGACCGGCCCGAGATGCTCGAGGAGCTCCTGCGTCGCGGCGCGTCGCTGCAGCTCACCGACACCGAGGGGCGGACGCCGCTGACGCTGGCGATCGACCGCGATGCACGTCGGGCGATCGACGTGCTCGTGGCTGCGGGCGCCGACCTGGAGGCCCGGGACACCGACGGCAACACCCCGATCGTCCGCGCCGCGTGGGGTGGCCACGGTGCGATCGTGCGGTCGCTCGCCGCCGCGGGTGCGGACACCAGGGCGCTCGGCTCACGGGGCGCGTCCCTGCTGATCGCCGCGGTCGACTCCGGTGACCTGGACACGGTGCGGTCCGTGCTCGCCCTGGACGTCGACGTGAACGCCGAGGACGACGAGGGCTCGACCGCCACCGCTCGCGCAGAACTGCTCCGCGACCGAGCGGTCGCGGAGCAGTTGGCGCACTACTACTCGGGGAGCTGATCGAGCCGGCGGGCTACTCCGCCGTCTCGATGGCGTTCGCCTGGGCGACCTTCCCGTACCAGTGCGCGGACGGCTTCGGCGTGCGCTCGAACGTCTCCGGGTCCCACGACACCAGGCCGAAGGTCGGACGGAAGCCGGACGCCCACTCGTAGTTGTCCAGGAGCGACCAGTGCTGGTAGCCGAGGACCTCGATGCCGTCGTCGATGCAGCGGTGGATGCCCTCGAGCGCGCCCTGCGTGTAGGCCTGGCGACGGGTGTCGTCGGCGGTGGCGATGCCGTTCTCGGTGATCATCAGCGGGACACCGCCGGACAGCTCCCACGCGCTGCGCAGCCCGTCGGCCGAGGCCTCCGGGTAGAACTCCCAGCCGGTCAGGGTCGTCTCGACGTCGTCCGCCACGGGCAACGGACCGGAAGCGCCGATGAACGTCCGGGTGTACGCCTGCACGCCGAGGAAGTCGTCGCCGGCGGCGTTCTCGAGGTACCAGTCGTCGCGCGGGTACCCGTACTCGCGGAGCATCGCGTCCGCGCCGAGCTCACCGTTGGACTTGAACGCCTGCGTCGCGACGGTCCAGCCGCTCTGGATGCCATCCACCTGGGAGAGCACCTCCCGCGAACGCTTGTGGGACTCGAGCAGGGCGTCGGCGACGCCCAGGTCCGGGTTCGGCAGGCCGTACGCCACCAGGTTCGACGCGTCCTCGCCGCCGGCGAGCATCGCGGCGATGTTCGGCTCGTTGATCGTGCAGACGTACCGGACACCATCGGACACCACGGGCAGCGCGGCTTCGGTGTAGCGGGCGAACAGGTCGGCCGCGTCGGGTGCGCGCCAGAAGCCGTCGCGTTCGAACCAGCGGGGCACCGTGAAGTGCATGAGCGTGACGATCGGCTCGATGCCGAACTCGTGGCAGGCGTCGACCATGCGGCGGTAGTGGTCGATCTCGGCGCGGCTGACGAACCCGCGTTCCGGCTCGATGCGCGCCCACTCGATGCTGAACCGGTACGAGTTCAGGCCGAGCTCGGCGGCGATCCGGATGTCCTCGCGGTAGCGGTGGTAGCTGTCCGCGGCGTCGCCGGACGGCTCGACGATGGTGGTGTCCGGCTCGTGCTCGTGCACCCACCAGTTCGAGTTGACGTTGTTGCCCTCGATCTGGTGCGCGGCGGTGGCGGCACCCCAGAGGAAGCCCTTCGGGAAGTCGAGCGTGCTGATGACGGGGTCCTTTCAGTGGGCGTTCATGAACGCATCGAAGACGGCGACCGTGCCGAGCGGGTTCTCGATCTGGGGGCCGTGGTAGCTCTCGGCGATCACCTCGTACGACGAACCGAGACGCGAGGCCATGTCCGCCTGCCACGGGATCGGCCAGGCGCCGTCCCAGACGCCGTGCGCGACGAGCACCGGCAGTCCGGTCGCGCGGAGTTCCTCGGTGGTGTCGGTGCGGTCCTCGAGGATCGCTGCACCACCGAGCACGCTGAGGACGCTCGTGTGGTCGAAGCGCTCGCGGACCATCCGGGCGTCGTCGGGGAGCTCGGCGTCGGGGCGGCCGGCCCAGAGCGGGTTCTGCGCGTCGAACAGCGCACGGTTGGAGCACGTGTCGGCGACGATCGTCTTCTCGGCGGCCTTGCGGTACGACCAGCCGTGCGGGCCGGAGCAGAACATCGTCACGTCGCGGAACGACGTCGGCGAGGCGATCGCTGCGGCGCGGACGATCACGCCGCCGAGCGAGTGGCCGATGAGGTGCACCGGAGCGCCGTCGTCGAGCAGTCCGGCGACGCGGACGACGTCGGCGGCCTCCTGCTCGAGCGTGTACGCGGTGCGGTCGTCGGGCGAGACCGAGTCGGCCTGTCCACGGCGGCTGATCGCCACCGCCGACCACCCGGCGTCGCGGAGGAGCGGCAGGAACGTGCGCCAGTCCTCCTTCGAGCCGGTGTAGCCCGGGACGATGAGCACGACACCCTTCGACACCCCGGACGGCACGATCCGGTACGCCGTGAGGCGACCGATCGGCAGGTCGATGCCGACGACGTCGACACCGTCCGGCGTCGGCAGGTGGCCGAACGCCGGCACCGCCGGGAAGTCGTGCAGCGTGGTCACAGCCGGCCCTCCGCGAGGGCGCGGCGGGGGTTCGGCACGGCGTCGAGCAGGGCGATCGTGTACGGGTCCTGCGGGTTCTGCAGCACCTCGGCCGTCCGTCCCCGCTCGACCACGGCACCCTCGTGGAGCACCATGATGTCGTCGGTGATGAGCCGCGCGCTGAGCAGGTCGTGCGTGATGTAGAGGAGCGAGACGCCCCACTGCTCGCGCAGGTCCTCGAGCAGGGCGAGCACGCCGGCGCGCAACGTCACGTCGAGCATCGAGACCGGCTCGTCGGCGATGATCACCTGCGGGTCGGACGCGAGTGCCCGGGCGATGACGACGCGCTGCCGCTGCCCACCGGAGAGCTGGTGCGGGAGCTTCTGCGCGAACTGCTCGACCGGGGTCAGGCCCACGGTCTCGAGGAGCTCGAGCACGCGGCGTCGGGCGTCCTGCCCCTTCAGGTCCGTGTAGTTCGCGATCGGGCGGGAGAGCGTGTACTCCACGGTGTGCAGCGGGTTGAGCGCCGCGTACGGGTCCTGGAACACCATCTGCACCTCGGACCGGAGGTCCCGCAGGCCGCGCTTGCCCAGGCGTGCGACGTCGAGGTCGCCGAACCGGACGGTGCCGGTCGTCGGCTTCTCGACCCCGGTCAGGAGCTTCGCGATGGTCGACTTGCCCGAACCGGACTGGCCGACCAGGGCGAGCGACTGCCCCGGCTCGAGGGTGAACGACACGTCGCGCACCGCCTGCACCGGCTGCTCGCCGCGGCGCGGAGCCGGGTAGGTCTTCACGATGTTCGAGACGACGATCGGGTTCTTCGCCGCCGATCGCTCACGCGACCCGACGGTGCTGAACGACGACGTGGCCTCCTGCCGCTTCTCGCCGGACGTCGCACGCTGCGACCGGTCCGGGAACCCGGGCAGGGACACGATCTCGGCCCGCGGGTCGGCGTAGTGCGACAGCAGCATCTGCGTGTACTCGTCCTGCGGGTTGCGCAGGAGCTCCTTCGAGCCGCCGTCCTCGACGATGCGGCCCTCGTGCATGACGAGCACGCGCTCGGTGGCCTCGAGCACGATGCCGAGGTCGTGGCTGATCAGGATCGCCGTGAAGCCCTCGGCCTGCTGCAGCTCGATGATCGTGTCCATGACGGCGTGCTGCACGAGCACGTCGAGTGCCGTGGTCGGCTCGTCGAACACCATGAGCTGCGGTTCGAGCGACAGGGCCAGGGCGATCGAGACACGCTGCCGCATGCCGCCGGAGAGCTCCCCGGGGAACCGGGCGAGCATCGACGTCGGCAGCTTCACCTTCTCGATGAGCTCCTTCATCCGGGCGTCCCAGCGGTCGCGTGACACGTGGCCGTGCGCCTTGAAGATGTCGATGAAGTGGTTCCGGACGGTGCGCACCGGGTTGAGCGCGTTCATGCCGGACTGCAGCACCATCGCGAAGCCGCCCTGGCGCTGCTGCCGGAGCGCTTCCTCGTCGAGGTCACGGATGTCGTGACCGTTGAAGACGATGCTGCCGCCGTTCGTCCGCGCCGGCGGCTTCTGCAGACGCGTCAGCGCGTAGCCGAGCGTCGACTTGCCCGAACCGGACTCGCCCACCAGGCCGACGAACTCGCCCTTCCGCAAGCTGAACGACACGTGGTCGACCGCCTGCACGGCCGTCTGGCCGGCCGATTCGTACACGACCGACAGGTCGCGGACGTCCAGTAGGACGCCCTGGGCGTCACCACCGTCGGACGGGAGGCCCGTGGCGGCGCCGTCCCGCGCCTCCAGGCCGTCATCTGCGTACGTTCGCGAGCCGCTCATGCGGTCGCCTCCTTGCGCTTCGGGCGCGCGCCTTCGCGCAGCCGCGGGTTGGACACGGCGTCGACGCCGAAGTTGATCAGGGTCAGGCTCATCGCGAGCAGCGCGATGCAGAGACCGGGGGCGAAGAGCAGGATCCACTGGCCGGTGAGCAGCGCGTTGGAGTTCTGCGCCCAGTAGAGGATCGTGCCCCAGCTGACGATCGACGAGTCGCCGAGCCCGAGGAACTCGAGGCCCGCCTCGGCCAGGATCGCGCTCGTGGCCGCTCCGAAGAAGGAGCCGACGATGAGCGAGGTCATGTTCGGCAGGATCTCGCGGAACACGATGCGGGTCGCACCGTCGCCGGAGAACTGCGCGGCCGTCACGAAGTCGCGACCGCGAAGGGACTGCGTCTGGCTGCGCAGCACGCGAGCGCCCCAGGCCCAGCCGGTGACGACGATCACCGCGATGATGACCGCGATGCCGCCGTTCTGCAGGTACGCCGCGATGACGATCATCAGGGGCAGGCCCGGGATGACCAGGAACAGGTTCACGATGAAGCCGATGACCTCGCCGATCCACCCGCGGACGTAGCCCCAGCTGAGGCCGATCGCGACGGCGACGAGCGTCGACAGGATGCCGGCGACGGCACCCACCATCACGGAGATCCGTGCGCCGTAGATGATCTGGGACAGGACGTCCTCGCCGGCGGCGGTGGTGCCCATCCAGTGGTCGGCGGTCGCGTCGGCGGACCGGGCGAAGCCGTTCTGGCTGGCACCGTACGGGGCCAGGAGCGGCGCGAAGATCGCGACCAGCACGAACACCGCGAGGATGATGATGCCGATCCGGGCCTTCGAGTTCGACCAGACGACGCCGAACTGGCGGGCGATGCTCTTCCACTTGGAAGGAGCCTGTTGTTCGTCGGTGTCCTGGGTCCGGACAGCGACAGTGGCGTTGTTGGTCATCGGCGCGTCCTCGGGTCCAGGACGCCGTACATGACGTCCACGATGAAGTTGGCGATGAGCACCGACACGGTGATCATCAGGAAGAGGGCCTGCATCAGCGGGTAGTCCTGCCCGATGACGGCGTTGAACAGCAGGTAGCCGATGCCGGGGTAGCCGAAGACCTGCTCGACCAGCACCGAACCGCCGACCACGCCACCGAGTGCCAGACCGAAGCCGGTCAGGTTCGGCAGGATCGCGTTCCGCGCCGCGTACCGGACGGCCACGGTGCGGCCGCGCAGACCGTTCGCCTCGGCGAAGGTCACGTAGTCGTCACCGAGCGTGTTGATCATCGCGTTGCGCATGCCGATGATCCAGCCGCCGAGGCTCGTCACCAGGATCGTCACCGCGGGCAGCACCGCGTGCTGCAGGGCATCGGCCGCGAACGCTCCGTTGAGCCCCGGGGTGGTGGTCGCCGAGTAGGCGCCCGTGGTCGGGAACCAGTGCAGCACGTAGCCGAGGAAGAACAGCAGGAGCAGGGCGGTCCAGAAGTACGGGAACGTCGACATGAACGAGCCCGACAGCGTCGGGAGCGAGTCCAGCCAGGTGCCGCGCTTCCACGCCGCCGCGACGCCGATCAGGGTGCCGAGGACGAACGCGAGGATCGTCACGACGCCGACCAGGATGAGCGTGTACGGCAGGGCCTTCGACACGAGGTCGCCGACCGGCTGCGGGTAGAACGTGTAGCTCACCCCGAAGTCGAGCGTGACGACCTGGTGCAGGTAGTTGACGTACTGGTCCCACAGGTTGCCCGTGGGGACACCGAGCTGGGCCTCGATGGCCTTCTTGGTGGCTTCGGTGACGGGGCCGTTCTGGCTGAGCTTCGCCAGCGCGGCGTCCGACGGGCTGCCCGGCATGAGGCGCGGGAGCACGAAGTTCAGCGTGACCGCGGCCCAGAGGGTCAGGACGAAGAGGACGAGTTTCTGGAGGATGTACTTCACTTCTGGTCCTCTTGCTGCTTCAGGATCTCCTGGCCGGCTGCGCTGTCCCGGAGCCGGAGCTTCGAGAAGATGAGCAGCGGTGCGGAGTCGTAGTTCTGCGGGGCCATGTACGGGTCCTCGGCGCTGGGCCAACCGACGAACTTGCCGGTGTTGAACAGCCCCCAGAGCCCGCCGTAGTACATGCCGATCACGGGCAGCTCGTCGTACACGATCTCCTGCAGCTGGTTGAGGATCTCCTGCTGCTTCGCGGTGTCCGTCGTCGCCTTGTACTCGTCGAGGAGCTTCTGGGTGTCGGCGTTCTTGTAGCGCTCGTAGTTGTTGACCGTC
Source organism: Curtobacterium sp. PhB191 (assembly GCF_004346515.1). Taxonomy (NCBI): domain Bacteria; kingdom Bacillati; phylum Actinomycetota; class Actinomycetes; order Micrococcales; family Microbacteriaceae; genus Curtobacterium; species Curtobacterium sp. PhB191. The sequence continues at coordinate 121,202 of NZ_SMBV01000010.1, forward strand.
GACTTGCCGACCGGCTGGTAGAAGTCGCTGCTGAGCAGGGAGTTGAACGCCTGGTAGACGTCACCGTTGCCCATGCCGCCCATCGCCATGTCGAACGTGCCGTTGTTGATGTTCTGCTGGTAGCCAGCGGGCTGCGGTGCCTGGATCGTCACCTTCACGCCGATGGCCGTCAGGTCGCGACGGACCTCCTGCGCGGCACGGAGCCAGTCCGAGTAGCCGTTCGCGGTCATGATGGTGATGGACAGCTGCTTGCCGTCCTTCATGATCTTCCCGCCCTGCTCGGTCCAGCCGGACTTCGCGAACGCGGCCTTCGCAGCGTCGACGTCCTGCGTGATCATGCCCTTGTCCGGGATGTCCGGGTTGAGGTACTTCTCCTGGTTCGGCAGGATCAGGCCGGTCTGGCCCGCTGCCGCCAGGTTGCCCTCGGACGCGGTCTCGGCGATGTCGTCACGGTTCAGCGCGAGCGAGATGCCCTTGCGGACGTTGACGTCGTTGTACGGGGCCTTCGTCAGGTTCGGGATGAGGCCGATCACGCCACCGGCCGGGAACCACCACTGGTTCGTCTTCGACGCGGCACCCCAGGTGCCCTTGACGTCCGAGATGAACGAGTACGCCCAGTCGTAGCCGCGGGTGACGGTGTCGAGCTGCGTGTTCGTCGCCGGCAGGATGAGGTGCTTGATGGCGATCTTGTCGGCCTGCCAGTACGTCGGGTTCTTGTCCATCGAGTACTGCTGGTCGGTGTAGTTGCCGAGCACGAACGGGCCGGTGCCGACCGGGTTCGGGTCGCGGAACGTCGTGGGGTCCTTCACGCCGCCCCAGTGCTGCTCACCGAGGATGTACGTCGCGCCGATGATGTTCAGGCTCGGCACGTCGTCGCTCTTCAGGTGGAAGACGACGTGGTCGCCGTCCACCTCGATGCTCTTGATGTGCTGCCAGGCGCCCTTGACGTCCATCGCCGGGAACTTCTTCAGCAGGTCGAACGTGAAGGCGACGTCCTTCGCCGAGAACGGTGAGCCGTCGGACCACTCGACGCCCTGGCGGATCGTCATGTCGATCGTGCTGGCGTCCGGCTGGCTCCACTTGCTGGCGAGCCACGGGGTGCCCTTGCCGTCGAGGGGGTTGATCTCGATGAGCGGCTCGTACATCCACTTGGAGGCCGTGCGGGCGTTCGCGATGTACGGGTTGAAGTTGCGGTCGAACAGCGGGTTGCCGTGGTCCGCGTTGATGAGCATCGTGTCCTTGCCGATCGTGGGATCGGGTTCGGACCGGACCTGGATGCTGCAGCCGGTGGCCATGAGGGCCACGGCTGCGAGCCCGGCGATCGCCGCGACGAGGCGTCCGCGTCGTCGCGTGCTGCCGGGGCGCGTTCCGGGAGCGCGGGTCCCGGGGTCGCGCTTGCCGCGCGTGCGCTGTGGGGGAAGCGTCATTGCTCGGTCGACCTCCGTGTCGAATCGGTACTGGGTCAATGTATGCGCTTACATCGCGTCGCGCAACACCGGGGTTCCGTGCCGGGGTGGTACGCAGGCGCGGGCGGCGGCAGCGAGGGTCGCTGCGCACGGTGCGCGTTCCGTCGCCGGGTGCGAGGCTGCCCGCTCCGTGCGCGGTTACAGGCCCGCACCGGGCGGTCAACGTCGCACGGGATGACCAAAGCCGCACGGTGCGGACGCACCGCCGCGCCGCTCGCAGCGCCGTTCGCCGCGCCATGCGCCGCGCCGCTCGCAGCACCGCTCGTCACAGCGCCGGCGGGCAGCTCTCGCGCAACAGCACCTCGACCGGCAGGCGGACGGCGCGCGGCGGTCCCTCGCGGTGGTCCAGCCGGTCGACGATCGCCCGCACCGCCGCACGCCCGAGCTCCCCCATCGGCTGGTGCACGGTGGTGAGCCGCGGCGACGAGAAGCGCCCGGCGTCGATGCCGTCGAACCCGGTGACGACGACGTCCTCGGGCACGCGCAGGCCCCGGGCGGTGGCGGCGTCGAGCACGCCGAGCGCCGACTGGTCGTTCGAGCACACGATGGCCCGGGGCACCTCGTCCGCCAGCAGCGTCGCCGCCAGCTCCCGCGCTCGCGCCCGGCCGAAGTCGCCGTGCACCACCCGGACCGACGACGCCGGCACCCCGTGGTCCGCCAACGCCGACCGGAAGCCGGTCGAGCGCTCCATGTCGTCCGGCGAGTCGATCGGGCCCGCGACGTACGCGAGCGACCGGATGCCGAGCCGCCCGATCACGTGCGATGCGAGCGTCCGCATGCCGGCGCTGTTGTCCACGCTCACGGAGTCGAACCCGTGCGACCGCCGGTCGTCGGCGAGCACCACGACCGGGATCCGACGGGCGACGTGCTCGAGCAGGTCGTCCGGCACGGTCTGCGCGAGCACGGCGAGGCCGTCCACCCGGCCGGCGACGTCGTTGACGATCACGTCGCGCGAGGACCCCCGACCGGCGGCGACCATCAGCGCGAGTCCGCGCTGCCAGGCCTCGGTCTCGGCGCCGCGCAGGACCTCGTCGAAGTACAGGTTCGAGGAGAACGGCTGGGTCACGTGGCGGCGGTCGTCGACCACGCGGACGCCCCCGTCGGTGACCAGGTCCGGCCGTTCGTCGGGCACCACGTCGAACCCGGGCAGCAGCAGTCCGACGACGCCGGTGCGCTTGCCGGCGAGGGCTCGGGCGTTGCCGGAGGGGACGTAGCCGAGGCTGCGGATCGCCGCTTGGACGCGGTCCCGGGTGCCCTCGCGGACGGCGTCCGGCGTGCGGAGCACGCGCGAGACGGTCGCGATCGAGACGTTCGCGGCACTGGCGACGTCGTAGACCGTGGGAGGTGCGGTACGTGGTGCAGCCAAGCCGTGCCTCCCGTCCGACGTCCGCTGGTGCGCACCGGGGCGGCGCGGCCGCACCATCCTAGGCACGGTCCGTGACGGCACTTCTCCACATGTGACGAAAGCCCTTGCGGCGGCCGGAGCGACCGCGCGACACTGTCACGACCTCAGTACGTCCCGTGAGGAAGCGCACCGGCGGGCAGGATGCCCGCGCACACCACGATGCCCACACGCAGGGGAAGGACACCGACATGTCACAGGCGACACGATCCGGAAGCAAGCTGGCGAACCGCGCGAGCCACGACGAGGCCGAGGTGCGCGACGCGCTGCTCGAGCGCACCGACGGCGGCGGTTCGACGTTCGACCAGCTCGACGCGACGGAGGAGCGCGCGGACCGCCCGTAGCGGGTCACGTCCGGCGTCGACCGGGCGACGGCCAGGAGGCGCGGACCGGCAGCTGCTGTCGGGTCGCGTCTCCGGCACGGTCGCGTCCAGTGCCCTGCTCGCGCCACGGCGGACCGGGTCACGCGTCACGCGCCGCGCATCACGCCGGGCCCCGGGGTTCGTGCTCCGTCAGGTCACGCGGATCGCGTCAGCGCTCGGTGGCCCCGACGATCGTCATGCCCGCGCCGCGCAGTCGGCGGCGCTCCTGCGCGATCCAACCGAGCAACCGGTCGTTCGTCCCGGCGACGTGCGCTGCGACGAGCCCGGCCGCACGGTCGGCGTCGCCGTCGCGCACGGCGTCGATGATGGCGCTGTGCTCGTCCCACGCGGCGTCGCGGGCCTCGGGCGTGCGCACCTCGATCCACCGGGTGCGCTCGAGACGGGTCAGGGCATCGGCGATCGCGTCGGTGATGAACCGGTTGCCGCCGAGCGCCGCCAGGTCGAGGTGGAACGTCGAGCCCATCCGGATGCCGGCCTGCTGGTCGGGTGTCGGGCGCAGTGCGTCGAGGTGCCCGCGGACCTCGGCGAGTTGTTCGGCGCTCGCCCGCTCGACCGCGAGTCGGGTGGCGGCGGGTTCGAGCACGCCGCGGAGTTCGGCGAGCGAGGCGATCTCGTCGAGGTCGATCGGGGTGACCGTCCACGAGCGCCCCTCGTGCAGGATGAGGCCCTCGCGCTCGAGCCGCGACAGTGCGGCACGGACGGGGGTCCGCGAGGCGTGGAACCGCGCTTCGAGTCCGCGCTCCGAGATGCGCTCACCCGGCGCGATGTCGAGCGTCAGGATCGCGGCACGCAGGTTGTCGTAGAGCTGGGCCGTCTGCGACACCGGGGTTGCATCGGTCGTGTCGGTCACGGCCAACAACTCTAGCGGGGACACCGTCGGAATGGTATACCGTTGTGGTATACCAATTGCTTCCGACATGAAACGATGCGAGCCACCACGATGACCGCGACCGCCCCACCCCCGACGCCCACCACGATCGGCCGCCGAGCGTGGACGATGCTCGCGCTCGGGGTCGCCGCGCAGGCCGCCGGGACCCTGGTGGTGACGGCTCCCGCTCTGCTCATCCCGTACCTGCACGCGAACGGCACGTCCCTGACCGTGGCGGGCGTGCTCGCCGCTGCACCGACGTTCGGCATGGTCCTGACGCTCATCGCCTGGGGCGCCATCACCGACCGGATCGGCGAGCGGATCGTGATCGCCGGCGGACTCGTGCTGACGACCCTCGCGGTGGTCGGGGCATGGCTCGCCGCGGGCGACCCGGTCCTGCTCGGGCTGGCCTTCCTGCTGGGCGGCATGACGAGCGCGTCGACGAACGCCGCGAGCGGCCGGGTCGTCGTGGGGTGGTTCCCGAAGGAGCGGCGCGGGCTCGCGATGGGCATCCGGCAGATGTCGCAGCCGCTCGGGGTGACGCTCGCGGCCGTCACCGTGCCGCAGCTCGCCGAGGGGTCCGGGATCCGCGCGGCCCTCGTCCTGCCGATCGTCCTCTGCGCCGTGCTCGCGGTGCTCTGCGCCATCGGCATCCAGAACCCGCCACGACCGGCCCGGCACACGGCACCGGCCGACGCGACCGCGAACCCGTACCGGGCGAGCGGGTTCCTCTGGCGGATCCACGCGGTGTCGATCCTGCTCGTGGTGCCGCAGTTCACCCTGTCGACCTACGGGCTGGTGTGGCTCGTCGGACTGGGCTGGTCGACGGCCGCGGCAGGGCTGCTCGTCGGGGCGTCGCAGTTCGTCGGGGCGATCGGACGGATCCTGGTCGGGGTGTGGAGCGACCGGGCCGGCTCACGCGTCGGACCGCTGCGGATCGTCGTCGTGAGCGCCGCCGTCGTGATGGGGCTGCTCGCGCTGGTCGACGTCACGCACCTGGCCGCCGGAGCCGTGTTCCTGGTGATCGCGACGAGCGTCACCGTGGCGGACAACGGGCTGGCCTACACGTCGGTCGCCGAGGCGGCCGGGCCGTTCTGGTCCGGTCGCGCCCTCGGCACGCAGAACACCGGGCAGTTCATCGCGGCGAGCGCCGTCGGCCCGGGAATCGGGGCCCTGGTGACGGCGCTCGGGTTCGCGGCGTCGTTCGGCATCGTGGCCGTGCTGCCGCTGCTGGCCCTGCCGCTGGTCCCGCGCGCGGACCGGTCGCACGACTGACCCGCGCGGTGTGGGGGCGCCGAGGTTCCACGACTCGCCGCACGCGGTTCGCCGAGGTTCCAGAGAACCGCGGCGCGAGCCCCGAGATGCCGAGATTTCGGAACCTCGGGGCGCGCACTCCCGGGGGGCGAGAGAGAACAAGCGCTAGGCGGGGACCACCGGACCGACGGGCCAGCGGAGCAGCGCGGCGGCGGGAGCGCCACCGGGCAGCGACGCGGCGTTGACGAGCACGAGCTCGGCGTCGGTCAGCACCGCGGCCCGCACCAGCGCGCACACCGCCGGCACCGCCCCGATGACGGGCGTCCCCGCGGCCTGCTCCGGTGCGGTGGCGACCCACGGCGCCCCGGCGAGCGCGAGCAGCGCCCGGTCGCCGATGGCCACGGCGTCGAGGGCGACGGTCGCGCCCTGGGCCTGCTGCAGCGCCTCGACGACGGGTCCGAGGCCGGTGACGACCTGGTTGTCGCCACGGCCGACGTGCGTGCGGAGCGAGTCCTCGAGGTCGTGACGGCGGGTGGCGACGACGCGGGCGAGTGCGGTCTCGACGTGCTCGACGAAGGCCTGCTTCGAACCGGCGTCGGCGCGCGGGTCGCCCGGGAACACCGAGACGAGTGCACGGGTCTCGGACGAGAGTGCCTTCACCAGGAGCTCACGGGCGGTGACGTCACCGGCGACGACGACGAGTCCGGGGCGGATCGTCCGAACGGCCTCGTCGACGGCGGCAGCGGTCTCCGACGAGTTCTGCTTCCAGATCTCCTCGGTGTGTTGCTGCCAGTGCGGCTGCTTCCACCCGGTGCCGGCCTTGGCGTAGTGCAGGGTGTCGTTCCGGCCCGCCACCTGCTGCTCGGACGCGTCGGCCGCGACCGGGGCGTGCCCGAGGCGGTAGGCGCGGAAGGCCCCGCCCTCCTTGCCGGCGTGGACCACCAGGAACGGGAGGTCGACGGGACGGTGGGCGACGAGCGGCACGAGGTCCGGCACGGCTCCGACGCCGACGGACTCCGATCCGTGCAGCGGCCCGGGCAGGACCTCGCTCAGCACGACCTCGCCGTCGTGCACGAGCACGTACCGGGTGACGGGCGAGGGGACGCCGGGCTCCTGCTCGAACTCGGTGGCGACGGCGTCGACGACCTCGTCGGACGCACCCTGTGCCCGGAGCCCCTCCTCGACACCGCGGAGCTTGAGCGCCGCCTGTCGTCGGGGATCCTCGACGTTGCCGGAGACGTCGGCGTAGGCCCAGGCCCAGGTGCCGCCGCCCTCCAGTCGCTCTCCCAGGATCCGGTGCAGTTCGCTCGTCGCGTTGGTCGACGTCATGGCAGCTCCTCTCGGACGGTTGCCGGAGCCGATGAGCTCCGGCGCTCTCACGTGCGACCACACTCCACCTCGCCGCCACCGGGCGTCCACAGTCGGGAGCGAACACCCAGGCGCGAATCTGCAACGACGCTCGGTTTTGTGGTTGGCTGACCTGGACCCCGAATCGACGACGAACCGGAGTGCGGCAATGACGCCACGACCACGACCCATCTCCAGACGACAACTCCTGGGCTTCGGCATCGGCACGGCGGCGGCAGGGCTGCTCGCCGGCTGCGCCGTCCCCGGTTCCACCAACGTGAACAAGGCCGCCCTCGTGCCGGCCGCCGCGTCGGGCGAGACCGTCCAGCTCACCTACTGGGCCTGGTTGAAGGACCTGCAGAAGGTCTGCGACGTCTGGAACAAGACGCACCCGAACATCCAGGTGTCGGCGAACTGGATCCCCGGTGGCAACAGCGGCGGGTACCAGAAGATGTACTCCGCGCTGGCGGCCGGCGGCGGTCCGGACATCGGTCAGGTCGAGCTCCGGCAGATCCCCGAGTTCATGCTCGCCAACGGTCTCGTCGACCTCGCCCGCTACGGCGCGAAGGACTTCGAGTCGAAGTACGACGAGGCGGCGTGGGCGCAGGTGTCCTTCGTCGACGGCATCTACGGCATCCCGCAGGACACCGGCCCCATGGGCTTCTACTACCAGACCGCCCTGCTCGAGCAGGCCGGCGGTGAACCCCCGACGACGTGGGACGAGTGGCGCGACCTGGCCGAGAAGGTCCGGAAGACGGGCAAGCAGAACTACCTCGAGGTGTTCCCGGTCTCGGACGCGTCGCCGTTCGCCGCGTACGCGCAGCAGGCCGGCGCCCGCTGGTTCAAGGTCGACGGTGACGAGTGGGTCGTCGACATGACCGACGACAAGACCCTGATGGTCGCGGACTTCTTCGACGGGGTCATCGACGACAAGCTCGTCGACACCAGCGCCGGTGCGTACTCCCCCGGCTGGTACGCCTCGGCCGCGAGCGGCAAGATCGCCGCGGTCACGAGCGCGAGCTGGGGTGACGCCCTGATCGAGTCCGTGCAGGGCGGCGAGGGCAAGTGGAAGGTCGCCCCGATGCAGAAGTGGGGCGCCGACGGCTTCGGCTCGAGCGCCATCGGTGGTTCGACGGCGGCGGTCCTGGCGAACGCGAAGCACCCGAGGGAGGCGCTCGAGTTCATCACGTGGATGACCACCTCGAAGGAGGGCATCGACGCGATGATCAAGCACTGCGGCATCGGCTGGTCGCCCGCGGTCGACTACATCGGCAAGCAGCGTGAGCAGCCGTCGAAGTGGTTCTCCGGCCAGAACTACAACGAGGACGTCTTCGTGCCGGCCTCGAAGGAGCAGAACATCGACTGGTCCTGGTCCCCCGTGACCCAGTCGGCGTTCACGAGTCTGCAGAACCAGTTCCGCCGCAAGCTCACCTCCGGCCTCAAGCTCTCCGACGCGGTGGAACTCGCGCAGCGGGAGATCGTCCAGTCCTTCAAGGACAAGGGCCTCAGCGTCAGGACGGCACGATGAGCCAGCAGACCAGCACGCGACCCGCCTTCCGCACGAGCACGAAGGCCACGAGTGCGCAGAAGCGTGCCCCGTGGATCTTGCTCGCGCCGTTCCTGGCCCTGTTCCTGCTGACGTTCATCATCCCGATCATCAGCGCCCTGTTCCAGTCGTTCACGACCGTCGACCGTGAGGGCCTGTTCGGCGAGGACGGCGTCGTCGGCAAGTTCGCCGGCTTCGACAACTACGCGATCGCGCTGCAGGACTCCGGCTTCGTCGCCTCGATCGGCCGCATGCTGCTCTTCGGCATCGTGCAGGTCCCGGTGATGATCATCGCCTGCACGATCCTGGCGCTGCTGCTCGAGTCGGCGAGCGCCCGCTGGCCGGGCTTCTTCCGCGCGATCTACTTCATGCCGTACGGCGTCCCCGGCGTCATCGCGACGATCCTGTGGTCGTTCCTGTACGTGCCCGGCCTGTCGCCGATCGTGTCCCTGCTGCAGTCGATGGGGCTGCAGCCGGACTTCCTCGGCGCCAACAGCGTGCTGTGGTCGATCGCGAACATCGTCACGTGGACCTACACGGGCTACAACATGCTCATCATCGTGGCGCAGCTCAAGTCGATCCCCGGCGAGGTCTACGAGGCCGCCAAGATGGACGGCGCCGGCCCGTTCCAGGTCGCGTGGCGGATCCAGATCCCGCTCATCGCGCCGGCCCTGGTGCTCACCACGGTGTTCTCGATCATCGGCACACTGCAGCTCTTCGCCGAGCCGCAGATCCTGTCCACGGTCGCCCCGGCGATCGACACCGAGTACACGCCGAACTACGCCGCGTACACGAACGCGTTCGCGTTCAACGAGTACGGCGTCGCGAGTGCGCAGGCGGTCATCATCGCGCTGGCCGCGTTCATCCTGTCGTTCGCGTTCCTCGCGTTGACGAACCGCGCGCCGAAGGACGAACGCGACCGGCGCAAGCGCGCCAAGCGTGACGGCCTGGAGGCCCGCACCGCGCTCCAGACGCGCGCTGCGGCGGGCAGCACCGGTACTTCCCAAGCCGCACCGGGCCTCCAGGCCAGGTCCGGTCTGCAGAACGGAACGAAGGGGGCGGACGCATGACCAGCGAAGCCATCGAAGCGCCGGCCACGGCGAAGACCGCCGTCCCCGTGGACACCACGTCGATCTCGGCGCACCAGCGCCGCAAGCTCGACCGGTCTCCCCGCTCGCAGATCGTCGTGACGGGCATCCTCGTCATCGTCGCGCTGTACTTCCTCGTCCCGCTGTACTGGGTGGTCATCGCCGCGACGAAGACCACCGGCGCGCTGTTCTCGACGAACGGGTTCTGGTTCGGCGGCGAGTTCGCACTGTGGAGCAACCTGCAGCAGGTGTTCACCTACGACGGCGGCATCTTCGTCCGGTGGATCGCGAACAGCATCCTGTACTCCGGCGTCGGTGCGGTCCTGGCGACCTACTTCGCCGCGGCCGGCGGGTACGCCCTGGCGAAGTACGACTTCAAGGGTCGGCAGTTCGTGTTCGGCACGATCCTCGGCGGCGTGCTCGTGCCCGGGACCGCGACGGCGCTGCCGCTGTTCCTGCTGTTCTCGACGCTGGGCCTGACCGACACGTACTGGAGCGTGCTCATCCCGAGCCTCGTCTCCCCGTTCGGCCTGTTCCTGTGCCGGGTGTACGCAGCGGCGTCGGTGGACACCACGCTGCTCGAACAAGCACGCATCGACGGTGCCAGCGAGCTCCGGATCTTCCACACCGTCGTGCTCCGGCAGATGACCCCGGCCCTGGTGACCGTGTTCCTGTTCCAGGTCGTCGGCATCTGGAACAACTTCTTCCTGCCGCTCATCATGCTGGCAGACCAGAAGCTGTACCCGATCACACTGGGGTTGAACAACTGGCGCTCGCAGGTCGACCGCCTGCCGGAGTTCTACCAGCTCACCACCGGCGGGGTGCTCGTCTCGGTCATCCCGCTCGTCATCGCCATCATCGTCCTGCAGCGCTTCTGGCGCGGGGGCCTCACGGAAGGATCGGTCAAGGGTTGACCAACTCCGCACTCGACGACCTCCACTCGACCTCGCCGGGTTCGGCATCACGGCTCCCTCCGCGGGCCGCGCTCCACACCGACGCACCCTCGCTGTCACTGAACGGCGACTGGCGCTTCCGGTGGTCGCCGGTCGCATCGGTGTCCGACGCGTTCGCCACCGACGCCGCCGTGGAGGACGACCCCGCGTGGGGCGAGCTCCCGGTGCCGTCGCACTGGGTGCTGCACGGGCACGGGTCGCCGAGCTACACGAACCTGCAGTACCCGTTCCCGATCGACCCGCCGCACCCGCCGGACGAGAACCCCACCGGTGACCACCGGCGCACGTTCGAGCTGCCGTCGTCGTTCGCGGCGGCCGGTCGGGTGCTGCTGCGGTTCGACGGTGTCGAGTCGCACTTCCGGGTGTGGTTGAACGGCACGCTCGTGGGCTGGTCGACCGGGTCCCGCCTGGCGACCGAGTTCGACGTCACGCAGCTGCTCCGTCCGGGGTCGAACGACCTGGCCGTGCGGGTGCACCAGTGGTCGGCGGCCTCCTACCTGGAGGACCAGGACCAGTGGTGGCTGCCCGGGATCTTCCGCGACGTCACGCTGCTCGCCCGTCCGACGGCGCCGATCGACGACGTGTTCGTGCGCGCCGGGTGGGCACCGACGCTCGGCAGCGCCGCGACGGCCGGGACCGCTGCGTCCGGACGCCCGGCGACCGGCAGCGGGACGATCACGTTCCCGACGCTGGACGCTGGCTTCCCGGTGCGGTTCGCGGTGCCCGACCTCGGCGTCGACGTGACGTGGGCGACGGCCGACGAGGTCGCGCCGATCGAGGTCGAGGGCGTCGAGCCGTGGAGCGCGGAGCTGCCGAAGCTCTACGACGCGACGGTGTCGACCGGCACGGACGCCGGCGGTGCCGCCGGTGGCGAGACCGTCTCGTTGCGGCTCGGCTTCCGCACCGTGTCGATCGAGGGCGACCGGTTCCTGGTGAACGGCGAGCGCGTGGTGTTCCACGGCGTGAACCGGCACGAGACCCACCCCGTCCGCGGCCGCGTCTTCGACGAGGAGCACGCCCGCGCGGACATGGCGCTCATGAAGCGCAACAACGTCAACGCGATCCGCACCTCGCACTACCCGCCGCACCCCCGCGTGCTGGACCTCGCCGACGAGCTCGGCTTCTGGGTGATCCTCGAGACCGACCTCGAGACCCACGGGTTCATCTTCACCGGCTGGGTCGGCAACCCGTCGGACGACCCGGCATGGGCGGACGCCTACCTCGACCGCGTCGCACGGACCGTCGAGCGGGACAAGAACCACCCGTCCATCGTGATGTGGTCGCTCGGCAACGAGTCCGGCACCGGCCGGAACCTGGCGGCGATGTCGCAGTGGGTGCACGACCGCGACGCCGAGCGCCCCGTGCACTACGAGGGCGACTACACGGGCGAGTACACCGACGTGTACTCGCGGATGTACCCGTCGCTGCAGGAGACCGAGTCCATCGGCGGCGGCACCCCGACGCCCCTGCTCGGCTGCGGCCCGGCCGAGGCCGCACGGCAACGCTCGAAGCCGTTCATCCACTGCGAGTACGTGCACGCCATGGGCAACGGCCCCGGCCAGATCGCCGAGTACGAGGCCCTGGTCGACCGGTACCCGCGCCTGCACGGCGGGTTCGTGTGGGAGTGGCGCGACCACGGGCTCCTGGCGCAGACGGCGTCCGGCCAGGACTACTACGCCTACGGCGGCGACTTCCACGAGGTCGTGCACGACGGCAACTTCGTGATGGACGGCCTGGTGCTGCCCGACGACTCCCCGACCCCGGGGCTCGCCGAGTTCGCGGCCGTCGTCGCCCCGATCCGCCTGGCGGTGTCGGACACCACGATCCTGGTCGAGAACCGGTACCACTCGGCCTCGACCGCCGGGCTGCGGTTCTGCTGGACCCTGTCGCGGAACGGCGTCGTCGAGGCCTCCGGTCGGTTCGCCGCCGGTGTGGTGGCCGCCCGCGAGTCGGCGACCGTCCCGGTGCCGTCCGAGGTGCTCGACGCGGCCACGGCCGAACTCACACCCGGCGACGAACTCTGGCTCGACCTGACCGCCGAACTGGCGGGCCCGACCGCGTGGGCGGACACCGGCCACGTCGTCGCACGCACCCAGCGGCTCGTCGCGAGCCGTGTGGCGGACGCACCACGGGCCTCCCGGCAGGGGTGGGACGGCGACCGTCTCGGCGACGGGACGTTCTCGGACCGCGGCGACCTGGTGTCCTGGAAGGGACACGAGGTCGCAGGACCCCGCCTGGAGCTCTGGCGCGCCCCGACCGACAACGACCGGCTGGCGTCGCAGGGCGGCTACGAGACGGCGGACCCGGTGCTGACGCACGGTGTCGGTGACCCGGACGCTCCCCCGTCGGCCTCGCGCTGGCGGGACCGTGGACTGGACCGGCTGACCCACCGCCTGGTGTCAGTGGCACGGACCGACTCCGGCCTGGAACAGCGGGTGCGGGTGGCGGCGGCGAACAGCGGGTGGGGCCTCGAGGTCACGCACCGCTGGACCCTGACGTCCGACGGGCTCGTGCTGCAGACCGACGCGGTGCCGTTCGGGGCGTGGGACGTCACCTGGCCGCGGATCGGGGTGCGGTTCGACCTGCCGGCCGGGTTGGCCGACGAGACGGCCACGTGGTTCGGCACCGGGCCGCTCGAGTCGTACGCCGACTCGTCACACGCTGCCCGGGTCGGCCGGTTCACCGCTCCGGTGCGGTCGCTCGGGGTCGAGTACTCGCGGCCGCAGGAGACCGGGCACCGGCCTGCTCTGCGCTCGTTGTCCGTCGGGCCGTTCACGGTGTCGACCGTGGGGTCGCACCGTGCGGGCTTCACCCTGTCGCCGTGGACCGCGCAGCAGATCGACCGCGCCGAACACCCGTACGAGCTGCCGACGTCGGACCACCTGTACCTGTACCTCGACGCGGCACAGCACGGGCTCGGCTCCCGCGCGTGCGGCCTCGACGTGCTGCCGGAGCACCAGCTCTGGCCGCAGGCGTTCAGTTGGAGCGTGGCGCTGGCGTAGGGCGGGTCCGGGTCTTCCGGAACCAGGTTCCGGACACAGCACCGCGCATCGGCGGGGTCCCGTGTCCGGAACCTGGTTTCGTCGTTTCGCGCCGCACGCCGCGCGCCGCGACCGCGCCGCGCTACGCGTCGGCGGACAGGGCGCGCAGTGCCTCGGGGTCGCTCGCGTTCAGGAAGTCGGTCAGGCGCTCGGGCTCGCCGGGCTCGTCGATCGCCTCGGCCGCACGGCGCAGCGCGAACAGCGCACGGAGCACGCCCCGGTTCGGCTCGTGCGCCCACGGCACCGGACCGGCACCGCGCCACCCGGCCTTGCGCAGGGCGTCGAGCCCGCGGTGGTACCCGACGCGGGCGTAGGCGTACGACTCGAGCGCCGCGCCACGCTCCCAGGCCTCGTCGGCGAGCAGGGCCCACGCCAGGCTCGACGACGGGTGCGACACCACCACGCTGGCGACGGGAGCGTCGGCGGCGAGCGCCGCGGTCACCTCGGGTTCGGCGGGCAGCAGGGTCTCAGGGTTCGTCGACGGGTTCGGCAACAGGTTCTCCGGCATGCCCCCAGCCTGTCATCCCTTGCGCGTCCCCGTGGCCGGGATTACCGTGGGAGACACCTCGTCGTCATCACGAGGCCCCCGGGGCGGGAGACCGACCGGCGGCACGGATGGCGTACACGGGGGTCCCCGACGGAAGAAGACGGATTGCTGTCGATCACCGGTTCTGCTCAGCCCACGCGCTGACACCGTGATCGCGCGCCCCCGTCGGGCGCTCCACCGCACAGCGGTGGGTTCGGTGTCGTGCGCCCAGCATCGACACCGGGAGGCATCCCCATGCCCAGCAGTCCATCCGTCGTCCTGCACGACGTCACCTTCGCCTGGCCCGACGGCACCGTCGCCCTCGACCACCTCACCGCCGCCTTCGGGCGTGGCCGGACCGGCCTGGTCGGGAGGAACGGGGCCGGCAAGTCCACGCTGGTCCGGCTCGCGACCGGCCGGCTCCACCCCACGTCGGGCACCATCTCGACGTCCGGCCCCGTCGACCACCTGCCGCAGCGCCTCGCAACGGGGACCGACGACGCCGTCGCCGACCTGCTCGGCATCCGGTCGACGCTCACCGCGCTCCGGGCCGTCCTGTCCGGTGACGCGTCGCCCGAGCACTTCGAGGCGGTCGGCGACGACTGGGACCTCGAGGAACGGGCCGCCGCCGCGATCGCGAGCGTCGGACTCGACGGCGCCGACCTGGAACGCCCGGTGTCGACGCTGTCGGGCGGGCAGTCCGTGCTCGTCGCCGTCGCCGGGGTGCGGTTGCGCGGTCGTCCGATCGCGTTCCTCGACGAGCCGACGAACAACCTGGACCGTCGGGCACGAGGGCTCCTGCTCGACCTGGTCGACGACTGGCGTGGCACCCTCGTGGTGGTCAGTCACGACCGGGAGCTCCTCGAGCACGTCGACGAGACGTGCGAGCTCCGCGCCGGTGCGATGACCGTGTTCGGCGGGACGTTCAGTGCGTTCGAGGAGCACGTGGCCGTGCAGCAGGCGGCCGTCGAACGGGAGGTCCGGGTCGCCGAACAGCGACACCGCACCGAGAAGCGGCAGCGCATCGAGGCCGAGACGAAGCTCGCCCGGCGTGCCAAGGCCGGTGAGAAGGCGGGCCGATCGATGCCGAAGATCCTGGCGAACGAGCAGCGGAAGAAGGCGCAGGAGACCGCCGGCCGACTGCGCGTCGGGTACGCGGACGACGAGGCCGCCGCACTCGCCACCAAGCGCGAAGCCGAACTCCGGCTGCGCGACGACGAGTCCATCCACGTGACCCTGCCCGACCCGGACGTCCCGGCGTCACGACAGATCGCGACCGTCACGGTTCGCGGGCGGGACGTCATCGTGCAGGGGCCGGAGCGGATCGCCGTCACCGGGGACAACGGCGTCGGCAAGTCCACCCTGCTCGAACAGCTCGTCGGTTCGCCGGAGGCGCGGGAGCACCCGCTCCCCGACACCGGAGCCGTCGCCCACGTCGAGCGGATCGCGTACCTGCCGCAGCGGAAGGACACCCTCGACGACACCGCCACGGTGCTCGACAACGTGCGACGGGACGCCCCGCACGTCGCCGTCGCCGAGGTCCGGAACCGCCTCGCGAAGTTCCTGGTGCGCGGCGACACCGTCGACCGGCTCGCCGGGGCGCTGTCCGGCGGGGAGCGGTTCCGGGTGGCGTTGGCGAGCCTGGTGCTGGCCGACCCGCCGCCGCAGTTGCTGGTGCTCGACGAGCCGACGAACGACCTCGACCTGACGAGTGTCGACCAGCTCGTCGACGCGTTGCGGGCCTACCGCGGCGCGCTCGTCGTGGTCAGCCACGACGAGACGTTCCTCGACCGGCTCGAGCTCGACGCGCGCATCGAGCTGTCGTAGCCCGCTGTCAGCGCCGTCGGGTCGGTCGGATCGCGAGCGACTCGACGGTGCCGCGCTCCGGCAGGTCGACGACCGTCCGGACAGCGGCGGCCACGTCCTCCGGCGCCAGGTAGTAGGCGGTGTCGTAGTCCTCGCCGAGCTTCTCGGTCAGCGCCCGCTGCATGTCCGAGTCCGTCCGGCCCGGGTGCACGCTCGAGACCCGGACGCCGTTCGCCCGCTCTTCTTCGCGCAGGGCGTCGGCGAAGGCCCGCAGTGCGAACTTCGACGCCGCGTACACACCACCGCCGGGGCCGGAGTGGAAGCCCGAGCCGCTGTTGATCGGCACGACGATGCCCCGAACCGCTCGGAGTGCCGGCAGCGCCACCCGGGTGAGCTCGGCGACCGCGAACAGGTTCGTGGCGAAGACCTGCTCCCACACGGCACGCGGGGTGTCGGCGATGGTCGTGCCCTGCTCGACACCGGCGGAGTGCACGAGCACGTCGAGCCGGTCGGGCAGCGGCGGCAGGTCCCCCGCGCCGAGGTCACCGACGAACGGCACGGCGCTCGGCAGCTCGGCGACGAGGGCGTCCACTGCCTCGGCGTTCCGCCCGCCGACGAACACGTGGTGGGTGCGACCGAGGTCGGTCGCGATCGCGCGGCCGATGCCGCGGGTGGCACCGGTCACCAGGGCGACCGGACGGTTCTGGAGCTGTTCTGTCGTCACGTGGGCCAGCCTACGGAAGCCGGGCCGGGCCTCCCGTCCGGTTCCGTGATCTGTGGAGAACCGTCACCGCGACGACCATCGCGACCACCAGGACGGCCACCAGGACGGCCACCGCCGCGATGCCCCACGGCGAGCCGGCCAGCGCGGCGACGACCGCCCAGAACACCGCGAGCCCGACGGTGGCGTAGAGGAAGGCCCACGCGACGCACCCCGGCACCATCGCGGTCGTGTACCGCCACCACGCCACGCGGGCGAGCCCGGCGGCCGCGTTCATCACCGTCTGCAGCCCGACCACCACGAAGCTCACCGTCACCACCGGCAGGCCCCAGCGCTCGAGGAGCACTGAGCCGCGGCGGACCGCCGGCGAGTGCAACCAGCGACCCCAGCGGGAGCGCGAGGCACCCGTCACTGCGAGACGCGCGACCCAGTACGTGGCCTGCGCACGGCAGAACACGATCACGAAGAGCGCGAGGACGAGCTGCCAGAACGGCAGCCCGTCGAGGAAGGCGGGCACGGTCGCACCGTAGCGCCTCCGTCCGGAGGAACGCCTCGGGTGTCAGTCGCCGTCGGCGCCCTGCCGGATCCTGATCCCCTCGAGGACGTCCTGCGCCCGCTTCTCGTCCTGCTTCTCGATCTGGCGGGTGTCGCGCTCGGGGAGCTGGATGTCCTCCTCCGCCCGGATGCCCGCCTGCAGCTGCCGGCCGCGCTCGAGCTCGGCGTCGAACTCGGCACCGAAGAGCAGCGCGTTGTTCGTGATCCAGATCCACAGCAGGAACACGATGACCCCACCGAGGGAGCCGTAGGTGGCGTTGTAGTTCGAGAAGTTCCCGACGTAGAAGCCGAAGCCGACGCTCGCGATGATCCAGATGAGGAGCGCCAGGATCGACCCGCCGCTGACCCAGGTGAACTTCGGCTGCTTGACGTTCGGCGACCAGTAGTAGAGCACCGCGACCACGACGATCGCGATGATCAGCAGGATCGGCCACTGCACGATGAGGAGCACCGTCGCAGCGACGTCCCCGAGGCCGATGACGTCACCGAAGCTCCGGGCGAGCGGACCGGAGACGAGCGTCAGCAGTCCGAGGACGAGCAGGATGACGGTCGCGAGCGTCACGCCGAGCATCGTCGGGCGGAGCTTCCAGATCGGACGCCCCTCGCGGACGTTGTAGATCCGGTTCATCGCCCGGCCGAAGGCGCCGACGTACCCGGAGGCCGACCAGAGCGCACCGACGACACCGACGATGAACGTGATGGGAGCGGCGGGCGAGCGGACGAGGCCCTCGAGCGGCTCCTTGATCAGGCTCACGACCTGGTCGGACCCGATGTTGCCGATGATCTGCAGCAAGGTCTTGATCGTGTTGTCGGCCTGCCCGACCAAGCCCAGGAGCGACACGACGGCCAGCAGTCCGGGGAAGAGCGCGAGGACCGTGTAGTACGTCAGGCCCGCTGCGAGGTCGGTGCACTGGTCGCTCGAGAACTCGCGCAGCGTCTTCTTCAGCGTGTAGACGAGCGTCGGCTTCCTGAGGTCGGTGGGGTTGTCCGGCTTCCGGGAGTCGTCCGGATCCGGCTTCTGCTGCTCCTGCGCCATCGGACTACCCCCGCGCCTTCAGGGCCTGCTTCGACCGCTTCACGGCGGCCTTGCGGTTCTTGTCCGCCCGTCGCTGCACCGCGGCGATGCCGGTCTGCTGCTTCACGCGGGCCTTGTGCGCCGGGTCACGGTCCAGCGCCTGCTCGGCCGCCTTCGCCCGGGCCTTGCGCCCCTTGCGGCCGGACTGCGCCTGCTCCTTCGCCGAGGGGCCGTCGCCGCGCCCGCCGAAGGGCAGCAGCGCGGTGAACGCCGAACTCGCCGGTGGCGTCGCCAGGTGGCCGGCGGGACGGTTGCGGATCGCGATGCCGGTGATGATCGCCGCGATCCCGGTGAGTCCGGTGATGCCCATCGCCACGAGCGGGGTCGGGTCACGGTGCCAGCGCTGTCGGGTCTTCGCGACTGCGAGCCGTGCCCGCGCCGGGAGGTTCGCACGGCGCTTGAGCTCGGTGACGGTGTCGGTCATGCGCTCACGCGTGCGGACGTTCGCGAGTTCGAGCTCGGGGAGACTGTCCTTGGCCATTCCCCAGTTTCTACACGGCCGGGCCGGGGGCGCGCCCAGATGGCCGCGGCGCGGCCACCCGGGCGGCGTCGCGCCCGCGGCAGTGGGCGTGCCCCCAGGGCGGACGGGAGGCCCGTGGCGGGCCCGCCACGGGCCTCCCGTCCGTCGGTCACGGCGTTCAGGACGGGACGACGACGTCCTCGGGTTGGCCGCTGGCAGCCGAACGACCAGCTGCCTCCATGAGTGCGAGGCTGCGCAGGTTGTCGCGGCCGCTCGTCGCCGGCGCCGGACCGCCCTCGACCGAACGGGCGAAGGCCTGCAGCCCGCCCTGGCGGTCGGTGTGCTCGAGCACGGGCAACTCGACGGGCTCGGCCTCGTCGTCCTGGGTGCGGCGGAGGGTGACCACGTCGCCGTCGACCGCGTTCGGCGCGCCGTCGCGGCTGGTGAACCAGAGTTCGCCGTCCTCGCCCTGGATGCTCCACTCGCCGGCCCACGCCGTGCGGGGGCCGCGGCTCAGCCAGCTGCCGCGGTAGCTGACGACCAGCCCACCATCGAGCTCGATGATCATCGAGGCGATGGCTTCGTCCTGGTACTTGCTGTACGACGGGAAGGTCGCCTTGGCGAAGACCCGGACGGCCTCTTGTCCGGTGACCATCCGGAGCAGGTCGAAGTGGTGGATGGCCATGTCGTTGATCATGGCGTGCGGGAACTTGTAGTGCGGGTGTTCCTCGAACGCCAGGTCGTTGTCCCACTGCCGGAAGTCGACGTTGATCGCGGAGAGCTCGCCCACGGTGTTCGCAGCGAGCAGGTCCTGCACGGCGCGCGGTGCCGGGTACCAGCGGTAGTTCTGGCTGACCTGCAGCACGAGGCCGAGCTCCTCGGCACGGCGCACGGCGGTGACGGCCTCGTCCGTGGTGTTGGCGAACGGCTTCTCGACCAGGACGTGCTTGCCGGCGTCCAGGGCCTCGAGCGCGAGCGGCACGTGGGTGACGGCGGGGGCGGTGATGACGACGGCGTCGGCCTCGACCCCGGCGAGCGCCTCGGTGAGGGACGCGAACGCGGCGGACGCGGGCAGCCCGAGGTCCTGCTGCACGGCGGTCAGCGTCGCCGGCACCGGGTCGACGATCCCGACCACCTCCACTTCGGAGACCTCTGGGATGGCGGTGCGGGCCCAGTTGCCGCCCCACCCTCCGAGACCGACGTGGATGATCCGGACCGTCATGCGTGCACTCCTTCGTGGCTGCGGCGTCACGACTCCCGTGACGCGTCCGTCCAGTCTGTCAGTGCTGCGCGCGCCGGGCGCTGTCAGTGCTGCGGGCGGCGGGCGGCGGGCGCCGAGGTTCGGGCGCCGAGGTTGCACGACATGCCGCGTGCGCGGCGCCGAGGTTCCACGGATCGCGCCGGGCGACGTCGAGATGCCGAGATTTCGGAACCTCGACGGGACGCCGACGGAGCCCGACCGCGACCGACGCCGGGCGCTCAGTGCGTGAAGGCGTAGGCGATGAGCGCCATCGTCACGATGAACCCCGCCAGGTAGTTGATCCAGAGGAACCGCTTCCACCCCGCGTTCGCGGCCTCGGCCCCCTGGTCCGTGATGTTCCACCAGGGCAACACGTTGAGCGCGTACGGGATCACGACGACGGCGGCGATCGGCCCGGGGAACGCCGAGAAGAGCAGCGCGACGCCGGCGACCAGGTACGCGACGAACGCGAGGCGCACGGTCGCCCGCGCACCGATGACGGTCGCGACGGAGCCGATGCCGCCGGCCCGGTCGGCGAGGACGTCCTGCACGGCACCGAACGCGTGCGAGGCCACGCCCCACAGGAAGAACGCGACGCAGACGGCGACGAGCTCACCGGTCCAGTGCGGTCCGGCGAGCGCGAGACCGTAGATCGCGGGCGAGACGAAGTGCGTCGACGAGGTCAGGGAGTCGAGGAACGGCTTCTCCTTGAACCGCAGCCCCGGCGCCGAGTACGCGATGACCGCGAACACGCTGATCGCCAGGACGAGCCACGACCACGGCCCGTTCCCGCTCACCGCCCCGAGCACGACGAGCGCGACCAGGAACGGCACGTTCGTGACGACGACGGCCCAGAGGGTGGTGCGGTGGACGCTCTTGTCGAGCAGGGCACCCTCGACGCCGCCCTTGCGCGGGTTGCGCAGGTCGGACTCGTAGTCGAAGACGTCGTTGATGCCGTACATCGCCAGGTTGTAGGGCACCAGGAAGTACACGACGCCGACCAGGAACGCGACGAGCGAGAACCCACCGCCGCCGCTGCTGTCGTCAACGCTGACGCCGACCCCGCTGCCGAGCAGGTACGCGGCACCGAACGGGTAGGCGGTGTTCACCCAGCTGATCGGGCGCGACGAGACGAACAGTGCTCGCAGCGTCGACGGCCTGGAGGCGGTGTTGGCGTTCACTTCGTGTCCTCCGGTGGTGCGGTGGTCGGGTCGGGCGCGGGGCGCGGGCCCGTCCGGTCGAACAGGACCCACAGGCTCGGCAGCAGCACGATCGCCGCCATCGCGTACGCGAGGTCCTCGACCGGGATCGCCCCGATCTTCGCGCCGCTGATGAGCGAGGGGTCGTAGGCGACGATGCGCAGGGTCACGATGACGTTGTCGAACACGATCGTCATCACGAGCAGCGCGATCCCGGCGACGAGCGACGTGACGAGCGCGACCCGACGCCCGGGCCCCGGTGCGCGTCCCGCCGCTCGTGCACGGCGCGCGGCCACGATGCCGGCGACGACCGCCACCACCGCCACGACGGCGAAGAACGGCAGGGCCAAGAGGCCGTAGGCGCCGGAGCCGGTCACGGGCGCCGCCGTCCGAGCGACCGCTGCACGACGGGCCGGACGAAGCCGACCAGGTCCATCGTCGAGTAGCAGAGCAGCAGCAGGAAGAAGAGCTCCTCGAGCGGGACCTCGGGGGCGAGGAGCACCCCGGTCAGCAGGTGCTGCGGGCCGATGAAGAAGATGCCGTACGCGACCCCGGCGACGTCCCACACCATGAAGAACGCGACGCCGACGACCATCACCGCAGCCGCACGCCACGGCGCTCGCCAGAAGAACAGCCGGAAGCGGGCGTCGAGCACGGTCATGCCGATCAGCGACACGACCAGGCCGGCGAGGTACAGCCCCGGCATCAGACGGTGCCGGCCTGGTTCCGCGGGGTGCCGAGCGGCGTCGGCAGCGGTTCGGTGCTCGTGTCACCGTGGATCCGCTTGAGCAGGACCTCGGCGCTGATCAGGCACATCGGCAGACCGATGCCCGGGATCGTGGACGCCCCGGCGTAGTACAGGCCCTCGACCTTGGCCGACGCGTTCTTCTCGCGGAAGAACGCACTCTGCTTGAGGGTGTGCGCGGGACCGAGCATCGACCCGTTCCACGCGTTGAGGTCGTCGGCGAAGTCGCGCGGGCCGATCGTCCGGCGGACCCGGATGCGGTCCCGCAGGTCGGGGACGCCCGAACGCTCGGCGACGACGTCGATGGCGCGGTCAGCGATCTGCTCGACCTCCCAGTCGCCGGCACCGTCGATCCCGCCTTTGCCGATGGACAGGTCGGCGGGCAGGGGCACCAGGATGAAGAGGTTGCTCGAGCCGCGGGGCGCTACGGACGGGTCGGTCTCCGACGGCGCGCAGACGTAGATCGACGCGGGGTCGGGGACGTGCCGGTCCTTGCCGAAGATCGCGCCGAAGTTCGCCTTCCAGTCCTCGGTGAACACCAGGGTGTGGTGCAGCAGGCCGGGCGTCGGTCCGTCGATGCCGAGGTAGACGAGCACGGCGCTCGGCCCGGGGTCGCGGGTCTTCCAGTGCTCGGCACCGTGGGTGCGGTGCTCGCGGTCGAGCAGCTGCATCTCGGTGTGCTGCAGGTCGGCGGCGCTCACGACCAGGTCGGCCGGAGCCGTGTGCTGCACGCCGTCGCGGTCGCGGTGCACGACCCCGGTGGCGACGCCGTCCTCGACGACGATCCGTTCGACCTTCGCGCCGGCGATGATCTTCGCGCCCTCGGCACGGGCAACCCGCTCGACCGCGGCGATCACCTCGGTGATGCCGCCCTTCGGGTAGAGCACCCCGTCGGCGAGGTCGAGGTGGCTCATCAGGTGGTACATGCTCGGTGCGGCGTACGGGCTCGTGCCCAGGAACACGGCCGGGTAGCCCAGGATCTGCCAGAGCCGCCGGTCCTTGACCGCCGAGGCAGCGCGGGACGACAGTGGCTGCAGCAGGAGCCGGGCGAGCTTCGGCAGGCGACGGAGCACGTCGGGGGCGGCGAGCTTCGTGAGGTCCTGGAACGTCGTGTACAGGAACCGGCGGATCGCCATCGCGTAGGTGTCCTCGGCCGAGGCGAGGTACTTCCGGATCCGCTTGCCGGCTCCGGGCTCGACGGACTCGAACAGCGCGATGTTCGCCTCGGCGTCGGCGCGCAGGTCGATCGGCTCGTCGTTGCCCTCGCTGTAGACGCGGTACCCGGGGTCGAGCTTGACCAGGTCGAGTTCGGCGTCGGCCGAGGTGCCGAGCAGTTGGAAGAAGTGGTCGAACACCTCGGGCATGAGGTACCACGACGGCCCGGTGTCGAACCGGAAGCCGTCGCGCTCCCACGAACCGGCACGGCCGCCGAGCTGCGACCGCTGCTCGAGCACGGTCACGGCGAAGCCGTCCCGCGCGAGCAGCGCCGCGGACGCCAGTCCGCTGATGCCGCCGCCGATCACGACGGCGCGTCGGGCGGGCACCTTGCGCCGGGTGGTGGCGGCGACGGCCGTCGGACGGGAGGCGCGGGGCGGGGTCATGACGTGCCTCCTGGCCGACGGGTGGCCACCTTCGACCGCACGGGGGCGCGTCCGGCGAGCACCTGTGCGGCCAGGCGTGCCTTCACCGGGTTCGGGACGCGCACGCGCGTCGTCACCAGGCGCGTCGCCGGCGTGCGGGCGATGCGGTCGTTGAGTTCCTGGAACAGGGCGTGCGCGAGCCCGACGGCGTTCCGGGCGTCGGCCGGCAGCAGCCGGATCGTCCGGGCCGCGTGGTCGAGGTCGGCCTGCACGTCGGCGACCAGGCGCTGCTTCGTGGCCTCGTCGAACGAGCGGATGTCGACCCCCGGGAAGTACGAGCGGCCGAGCACCTCGAAGTCGGCGTGCAGGTCGCGCAGGAAGTTCACCTTCTGGAACGCGGCGCCGAGCGCACGGGCTCCCGCGACGAGCTCAGCCTGGTCGAAGGTCGGGCGGCCGGCGCGGTACACGAACGCACGCAGGCACATCAGCCCCACGACCTCGGCCGAGCCGTACACGTACGCCGCGAACGAGGCGTCGTCGTGCTCGGTGCGCTCCAGGTCCATCCGCATCGACGCGAAGAACGGCTTGGTGAGCTCCGCGCCGAAGCCCGTGACCCGTGCACTCCGGGCGAATGCGTGCACGACCGGGTTCGCCGAGAAGCCGAGGGCGATCGCGCGCTCGGTGTCGGCCTCGAGCTCGTCGAGGACCGTCCGTGCCAGGTCGGGATCGAGCCCCGCCTCGGTCGCGGGACCGTCGACGACCTCGTCGGCGACGCGCACCAGCGCGTAGACGTTGCGGATGTGCTCGCGGGTGTCCTTGGCGAGCAACCGGCTCGCCAGGCCGAACGACGTCGAGTAGCGGTCGATGACGACGCTCGACGCTGCCTCGGCCGTGGCGTCGTACAGGGGGAGCCGACCGGACGGCGCACTGCCGGTCCGGGTGGTGTCGGTCGTCACCGGGCGCGCTCCACGAGTTCGGTCACGAGGCCCTCCAGGCGGTCGGCGAGGTCGTACGGCAGTCCGGAGAGCTCGGCACGGGCGAGTGCGACGTGGTCGGCGATCCGGGACTCGGCTGCGGCACGGGCGCCGCAGGTGACCAGGGTCGCACGGAGTTCGGCCGCGCGTTCCTCGGTCAGGTCCGGGTCACCCAGGTAGGGCGCGATGTCCGGCCAGCAGTCGGTCGTGGCCGCGTACGCGATGAGCATGGTCCGCTTGCCCTCGCGCAGGTCCCCCAGCACGCTCTTGCCGGTGGTCGTCTCGTCGCCGAACACCCCGAGCAGGTCGTCGACGATCTGGTAGGCGATGCCGATCTCGCGGCCGAAGGCGCCGAGCGCGGTGACGACGGTCTCGGGCGCGCCGGCGAGCACGGCTCCGGACTGCAGCGGCGCCTCGAACGAGTACACGCTCGTCTTCGCCCGTTCCATCGCCAGGACCTCGTCCACCGTCGGCATCACGCCGAGGGCCAGGTCGACGTCGGTCATCTCACCGGCGGCGCTGGCGAACACGGCTTCGTCGAGCAGTTCGAGCAGACGCCCACGACGCTCGCCCGTCACGCCGGAGGACTCGATGAACCGCGGTGCGCCGGAGAGCGCGAGGTCGCCCGCGATCACGGCGGCGCTCATCCCGCGGTGCTCGGCGGTCGGCAGCGGCAGCCCACCGGTGGTGCCGGCGTCGCGGTAGGAGCCCGCGACGTTCGGCTGGCCGCGGCGCGCCCAGTCACGGTCGATGACGTCGTCGTGCACCACCAGCGCGGTGTGCAGGAGTTCGTAGGCCGCGGCGACGTGCGCGGCAGCGTGCACGTCGTCCCCGCCGAGGCCGAGGTACGCGGTCAGGACCATGCGCGGTCGGAAGCGCTTGCCGCCCAGGCTCGCCTTGCGGAGCACCCGCCAGAGTTCCTCGGACGGACGGCCGTAGCGCGCGGCACGAGCCGAGGACACGACGAAGAAGCGCTCGAGACAGTCGTCGACGAGCGCGAGGTCGATGTGCGCCACGGTGGCCGCTTCCTCGCTCATTGGCCTAACCTATCGGTGCAGATGAGCGCTTTCCCGGAAACCGTGGTCCTGCTGGCCGACGACCGTACCCCGATCGGCACAGCGGACAAGTTCACGGTGCACACAGACCACACGCCCCTCCACCTGGCCTTCTCGTGCCACGTCCGCAACACCGACGGGGACGTCCTGGTGACCCGTCGCGCCCTGTCGAAGAAGACGTGGCCCGGTGTCTGGACGAACACGTTCTGCGGGCACCCCGGTCCCGACGAGTCGTTCGAGGACGCCATCGCCCGCCGGGCATCGCGCGAACTCGGCATCACCGTGCGCGACGTCGAGCTCGTGCTGCCGGACTTCCGGTACCGCGCGGTCGACGCCTCGGGGATCGTCGAGAACGAGGTCTGCCCGGTGTTCCGCGCCGTCACCGACGACCTGCCCGCCCCCGCGGACGACGAGGTCGCCGAGTACGCCTGGGTCTCCGAGGACTCGCTGCGGGCCGCCGTCGCCGGTGCGCCGTTCGGCTGGAGCCCCTGGCTGGGCTGGCAGCTGACCGAGCTCGAGGCCGCGGGCCTGCACATCACCCGCTGACCCTGGCGGCCGCCTGGGCCGAGACTCGCGCTCCGCGACACTCCTCGTGCCGGCGAGCACGAGAACCGTCGCCCAGGCCGAGTCTCGGACGAGCGCTTGGCTCCCTCGTGCGTCCGGAGTAGGGTCGGACGTCGGCCACGGTTGTGGCCACGAGGCTGCGCACCGCGGCCGCACGACCAGGAGAAGGGCAGGTGAGGCGCGATGTCGGGTGACCATCCTCGCGCGGGCCGGCAGCCCCTCCCCCTCGCCGCCGCGCCCGTGTCCTAGATCTCCTCCGCCCGCTGCGGCCCGCCCGCGGCATCGCGCCTGCCTGCTCCCGACCACGAGGAGCACGCGCATGGCAATGATCGACAACGCGATCTACGTCGAAGGACGTCGCATCGATTCTCCGTCGACCCTGTCGCTCGGCGCACGCCACGAGGTCGCACGGTGCGACCTGGCGTGGATCGGACTCCTCCGCCCGGACCCGGAGGAACTCGACGCCGTCGCCACCGAGTTCGACCTGCACGAGAACGCGGTGGAGGACGCCCGCAAGGGGCACCAGCGCGCGAAGCTCGAGCGGTACGGCGACACGCTCTTCCTGGTGCTCCGTCCGGCCTGGTTCGACCGAGCCGCGGGCACGGTCGAGTTCGGCGAGGTGCACCTGTTCGTCGGCGACCGGTTCGTGGTGAGCGTCCGGCACGCCGAGCGCCCCGACCTCGCGGCGCTCCGCGCCCAGGTCGAGGCCGACCCCGAGTTCCTGGCGCTGGGTTCGGAGGCCGTGACCGCCGCGGTGCTGGACGAGGTCGTGGACGGCTACGCCCCGGTGGTCGAGGTGCTGCAGGACGGCATCGACGCGATCGAGGACCAACTCTTCGCCGGGCAGGTCGACCCCGGTGTCTCGAAGCGCATTTACCAGCTGCTCAGCGAGGTGCTGTCCTTCCAGCGCGCCACGAAGCCGGTGCCCGCGATGGTGAAGGGTCTGCTGCGCGGGGCCGACAAGTACGGCGTCGACGACGAGGTGCAGCACCGGCTGCGCAACGTGCTCGACCACGCCCTGCGCGTGACGGAGCGGGTGGACTCGTTCCGGTCCCTGCTCGAGAACGCCCTGACACTGCACGCGACCCTGGTGTCGCAGGAGCAGAACGAGGCGATGCGGCGGATGACCAGTGCGAGCCTGGCGCAGGGCGAGGAGAGCCGGCAGCTCGCCCGCGCCGCGCACCGACAGGGCGAGGAGGTCAAGAAGATCTCGTCGTGGGCGGCGATCCTGTTCGCCCCTGGGCTGATCGCCGGTGTCTACGGGATGAACTTCGACCACATGCCCGAGCTGCACTGGCGGTACGGCTACCCGGTCGCGATCCTCGGCATGCTCGCCCTGATGGGTGTGTTGTGGGCGATCTTCCGCAAGCGCAACTGGCTCTGACGCACCGCGAGGGTGCAGCGAGGCTGCGGCCCGGCACGCCGCCGGGCCGCAGCCTCGAGGACGTTCAGGTGGCGTCGATCCGCCGGACGTGCATAATGATCTGGCCCGGAATGTGAACGTGCACATCGACGTGCCACGGCCCCGGGCGGAAACGAGCAGCAATGGCGTCATCGCGGGCACAGCAACCGCGTTCGCCCAGCATCCGTGACGTCGCACGGATCGCGGGCGTCTCCCACCAGACCGTGTCGCGGGTGCTGAACAACTCCGACGCCATCCGCGACGCCACACGCGACAAGGTGCTGGCGGCGATGGAGCAGCTGCAGTACCGGCCGAACCGTGCGGCGCGGGCCCTCGTCACGAGCCGGACCCACACGATCGGCGTCCTGACAGCCCGGCGCGCCCACTACGGCCCGGCGGTCGCACTGCAGGCGATCGAGGACGCGGCGATGCTGCGCGGGTACTCGGTGACGACGGCGAACATCGCCGAGGCGACCGACACAGCCGTGCGCGAGGGGCTCGGGCACCTGCTCGACCTGGACGTCGAGGGCATCGTCGTCATCGCACCCCAGCAGCGGGTGTTCGACCTGATCGAGGAACTCGGCATCCGCACGCCGTACGTGACGATGCGGGCCAGTGTCGGCGAGGACCCGACGGCCCTGTGGGTCGACCAGATGGAGGGCGCGAGACTCGCGACCGAGCACCTGCTCGACCTGGGTCACGAGTACATCCGGCACATCGCCGGCCCGCAGGACTGGATCGAGGCGGACGCCCGCATGCAGGGGTTCCTGCGCGCCATGTCGGACCGCGACATGTCCGTCGTCCCGCCGATCCTGGGCGACTGGACGGCGGACTTCGGTTACCACGCCGGCCGCGAACTCCTGCGGTGGCGGGACTGCACGGCGGTGTTCTGCTCGAACGACCAGATGGCCCTGGGCGTCATGCACGCGGCCCGCTCGTACGGGCTCGACGTGCCGGGCGACCTGTCGGTGGTCGGCTACGACGACATCCCCGAGGCGAAGCACTTCTGGCCACCGCTCACCACGGTGCAGGTCGACTTCGCCGAGCTCGGCCGCCGCTGCGTCGACCTGCTCCTGCCCGGCGACGACGAGCTCCTCCGGCCGATCGACATCGTCCCGCAGCTCGTCGTGCGCGCGTCCACGGGGGCCCCGCGCGGCCGTTGACGCGACCACCGTCGATCCGCAGGACGCGGGTCGGGCCGGCACCGTGCCTCCCGTCCGGGGGACGTTCGTGCGGGATCACGCAGGCCGTTACGAAAACGCGACCAATCCGAATTGACAGCCGCACCGGGGCTGTGCGTAAATTACCTCCGTCCAGCCGATGTGACCGTTCACATGAGCGTCACACCAGCGGGGCACCGGACGCGACAACGAAGTCCACGCAGGCCACCTGCGCCCTTTCGCTGCCGCAGCAGAACCACCCGAACAACTGCCGCATCGCAGCGGCAGAAGGAGATGCACTGTGGCGTCAACCCCGATCGACACCGGCCTCGAGACCCGGTCGATCACCGCACCCGAGACCATCCTCGAGATGCGCTCGATCACCAAGGAGTTCCCTGGTGTCAAGGCGCTGTCCGAGGTCTCCCTCAACGTCCGCGCCGGCGAGATCCACGCGATCTGCGGCGAGAACGGCGCTGGCAAGTCGACCCTGATGAAGGTCCTGTCGGGCGTCTACCCCTACGGCACCTACGACGGCGAGATCGTCTACGAGGGCGAAGAGGTCCGCTTCAAGGACATCAAGCAGTCCGAGCAGGCCGGCATCGTGATCATCCACCAGGAGCTCGCGCTGATCCCGGAACTCTCGATCACCGAGAACCTGTTCCTCGGCAACGAGCCCGGCAAGTTCGGCGTGATCGACTGGACGAGCGCCCAGCTCCGCGCGCAGGACCTGCTCGCCCGCGTCGGCCTGGCCGACGACCCGGACACCCAGATCAAGAACATCGGTGTCGGCAAGCAGCAGCTGGTCGAGATCGCGAAGGCCCTGCACAAGGACGTCAAGCTCCTCATCCTCGACGAGCCGACCGCGGCCCTGAACGAGAACGACTCGCAGCACCTGCTCGACCTGATCGTCGGGCTGAAGGCCAAGGGCATCTCGAGCATCATCATCAGCCACAAGCTCAACGAGATCGAGCAGATCGCCGACGAGATCACGATCATCCGTGACGGCAAGACCATCGAGACGCTGAACGTCAAGGGCGACGGCGTCAACGAGGACCGCATCATCCGCGGCATGGTCGGCCGGTCGCTCGAGAGCCGGTTCCCGGACCGCACCCCGAAGATCGGCGAGACCTTCTTCGAGGTCCGCGACTGGACCGTGCAGCACCCGCTCGACGCCAGCCGCCTGGTCTGCAAGGGCTCGAACTTCCACGTCAAGCGTGGCGAGATCGTCGGCTTCGCGGGCCTGATGGGCGCCGGCCGCACCGAGCTCGCGATGAGCCTGTTCGGTCGCTCCTACGGCACCTGGCTCGGTGGCGAGATCATCAAGGACGGCCACGAGATCAAGGTCACGAACGTCCAGCAGGCGATCCAGAACGGCATGGGCTACGTCTCCGAGGACCGCAAGGCCCTCGGCCTCAACCTGCTCGACACCGTCAAGCGGTCCACCGTCTCCGCCGATCTGCAGAAGATCTCGAAGGGCGGCGTCGTCGACTCCATCGAGGAGTACGACGTCGCCGAGAAGTACCGGAAGATGCTCCGCACCAAGGTGCCGAGCGTCGAGGAGAACGTCGGGAAGCTCTCCGGCGGGAACCAGCAGAAGGTCGTCCTGTCCAAGTGGATGTTCACCGACCCGGACATCCTGATCCTCGACGAACCGACCCGCGGCATCGACGTGGGCGCGAAGTTCGAGATCTACGGCATCATCCAGCAGCTCGCAGCACAGGGGAAGGGCATCATCCTGATCTCCTCCGAGCTCCCCGAACTCCTCGGCCTCTCCGATCGCATCTACACGATCTTCGAGGGCCAGATCACGGCCGACGTCCCCGCGGACCAGGCCGATCCAGAAACGCTCATGCGCAGCATGACCTCCGCGCGGAAGGGCGCTCCCGTCTCATGAACAACCTGAAACTGCTCTTCGGCAAGGGCAACTCGATCGGCCAGTACGGCATGATCATCGCCCTCGTCGCGATCGTCATCTTCTTCTGGTTCATGACGGACGGGCTCATCCTCGAGCCCACCAACGTCATCAACCTGTTCCTGCAGTACTCCTACATCCTCATCCTCGCGCTGGGGATGGTCATGGTGATCATCGCGGGCCACATCGACCTGTCCGTCGGATCGGTGGCGGCGTTCGTCGGCATCATCGTCGCCCAGTCGATGTCGGTCTGGCACTTCCCGGTCTGGCTGGCGATCGTGCTCGGCCTGGTCGTCGGTGCGCTCGTCGGTGCCTGGCAGGGCTTCTGGGTGGCGTTCGTGAAGGTCCCGGCCTTCATCGTGACCCTGGCCGGCCAGCTCATCTTCCGCGGTGCGAACCAGATCATCGGTGCGTCCACCTCGGTCCCGACGCCGGACCCCTACAACACCATCGGCTCCGGCTTCCTCGGTGACTTCGGCCCCGACTTCGGGTTCTCGAACGGCACGCTGCTGATCGGCGCCGTGACCATCGCCGTCCTGATCATCGTCGAGGTCCGCGGTCGTGCCCGTCGCCGCAAGATGCAGGCCGAGGTCCCGCCGCTGTGGGTCTCCGTCGTCCGCACCGGCATCCTGGTCGCCGTCACCCTCGTCGCCACGTACCTGTTCGGCGCCGGCCCGGTCGGCACGTCGATCCCGATCGTCGCGATCATCCTCGGTGTCCTGACCATCGTCTACGGCTTCATCACGAAGAACACCATCTTCGGTCGCCAGGTCTACGCGGTCGGTGGCAACTCCAGCGCCGCCGTCCTGTCCGGCGTCAGCGCCCGCAAGGTGAACTTCTTCGTCATGGCGAACATGTCGGTCCTCGCCGCGATCGCCGGCATGGTGTTCGTCGGGTACTCGAACGCCTCGGGTCCCGCGGACGGCACCGGCTGGGAGCTCGACGCGATCGCCGCCGTGTTCGTCGGTGGTGCAGCGGTCGCCGGTGGCATCGGCACCATCTCCGGCTCCATCATCGGTGGCCTCGTGATGGCGCTGCTGTCGAACGGTCTGCAGCTGATGGGCATCGAGTCCAACAAGGTCCAGATCATCCGTGGTCTCGTGCTCCTCATCGCCGTCGCCTTCGACGTCTACTCGAAGTCGCAGGGCCGCCCATCGCTCATCGGCGGCATGATGCGGCAGTTCCAGCGCAAGGACGCAGCCGAGGTCCCCGCGGCCCAGCAGCAGCCGCGCTCGATCGAGGACCAGCCCGACAAGATCACCCTCCCCTAGTCCAACCCTTCCCCTCACAGCACCACCACCTCAACGAAGAGAAAGCACTCTCATGCGCAAGAAGCTCATCGCCGGCATCGGTCTGGCACTCGTCGCGGGCCTGGCCCTCAGCGGTTGCTCGGCTCGTGGCACCTCCGACTCGGGCGACGGCTCCGGCTCGTCCATCAAGAAGGGCGACCTCATCGGCGTCGCCCTGCCGGCCAAGACCTCGCAGAACTGGGTGCTCGCGGGCGCCGCGTTCAAGAAGTCGATCGAGGACGCCGGCTTCAAGGCCGACATCCAGTACGCCAACGCCGGCAACCCGGTCCCCGACCAGCAGTCGCAGATCTCGGGCATGGTCACCAAGGGCGCGAAGGCGATCATCATCGGTGCTGCCGACGGTTCGCAGCTCGGCTCGCAGGTCAAGGCCGCCAAGGCCCAGGGCACGACCGTCATCGCCTGGGACCGCAACATCCTGAACACGAAGAACGTCGACTACTACGTCGCGTTCAACAACTTCAAGGTCGGCCAGCTGCAGGCCCAGGCGCTGCTCAAGGGCCTCGAGGAGAAGAAGGGCGACGGACCGTACAACGTCGAGCTCTTCGCCGGTTCGCCGGACGACGCCAACGCCACCGTGTTCTTCAACGGTGCGATGGACGTCCTGCAGCCGAAGATCGACGACGGCACGCTCAAGGTCGTCTCGGGTCAGACCACGTTCGCCAAGGTGAACACGCAGGGCTGGCTCGCGCAGAAGGCCCAGTCGCGCATGACCGACCTGCTGGCCCAGTACTACACGGGTGACACCAAGCTCGACGGCGTCCTGTCGCCGAACGACACCCTCGCCCGTGCGATCCTCACCGCGACCAAGGCCGCCGGCAAGGACAACCCCGTCGTGACCGGGCAGGACTCGGAGACCGCTTCGATCCCGCTCATCATGAAGGGCACGCAGTACTCGACGATCTACAAGAACACCACGGAAGAGGCCCAGGCGGCCATCGACCTGGTGTCCGACCTCGCCGACGGCAAGACCCCGAAGACGACCAAGGACAAGAACAACGACAACGGTTCGAAGGTCGTCCCGGCCGTCGAGCTGACGCCGATCCTGGTCACGAAGGACAACGCGGTCGAGGCCTACAAGGGCAACGACACCCTCGAGGAGCTCGCCAAGAAGGGCTGATCTCCCCCGCTCACACGGACGGCCCCGTCTCGCTTCGGCGAGACGGGGCCGTCCTGCGTCGTCGTGGGGCCGGCCACGGTCGGACGGGAGGCCCGGGGCAGGTCGTGATCCGTGCCTCCCGTCCGCCGTGCACGCACGTCCGGTGCCCGCGCGACCCGCCGGGTCAGGGCCGGGTCGCGCGCAACCGCCGCGCCGCGTCGGCCAGGTGCGGTACGTCGGTGCGGGCCGTGCCGAACACCACCGCGCGGGTGGTGTCGAAGTAGCGCCGGGTCAGCCGGTCGCCGAGGTCGGACACCCGCGACCACGGGATGTCCGGCTCGCTCGCGGTGACGGTGCTCGGCAGGACACGGACCGCCTCGCCGATCTCGACCAACCGCATCCGGACGGCGTCGTGCACCAGGTCCTCGGGCAGCCGCTCGTCGCCGACGTACCGGCCGATGGCCTCGCACGCGCCGATGACGTCGTCGAGTCGATCGCCGACCAGCCGGGGCGTCACCGGTTCCTGGCTCACAGCGGCACCGCGCGTCGGACGACCTCTGGGCTCATGCCGGCCGCGTCCACGACGTCGACGCGCACGCCGAGCAGTCGCTCGGCGCCGTCCTGGATGCGCATGAGCGCGAAGATGCCGAGCCCGGCGTCGACGTCGATCATCAGGTCGACGTCGCTGCCCGGGCCGTCGTCCCCACGGGCGACGCTGCCGAACAACCGGGGGTTCCGGCCACCGAACCGCTCGACGACGGCGATCAGGTCCTGCCGCGCGGCGGCGACGCGTTCACGCAGCGGCGGTGGGTCCTCGACCGGGAGCAGGTCGATCGACGTGGTGAAGCCCGCGGCCCGGAGCATGCGCTGGAGTGCGGCGAGCGAGGGTTCGCGTCGGCCGTTCTCGTACGTGCTGATGACGCTCTGCGTGACGCCGGCGCGGCGGGCGAGCTGCACCTGCGTCAGTTCGGCGCGGTCACGGGCGTCACGGATGAGCGCGGCCGCCGACACCGTCGGCATCGGACGTGGAGGGACTGCGGACATGCTGCAACGATACACAGCATGCGACATTTCGTCCGCTGGATGACGCGCGGTGTCGACCCGGAACGACGTCATCGATGTCGCACGACGTCGATGACGTCGCTCCGGGTCGGACGGACCGCGGTCAGGGGCGCGCTGAGACGTCCGCGCGGTGGAAGTTCTGCGCCGAGCGGGACGGGGTCGGCCCGCGCTGGCCCTGGTACCGCGACTGGTACTCGGCCGAGCCGTACGGCTTCTCGGCAGGGCTGGACAGCTGGAAGAAGCACAGCTGCCCGATCTTCATGCCGGGCCAGAGCTTGATCGGCAGCGTCGCGACGTTCGACAGCTCGAGCGTCACGTGGCCGGAGAACCCGGGGTCGATGAAGCCCGCGGTCGAGTGGGTCAGGAGCCCGAGGCGTCCGAGCGAGCTCTTGCCCTCGAGCCGCGCGGCGATGTCGTCGGGCAACGTGACGACCTCGTAGGTCGAGCCGAGCACGAACTCGCCGGGGTGCAGCACGAAGGCCTCGTCCGGGTCGGTCTCGACCAGCCGGGTCAGGTCGGGCTGGTCGACCGCCGGGTCGATGTGCGGGTACTTGTGGTTGTCGAACAGCCGGAAGAACTTGTCGAGTCGGACGTCGATGCTCGACGGCTGGACGAGCGAGGCGTCGTGGGGGTCGAGACCGATCCGGCCCTCGGCGAGCTGGGCGGTGATGTCGCGATCGGAGAGCAGCACGCCGTGCAGCCTAGCGGCAGCGGACCCTCGCCGATATGCTGCGAGGCTGTCCGGAGCCGGGCGGCGTCGCACCGCCGGGAGGAACCGACATGACCGCGTACACCGTCCACGAACTCGTGGTCCCCGCCACGATGGACGACGACCCGGGGACCGTGCGGGCGTTCCGCGAGTGGGTCGACGTGCAGAACCGCGCCGAGGTGTCGATCACCGGACTGCCGGAACTGCTCTGGACGCCCGAGGAACAGCTGCCGTACCTGATCGACCCCGACGCGCCCAGCCGACTGTTCCTGGTCCGTGACGACGAGGGGGCCGCGGTGGGGGCCGGCTCGTACGAATCGAAGGCGGTCGCGGACGCCCCGAACTGCTGGATGGCGGTCAGCGTGGCGCCCGAGCACCGGCGCCGTGGCATCGGCACGCTCCTGGCCGAGCACGTCGAAGCGGTCGCGAGGCAGCAGGGCCGCACGCAGTGGAAGACGTACGCCGTGTCACGGCAGGTCGGCCCCGCAGCGGGCCCCGGGTGCCTCCGTGCACCGACCGGGTTCGGCGTCGTGCCCGAGGACGAACCCGGAGCCCGGTTCCTGACGAGCCGGGGGTGGCGGTTCGGGCAGGTGAACCGGATCAGCCGTCTGGAGCTCCCGGCCGACCCCGATGCGCTCTCCGGCGTCCGCGCGGCGGCGACGCGGGCGGCGGCCGACCGGTACCGCGTGCACACCTGGGCCGGACCGACTCCGTCCCGGTGGCAGACGGACGTCGCACTCCTCCTGAGCCGGATGAGCACCGATGCCCCGGCCGGCGACATGGCCGAGCCCGAGGACGCCTGGACGATCGACCGGCTCCGGACGCACGAGCAGCACCTCGACGACGGCCCGCGCACCATGCGCACCGTCGCCGTGGAGGACGTGTCGTCCGGCGGACTCGTCGGCTTCACCCAGCTCGCCGTCCCTGGGCCCGTGGCCCAGCCCGTGATGCAGGGCGACACCCTCGTGCTGCGCGAGCACCGGGGGCACCGGCTCGGGTGGCTGCTCAAGGTCGTCGGGATCGAGACGATCGAGCGCGACCACCCGGGGCACCCCTCGATCATCACGTTCAACGCCGAGGAGAACCGCCCGATGCTCGACGTGAACGAGGCCGTCGGGTTCGTGGGCGTCGGCAGCGAGGGGATCTGGGAACACCGCCCGGCGTAGGGTTCCCCCATGACGCGCTCACGGGGGATGGACGATCTGGTCAGCGACGGGGTCTTCCTGGCCTGGGAAGCGCAGCTGCAGCTCGCCGACCGGTACGACGACCACGAACGCTGGAACGTCGACCTCGCCGCCGGCACCCTGCAGTTCGTCGGGCCGCACCCGGGCGAGTTCCGGATCCAGCTGCTGGGATCGGCCGCACCGGGGCCGCGCAGCTGGCTCTGGGGCTGGGCGAACCCGTCGCAGTACCCCGCGTCGGTGCTCGCGGCCGCGAACGCCACCCGCGCGCTGGGCGAACGGCTCGGCATCCCGGAACTCGTGCAGGGCGAGGTCCCGTTCGGCGAGCACCGGCAGGCCGACGCCGCCGACGCCGGGTACGAGTTCGCGTGGGACATGTCGATCGCGGCACGGCTGGCGACCGGTTCGTGGTTCGGCTTCGGCGGGCACGTCGGCGGAGGTTCCCGACTCTGGGTGCTGTTCGAGGGCCTGCTGTTCGCGCCACCGACGGTCCCCCGGATGGTCCGGGTCTTCGGTGAGGGCCTGCAGACGACCGAGGTGCACGACCACCGCCGCGCTGTGGGGAGCTGGGCGTCGCTCCGCGGTGTCCCCTGGGACGGGCGCACGCTGACGTTGGCGGACGGGACCATCACGGTCGACTTCGACGAGCTGGGCCGGATCCGCGACCTGCAGGGGTCGTCGGCGCGAGCCTGAGGCGGACCGCAGCGCGCGCTGCGGACTGACACCGCGCCTCCAGACCGACCCGCCTACCATGGAGGGTCCGCGGTCTCGCGGACGCACGCGTCCCTGGAACAAGGTTGATGACCGTCACGTCCCCCGCAACCCAGCCTGGAGGCCCGGCGCCGGAATCCGCGCCCGTCACCGCGCGCACGTCCACCGTCGCGACCGTGCTGGTCGTCGCCATCCCGCTCGCGGTCGCGTGCTCGATCCTCGGCCTGACGA
This sequence comes from Curtobacterium sp. PhB191, assembly GCF_004346515.1. NCBI lineage: Bacteria > Bacillati > Actinomycetota > Actinomycetes > Micrococcales > Microbacteriaceae > Curtobacterium > Curtobacterium sp. PhB191. Next base: position 157,824 of record NZ_SMBV01000010.1, read on the forward strand.
TCACCGGAGCGTTCACCGCGAACCAGCAGCTGGTGTCCGCCGGCGACGTGGTCGAGTACGGCCTGCCGATCGCCCGCGTGGTGCACGACACCATGGCGGCGCTGACCGTCGGCCTGCTCATCGTCGCCGCGTTCGCGCTGCCGGCACAGAAGAAGGACCACCGGGCACTCTCGAGCGTGCAGCACCGCGCCACGCGCTGGGCGGCGGCGACCGGATCGATCTGGTTCCTCGCCGCGGCCGTCACCGTCGTGCTGACCGGCGCCAACACCCTCGGCGTCCCGCTCACCAGTCCGGTGTTCGCCCGCAACTTCATGCTGTTCGCGTTCCAGGTCGAGATCGGGCAGGCGCTCGTGGTCTCCGCGGCGGCGATCCTCATCGCGACCGTGCTCGCCGCGTTCGCCACCCGGGTCACGACGCTCGCCGTCGCCACCGTGTTCGGCCTCTTCGCCCTGCTCCCCCTGGCACTGTCCGGCCACGCCGCCGGCTCGCTCGAGCACGCCAACGCCGTGAACTCCCTCGCGATCCACCTGATAGGGGTGTGCGTCTGGGCCGGCGGGCTCGTCGCCGTCGTGCTGCTGCGCACCCGCACGAAGGGCACGACCGGTCGGGTGGTCTCCCGCTACTCCACGCTGGCCGGGTGGTCGTTCGGCGCCGTCGCGTTCTCCGGCATCGTCAACGCCTCGCTGCGGCTGACCGGTCCGCTCGACCTCGTCACCACCCCGTACGGCGCACTCATCACGGTCAAGGCCGTCATCCTGGTGCTGCTCGGGATCGCCGGCGTCGTGCAGCGCCGCAAGCTGGTGCCCGGGCTGCTCCGCGCGCCGCTCGACCGCCGTCGGTTCACCCGGTTCGCGCTCGCCGAGATCGTGTTCATGGCCGTCGCGATCGGCGTCTCGGTGGCCGTGTCCCGCTCGCAGCCGCCGATCCCGCAGACACCCGAGACCGGTGAGGACACCCGCTCCGGCCTGATCGGGTTCCCGTTCCCGCCGGCCCAGACGATGCACACGTACCTGACGCAGTGGCACATCGACTGGGTGTGGCTCGGGCTCGCCGTCGTCGGTGCCGTCTGGTACCTGCTCGCCGTGCGGAAGCTCCGGAAGCGCGGCGACAAGTGGCCCGTCGGGCGCACCATCGCGTGGGTCATCGGCTGCGCCCTGTTCATCTGGACCACGTCGGCCGGACCGGCCGTGTACGGCATGATCCACTTCTCGTCGCACATGGTCCAGCACATGCTGCTCATGATGTTCGTGCCGCTGCCGCTCGTGCTCGGCGGCCCGGTGCTGCTGGCCATGCGCACCCTGCCGGTCCGCAACGACGGTTCCCGCGGGGCCCGCGAGTGGCTCATGCTCTTCGTGCACTCGCGGTACATGCAGTTCATGGGGAAGCCCGCCGTCGCGGGTGTGATCTTCGCCGGGTCGCTCGTGGTGTTCTACTTCACGCCGGCGTACCAGGCGGCGATGCAGTCGCACGAGTGGCACGTCGCGATGGTCGTCCATTTCGTGCTGAGCGGCTACCTGTTCTTCTGGGTGTTCGTCGGCGTCGACCCGGGGCCGAAGCGTCCGCCGTACCCGATCCTGATCATCGCGCTGCTCGCGACGCTGGCCTTCCACGCGTTCTTCGGCGTCGCCGTGATGACCTCGCAGTCGGTGTTCGCGATCGACTGGTTCCACGCACTCGGCCAGACGAACGACGCCGCGCTGCTCGACGACCAGCACACCGGCGGCGGCATCGCCTGGGGCGCCTCCGAGCTGCCGATGGTCTTCGTCGCGCTGCTCGTGGTGCGGAACTGGATTCGCACGGACAAGCGCGACGCGAAGCGGCTCGACCGCAAGGCCGAACGCGACGGTGACGCCGACCTGAAGGCGTACAACGAACGCCTGGCGGCGATCAACGCGACCGACACCGCGCGCCGCGACTGACGCGCGCGTCCGGCGTCCGCGTCGGCTCCGTCAGTCGCCGTGGACGATGCAGACCGCGTCGAGGTCGAGCGCGGCCTCGAGCGCCGCCGAGATCCCGGACTCGCCGTCGGCCCCGGCGGGGGTGACGGTGTCGACCCACCACAGTGGCGTCGCGATCGTGGGAGCGTCCGGCAGGATCCGCTCGACCTCGTCGAACGAGTCCACCCGCCGCACCCCGAGCACGGTGATCACCGGGTGCGTGGCGTCGCGGCAGACCTGCAGCATCGGGCCGTCGTCGAGGGCTCGGACGCCCCAGGACTCGTCGTGCAGGAGCAGCGCTTCGGCGACCTCCCGCGGCTCGACCGGCTGGCGGCAGAGGATGGTGACGTCACGCGGCACCGTGACCGCCTGCCACCCGGGCGTCCCGCACGTGGCCGTCGAGCGTGCCCTCGTCGTGGGCCGGGTCGAGGGGCGCTCCGCCGACGAGCTGCAGGAAGCGGTCCTCGTCGATGCGGTCGAGGAAGGACTCGAGGGCTTCCCAGCCGTCCTCGAAGCGGACGATCATGCCGCCGTCGACGATGTCGCTGTCAGCGGCACCGGTGTCGCCCGCCCCGGACCGGTCGCCTGCCCCGGACCGGGTGCCTGCCCCGGACCGGGTGCCGAACGTCGCCGTCGTGGTGCGCGGTGGCGGCCAGACCCCGTCGCGGTCCAGGAACTCGGAGGCTTCGGGTCCGACGACGACGGCGAGCGGCGACGGCTCGCCGTGCGACACCGCGCGGATCAGGTGGTCGGCGTCCCCCCGGCGCTGCATCACCACACCGAAGACGGGCACGACCTGGTCGGCGACCTGCTGCACGGCGTCGAACAGGCGGTTCGCGAGCTCCGGGTCGGTGTTCTCCTCGGGCACGGTCAAGACGGCGGACATCGTCTCGACGACGACGCCACCGACCAGGTGGGCGGTCATCGTGGCAGAGAAGCCCTCGCCGACGGCGTACGAGGTCGAGACCCCGGGTGCCTCGTGCTTGGCGTACTGCGTGACGACCCATCGGTCCCACGGCACGGTGAGCGGCTCGGCGGTGCCCCAGCGGGTGGGGCAGGTGCCGACGGTGTGGCACAGGGCCTCGATCGCGGACCCCATGTCCACGGCACGCTCGGCGTGGTGGCGGAGCGTCAGGTCGATGCTGATCTGGCGGACGGAGTCGGCTGCGACGGGGTGCTCGGGCGACGGTGTACCGACGAGTTCGGGGCCGCGGTGCACGAAGTCCTCGATGCCCGAGGCTGCCGCACCGGTCCGGCCGTCGCGCAGTGTCCCGTCGAAGTCGGCGACTGCCCACGCGGCACCGTAGGCACCGAGCGCGTGCCGCAGGGCGGGGGTGATCGCGGATTCGCGCCCGGTCCGCAGCACGACCATGCGGCCGGCGTCCGCCGACCGGCGGAGCAGTGAGGCGAGCGCGTCCGTCAGCCACACGACCGGCGAGGCGGACTCGACCACGATGGCGGGACCGACCACGTCGTCGATGAGGGGATGCCTGACCATCCGGTCCTCCTCGGGTTCTTCGGCGCTGGAACTCCCTGGACGGTACACACGAGGACGACACCTGTCCGTCAGGCTGGCGTGCTCACAGCGGAGACTCGGGAGGCCCGACACACGCCCGACAGGAGGCGTACGGTGCGCGGTCGGCTGGCTTCCAGGCGAGAATCCGCTAGGCTTGCCGAGTCCCGTTCTGCGGGGCGCGCGAGTGTAGTTCAATGGTAGAACTCCAGCTTCCCAAGCTGGTAGCGCGGGTTCGATTCCCGTCACTCGCTCCAACTAGCATCGTGCTGTGGAGTCCAAGCCGGCATCTGTCCTCAAGGCGATCAGGGCCGAGATCATCGCCGGCACGCTCGCACGTGGCTCCCGGCTGAAGGAAGACGCCCTCGCCGAACGCTTCGGCGTCTCGCGGGTCCCCGTGCGCGAAGCACTCCGGCAGCTCGAGACCGAGGGGTTCGTCGAGTCCGAGAAGTTCAAGGGCGTCCGGGTCGCCGACTCCTCGACCGAGGTGGTCATCGAGCTCATGCAGATCCGCCGAGGACTCGAGGTCCTCGCCGCCGAGCTCGCCGCCCGTCGCCAGGGTGGCGACTGCGCCGACCTGCTCCGTGCCGTCGGTCGCGAACACCGGTCCGACCAAGAGGTCGAGGCCGCGCATTCACCGCGGTTCGCGTTCCACGGGCTGGTGGCACGAGCCTCGGGGAACAGCCGGCTCGAGACGATGATCGACCACCTGATCCACCAGACGGCGTGGGCGTTCGAGCGCGTGACGCAGGACGAGGTGGCGTCGAGCAGCGATGACCACACCGCCGTCGCCGGCGCGATCCTGCGCGGCGCCTCGGTACAGGCAGGGCTGCTGATGGACGAGCACCTGCGCCGCGACGAAGCGATCTACCGGGCCCTGAACCCGTAAGAACGTATACAAAACGGCCCGCGAGCTTGGCGACGCTCTGCCTGGATGCTTGAATATGCAGGTGATTCAGGCAGCCGTAACGAACCGTCTCGTGTTCGAAACCAGCCCGAAACAGCTTTTCGTATACAAAAGAGTGACCGCACGGTGCACCCACCTCACTCTTCCCCCGCTGGAGTTACGAATGACTGCTGTAACCCGCTCCACCGCACCAACCCGAACCGCCTCCGCCACCCCGTCCTCCGGCGGCGTCGGATCCGCCCTCGACTCGATCGGCTTCACCCGGGCCCAGTTCTGGGTCCTCATGCTCATCCTCGCCGGGGAGTTCTTCGACACGCTCGAACAGAACTCCATCGGCGCGATGGCCACCAACATCAAGGCCTCGCTCGCCATCGGCGACGTCCAGCTCTCCACGATCAACACCGCCACCGTCCTGGGTGGCCTGGTCGGCCGGTTCCTGGCCGGCTGGCTCGCCGACAAGTACGGTCGGCGGTTCTCGCTCGGACTCAACCTGCTCGTCTACACGCTCGGCGGCCTCCTCAGCGCCGTCTCCTTCAACTTCGACATGCTGCTCGTCAGCCGGTTCATCGTCGGGATCGGCGTCGGCGGCGAGTTCATGATCGGCATCGCGATGCTGTCCGAGATGGTGGCCACAAAGTACCGCGGCGGCCTCATCGCGACCATCAACGTCGGCGCCGGCGGCATCGGCAACTTCATCTCCTACGGCCTCTTCCTGCTGCTGCTCGGCCCGCTGGCCGCCCCGCTCGGTGGTGACGACCACGTCTGGCGCTGGACGTTCGTGATCCTCGCGATCCCCGCCCTGTTCGTCGTCCTGTACCGCCGCAAGCTGCCCGAGACGCCTCGCTGGCTGCTGTCGAAGGGGCGGGTTGACGAAGCGAACCGTTCGCTCGCGGTCCTCGCCTCGAACACGCTCACCCCGCCCGCCGACGCCGCTCCCCCGGTGCGCCTGACGCCGGCCGACCTGCCCCCGGTCGCTCTGCACTCATCGCCCGCAGCGGTGTTCCACAAGCTGGTGCTCCGTCGGACGATCGCCATCGGCGTCGCCTCGTGGATGGCCTTCGGTGTGCAGGTCACGCTGAACTTCCTGATGCCGACCCTGCTCGTCGAGCGTGGCTACACGGTGTCGCAGAGCCTGCTCTACACGATGATCATGAACATCGGATCGCTCCTCGGGTGCACGGCAGCGGCGCTCCTCGCCAACCGCGTCGGACGACGGCCCCTCATCGCCGTCGCGGGCATCCTCGGCTGCCTCACCGCCCTGGCGTTCGCGGCCTTCGGCAACGACACCGCCGCGATCCTGGTGCTCGGCGCCCTGTTCCAGTTCTTCACGATGTTGACGAACACCACCCTCGCGGCGTGGACCGCCGAGGTCTACCCGACCGCGATCCGCGCCTCCGGTGCCTCGATCGTCAACGGCATCGGCAACATCGCCGGAGCGGTCATGCCGTTCGCCGCGATCGCGCTGTACGGCTCGTGGGCCTTCGCCGGCGTCTTCGGACTCGCCGCCGTCATGTACGCGGTCCTCGTGGTCGCGTCACGCTTCGCCCCGGAGACCCGCGGCCGGTCGCTCGAGGACGTCAACGAGAACGCCCTCTCGACCACCACCGCCTGACCCACCTGACCACCCGCACCAACCGCACCACCCCGGTGGGCCGGACACCCCGGCCCACCACCCCACGATCGGAGAACACCATGGACACCCTCAACATCTCGGCGACCGCGAACGGCCTCAACTACCTGCCCGAGTACGTCGCCGACGTCGGCGGTCTGTTCGCCGAGCGCGGCCTGTCCGTCACCGCGAAGGCCTGCGACCCGTGGACCGGCGTCCTCGACGACATCGACTCGCACGAGGCCGACCTCGCCCTCGGCGGTCTCTGGGTCCCCGCGATGTACGCCGGGACCCCGCGCAAGCTGTCGGTCGTGGGCCAGCTCAACCACGGGTTCCCGATGACCATCGTCGCCCGCGACGAGACGACCCCGATCACGCTGGACTGGCTCGCCGGCAAGGTCGTCCTGGCGCCCGGCGCCGGCGGGAGCGCCCCGTACGAGTTCACGGCCGGACTCATCCGCGAGGCCGGGTTCGACGTCGCGGCGACCCGCTTCGTCCGCGACCTGTCGACCGCGATGCTCATCGAGCTGTACCAGGGCGGGCTCGGTGACGCGATCATCCTCGACCTCGTCTCCGCCCAGGAACTGGTCGCCGCCGGTGGGGGCACGATCGTCTTCCGGCACCTCGACGCCGGTGGCGTGATGCCGAACAGCGTCTACTACACGCGCACGGACCGCATCGACGAACTCGGCGACCGGGTCGACCGGTTCATGGACGGCATCGCCGCCGCGATGGCCAAGATCACCGCGGGCGACGCCGACACCGAGATCGCGGCCGTGCTCGCCGCCCGGTGGCCGGAGAAGGACGCCGCCCTGCTGCGACGGGCCGCCGACGAGATGGCTGCCGGGGGCGTCTGGGACTCCGCGGTCGTCGACCGCGATGCCTCCGACCGCTGGATGCGCATCCTGTTCGACGGTGGCCTCACGACCCACACCCCGTCGCTCGAGGAGCTGCTCGGCGCCTCGACCGCCGTCACCGCGTCGTGACCGTCGTCCTCGGCGCCGCCGACGTCGCCGGTCTCATCGACGCCGTCGACGTCGTCGGGGCCGTGGAGGCCGTCCACGCCGACCTCGGGACCGGCGCGATGCAGCAGCCGGCCCCGGTCGCCCTGACCGGCGCCGACGACGCTCTCTTCCTGCCGATGGCCGTGCGCTCCGACCGGCTCGGGCTCGTCGCCGTCAAGCTGATGGCCGACATCCCCGACAACGGTGCGCGAGGGCTGCCGTCGCAGCGCTCCACGATCCTGGTGTCCTCCTCGGTCACCGGCGAGTGCGTCGCCGTGCTCGACGGCATGACGATCACCCGGGCGCGGACCGCGGCGACCACCGTGGTCGCGACGAAGCACCTCGCCCGCTCGGGCAGCCGGACCCTCGGGATCCTCGGCGCGGGCAACCTCGCCGTCGAGCACGTCCGTGCCTTCGAAGCGACGCGACCGTTCGAGCGGATCGTCCTGTGGTCACGGTCGTCGGGGACGGTCACCCGGTTCCTCGAGGCCGTCGGACCGGACGTGGCCCGGCGGTGCGTGGTCGCGCCGGAGGTCCGTCGCGTGGTCGAGGAGGCCGATGTGCTCTGCACCCTGACGCCCTCGGTCGACCCGATCGTCCGCGGCGCCTGGTTGCACGCCGGCCAGCACGTGAACGCGGTCGGGGCCCGTCCCCGCCCGACGCACCGGGAGCTCGACGGCGCGGCGATGGCACGCGGCACGCTCTTCGTCGACAGCCGGGCCACCGCCTGGACGAAGTCGGGTGACCTGCTCGAGGCCGTGGTCGAGGGGGCGGTCCCGCAGGACCTCCACCCGGCGGAACTCGGCGAGGTCGTCGCCGGACGCGCACCAGGCCGGAACGGGGACGACGAGATCACCGTGTTCGACTCGGTCGGGCTCGGCGCGCAGGACCTCGCCGTCGCTGCCCGGCTGATCGACCTCGCCCGCGAGCGGGGCGTCGGCACGCAGGTCTCCGTCGCCCGGGTCGGGGTGCCGGTTCCCGGCGTGTGACCAGGGTCGAGCGGCAGGGTGCTCCCATGCACCGTGCTCTCCCCCTGGTCGTCGGCGGCACCGTCGCCGTGCTCGTCCTCGCCGGGTGCTCCGGTGGCGGCTCCGTCGGACCGACCGCGTCGGCCACGTCGTCCGCACGGTCCACGAGCACACCGACGAGCACCTCAGCGACGACGCCGCCGCCGACAACGGACGCCGCGACCACCGCCACGGTCCGCCGAGCAATCGCGGGCCTCGAACGCGAGTACGACGCGACGGTCGGCGTCGTCGCGACCGACACCGTCACGGGTGAGAGGGTCGCGTACAACGGCGACCGACGCTTCGGCTACGCCTCGACCATCAAGGCGTTCGCCGCGGCACAGTTCCTGCGCTCGGTGCCCGCGGACGCCCGGAACGAGGTCGTGCACTGGACGGCCGCGGACGTCGCCGCTGCCGGGTACTCCCCCGTGACGGAACAGCACGTGGCCGACGGGCTGTCGTACGAGCAGCTGGCCGAGGCAGCCGTCCGGATGAGCGACAACACGGCCCTGAACCTCGTACTCACGCGCATCGGCGGTCCGAGCGGCCTGGACGCCGCGTTGACCGAGCTCGGCGACACCACCACCGAGGTGGTCCACGGCGAGCCGGACCTCAACACCATCGAGCCGGGCAGCACCGAGGACACCACGACCCCGGCGGCGTTCACCGCAGCCCTGGCGACCGTGCTCGACGGCAGCACCCTGGACCGCGCCGACACCGCGCTGCTGGTCGACTGGATGGGCGGCAACGCGACCGGCGACGCACTCATCCGGGCCGGGGCACCCGACGGCTGGGTCGTGGTCGACAAGTCCGGGGGCGCCGGACCGATCCGGAACGACGTGGCGCGGGTGACCCCGCCCGGCGGCGACCCGATCGTGCTCTCGGTCCTGACCACGCGGAACGACCCCGACGCCGCCTACGACGACGCCCTGGTGGCCCGGTCGGCATCGGCGGTGCTCGACGCGTTCGACCGCTGACCGACCGCTGATCGACCGGGGCGGCGATCGCCGTTCTGCACCGCGTCACACGGCGTCATGAACGACACCTGTCGGGGACCCCGGGACACTACGCTCGCTCCATGTCCTCCTCCGGATCCCCCGTGGTCGTCGTCGGCGCCGGCATCATCGGACTGAGCGCCGCGTGGCACCTCGCCGGGCTCGGGCAGCGGGTCCTGCTCCTCGACAGCGGCACGGTCGCCGGGGGCACCACCACCGCGGGCGCCGGGTTCGTCGGCCAGTGGGCAGCCGGGTACGCCTGGTACTGGAACGAGTCCGAACGCGACGTCGAGCAGTACGGCATCGACTTCTACCGCGACCTCGCCGGCGCCGGCCACGGCCCGACCGGGTACCGGCAGAACGGCAACGTCTGGCTGACCGTCACCGAGCAGGGCCGGGCCGACCACCTGCCGCCGTTCGAGCAGCACCCGCTCCGGCCGGCCGGTGCGCGCACGCTCACCCCGGCCGAGGCGGCCGACCTCGTGCCCGGACTCGACCCGACCGCGGTCACCGCGGGCTTCCTCCATCCGGACGGCATCCAGATCAGTGCGCCGGACACGGCCGCAGCGCTGGTGCACGCGGTCCGTGCGCGGGGCGTCGAGATCCGCGAGCACACGCCGGTCGCCGGTCTGGAGGCCCGTGGGGGCTCCGTCACGGGCGTCCGGACCGCGAACGGCGAGGTCATCGACGCCGCGAAGGTCGTGCTCGCCGCCGGCAGCTGGACGAACGCCCTCCTCACCCCCTTCGGGCGCGAGCTGCCGACGGTCCGGGTCGTCGCCAGCCGGCTCGTGACGACGCCGTTCGGTCTGCCGGGCACCCTGCCGACCCTGATGCTGCCGGAGCTGCACGGCCTGTGGATCCGTGAGCACCGCGGCGGCCTGACGTACGGTGCCGGGCCCGGGTACGAGCCGCTGCACGTCGGCGGTGCGGACCGGAGCGACGAACCCGACCGCCGACCGGTTCGCACGGACCTGCTCGACGCCATGCGGACGTACCTGCACCCGATCGTCGCCCGGCTGCTCCCCGCCGCCGCGAGCGTGCTCGGGGTCGACGAGACCCCCACGCAGGGCGTCGTCTCGATGACCGCCGACCGGAACTTCATCGTCGGCGCGGTCCCCGAGCTGGACGGACTCGTGGTGGCCGGTGGCGACAACGAGTCCGGCGTCACGCACGGCCCGGGTCTCGGGCGGATCGCGGCGGAACTGAGCGTCACGGGCACGACCACCCTCGGCGACGCGAGCCGCTACGCCCCGGCACGGTTCCCGGCGGCGGCCCCGACCGAGGCCGAGGTGGTGGCGATGATGCCGGCGCGGCGCGAGGCCGACGCCCGACGAGCCGGAGCCGTGGCATGAGCGACGTGCTGAGCGACCGGGCCCCGACGCACGTCGTGATCGGCGGCGGGGTCGTCGGCGCCGCCACCGCGTACGCCCTCACACTCCGCGGCGAGCGCGTCCTGCTCGTCGAGCAGCACGAGCGCGGGCACCACAACGGCTCGTCCCACGGCGCGACCCGGATCTTCCGGCAGGGCTACGCCGACCCCGAGTACGTCGACCTGACCTCCCGCGCGCTGGAGCTGTGGGAAGCGCTCGAGGGCGCTGCGGGCGAGGAGCTCATCGTCCGCACCGGTGCCGTCGACCACGGCCGCGCCGAGGTCGTCGACGCCATCGCCGCCGCACTGACGGACGCCGGCATCCCGCACGAGACCCTCAGCCCGGACGCCGCGGCCGCACGCTGGCCGGGGATCGCGTTCGAGGGCCACGTGCTCGCGCACGCCACGGCCGGTCGCATCCGGTCCGACCGCGCCATCGAGGTGTTCCTCACCCTGGCGGAACGGACGGGGCTCGCCGAGCTGCGCTTCGACACGGGGGTGACAGGGCTCGACGACCACGGCGACGACGTGACCGTGACGCTGTCCGACGGGTCCACCCACCGCAGCTCGTCCGTGGTGGCGGCCGTGGGGTCGTGGGCTCCCGCGCTGGTCGGCGACCTGCTCGCCGGACGCGGGGCGGGCCTCCCGGCCATCCGCGTCACCCAGGAGCAGCCCGCGCACTTCCCCAGCCGTCTGCCGGACCAGGCGTGGCCGAGCTTCGTGCACTGGGCGGCCGACGACGACGTGTACGGCCTGCTCACCCCGGGCGAGGGCGTCAAGGTCGGGTTCCACGGCACCGGCCCCGTCGTCGATCCGGACCACCGCGACTTCACGCCAGTGCCGGCCGAGGCCGAGCGGTTGCAGGCCTACGTCGCGCGGTACGTGCCCGGTGTCGACGCGACGAAGCCGACCTTCATCAGTTGCCTGTACGACAACTCCCCCGACGAGGACTTCGTGATCGACCGACGTGGTCCCGTCACCGTCGCGACCGGGTTCTCCGGCCACGGCTTCAAGTTCGCACCGCTGCTCGGCGACATGATCGCCGACCTCGCGACCGGCGGGGCCGCACATCCCCGTTTCTCCCTCTCGAAACCATCCCCCTCAGGAACCCCGTGACGACCCGACTCCTCTCCGCGCTCGCGCTCTCCGCTGCCGTCGCCGCCGTGCTCACCGGCTGCGCCTCGACCGGGGCGTCGACCGACGTCTCCGACGGCCTGGTGATCGGGACGACCGATCCCGTCACGTCCCTCGACCCGGCCGGCGCCTGGGACCGCGGCAGCTACACGGTGCAGACGCAGCTGTACCAGCACCTGCTCACCTACCCGGCCGGTGAGACCACGACGAGTCCCGAGGTCGCCGAGTCGTGCGACTTCACCGACGGCACCCACTACGTGTGCCGGATCCGTGACGGGCTCACGTTCTCGAACGGTGACGCCCTGACGGCGAAGGACGTCGTGTTCTCGTTCGAGCGCCAGGTCGGCATCGGCTCCGAGAACGGTCCGGGGTCGCTGCTCGCCAACATGGCGTCCGTGGCGGCCGACGGCGACGAGGTCACGTTCACCCTGAAGCAGGCGAACGACCAGACGTTCCCGTACGTCCTGGCGAGCATGGCCGGGGCGATCGTCGACAGCAGTGTGTTCTCGAAGACGAAGGTCCACGCGGACGACGGGGTCGTCGGGTCCGGTCCGTACGCGCTGCAGCAGTCCGCCGACGGCGGGGCGACCATCGCGTTGACGGCGAACAAGGAGTACGACGGCACCGCGCCGGAGTCGTCGAGCGTGACGATCAAGCAGTACACGAAGTCCGCCGACCTCAAGCTCGCGGTGCAAGAGGGCGACGCCGACGTGGCGTACCGCCAGCTCACGCCGACCGAGGTCACCTCGTTGTCCGAGGACGACGGCCTGCAGCGGGTCCAGGGCTCGTCGGGCGAGGTCCGGTTCCTCGGCTTCAACCTCGACACGATGCCCGGTGACGACACCGCGCAGAAGACCGCGATCCGCCAGGCCGTCGCCGCGACGGTCGACCGCGCGGCGATCGCGAAGGACGTCTACCAGGGCACCTACGCTCCGGCGTACTCGATCGTGCCGTCCGACTTCACCGGCGCGACCGATGCGTTCCAGACGGAGTACGACGGCGCCGACCCCGCGGCCATCCTCGAGAAGGCCGGCGTGCGCACGCCCGTCACGCTGCCGATCGAGTACACGACCGACCACTACGGCTCCGGGTCGGACGACGAGTACGCACTGATCAAGCAGCAGCTCGAGGACACCGGCCTGTTCACGGTCGACCTGCAGTCGGCGAGCTGGGACACCTACGTCGGGAACGTCGGCAAGGGCGAGTACCCGGTCTTCCAGCTCGGGTTCTTCCAGGACTACCCCGACGCCTCGTCGTACCTGACGCCGGCCTACGGTTCCGAGGACGTCAACCTGCTCGCGAACCACTTCGACGACCGGGCCGTGCAGCAACTGGTCGCCGCGCAGGCGGTCGAGGCCGACGCGACCGAGCGGACGAAGCAGATCGAGGAGATCCAGCAGGACACCGCCGAGTCCGTGCCGCTCATCCCGTTGCTCGCCGGGCAGGAGAACGTCATCGGGCAGAAGTCGCTCACCGGGCTGACGAAGTCGGTCGACGCCTCTGGTGAGTTCCGCATCTGGGAGATCGGGCGCTCGTGAGCACCGGCGACGCAGCGCTGCAGGCGACCGAGCCCGCTGACCCGCTCCGCGACGCCGTCCGCGCCGGGATGCCCGCGGGGCTCGACGAGCTCGCGGCGCTCGTCGCCATCCCGTCGGTCCACGACCCGGCCGTGCAGTCGCTCGACGACTGCCGCCGCGTCGCCGAGCGCGTGCGGGGTGCGTTCGACGGCCTCGGCCTGACCTCGCGCCTCGTCACGACGTCGGACGGCTCGCAGGCGGTCCTCGCGACCCACCCCGCGCCGCCCGGCGCCCCGACGGTCCTGCTCTACGCCCACCACGACGTCCAGCCCGCCGGCGACCTCGCAGCGTGGACGAGCGACCCGTGGACCCTGACCGAGCGACAGGGTCGCCTGTACGGTCGCGGCGCTGCTGACTGCAAGGGCGGGGTCGTCACCCACCTCGTGGCGCTGCGGGCCCTGCTCGACGTGCACGGATCGTTCCCGGTCGGACTCGTCGTGGTCGTCGAGGGGTCCGAGGAGCAGGGCACCGACGGTCTCGAGCAGTACGTGTCCACCCACGCAGCGGACTTCGCCGACGTCGACACAGCCCTCGTGATGGACGCCGGCAACGCCGCCGTCGGGGTCCCCGCGCTCGTGACCACCCTGCGCGGCACGGCGTTCGTCGAGCTGCGCGTCCGTGCGCTGCACGGCAACGTGCACTCGGGGATGTTCGGCGGTGCCGCACCCGATGCCGTCGCGACCCTGGTGGCCCTGCTCGCCACGCTGCGCGACGACGCCGGGGACACCACCGTCGACGGGCTCGAGGCCTCGCAGACATGGGACGGCCTGCCCTACGACGCCGACCGGTTCGCCGCCGACGCCGGGCTGCTCGACGGCGCGGTGCCGATCGGGTCCGGGGACCCGGCATCCCAGGTCTGGGCACGGCCGGCGCTGACCGTCGTCGGCATCGATGCGCCGGCGGTCGCCGGGTCGTCGCCGTCCGTGCAGGCGACCGCCGGTGCCGCGCTGAACCTCCGGGTCCCGCCGGGCGTCGACCCCGCTGCCGCCGGCGATCTGCTCGTGGCGCACCTGCTGCGGCGAGCGCCCTCCGGGGTCGAGGTCAGCGCGCGGGTCACGGGCACGGGCGACGGCTTCCGGGCGACGGCGGGGCAGTACTCGTCGGCGTTCCGGAGCGCACTGGCGTCGTCGTACCGGGTGTCGTCGGTGGGTTCCCTCGGCGGCGGCGGATCGATCCCGCTCTGCGCGACGCTCGAACGGACGATCCCGGGGGTCGAGGTCATCCTGGCGGGGGTGTCCGAGCCGGCTGCGAACGTGCACGCGCCGGACGAGAGCGTCGATCCGTCCGAGATCGAGCACATGGCCCTGGCCGAGGCGCTGTTCCTCGCCGGGCTCGGGCGCGCCCGCACCTGACGTCGCACGACGCCGGCGTCAGACGCCCGCCGCAGCCGATGCCCCCCGCGGCGTGCGACGGGTCCGCACCTGCAGCACCCCGGTCAGCAGCAGCACCACGAGCCCGATCGCCAGCACGACGAGCCCGGCGAGGAACCCGATCACGACGAGCAGCAGCGTCTCGGTGGACATCCCCCCGCCGCTGCTCCCGTCGGACGCGGCCGCGGCGGCGACCGACCCGTCGGCCTGCTCGGTGACCGCCTCGACGCCGTCGGTCACCGAGAACGGCACCGCGACGACCGTTCCCTGGTCACCGACGAGCACGACGTGGTGGTCGCCGACCTCCAGGCCCGTGGTGTCGACCGTGGCGGTGGCTGTGCCGTCCTCGACGGTGAAGTCGTCGCCCTGCACCGGTTCGGAGTAGGTCCACACGCTCCCGCCCTCGTCGTCGCCCGTCCACGGCAGGCGGAGCTCGAGCTGGTCACCGGCGGTGACCTCGTCGGGGATCCCGGCGTCGGCGGCCGCGACGGTCGTGATGTCGCCGGCTTCGATCTTGCGTGCCAGCTCGTCGGAGTCCGCGGCGGGGGCCGTGGGCGGCTCGGCGGCCGAGGGGGCCTTCGCGCTGTTCCGGGGCTGGGCGGCGGTGTTCCGCGGCGCTGCGGTCGGCGCGGCCGTCGGCGCCGTGTCCGAGGCGTTCGTGATGGTCGGTGCTGTGGCGGCCGGCGGCAGCTGCACGACGGGCGGCTGGATCACCGTGCCGCCGTTGCCGCCGGTACCACCACCCGTGGTCGGACCGGTCGGCAGGGTGCCGGGGACCGTCTGTCCGGCGAAGTACACCGGTGTGAAGGTCTCGAGCGCAGCGTCGGCGGCGCCGTGCGCACCGATGGTCAGGACCCCGCACTGCACGGCCCCGGACAGGCAGTCGACACGCTTCGTCGACTGGCCGGTGAAGGTGGAGCGCGCGATGACGCCGCCCTGCGTGAAGCCGGCGTTCTTCGTGCCGCTGAACTTCGCGGTCGCTGCGGCGCCGGTGCCGGTGTTGTCGGGCCAGGCGACGAAGCCCTGGCCGTCCTGCCCGGTGCCGCCGGACCCGGGGACGTAGTCGTAGCCCGCGCCGGCCGCTCCCCCGGCGCTCGGGTGCTTCGTGACGTACCCGAACAGCACGTACAACCCTGAGCCGTTGGTGTTCTTCGTGAAGCCGGAGCCGGTCACGGTGAGCTTCGTGCCCGCCGCGGCGGTCGAGAGGCCGGTGGCCGGCCGCACGTTCGTCGAGGCACCCCGGGCGTTCTCCGCCCCGGTGATCGACCCGTCCGCACCGACCACGGTCGACCCGCCGCCGGTGCCGCCGCCGCCCGTTCCCCCGCCGCCGGTGCCGCCGCCCGGGTTCGTCGGCGCCTGCACGGTGACGCGCAGGGTCGCGGTGTCCGAGGCGACCCGACCGACGACGGTCGCACCGAGGACGTTCGTGGCGACCGCGCGGTACCGGTCGCCGTTCAGCCCTTCGGTGGCCGTGATGCGGAGTGTGCTGGTCGTCGCGCCGGCGACCGAGGGGCCGTCCTGCAGGTCGGCCCAGCCGGACGGGGTGTGCTGCTGCCACTGCACGGTGGGCGTCGGGGTCCCGGTCGTGGTGACCGCGAAGGACACCTGCTGCGGCGTGGCGGGGGTCGTGCTGCCGTCGGTTCCGGTGGTCGCGCCGGTCAGCGTCACGGCGGCGTCGGCCGGCTGCGCCGTGATGGTCGGGGTGGTCACGACCGTGAACGTGCGGAGCCCCTGGTCGGCGGCGTCGGTCGCGGCGTTCACGACGCCGACCACCGCGCGGCCGTCGGCGGCGACCACGATCGGGTCGCCGGTGTAGGTGGTGCCGGGCTGGTACTCGGCACCGAGCGTGGGCGCGGTGCTGCCGTCGATCGCGTAGGCGCGGACGACGTTGCCGGTGTCGGTGCTGCCGGCGGCGGACACCCAGAGGCGCTTCGCGGACTCGTCGACGGCCAGGTACGCGGCACCGCCGACCCGGTCGATCGAGGTCGTCACGGCCGGGGTCCCGCGCAGGGAGACGGCTCGGAGCGTGGCGTCGCCGTCGTTGCTCCACCACGCCCGGCCCCGGGAGTCGACGACGGTCCCGCCGGTGGCCCCGGACGTCGCGGTGGCGCCGATCGACACGTCGGCGACCGAGGCCCCGGTGTCGAGGGCGACGACGCGGGCGAGGGCGGCGGCCTGGTCGAAGACGACGGCGCGCTCGCCGGTCCAGTCGACGCCGACCGACGAGATCGTCCCGGTGACCGAGCCGATCAGGGTGGCCGTGCGGGTGACGGCGCGGACGGTCCCGCCAGCGGGGCTGGTGCCGACCTCGGTCACCGCACCCGAACCAGAACCAGAACCAGAACCAGAGCCACCCGAACCAGAACCAGCACCCGCTCCCGCTCCGACCGCGGCCACCCGCAGCAGCCCCGCGGACCCGCCGTTCGCGGCCGGGGCGACCTGCGCGACGATCGAGCCGTCGGC
The DNA here is from genome assembly GCF_004346515.1 of Curtobacterium sp. PhB191. NCBI lineage: Bacteria > Bacillati > Actinomycetota > Actinomycetes > Micrococcales > Microbacteriaceae > Curtobacterium > Curtobacterium sp. PhB191. The sequence continues at coordinate 174,709 of NZ_SMBV01000010.1, forward strand.
GGGGTCGATCGTGAACGCCTTGGCGGCGGGCACCGCGACGGACGGCTTCACGTGCACGACGTCCCGGTAGGCGGCGTCCGTGCCGCGTTCGACGACGACCCAGCCCTGGACGTTCGCGCCGGTGCCGCCGAACTCCGCGGCGGGCAACGACGCGGTCGCGACGATGTTCCCGGTGGACGGGTCGACGCTCGGCTTCGAGGTGGCGACACCGGGGTCGATCGGCCCGGCGACGCGCTTGCCGTCGTCGTCTACGACGAAGTAACTTGCCTTGGCGGTTCCGGCAGCCGGTATCTGCACGACGTTCAGGGCGCGCGCGGCGTCCCGCACCACCGTGGTGACCCGGCCGATCGTGCTGTCACCGACCGTGGTCTGCACGCCGGTGCTCACGAGTCCCTGGACGCCGGGGTCGCTGAACCCCTGGTCGCCGTCGGCGCCGCCGTCACCGTCGGTGCCCTCGGCGGCCCAGTCGCCCGCCACGGCGACCGAGAGCGGGTCCAGCGCGGTGCCCGCGGCGTAGAACTGGGTCGGGTTGCCGCCGCCGGTGACGTCGGCTGCGAAGGCCGCTGCACCCGCCGCGGTGATCGTGGTGGGCAGGCCGGTCCACGAGTACTCCCCGTCGGTGACCGATCGGGTGCCCTTGGTGACGTCGATCGTCGCGAACGCGATGCGCTTCGTCCCCGGGTCGGACGTCGTGGCACCGGTCGTCGGGTCCACCAGCCGCACGTCGACCCCGGCGGTCAGGGTGCCGGTGGTCGGCGTGAGCTCGATCGCCGGGTCGCGCAGCGAGATCACGAACGTGTGCGCCCGGTAGTCGAACACCGCGGCACCGGAACCCGTGACGGTGAGCTTCCGCGTGCCGGGGTCGTAGCTGCCGCCCGACGCGGCGAACCGGAACGTGCCGTCGGCGTTCTTCGACGCACCGCCGGACACCGACTGCCCTGCGGCCGGCACGTAGTTCCGGAACGACTGCTTGAACCCCCAGTCGAGCGTGCCGCCCGTGACGGACGTGCTCGGACCCGAGGCCGCGGTGGCGGCGGTCGCCGCGGTGGGCACGGTGCCGGCGACGGCCGCGGTCAGGCCGATGATCGCGGCGACGGTGGCGCTGAGCGCGCGGAGGCGACGGGCCGGTCTGGTCTGGGTGTGCATCGGTTCCTCGGGTCGGGTGGTGCGAGTGTGGGGAGGCGGTGCCCCGGGCGGACCCGGGGCACCGCGTGGGTCACCAGGTGACGGGGACCTGGACCTCGTCGAGGTCGACCGGGTCGTTCGCGACGCCGTGCGCCGAGAACGTCTGGACGAAGCACTCGTACTGCCCGAGGGCAGCGTTGGCGGTCGCGGTCTTCGTGGCGTCGTAGTCGCAGCTGACGGTCGCGGCCGCGTCGCCGGTGTGGTGCGGGTCCGCGGTGTAGGACTTCGCGACGTCGATCGTCGTGGTGAAGCCACCGCCGGCCGTGAACGCGCTCTTCGACACCCACTGGGCGGAGCCGAACCAGCCGGAGTTGGTGGCGTAGTCCGCCTGCTTGGGCCCGTAGACGACGTAGACGCCGAAGCCGCGCCCCTGCGCGTCCCCGTCGAAGCCGCTGCCGGTGACCGTGACGCTGCCGTCCGAGACGCCGTGGAGCGCCCCCGGGCCGTCGGTGACGACCGAGGCCGGACCGCTGACGGACAGGCTGGCGCCGTAGTCGTTCGTGACCGCGGTGGCGGCGGACGCGCTGACCGCGGGCAGGACGGCGATCCCGACCGCGGCGACCCCTGCCGCCAGCGTGATCCCGAACGAGCGTGCGATTCGTGTCATGTTCGTGTTTCCCTCTCGATGTGGGCGCCCCCTGTGAGCACCCGGGTCCGGTGGTCCTACGGCGCGACGTCGGTCGCGGTGCGTCGTGCGGTGCGGCGGGAGTGCACGATCGCGAAGACGACGAGCGCCGCGACGGCCACGACGAGCGCGGACAGGCCGCCGAGGACGATCCGCAGGACGCCCGGGTCGATCCCGCCCGCGGAGCCGTCGGCAGCCGCGGCCGCCACCGCCGAGGGGGTCGCCCCGGCCGGCACGGTGGGGGTCGCCGACGCGGTCGGCTCCGCGGTGGCGCTCGGCTTCGCCGTCGACCGCGCGGACGGCTTCGCGGCCGCGCGGGTGTCGCCGCTCGCCTCGGACGTCGGCTCGGCGGACGGACGGGAGGCACTGCCCGCGTCCGTCGTGTCGTCCGGCGCCTGCCCGGTGGTCGCCCTGGTGCCGCCACCGGCCAGCGTGCCGCCGCTGCCGTACAGGTTCTGCACGGAGACGGGTGTGAACGACTCGTTGTTCGCGTTCGCGACGCCGTGCGCACCGATCGTGATGATCCCGCACTGCACGACCGTGCAGTCGACGGTCTTCGCGGCGCCGTTCCGGTCGAGCGCCTGGAACGTCGAACCGGGGACCTTGAGGGTCGCGGACCAGGTGCCCGTGGCGGAGTCGACCGTGCCGCCGTTCGCCGCCGACGCGGTGGTGCTGCCCTCGAAGGCCACGAAGTCGAGGTACCCGGTGGGGTTCGACTCGTCGTCGGGCACGTAGCTGTAGTCCGCGCCCGTCGCCCCGCCCTTGCTCGGCTGCCAGGTGCCGTTCACGGTGCCGAACGCCACGTAGATGCCGCCGTACCCGTTCTTGATGCCCTGGAACCCGGAACCGCGCAGGCGCAGCGTCGTCAGGTACGTCGAGTCGACCTGGTTCGTGACCGCGGGGTGCCCCTCGATCGCGACGCTGACACGGCCGGCTGCCGATGCGGGGGCGACGCCCACCAGGGCGGCTCCCCCGGCGCTGAGCGCGACGAGCAGTCCGGCGAGCGCGAGCCGCAGCGGGCGGGTGCGGGTGGTCACGAGGAGGCCTCCTGGAGGGTTCGGGACGGCACGACGACGGGCGTGCCGGTGTTCGGATCGGGCACGACGGTGACCGGGTGCCGGTAGACGGTGCCGATGCGGTCGGCGGTCAGGACGTCGGTGGGGGTGCCATCGGCGACGATCCGACCGCCGGCGAGCATGGCGACGCGGTCGGCGTACGCCCCGGCGAGGCTCAGGTCGTGGAGCACCACGACGACGGCACCGCCGGCCCGGGCGTGTGCGCGGGCGACGGCCAGCACGGCCTCCTGGTGCCGCAGGTCGAGGGCGGCGGTCGGTTCGTCGAGCAGGAGCACCGGGGTCGACTGCGCCAGGACCCGGGCGAACGAGGCCCGGGCTCGCTCCCCTCCCGACAACGAGGGGAACGCCTGGTCGATCCGGTCGGCGAGTTCGACCTGGTCGAGCACCCGCGCGACCACGGTGTCGTCGTCGACCGCTCGCGGGGTCCCCCGCCACGGAGCACGGCCCATCCGGACGACCTCGCCGACCCGGAACCCGAAGGCCACCGCGGTGTCCTGCTCGAGCACGGCGCGCCGACGAGCGGTCGCGAGCGGTGCTTCGCCGCCGGTGCGCACGCCGTCGATCGCGACCGTGCCGCTGTGGGCGAGGTCACCGGCGATCGCCCGGAGCAGGGTCGACTTGCCGGCACCGTTCGGACCGACGAGCGCCAGGACCTCGCCCGCGCGCACGGTCAGGTCGACGTCGGCGAGCAGCGGTCGTCCGTCGATGACGACGCCGATCCCGGAGGCGACCACGGCGCCGACCGCACTCGTCTCGATCATGCCCAGCCTCCCGACCGTCGGCGCGCACGGCGCAGGAGCCAGAAGAAGAAGGGTCCGCCGACGAGCGAGGTCAGCATGCCGATCGGCAGGTCCGCGTACGGCACCAGGGTGCGCGCGAGCAGGTCGGCGATCGTCAGGAGCAGGGCGCCGCCGAGCGTCGAGACGAGCAGCAGCGGGCCGTGCGCCGGGCCGATGACCATCCGCATCAGGTGCGGGACGACGAGCCCGACGAACGCGATGATGCCGGCGAACGCGACCGCTGCGCCGACGAGCAGCGCGACCACGACGATCGCGACGACCCGGACGGCCTCGACCCGCACCCCGACGTGCCGCGCGGCCCGGTCACCGAGGGCGAGCAGGTCGAGCGAACGCGTCAGCACGACGGCGCCGACGAGGCCCGCACCGATGACGGGGGCGATCGCTGCGGCCTGGTCCCACATCGAGCCGTTCAGGGACCCGAGCTGCCAGAACACGATCTGCTCGCGCGCCTGCTGGTCGCCGAGGAACGTCAGGAAGGCGAGCCCCGCCCCGGTGAACGCGTTCACGGCGATGCCGGTGAGCAGGAGCGTGACGACCTCGGTGCGGCCACCGGCACGGGACAGCCCGTAGACGAGCAGCGTCGCGACCAGGCCAGCGGCGAAGGCCATCAGCGGCGTCGTCCAGTACCCGGCGAACTGCAGCCCGAACACGATCGAGGCGCAGGCCCCGAACGCCGCGCCGCCGGACACCCCGACGACGCCGGGGTCGGCCAGGGGGTTCGCGAACACGGCCTGCATGAGCACACCGGCCGCGGCGAGCGCGGCACCGATCAGCAGCGCCATCACCACGCGCGGGAACCGGATCGTCCACAGCGCCTGGGTGACGAGGTCGTCGGCGGGACCGTCCACGGGCAGCCCGAGCGACCGGCCGACGGTCCGGAGCACCTCGGCGGGCGAGATCCCGAGCTGCCCGACGCTCGCCGACACCAGCGTCGCGACGACGAGCGCCACCACGAGCCCGATGGTGAGGAGTGCGATGCGGCCGACCCGCGACCTGGACGTGACCGCCGGTGCTGCGGGGACGTGCGTGGCGGGCGCGATCCGTTCCTCCCGGACGGTCATGAGGCGTCCGCCGGACCGTAGATCGCCGCGGCCAACGCGGCCACGATCTCGGGCGTGCGCGGCCCGAAGCTCATCACCGTCGTGTCCGCCATGTCCACGATGCGGCGGTGCTCACCCGCGGGCGTCTTCGCGATCGCGGGGACCCGCTGGAGCAGTCCGTCGACGCCGTCGACGGACTTGAGCCCCTTGGTCATCATGATGACGAGGTCCGGCTGCATCGCGACGAGCGCCTCGGCGTTGACGGGGCGCATGCCCGTCCAGTCCTGTTCCGTCGCGACGTCCCGCCCGCCGACGGCGTCGATGAGCGAGTCGGCGCCGGACTCGCTGCCGAACAGGTAGTAGATCCCGGCGTTCCCCCGCACGTACAGGAACACCATCTTCAGCTTGTCGGCCCGAGCCGACGGCGCGATCCGGGCCACCTGCGCGGCGACGGCCTGCTCCTGCGCGTGCACCTCGGCGGCCAGGCGGTCGCCGGTCGCCGGGACGCCGAGCGCGGTCGCGACCTGCTCGATGATCGCGTCGGTGTTCGTGGTGTCCCGGTGCGGGTCCAGGACGACGACGGGGACGCCGGCCTTCCGGATCTGCAGGACGACGTCCCACGGTCCGAGTGAGGTGTCGGTCAGCAGCACGGTCGGGCGGAGCGCGAGGATCGCCTCGGCGGAGAGTTCGTGGCCGTTCTGGGTGACGAGCGGCAGGTCCTCGGTGCCCGCGAAGCCGGTCGAGACGTCCCGTCCGACCAGGTGGCCCCCCAGGCCGAGGCCGTACACGGTGGACGACAGCGTGCCGGAGATGTCGAGCGCGAGGATCCGGTCCGCGCTCGTGACGGTCACCTCGGTGTCCTGGTTGTCGGTGACGGTGACGGGCAGCTCGGGCTCGTCCACCGTGCTCGCCGTCGGCGGCAGGTCCGTCGCCAGGGTCGCGGTGCGCTCGCCGGTCACGTCCTTCGCGTCGGTCACCGGGGCGATGGCCTGGAGGCTCGCGGCCGGGTCCGTCGCGCTCGTCCCGCGACCCGCCGCATGCGTCGCGCCCGCGGTACCGGTGCCGCCGCCGGTGCAGCCGGTCGCCACGGCGAGGACGACGAGGGCGGACGCTGCAGCCGAGAGGGCGCGACGGAGTGACGACATGGAGATGATCCCGAGTGCTGGTTCGTGAAGTTAGGTGAGCCTCACCTAACCGTTAACTTAGGTGAGCCTTGCCTACCTTGTCCAGCACGTGTCGCCGTCTCCCCGCTACGGTGGTCCCGTGCGCATCGTGGTGGCTCCGGACTCGTTCAAGGGCACCGCGACCGCGGCGTCCGTCGCCCAGGCGGTCCGCGACGGCTGGCTGACCGAACGCCCCGACGACGACGTGGTGCTCGTGCCGATGGCCGACGGCGGCGAGGGCACCCTCGAGGCGTTCGCGACCGCCGTCCCCGGTGCGGTCCGGGTCCCCGTCACCGTGACCGGGCCCGCCGGCACCCCCGTCGAGACGTGGTGGCTCATGCTGCCCGACGGCCGTGCGGTGGTGGAGCTCGCGGCGACGAGCGGCCTCCCGCTGCTCGACGAACTCCTGCCGGACTCCGCGACGAGCCGGGGGTTCGGCGAGGCGATCGCCGCCGCGCTCGACGCCGGCGCCACGGGGCTCGTGCTCGGCATCGGCGGCAGCGCCTCGACCGACGGCGGCCGGCCCGTGCTCGAGGCGCTCGGGTACGACGCCGACCACGACGCGCTGCGTGCCCTCCCACCGCTCGGCGTCACCGTCCTGACCGACGTGACCTCACCGCTGCTCGGCCCGACCGGCGCGGCTGCCGTGTTCGGGCCGCAGAAGGGGATCGAGCCCTCGCGCGTCGCATTCTTCGACGAGCGACTGGCCGCCTGGGCCGCCCGCTTCCCTTCGGTGGACCCCGCGAGCCCGGGCGCCGGCGCCGCGGGTGGCGTCGGCTTCGGCCTGCTCGTCTGGGGTGCGACCCTGGCCCGCGGCGCGGACGGCATCGCCGACGTGCTCGGGCTGGCCGATCGGCTCACCGGCGCCGACGTCGTGATCAGCGGCGAGGGCCGGTACGACGGCCAGTCCGCCGCCGGCAAGGTCCCGTCGGTGGTGCGGTCGCTCACGGCGACGCACGCCCCCGGCGCCCGGTCGATGCTCGTCGCCGGCGCGATCGAGGCCTCGCTCGACGACTACGCCGCCGCTGCCTCGCTCACCGTCCTCGCCACGCAGACCACCGGGGAACCGGACGACGCCCTGGCCGACCCGCTGCGCTTCGCCACGATCGCGGGCCAGCGCCTCGCACGGCTGGCCTGACCACTCCGATTCCCGCACTGGGGAGCCCCATTGGAACCTCCCACGCTGTGGCGCGCTCCATCAGACTGGGTGCGGGCCGGAACCGGCCCGCAACGCACCCCCACGAGGAGATCATTGCGCACCGTCAACGCGTACGCGGCACCGTCAGCGACCGAGCCGCTCGTCAAGACCACCATCACCCGTCGTGACGTCGGAGCGAACGACGTCGAGATCGACATCGCCTACGCCGGCATCTGCCACTCGGACATCCACACCGTCCGCGGTGAGTGGGGCCAGATTCAGTACCCGCAGGTCGTCGGCCACGAGATCGTCGGCCACGTCTCCGCCGTCGGCGAGAACGTCACCAAGCACCAGGTCGGCGACCGCGTCGGCGTCGGCTGCATGGTCAACTCCTGCGGCGAGTGCGAGAACTGCGTCGCCGGCGAGGAGCAGTACTGCCTCAAGGGCAACATCGGCACGTACACGAGCGTCGACCCGGCCGACGGCTCGATCACCCAGGGCGGCTACTCGCAGGCGATCGTCGTGAACGAGGACTTCGTCCTCCGCGTCCCCGAGTCGCTCGACATCGAGAAGGTCGCGCCGCTGCTCTGCGCCGGCATCACCACCTACTCGCCGCTGCACCACTGGAAGGCCGGCCCCGGCACGAAGGTCGCCGTCGTCGGCATGGGTGGCCTCGGCCACATGGCCGTCAAGATCGCCGTTGCCCTCGGCGCCGAGGTCACCGTCCTGTCGCAGACCACGTCGAAGGAAGCCGACTCGCTCCGCTACGGCGCGAAGGCCCACTACGCGACGAAGGACCCGGAGACGTTCGAGAAGCTCGCGAACTCCTTCGAGCTCATCATCAACACCGTGTCGGCGAAGATCCCGATGGGCTCGTACCTCGGCCTGCTCAAGGTCGACGGCACGCTCGTCAACGTCGGCGCTCCGTCCGAGCCGCTCGAGGTCCCGGCGTTCGCCCTGATCCCGCGCCGGCTCAGCTGGGCCGGGTCCGCCATCGGCGGCATCCGCGAGACCCAGGAGATGCTGGACTTCTGCGCCGAGCACGACATCCTGCCGGAGACCGAGCTCATCAGCGCCGACCAGATCAACGAGGCCTACGAGCGCGTGCTGTCCTCGGACGTCCGCTACCGCTTCGTGATCGACGCGGCCACGCTGGCGTAGTCGTCACCATGCTCAGACGGGAGGCCCGTTGCCAGCCGGCAACGGGCCTCCCGTCTGTGTGTGTCTGTCCGTCGGGCCGTCAGCCGACCTCGTCGCCGGACGGCAGCGCGCCGCACCAGTCGACGGAACCCGCGTCGATGCTCGCCTCGAGCGCACCGGAGGTCGCATCGACGATGCTCACCAGCTCGTCGGTCGCCGACTTCGTCGCGACCGCCACGAACTGTCCGTTCGGGGACGGGCAGACCGCCGTGACGCTCGCGTCGTCGGGGACGGTCACCGGCAGCCGGGAGGCCCGCCCACCGTCCACACGCACGATCCGTGCCGAGACGGTCCCGTCCGACCGCACGTCCCCCAGCACGCGCAGGTACGTGTCGTCCGTCAGTGGGGCGATCCTGCCGAGCACCGCCGCGTCGGTGCTCGCGGCCGGCACCCGCAACGCCGTCTTCGCGCCGTCGGTCAGGTCGAGGCGCTCGATGCCCGTGCCGGTCTCGACCACCGCCGTGGTGCCCGAGCCGACGAACCCGTGCAGGTACGTGGCGCTGCCGAGCCGGACGGGGTCGGCACGGCCGCTCATGTCGACGAGCACCAGGTCGTCGCTGCCCGTCCGCACCAGGGCGCTCTCGGTCCGGGGCACGTAGGCCCACTGCCCCACCGTCATCGGCACGGCGCCCGTCTGCGGCTTCCCGTCCTCGGCGATCGCGGTGGGCAGGTGCGTGCCCGTCATGTCGACCACGTACAGACCGGTGTTCCGCGACTGCCCGGTGGACGTGTCGGCGTACTCGAACCCGAACGAGGCCGCGTCGTCGGCGACGTGCAGCGCGGTGACCCGACCCTGCGAGGACGGCAGGGTGAGGTGCTCGACGGGGGCGTCCGGGTCCTGCACCCCGCCGGACAGCGCGACCACGTCGACCGAGGAGCTCGCGTCGCTGCCGCTGACGACCACCAGCGACCGTCCGAGCCGGGCGTACTCCGAGATGTCGGCGCCCTGGTACACCGTGGTCGCGCCCCCGGCGTCGAGGGAACGGCTGACGATGCGGTCCTTCGCGCCGTCGGCTCCGGGCACGAGGGCGAGGACGTCGGTGCTGCCGGTCCGGATCGCGGCGGTGAGGTCCGCGGTGGCACGCTGCCCCGGAGCCCGGACGTTCGCGACGGTCACCGTGTAGTCGCGGTCGTAGGCCAGGGGTCCGGCGAACTCGACCGCGATCGTGTTGCCGCTCGAGGTCACGGTGTGCGCGGCCGCCGGGGTGACCCGGACGTCGTCGGCGGACACCTGCTGCAGTGCCTGGTTCGCCGTCAGGATCACCCGCTGCGCCGGACGGGACACCAGGCCGGTGGCGTCGTACGACACGTCGCGCAGGCGCGGCCCCTGCTGCGACCCGACGACGGCGGCGAGCGCGGCGACGACCGCCAGGACGAGCACGACGGCGAGGTACCGGCGATGGAACCGGCGCGTGACCGGGCGGCGGTCCGTGCGCTGAGTACTCGTGCCCGTCTCAGTACTCGTGCCCGTCTCAGTACTCATACGGGTCCTTCGGCTGCGCGATCTCGGTGACCTTCGCGGCCTTGATGACGATGCGGGCGTCGGCGGACTGGTCCGGGTTCGCCGCGAGTGCGCCGGTCACCGTGACCCACTGCCCTTCGTCGGGCTCCGCCTCGGTACGGTCGCCGCCCTCGGTCACCACGCCGAGGCCGACTGGCTGGGCGTCCACGGCGCAGCAGCTGATCACGAACCGGGTCAGGGTGAACGAGCCGCCCTCGCCGGGCACGACGAAGCCGGACAGCCGCACCTGCTTGCCGACCAGGGCCGTGGTGTCGGTGGTTTGCCGGATCAGCGCCGCCCAGTCCTTGACGCCGTACTCCGAGGTGTCGACGCCCCCGCTGCCGAGCAGGGAGACCGCCGCCTCGGAGCCCGTCGCGTTCGACAGGGTCGCCGAGTCCACGCTCCGCTGCTGCGCGGTGCGGGCGGACAGCGTCGTCGGGGGCAGGACCAACATCGACACGGTGACCCCGACCGTGACGATCGCGGCCGCTCCACCGAGCGCGAGTCGGACGGCGCGACCACGGCCGGGCCCGCGCCGCCCGTGGTCGTGGTCCGGCTCGTGCTCGTGCTCGTCCGCGTCGTCACCGTGGGTGTGGCCGTGGCCGCGTGCGATGACCACCAGGCCCGCGATCGAGGCGGGTACCGCGACGGCGGCGAGCACGATCGTGAACACCGAGTACCGCGGGTTGATGTACAGGTCGAGGTGGCCCACCAGTGCGAGCCAGAGCGTGCACAGGGCGACCGCCAGCACGGACCCGAGCCCGAGGTAGGCCGGAGCATTGCTGCTGCGTGCGTCAGACGAGGACATTCATCACCAATCCCACGGCGCCGGCGAACAGGACGCACACGACGGCGAGCAGCACCAGGAACCGGACCCGGAACGTCGTGCGGAGCAGGGCGATCATCTTCACGTCGATGATCGGCCCGATGATCAGGAAGGCCGTGATCGACCCGGGCAGGAACGTCGAGGCGAACGACAGTGCGAAGAACGCGTCGACGTTCGAGCAGAGCGACACCGTCATCGCGAGCAGCATCATCGCCGCGACGGACAGCACCGGGTTCGAGCCGATCGCGACGAGCGTCGAACGGGGCACGGCGACCTGGATCGCCGCAGCCAGGCCGGCGCCGACGAACAGGGCCGGCATCATCGTCGCGGTCTCGCCGCCGAACTGCGCGGCGCTCTCCCGCCAACGGTTCCGGCTCCGTGGTGCGCCGATCGCAGCGCGGCAGCGGGCCTCGAACGCGGGCAGCAGCAAGTCGGCCGGGCGGCGGTGCGCGGCGACGATCCAGCCGACCAGGTTCGCGATCACGAAGCCGCCGACGATCCGGACCGGCAGGATCCAGCCGGACCAGCCGAACGCCTGCGCGGTGCTGATGATCACGAGCGGGTTGAGGATGGGCGCGGCGACCAGGAACGTGACGGCCTCGGCAGGGGTGAACCCGCGCATCATCAGGCCGCGGGCGAGCGGCACGTTCCCGCACTCGCACACCGGGAACAGCATGCCGATCAGCGAGATCACGGCGCGGCGGCCGAAGGCGTTCTGCGGCAGGACCTTCTCGAGCGCACCGACCGGCACCCACACCTCGACGACGATCGACAGCACGATGCCGAGCACCACGAACGGCAGCGACTCGACCACCACGCTGATCGCCAGGGTCAGGAAGTCCTGCACGACGTCCGGCAGGCCGGCGGTCCCGATGCTCGGGGACAGCAGCCGGATCCCCAGGAGCACGACGACGGCGAGCAGCACGAGGCCCGGGCCCGTCAGGGAACGGGAGCGGGAGCGCTGCTGCGGCGGCGTGGTCGTCGTCACCCGGAAAGGATAGGCGACGCGTGCTGCGTGGCGGTCCGCGCGCGGCCGCCTGCGCACCGTGCGAGTTCGTTCACCCCGTGCAGGGTTGCTCGCTCGGTGCAGGCCTGGAGCGCCGCACGGAGCCACCAACGACGCACGGGTTCGCGGACCCGGCACCGTGCACGTGCTCAACCGCCAGCCACAACGCCGCACCGGCCCGCGAACCCGGCACCGTGCAAGCGCACCGTGCCGCAGTCAGCCCCGGGCGATGCCCGCCACGTGCCGGTCGAGCGTGTCGATCGCCCACGAGGCGTCACCCCCGGGATCGACCCGCACGATGTGCATCGCGAGCCCGTCCACCAGGGCGTGCAGCCGCCGGGTCTCGTAGGGCACGTCGGCGTCCGGCACCCCGAGCGCCCGCAGGAGCCGCCCGCACCACTCCCGCATCTCGTCGACGACCCGGTCGTGGAACGGCCGCAGCTCGGTGTCGGTCAGCGCCGCCGTGCCGAGGCCCAGGTAGACGTCGAGCTCGATGCGTCGCTCCTCGTCGAGGGGCAGGAGCTCGAGCAGGACCGCGTGCGCGTACGCCGTGCCCCGCAGGTCCGCGGGCACGGCGTCGATCCGGGCCGCGGTCGCGTCGAACACGAGCTCGAGCGCGTGCGACCGGACGCTCGCCTGGGTCGGGAAGGTGTAGCGGACGGTGCTCGGCGGCAGCCCGGCCTCCGCCGCGACGTTCCGGACGCTCAGCGCCCCGAGTCCGTCGCGGGCGAGCACCCGGCACGCCGCTTCGGACACGGTGCGGCGCCGCTGCTCGACGTCCATGCTCCTGGCCACGACGCCATACTCGCACAGTCGTACGAACTCGTGCTACCGTCGAGGTCGTTATCGCACAGTCGTGCGACTATGCGACCGAACGAAGGGAACATCGTCATGGCATGGGTCATCCTCGTGCTGAGCGGCGTGCTCGAGGCCGTCTGGGCCACCGCACTGAGCGCCTCGAACGGCTTCAAGAAGGTCGTGCCGACGATCGTGTTCATCGCCGGCATGGCGCTGAGCATGGTCGGGCTCGCGTTCGCGATGAAGTCGATCCCGGTGGGCACCGCCTACGCCGTCTGGGTCGGCATCGGCGCCTCGCTGACGGTCGTCGTGTCGATCCTGCGCCGGCAGGAAGCCGCGTCGCTCGCACGCCTCGGCCTCGTGTTCGGCCTGGTCGCCTGCGTCGTCGGCCTCAAGGTGGTGAGCTGAGGTGGCCTGGATCGCCCTGTTCCTCAGCGCCACGCTCGAGACCGTGTGGGCGACCGCCCTCGGCGAGAGCGACGGCTTCACCCGACCCGGCCCGACGCTCGTGTTCGCGATCACGATCGTGGTCAGCCTGGGCGCGTTCGGCTACGTCCTCAAGCACATCCCGATCAGCACCGCGTACGCCGTGTGGACCGGCACCGGAGCGGCGCTCACGGTGCTGTGGGGCATGGCCACCGGCGCCGAGCCCGTCACCCTGCTGCGCGTGCTGTTCATCGCCGGGATCGTCGGCTGCGTCGTCGGCCTGAAGCTCGTGCCGGCCCGTCCGGTCACCGAGCCCGCCGCCCCGCTCGCGAAAGCGACAGATCTCCGCCGATGATCGGCGGGCAACTGTCGCTTTCGCGAAGGTGACGGCAGTGCCATCCGCAGGACTGTCGCTTTCGCGACTCGCGCCGTGGACGTGCGCCGGGGCGGACGGGAGGCGCGGTGCCAGCCGGCGCCGTGCCTCCCGTCCGCCTGTGGTCGCGCCCACCCCGCATGGTGAGCAGAAAAGGTCGGGTCACCTCGCGGGACTCGACCATTCCTGCTCACGAACCGAGCGCTGGGAGCGTCAGACGGAGGCGCCCGTCCACTCGTCCTCGGCGGCGACGTGGTCGCTGCCGACCGTGCCGGCGGCGAGCGCCGCGGCGGCGCGTTCCGTGTGGCTCGGCGGGTTCGACGGCACGTCGGACGGACGGCCCTCGTCGTTCAGCTTGCGGAGCTCGGGGACGATGTCCGTGGCCAGGATGTCGATCTGCTCGAGCACGGTCTTGAGCGGCAGCCCGGCGTGGTCGACCAGGAACAGCTGGCGCTGGTAGTGGCCGACGTGGTCCTTCATGGCCGCGTACCGGTCGATGACCTGCTGCGGCGAACCGACCGTGAGCGGGGTCTGGGCGGCGAAGTCCTCCATCGAGGGGCCGTGGCCGTAGACCGGGGCGTTGTCGAAGTAGGGCCGGAACTCGTTGACCGCGTCCTGCGAGTTCTTCCGGGCGAAGAACTGCCCGCCCAGACCGACGATGGCCTGGTCCGCGCGGCCGTGGCCGTAGTGCTCGAAGCGCTGGCGGTACAGCCCGACCATCTGCTCGGTGTGCTGGATCGGCCAGAAGATGTTGTTGTGGAAGAAGCCGTCACCGTAGTACGCGGCCTGCTCCGCGATCTCGGGCGTGCGGATCGAGCCGTGCCAGACGAACGGGGGCACGCCGTCGAGGGGGCGCGGCGTCGAGGTGAAGCCCTGCAGTGGCGTGCGGAACTTGCCCTGCCAGTTGACGACGTCGTTCTCCCAGAGCTGGCGGACGAGCGCGTAGTTCTCGATGGCCAGGTTGACGCCCTGGCGGATGTCCTGCCCGAACCACGGGTAGACCGGGCCGGTGTTGCCGCGACCCATCATGAGGTCCATGCGGCCGTCGGAGATCACCTGGAGCATGGCGTACTCCTCGGCGATGCGCACCGGGTCGTTCGTGGTGATGAGCGTGGTGCTCGTCGAGAGCGTGATGTCCTTCGTCTTCGCCGCGAGGTAGGCCAGCAACGTGGTCGGCGACGAGGCGACGAACGGCGGGTTGTGGTGCTCGCCGGTGGCGAAGACGTCGAGTCCGGCCTGGTCGGCGTGCTGCGCGATCGTGAGGATGTCGCGGACGCGCTGGGTGTCGTCCGGCGTGGTGCCGGTCGTGGGGTCGGTCGTGACGTCACTGACCGTGAAGATGCCGAACTGCATGATGCGCCGCCTTTCGCGATATCGATGCGTTTGCATCGACTTGCTGGGTACAACGTAGCGTACGCCGGTGCATTCCCACCAGGCGTCAGCGAGCTGCGGACAGCGCTGCGGGGTCGGTCCGGGCCGCGTGGTGCATGCCGTCGAGGAACCACACCGCGGTCACCACCGCCAGGACGCTCGCGCTCGAGGCCAGTCGTCCGGCCATCAGGATCGCGGCGTGGTCGTGAGCGCCGTCCCCCGTCAGGCCGACGACGAGCGCGGCGACGCCGACGGCCAGCGTGACCCCGGTGGCGACGAGCAGGACGACGCTGACCACCCGGCGCGGTCCCCGTCGGCCGTCCCGGTCACCTCGGAGTCCCCGGTCGACCCTCGGCCCGAACGCCCGGACGACGCCGAGCCAGAACATCGCGATCGCGCACGCCCCGATGATGTCGCTCACCCGGTGCCAGCCGTAGACGACCGTCTGGTTGGCGACGAAGACCGCGTAGGCGGCACCGAGCAGGGTGACGATCGGCCGGAAGCGACGGGGCGTGACCATCAGGACGGCGAACAGTGCGGCCAGCGCGATGGTCGCGTGGCCTGAGGGGAACGAGTTCGGCGTCGTCGACTGGGCGATCTCCGGGCGCTCGGCGATACGCTTGACGAGCGTCGAGGTGGCCGCCGACGCGAGCACCACTGCACCCGCGCCGAGCCCCACCGAGAGCCGTCGCCTGGCGAACGCCACCGCGACGATCACGACAACGAGCAACAGGATCACCGGCACCGAGATGACGTTGAGCGCAGTGTCCGAGCTGAACAGGTCGGACTCACGGACCCCGCCGAGCGCGGCGTCCTCCATGCGCTGCCCCACCGGCGTCAGCACCGCGGCCGCGTAGACGGAAGGCACGATCACGAACCCCAGAGCCGCCAGCACACCCCACCGCAACCGCCGCGAGACGCTTGGTCCACGCGACTCCGGTGCATTGCGCTCGGGTGTCAAGGTCACCGGGCTGGTCCTCCTCGGAGTGGTCGTCGTCGGTCTCGTCGCACGCCTGGTGACGGCGCTGCGATTCGGACGGTCGGGGTCGGACACGATACCGTTGGCTCACCGGCCGGAGGCTGGGAACCGCGCGGCCGTCACCCGCGGATCCCGCGCTGTGCCGCTCAGTGCCGCGCCGCTCAGTCCGGCGGGCACCGCCGGACTGACGCACGTCGCGTCGGCAGTGTACGAGGAGGAGACCGAAGTGGCCATCAAGGAACCGGGCATCACCGCCTCACCGAACCGCGGCCTCGCGCTCACGGTCGGTGGCGTCCTCGCACTCTGGGGCATCCTGGGCTTCTTCTTCGCCGCCGACGGCGACCCCGGCTTCTTCAGCCGCCAGGGCGGGATGCTCTGGAACGCCTTCGGGGTGAACCCGCCGCTCGCCCTCATCTGGGTGCTGCTCGCCGCGGTCCTGCTCATCACCGGGCTCGGCACCACCATCGGTTCGCGGAACGGCAACCTGGTCGTCGGCGCCGTGCTCGTGGTGCTGGCCGTCTACGGCTTCGTCTTCGTGAACACCTCGGCGAACATCTTCGCGCTGAACACCACCGACAACGTGTTCCACGCGATCGTCGGGGTCATCCTGCTGCTGACGGCGCTCGGTGCCGACAAGGAGAACCTCCGCGCGCTGCGTGCGGCGGCTCGCGCCTGACGCACCGACACGCTCCCCGACGCCCGTCTGCCGCTCCGGCAGGCGGGCGTCGTCGTGTGTGCGTCAGGCGTCGTCGTCGGAGTCGTCGGGGTCGTCGTCCGGCTCCGGCTTCCGGGCTTCGAGTGCCGTCGCGACGATGCGTGGCGCCTCGGACATGAAGCGTCGGACGTCCGTGTCGACGATGATGTCCTGCGGCCGCAGTGGCCGGGTCAGGTACAGCCCCTCGAGCGACGTCAGCCGTGACAACGCGACGTACGTCTGTCCGGCGCTGAACACACGGTTGCCCAGGTCGACCACCGCGCGGTCGTAGGTGCTGCCCTGCGACTTGTGGATCGTCACCGCCCAGGCGAGCCGCAACGGGAACTGCTGGAACTCACCGACGGTGTCCTTCTTGAGCTCCTTCTTGTCGGCGTCGTAGGAGTACTTGAACTTCTCCCACACCGACGGCTGGACCTCGAAGGACTCTCCGTCGACGTCGACCCAGACCGTGTCACGGATCGCCGTGACGATGCCGAGCGTCCCGTTCACCCATCGCTGGTCGGCGTCGTTGCGCAGGAACATCACGTGCGCGCCGGGCTTGAGCTCGAGGGCTTCGTCGGCCGGGAAGTTCCGCCCGCCGAAGTCGCCGTTGACGTCGGCCTTCGCGGTCTTCACCTTGCCGGGCAACCGTTCGAGCGCCGCCTTGTTGATGCGCGCGACGGTGTCGTTCCGGGTGGCGAGGGTGATGGCGTCGTCGGGCGAGGGCCGTGCGCCCGCGGTGTTCAGCTGGTCCGCGATCTCGGCGGTCACCCGGCCGTGCCGCACCGCCGTGAGCATGGCGGCGAAGGCGTCGTCGCGCTGGCGGTGCACGGTGGCGAGCTCGATGATGTTCAGCTTCGCCTCGAGCCACACCTTGGCGTCGAAGAACCACATCGACCGGTAGTGGTCGGTGAAGTAGGCGCGTTCGTCGGCACCGCCCGGGACCGGCGGCAACTGGTACGGGTCGCCGAACATGACCACCTGCACTCCGCCGAACGCCTCGAACTGCCGCCCGCGGGCCTTGCGGAGCGAGCGGTCCATCCCGTCGAGCAGGTCGGCGTTCACCATCGAGACCTCGTCGATCACCAGGGTGTCGATGGTGTTGAGGAGCTTGCGGGTGTCCGGTCCCTGGCGCAGCTCGGCATCGGCGATGAGCCCGATCGGCAGGCGGAACAACGAGTGGATCGTCTGGCCACCGACGTTCAGGGCCGCGACCCCGGTCGGTGCGCAGATCACGACCTGCTTCTCGGTGTTCCACGACAGGTGGTTGAGCAGGGTCGATTTGCCCGTGCCGGCACGACCGGTGATGAAGACGTGGTCGCGGGTGTGCTCGATGTACTCGAAGACGGCCCGCTGCTCGCCGCTGAGCTCGACGCTCATCGTGCGTCCTGCTCGAGGGTCCGCGCGTCCGCTCCGAGCGTGCGCGCCGCCGATCCAGCGCGCCGCAGCTGCACGAGCACCACCACGACGACCGCCACCAGGAGCAGCACCCCGGCGATCACGAGCACGAGCCCGCCACGGGCCTGGTCGACGAGCGGATCGGGGCCCCACGTCCGCCCCATCGCCCCGAACCACGACGCCTGCAGCAGTCCGAGCGGCCCGCGCATCGCGACGCCGAGCGACACCGCTCCGGCGGCGACGACCGCGGCCCCGACGATCCGGACGATCGCTGCTGCGCGGGTCGGGTACTGCTGGCCGGCCGCGACCGGTGTGAAGAGCGTCGGCATCGCCAGGAGTCCGACGAGCAGGAAGCCCACGTCGATGACCGTGCGCCCCGTGGAGTCGCTCACCGACCAGCGGACGGCATCGGTGGCGAAGTACGCCCACCACACCGCCGCGGCGAGCAGGAACGCCGGGAAGGGCTGCACCAGGTAGCGGACCGCGGCGTTGTCGACCAGCACACCGGTCCACTCGCGCACGCCGGTGCTGTCGTCGTCGCGCGGGTGCACCGCGGCCCGGATGAGCACGACGGGAGCCGCCGCCCACACCAGCGCCGGCACCACCAGGCCGAGCAGCACGTGCGCGCCGACGTTCGCCGACACCAGGAACCGGTCGTACTGGTGCAGCGAACCGGACGTCGCGACCACGAGCGAGATGATCGCGAGGGCCGCCGCCACCGAACGGCGCACCGGCCAGTGGACCCCGGCGCGGCGCAGGCGCACGACACCGGCCGCGTAGGTCGCAGCGAGCAGCACGGCGGCCATCAGCCAGAACAGGTCGATGTTCCACTGCGTCAGCCAGCCCCAGGCCCCGGGCGCGTGCGGCAGCAGGTCGTCGGTGAGCAGCTCGGCGGGGCTCGGGTCGGCCGTCTTGCTCAGCGCGATCTGGTCGACCGGCGTGGCCGTGCGTCCGAGCGCCGCGGCGAAGCCCGATGCGACGCCCATCACGGCGAGCTCGACCACGATCAGGGTCCAGAACGGGCGGTGCCGTGCCGGCGCCTCGGTCAGGGAGCGGATCGCACGCTGACGCTGCACGGCACCGAGGACTCCGATGACGACGATCGCGCCGATCTTGACCAGCACGAGAGTGCCGTACGGCGTGAACAGGTTCGACAGGGCACCCACGCGGATCTGTGCCGAGGCGACACCCGACACCGCCACGAGCACGAAGCACCCGAGCGCGATGCTCGAGTACCGCGCGACGACCACGGCCAGGCGGTCACCGGGCAGCACGCCGCGCAGGAGCACGAGCATGGTCAGGCCACCGACCCAGAGCGCGGCGCCGACCAGGTGCAGTCCGAGGGCGGTCACGGCGGCGTCGTGGCTCGCGGTGCCGGCGGCGTGGCCCTGCTGCGCGAGCGGGATGAGGCCGATCATCGAGACACCGGCGGTCAGGGCGACCATGCCCCGGGAACGGACGGCGAAGCAGAGCACCGTGACGGCAGCGGCGACGAGCACCGTCACGAGCCAGGCGAGCCCGAGGTCCGTGCCGGTGAGGAACACGCCCATCGACTGGCCGAACTGCTCATCGATGCTGATCTTCGAGCCGGCGACGCTCAGGAACGTGAAGAAGGTGGTGACCGCGGACGACACCGTCCAGAGCCCGCTGGCGGCGGCCGCGACGTCGATGGCGCGGTTCCACTCCGGGCCGGAGCGCGAGAGTCCGACGGTGGCCAACGCGAGGCCGCCGATCGTCGCAGCGGCAGACAGGTCCACGACCAACCGGGAGATCGGCAGACCGAAACGGACCAGGGCACCGGGGTCGGCGATCAGCGCTGCGTTCGCACCACCGCCGATGACGAGTGCCGTGAGCAGCGCCACGAACCCGACGAGCAGGAGCACGGCGGGACCGGCGATGCGCGCGATCCGATTCACCCGTCAAGCCTAGGCGGTGCCCACCCGGCCACCGAACCGGCCGGGCCGACCTGTGGGAACCGGCACGGGCCTCCCGGTCGACGCAGCGCGACGAACGCGACCCGACACGACGAACGCGACCCGACGAACGCGACCCGACGCACCGAACGCACCCTGGAAACGACGAAAGGGACGGCCGAAGCCGTCCCTCCCGATGCGCGGAACAGTCTTACTTGACCGCAGCCTTGAGCTTCGAGCCGGCGCTGACCTTGACCGAGTCGCTCGCGGCGATCTCGATGGCCTCACCCGTCTGCGGGTTGCGGCCGGTGCGGGCGGCGCGGTGCGTCTTCTCGAAGGCGATCCAACCGGGGATCGTGACCTTCGTGCCGTCCGCGACGGACGACGAGACGACGCTGAAGAGCGCGTCGACGACGCCGTTGACGGTGGCCTGGCTCTGGCCGGACTCGGCGGCGACGGCAGCGACGAGCTCGGTGCGGTTCAGTGACTTGTCAGCCATGGATGTCCTCCTCGGACTTCTTGCAGTATCGGTCGGACGGACGTGCCGTCCGGCGCCCGGAGCGGTTGCCCCGTGCCACGGTGCCAGTGGGCCGAGGGCCCGGCGGAACCGGAGTTGAACCTACCAGCCACATCGGACGTTTTCAGCCGACTCGCCCGGATTTCCGGGCTTGTCGCGGGTCCAACGGGGCAGATGTGACCCCTGAGGCGCCCTTGTACCCCGGACACAGCGAACGCCCCGCCACCAGGAGGTGACGGGGCGTCGGGTACTGCGAGTGCTTACCAGGAGCTCTTCGTGATGCCGGGGAGCTCTCCACGGTGGGCCATGTCGCGGAAGCGGACACGGCTGATGCCGAACTCACCCAGGTGGCCACGGGGGCGGCCGTCGATCGCGTCGCGGTTGCGGTAGCGGATCGGGGATGCGTCGCGGGGCAGCTTCTGCAGGCCGACGCGAGCGGCCTCACGCGACTCGTCGGAGCCGTTCGGGTCCACGAGGGCCTTCTTCAGCTCGAGACGACGCTCGGCGTAGCGCGCGATGATGACGGCACGCTGGTTGTTCTTCGCGATCTTGCTCTTCTTCGCCATGCTTAGCGCTCCTCACGGAAGTCGACGTGCTTGCGGATCACCGGGTCGTACTTCTTCAGCACGAGACGGTCGGGGTTGTTCCGACGGTTCTTCTTGGTCACGTACGTGAACCCGGTGCCCGCCGTCGAGCGGAGCTTGATGATCGGACGGATGTCCTGACCCTTTTTCGCCATCAGATCTTCTCCCCACGGGCGAGGACGTCCTTGACGACGGACTCGATGCCCCGCGCGTCGATGACCTTGATGCCCTTAGCGCTGACGTTGAGCGTCACGTTGCGACGCAGCGACGGCACGTAGTACGTCTTCTTCTGCACGTTCGGGTCGAAGCGGCGCTTCGTCCGGCGGTGCGAGTGCGAGATGTTGTGACCGAAGCCGGGAACGGCGCCGGTCACCTGGCACACTGCTGCCATGGTTTCCTCCTGAGGTACCGTGCGACCGGACGGCCGCACCCAAGTTCACTTGCCTGGTGCGCACGCGCAGGACCACCGAGGTGGTGCATGCGAGGGGGTTGTGCACACCGCCCAGACCCGCAGCCCCTGTCGAAGGGGGAACGGACACCACGCGACCGCGGCGTTCGCGACGGTCGGAGGGCTTGGAACAACGGGTCCGCCACGCGGACGTGGAGGACCAAGGGAAGAGCTTACGCGAGCTCCGGGCGTGTCGCAAGCGCACGCACCATGAGCTCCCCGAGTTCGCGCGGCGCCGTGAACATCGGCCAGTGTCCGGTCTCGAGTCCGACGATGCTGAGCTCCTCGGTCGCGACGAGTTCCGCGGCCCAGGTCTGGTGGTCGGCCACCATCGTCGCGAGCTCGGTCGCCGGGATCTCACAGGTGATCACCGTCGCCGGGATCGTGTGCCGGGCGGCGTCGGCGTAGTGGAAGCGGTCGGACGGCACGGCGGCCGGCTCCGGGATCGCCCGGTGCTCGAAGGACTCCCGCAACACCGGCGTCATCCCGCGCACCGTGGCCGGCTCCCAGACGTCCCACGACGGCAGCGGCACCACACCGTCCACCACGGGCAGTTCGTCGTTCACGCAGCCGCCGGCGGGACCGGGGAACGTGTCGACGTAGAGCAGGTGTTCGACGAGCGAGGGCCGCTGGTCGGCGGCCATGTACGCGATCGGTCCGGCGCCCGAGTGACCGGCGAGCACGACGGGCTCGTCCGGGCTGGCGACGTCGTCCAGGCGCTCCACGAGCGCCGCGACCTGCTCGTCGAGCGTGTCGCCGTCGCGGGTGATCGCCTCGACCGTGTGGCCCGCCTGCAGCAGCACCGGGGCGACGTCGTCCCACGCGCTCGCATCGAGCCAGAACCCGGGGACCAGGATGACGTGCATGGCGCGGACGCTACTCGCCGTCGGCGTCGCCGGTCCGCGGTCCGGCTGCAGCGGCAGATGCCGTGCACACCGCGCACTCGCCGAAGATGTCGACGACGTGGCTGGCGTTCGTGAACCCGTTGGCGGCGGCGACGTCCTGCGCCCACTGCTCGACGGGGTCCGCCTCGATCTCGACGGTCCGGCCGCAGTTCCGGCAGATCAGGTGGTGGTGGTGCGCGTCCGTCGTGCACGCCCGGTACAGCGATTCGCCGTCCTGCTGCAACGAGTCGGCGTCACCCTCGGTCGCCAGGTCGGCGAGCGCCCGGTAGACGGTGGCGAGGCCGATCGTCGAACCCTCGTCCCGCAGGTGCTGGTGCAGCGCCTGCGCGCTGACGAACCCCTCGGTGGAGTCGAGGGCACCGCGCACCGCTTCGCGCTGCCACGTGTTCCGCTTGACCTTCTGCACGGCGTTCATGCTGGTGCACCCACCTTCGTTTCGGCTGACGTTCCGGAACCGGTTCCGGCTCCGGCTCCGTTCGTTCCGGACGGGAGGCCCGGTGTGCCCCCGCCACGCTGGTCGCGGCGGACGACCCGATCGCGTCCACGGCGGTCGCGCCGGGCCCCGACGATCCGGCAGACCACCCAGATCGCGAACGAGATGGTCGTCACGTAGGGACTGATCGGCAGGCCGCCGCCGAGTGCCAGCAGGATGCCACCGACGACCGACACCACGGCGAACACCGTGGAGAGCACCGGCACGACGACCGGGTGCGAGCTGAGCCGCAGTGCAGCGGCGGCCGGGGTGACGAGCAGTGACAGCACGAGCAGGGCGCCGACGATCTGCACCGACACCGCGGTGGCCAGGCCGAGGACGAGCATGAACACGATCGCGAGCGTCCGCACCGGGATGCCGGCGGCTGCGGCCACGTCGGGGTCGACCGACGCGAACATCAGCGGCCGCCAGATGACGAGCAGGGTCGCGACCACGATGGCGGCGATGACGATGAGGAACGTCAGCTGCGGGTTGTCCACCGACACGATCTGGCCGGTGAGCAGCCCGAACTTGTTGGCCGCACGTCCCTTGTAGAGCGCCAGGCACAGGATGCCGAGCCCGAGACCGAACGGCATGAGCACGGCGATGATCGAGTTGCGGTCACGCGCCCTCGAGCCGAGCACCCCGATGAGCAGCGCCGCGATCACCGACCCGACGAGCGAGCCCGTGACGACGTTGACACCGAGCAGCAGGGACGCGCTCGCGCCGGCGAACGACAGCTCCGAGATGCCGTGCACCGCGAAGGGCATGTTCCGGGCGACGACGAACGGGCCGATGAGCCCGCCGACGATGCCGAGCACCGCGCCGGCCCAGATCGAGTTCTGCACCAGGGCCACGAGCTCGCCGTAGTCCTGGAACGAGAACACCGTCGACAGGACGTCCATCAGATCCGCCCTTCGTCCGACGCCGGGGCGTGCGGGTCGACCTCGCCGTGGTGGTGGTCGTGCGCGTCGTTCGCGCCGACGATGACGATGCGGCCCATCGTGCGGACGACGTCGACGGGGGTGCCGTACAGGTCGCTCAGCACGTCAGCGCGCAGGACCTCGTCGGGGGAACCGATCCGGAACCGGCCGCCGGCGATGTAGAGGACCCGGTCGACGACGTCGAGGATCGGGTTCACGTCGTGCGTCACGAAGAGCACCGCGGCACCCTGATGCCGACGCTGCCGGTCGATGAGCTCGGTGACGCCGCGTTGGTGCCGCAGGTCGAGTGAGATGAGGGGTTCGTCGCACAGCAGCAGTGCCGGGTCGGCGGCGATGGCCTGACCGACGCGGGTGCGCTGCTGCTCGCCGCCGGACAGCTCGGCCACCGGGGCGTCCGCGAACGCGGTGGCGCCGACCTCGTCGAGGATCCGGTCGATGCGGGCGCGGTCGGCCTTCGACGTCGGCAGGACGCCCCACCGGTGCCCCGTCACGCCCTGCGCGATCATGTCCCGCGCGCGCAGGGGGGTGCCGGCCTCCATGAGCCGCTGCTGCGGGATGTAGCCGATCTTCCGGTGCCCACGACGGACGGGCTGGCCGAGGAACGACATCGTGCCGCTCGTCAGGCGCTGCTGCCCGAGCACCGTGCGCAGGAGCGAGGTCTTCCCGGCGCCGTTCGGGCCGAGGACCGCGACGAACTCCCCCGGTGCGATGTCCAGGTCGAGGTGCCCCCAGAGCTTCCGCTCGCCGAAGGACAGTCCGGCGTCGCGCAGGGCCAGGACCGGACGGGCCGCAGCCCGGTCGTCCACCGAGGTGGTCGCCGGGCTGTCGGTCGCCGCTGCTGCGGTCGAGGTCGTCACTTCTGGAGCGCTGCCTTCACCGCGTCGATGTTCGCCTGCTGCCACGAGACGTAATCCTGCCCCTTGGGGAGCGTCTCCGTGACACCGACCACCGGGACGTCGTCCTGGTCGGCGACCTTCTTGACCTGTTCGGTCTCGGCGCTCGAGGTCTGGTCGTTGTAGGCGAGCAGCGCCACGCTCTTGCCGCTGAACAGCGCGAGGGTGTCCTTGAGGGCTGCCGGCGGGACGTCGTCGCCCTCCTCGATCGCCTCGGAGAACGCTTCGGGGGTGACGTTGTCGAGACCGATCGCGTCGAAGAGGTAGCCCGGCACCGGCTCGGTGTACGCCACCTCCTCGCCGTCGTACGTCTTCTTCAAGTCGGCGGTCTGGGACTCGAGGCCCTCGAGTTTCGTCGTGAGCGCGTCGGCGTTCTGCTCGAACGTGGTCTTGTCGCCCGCGTCGAGCGCGGACAGGCGCTTCGTGACGTCGTCGACCAGCTTCACCATCGTCGGGTAGCTGTAGAACACGTGCTCGTTGAACTCGGCGTCGCCACCCTTGTCCAAGCCGGACAGCTTCACGACGTTGATGGTGTCGGCCTTGGTGTCCGAGGCGTCGTCGAGCGTGGTCATGAAGTCGTCGTACCCGCCGCCGTTCTCGATGAGCAGGTCGGCCTTCGACACCGCGAGCTGGGTGCGGGCGCTCGACTCGAACGAGTGCGGGTCCTGCGAGGGGTCGTTCAGGATGCTCGTGACCGACACCTGGTCGCCACCGATCGACTGGACGATCGAGCCGTAGACGTTGGTCGAGGCGACGACGGCGATCTTCCCGTCGCTGCTGGCGTTGCCCGAGGCCGAGGAGGTCGCGCAGCCCGTCAGGGCGAGCGCGGCGGCGCCGGCGACGAGCGGGAGGGCGAGGAGGCGGTTGTGCATGCTCCGACGGTAGCGCTTGCTGATAACGATTGTCAAAACCGGTACCAGCGCTCTGGTGGTGACGACAGACGGACGGGAGGCCCGGTGCCAGCTGTGGACTGGTCCCCGGTTCTTGGACTGATTAGTCGGTTCGAGATCCGGGGATGGTTCGTGTGGGTGGTAC